>JAIEQG010000125.1 GCA_019747905.1 Burkholderiales bacterium
TCGCCCTCGTGCGAAACGGCAATGTCCACCTTCGACATGCCGGCAAGCAGAAAAATGGCCGACGCGATCACGGCCACCAGGATGCCGACATCCAATCCCAGGAAAGTCACCGTGAATAAAGTGACGAGGAACACCGCACCATCCACGCGGCCGCGCAAAACGAGGCGCACCTCTTCGCCCTGGATCATGCCGATGCCGACCAGCACCAGCACACCGGCGATGGCCGGCATCGGCAGGTGAGTGAGCAGCGGCCCGAGCACGAGCGCGAACACCGCCACCGCCGCCGCGGCGATGATGCCGGCCAGAGGTGTGCGCGCCCCCATCTCCACCGCCACGCTGGTGCGATTGAAGCTGCCGGAACCTGCGAACGTGGAGAAGAACGGGCTCAACGTGTTCGAGATGCCCTGGGCCAACACCTCCTTCTCTAGATCGACGTTGTTGACTACGCGGGCCTTCAGGTCGCGCGCGATCACCAGCGACTGCGCGAGACCCAGCACGGCGATCGCGATGGCGCTGGGCACGACCGCTTCCATGAACAGCCAGTGCTGCGGCGTGAAGCGCGGCACGTTGAAAGGCAGCAGACGGAAAGTCACGTGCCCGAGCAGTTCCAGTTGCGAACCGACGGGCCCTTGCACCAGATAGATCGCCCCACCGACGACGCTCCCCGCGACCACGGCAGCGACGATGTAGGTCCGCGGCCAGACCCGCTTCAATGCGAGTCCGCTCACGATGGTGACGACGGCGATCGTGACCGAGTAGGGATTGACCAGCTCGCCCCACGACACCGCGGCGAGATAGAACTTCTCGTAGAAGAACTGAGTGGACAGCGGCGAGAGACCCAGCGCACCTTCGAGCGCCGATGTGATGAGCAGCACACCGACGCCGGTCTTGATGCCGATGATCGCGGCCGGACTGAAATAGCGGAAGACCTCGGCCCCGCGCAACAGCCAGATCGCGAGCTGGATCAACCCGACCATGAGGCTCAGCACCAGCACGAATTCGGTGTAGATCGGGCTGCCGCGCCCTGCGAACTGCATCACCGTGAGACTCAACAGGATCGACACCGCCGTGTTCGGCCCGCCGACCATCGGCGAATTGCCGAACAGGCTCGCGAGGAAGCCCACGAACACCGCGCAATAGAGCCCGGTCTCCGGCGGCAGCCCGACTAGGTAGGCGAACGTGATGGCCTGCGGGATGACCAGCACCGCACCCACGATGCCGGCCAGGAATTCGCGCTTGACGTCGGCGCGCCGCCGCCACGAGAAGTCGGGGAGCGCTTCGCGCAGCAGCATCGCGCAATAAGCGCCCAGCTTCACCGCTCAGCCTTTCCCATCCATGTGGACATGCGGTGGTAGATGCGTTCGGCCAGCTTCTTCAGGCCGCCCTCGCGCGGATCGAAGGGGCGCAACTGCAGATGCAGGAAAGCCGCCACGTCGAGCGCCTCCTGGTGCGTGAGGCTGCGTTCGTTGCCCATCGGCATGTTGGCCCAGATGAAACCCGCGGCGCGCTGCACGTTGTTGAGCCCTGCGCCGGCGTTGTAGGAATCCGGCCCCCACAAGGGCGGCGCGGCTGCGGTGCCATGGCCATCCTTGCCGTGGCAGGGCGCACAGACCCGGGCGTAGACCGTGGCACCGCGCGGCGGATTCGGGTCGGCACCGGTGTCGGGTAGAGTCGGTACACCCCAGCGCGCCGGCGGCTTGCCGATCACCTCGCCTTCCGACAGATAGTGAATGTAGGCTGCGACCGCCTGGACTTCCGGCGCTTCCGGCGGCGGCATGACGCCGTTCAGACTGTAGAGGAAGCAATCGCGGATGCGCAGCTCGATACCGTTGCGCACACCGTTCTTCGAGCGCCACTTCGGATACACGCCGGCGACGTTCAGCGGAAATCCGTCCGGCTGCGTCCCACCCTTCAGGTGGCAGCTCGTGCATGCAAGACCGTTACCGGCGTAGCGCCCGGCGTACTTGTTGGTCTGCATGACGATGTTGTAGCCGAACAGCACGTTGGATTCGTAGTCGTCGAGGACCGTTCGGGCCTTGAGCTCCTCGATGGTCGGGCGCGCGGACAAGGCCGGCGCGGAGGCAAGCAACGAAACGACGGCAAGGCTGGTGACGATTATTGTTTTCATGGTGTCGGACCGCGCACGGCTCCTCGGGACGCGGCACCGGCCGCGCCGAGAGGAGCCGCGCCGGTTCCCGGGTCAGCCTGCGAACAGATACTCGCAGCCGCGCGACTGCGCGCCCTGGCAGGCCACGAGCCCCGAGGGTGCGTGGACGATGCCGGGCAGCAAGGCCGCATTCCAATCGTTCTTCACGTCCTCGGGCTTGAGACCCATCTGCTTGGCGATCTGGCCGCTGTAGAAGGCGATGGCCATGTCGCAAGCCGCCACTTTCACCTTGCGGTCGATCAGCTTCTGCAGCGCCATGTCCGGCAGGAACGGCTCGGCCATGGTCGTGTAGAACGGGTTGCGCACCGCCGGTGCCCCGGTGGCCGGATCGTCGATCTTGAAGTACTCGCCGAGCTTGTACTTGCTCCACGCCTCGTCGCCCAACGCGATGGGAATGGCGTTGTGGCGCATGACCATGACCACGGTCACGTCGCTCTCCGGAACGCCATAGGCCTGCGGCGCCGTGAACAGGAATACCCAGGCCCAGGCCATGCCCATACCACCGTTGGGTTCGCGCATGTCGAGCAACGCCTTCTGCTTGCCCTTGATGCTGTCGAGCCAGCGCGTGAAATCGGTCGCGGGCGTCGCTGCCGCCGCCGTTGCCACGGGCAGAGCGGCACCGGCCCCGACGATCGCCGCCATGGCGGCAAGGTTGAAGAGTTCGCGCCGGTTCGTGGGAAGCGTTTCGATATCCATGAGGATCTCCTCGAAGGGGTGAAAGTATCGAGATCCGTGCTCGGCGAGCGATCCGTCGAGGCGGGACGAGGGCAGCCCGCGGCATCGGCGCCGCGCACCTCCCCTGGCATGCATGCTGCGCCTTTATTCCTTACATCGGGCTTACATATACCCGCCCTGAATATAGTGCGCCGCCAAGGTTGCGGATAGGGCTGAAACTCCGCCGATTGAGCCCGACACTCCGCGTTCAGACCGGCGCGCCGTCCTGCTGCAGTGCACGAGCGAGTGCCTGGCTGTGCTCCGAGGGAGCGATGCCGAGGGTGAGCGACAGCGTCTGGCGCAAGCGCCGATACGCCGACATGCCCTCGGCGTGCCGACCGAGGGCACGGTAGCAGCGCATCAGCCCTTGATGGAAGGTCTCGGCGAGCTCGTCGGCTTCGAGGCCTTGGCGATACCAGGCGATCGCCTCCTCCCAGGCCGAGTCCGCCTCCGACGCAGCACCGACCTGTTCGAGGAGCCGCACGAAGCGCCCGCGCAGGCGCTCGCGACGCTGCACTGCCCATGCAGCATCGCAATCGCCGGGAAGGAACACGCCTGCATACATGGCGCATGCCCGCCGCGCCCGATCCGTCAGGTCACCCTGCAAGTCGCCGACGTCCGAAATCGCCAGGAACTGGTCGGCATCGACCCAGCACACCTTCCGATTCAAGGTCACGGCTTCGTCGATCACGGTAAGCACATCGCTGCGTCCGAGAAGCTTGCGCAGTCGCGCGACGGTAACGTCGAACGCCTTGCGCGCCGCATCACCCTCTTCGTCGGGCCAGAGGGCATCGATCAAGCTCGACGCCGGCACGGGTTGCGGTCCGAGGGCCACCACGACCTTGAGCAGTGCCAGCGGCTTGCGCGGCACTTTTCCCGCAAAAGCCAAGGCGGCCCCACCCACCACGATCTCGAACTTTCCCAGCGTGTGAATCCTGATCGGCCAGGGCCATCGTTCCGATGCGCGCTCCGGCGCAGCGAGCCGGAACCGGTTGATGAGCTCGGTGACATAGTCGATCTCCATGCCGGCATCGCAGGCCTCCGCGAGCAGTTCCCGATGGAGGCGCGTCGCGCGCAACGTGTTGCCTGGTGTCCATCGGGCGACCCGTGCGCGCCGCAGCACGTCTGCGAGCAATTGCAGCCCATGCTTGGGATCATCGTGCCGCAACGCGTACCACGCCTCGATCAAGTCCATGTCGATCTCGAAGCATGGGAAGCAGGTTCCTCGCACGAGCGCGCGTAGTTCGGCAATACGCTCGGTCAGCGCGGCGCGCTGGTTGGTGATCGCGAGACCTATGGCATCAAACTCCTGAGCCAGAGCATCCAGGTAGATCATGCCCGTGTCCCGCGCCGACTCGATGCGCTCGATCCCCGAGGTGGCGAACGCCTCCTCGACACCAAGGGCCAATTGTCGGAAAAGATTCGCATGCTTGGCGTTGTAGACGCTCAAGGACCGCCCCGAATGCGCCGCGGCGACGATCAGCTCGAAGCTTCGTTGCGTCGCGCGCGGATCTCTCTGCGTAGAAGTCGTGATGGCGCGATAACCCCACATCAGGCTCATCACCGTGGGCAGATGGTGGAAGCCGTGGGTTCGGGCGAGCTCTTCGGCCGCGTCCAAGGTCGCGATCGCCGCCTCGTAGCGGCCTTGCAACGTGAGCTGAAGAGCGCACCGGATGCTCCACCACAGCCGCAGGAAAGGCGTCACGGCCGGGTGATCCGCCAGGGCCGATCCGCAGGCCATGGCGATGGCCGCGCGATCCCGGTCGTACGTGATGTTGCAGTAGGCGAGCAAGATCATCGCCGTCTCGAGCTTGCCGGCTACGTCGAGTTCCTCGTCCAGCATCTCCGTCACCCTCTTCACGCACCATGGCAGCCTGGCGTGACCGGGAGCGACGTACAGCAGGCCGAGGAGCAGGCTCGACACAATCCTGCGCTCGAGGGCGGCGCTCGCGGAAAGGTTGAGCCGATCGACCAGGGTCGCGAGCACGTCGACCCATTCTCGTACTGGTCGAAAGGTCGACCACTCGAATACGAAAGAGTCGATGATTCCAGCCGCGCACATGGCCTGGCCCGACGGGTCTCCGATTTCCTGGAACTGCCGGAAACCGCACTCGAGGCAGGTGCGCGCACGGGCAAGATCGACCGGAATCAGCGACGTCCCGAGCCAGTAGCGAATCCATGGATGGGCCTCGCAGAGGTCCTCGGGGAGGCACTGAATCCAATCCCGCAATGTTTGCCCGCGCCCATGCGCGAGGAGGTCGGCTGCGCGTCTTTCGATGAGACGCGCTGCGGCCGGCCAATCCGCCGCTTCCTTGAATAGTTCGAACGCATCGTCGAACGCACCCGAGGCATCCAGCAATCGGGCCGCACGGCTCAGCAGATCCTGCATCGACACCTTGCCGAGCGCCGTATCGGCACGCCCCTTCAGGAACTCGCGGAACAGCGCGTGATACCAGTAGACCGGCTCCACCCCAGGCCGTCGGTGGGTGAACAGATGCCGCCGATGCAGGTCGTCGAGAATCCGCCCGGCATCTTCGTTCCCGGTGAGCTCCCGTGCGATGGACACGGGCACCTGCGGCAGGAATGCAGTCGCCACGAGAAACCGCTGCATGGCCTCGGGAACCCGCGCGAAGATCTGCGCCGCGAAGTAATCGAATATCGCGTCGCGCCCTTCGGGCAAGTCAGTCGACGAGATGCCGTTGCGTCGCCGCCCCTCCAGCAACAACGTGAATCCCGCGGCCCACCCGCCGCTGGTGGCATGAAGTCGAGCCAGCTCGTGCGGGTCGAGCGCCATCCGCGCCGAAGCGATCTCGTTCGCCTCCTCCATCGTGAGCTTGAGCTGATCCCATTCGACGAGCTCGACGTGCTCGTTGGCGATCAACCGCGCATAGGTATCCGGGGGATCGCGGCGACTGATCGCCACGAGCATGATCCCCGTCGGGACTTCGTCCACCGCCTGCGAAACCAGCGCATGAAAGGGCTGCTCGGGACCGATCTCCTGGTAGTTGTCCAGCACCACGACTGCGCCGGCCGGTAGCCGCACGAAAAGGTCCCTGAAGAAGCGTCGGGAGAAGCCTGCGACGTCCTCGTGGTACTCGGGGGTCAACGCGGGCAGTGGCGTCATGCCCTTGCGCGCGAAAGGTTCGGCCGCTTGCCCGAGGTAGTGAAAGAACGTCGCAAGATCGGTGTCGCCGGCATCGACCTGGTACCAGATGCCTTTGACGCCGCGCGCGTCCAACCAGCTCGCTGCGAGCGTGGTCTTGCCCGCGCCAGGCGGGCCGACGATGCAGATAGCGGATCGCCTGCTGCGCGCCGCGTCGAGCTGCGCGAACAGCCGCTCCCGAGCCACGGCGCTGTACAGCCGTGGCCGGGTGAGTTTGGCGAGGAGTCGCTGTCCGGTGGCCATGCCCGCTCCCTCACATCGCCGCGCCGTCCTGCTGTAGCGCGCGCGCCAGCGCCTGACTCTGCTCCGAGGGCGCAATGCCGAGCGTGAGCGACAGCGTCTGGCGCAAGCGTCGGTAGGCCGACATGCCTTCTGCCTGCCGGCCCAGGGCGCGATAGCAACGCATCAGTCCCTGATGAAAGGTCTCCGCGAGTTCGTCGGCTTCGAGGCCGCGGCGATACGAGGCGATGGCCTCGTCCCAGGCCGACGCCTCCTCAGCCTGGGCCCCTACCTGCTCGACGAGCCGGATGAAGCGGTTCCGCAACCCCTCTCGCCGCTTGGCGCTCCACGGCGCATCGAGGTCGCCCGGAAGGAAGGTGCCACCGTACGCGCCGCTGGCGTGCACGCGTTCTTCCGGCGTCGAGGCGGTGTCTGCAAGCACCGCGAAGCGCTGTGCGTCAACCCAGCAGTGCTTCGGGTTGAGGCTCACGGCCTCGTCGCTGACCAGGATCGCATCGCTGCGTCCCAGCAGCTTGCGCAAGCGTGCCACGGTGACATCCAGCGACTTGCGTCCGGCATCGCCGTCCTCGTCGGGCCAGAGCGCGTCGATCAGCGCAACCGCTGGAACACCATTCGCCCCCATCGCCACGATCGCTTTCAACAACGCGAGCGGTTTGCGCGGCGCCTTGCCGGAAAACTCCAGCGTGGCACCCCCCACCACCACCTCGAACCGGCCGAGCATCCGCACCTTCACCGGCCACGGCCAGCGCTCCGTAGCGCAGGCCGGGGGCGCGAGCCGGAAGCGCCGGACAAGATCGCCGACGAAGTCCGCTTCGATCCCGGCTTCGCAGGCCTCGGCGAACGCTTCGCGGTGCACGCGGCACAGGCGGTAGGCGTTCCAGGACTTCCATCTCAACACCCGCCCCTTCTCCAGCGCCTCGGCCAACAGGCAAAGCCCGCGGCCATGGTCCTCGTGCCGCATCACGTCCCACGCTTCGATGAGTGCCACGTCGATTTCTGCCTGTGCGAAGCAGGTGCCGCGGAGGCGAGCGCGCAGTGCGGCGAGCATCTCTCCCAAGGCGGCACGCTGCCCGGCAGTCGCAAGCCCGATCGCATGGAGCACCATGGCCAACACTTCCAGGTAGAACATTCCGGTGGCCTGCGCGGCCTGCATACACTCGATCCCCGAGATAGCCATTGCCTCCTCGTTGCCCGCGGCACACAGGGCATACACCCTGGCAAAGATAGCGTTGGAGATCGCCATCGGGTGCCCGGATCTCGACTCGGCGACCGCGAGGTCGCAGTCGCGCTGCATCGTGCGCAGATCGCCCGAACCGGCCGCGATCACTTCCCGGTACACCCATAGCAGGCTCATCACGTTGGAGATGCGATGGAAGCCGTTGGCGTGCGCTATCTCCTCGGCCTCGTCGAGTATCGCGACAGCCTCTTCGTAGCGTCCCTGTTCGGACACATGCAGGCTGAGCCTCAGACGCCACCAGAGCTGCGCGAACGGCGTGACCTCCCCGCTCCGAATCAGGGCGTTGCCGCGCGCGGCGACCGTGATCGATCGCTCCACGTCCCAGGCAAGGTTGCAATAAGCAAGCAGCATCATGGCCGCAGCCAGCTTGCTGCCCGCATCCAGATCCTCGTCCAGGAATTCGCTCACTCTGGACACGCACCACGGCAGCCGCGGGTGGTCGGGGGCGACGTACAACATTCCCAGCAGCAGGCTGGAGAGCATGCGCTGCTCGGACGTCGGACTGTCCGCGACCCGCACCCGATCGATCAGCCCTTCGAGTGCGTCGACCCAGCGCCTCACCGGACGGAATTCCGCCCACTCGAACACATAGGCGTCGATGATGCCGGAGGCGCACAGGGCCTGTCCGAACGTTTCGCCCGCCTCCTGGAAACGCAAGAACGCTCGTTCGAGGTGCCTGCGCGCCGTGACCTGATCCAGCGACACGAGGGAGGTGCCGAGCCAGTAGAGCAAGCGCGGCTGGTCGGCCAGCATGGTTGGTGGCAATGCCTGGATCCAATCGCGCAGCGTCTGGCCGCGCCCGTGACCGAGCAGGTCGGCGGCTCGGCGTTCGATCAGCCGCTCCGCCGCGGGCCAATCCCGCGCCTCGCGAAACAGCTCGAAGGCGTCGTCGAACATGCCGCCGGCTTCCAGCAAACGCGCCGCCCGGCTCAGGATCTCGCCGATGTGGTTCGCGCCGAGCACCCCTTCCGCCTGTGCCTTGAGAAATGTGCGGAACAGCGCGTGATACCAGTACACCGGCTCGGTGCCGGGACGTCGGTGCGTGAAAAGATGACGGCGGTACAAGTCGTCCAGGATCGCTTCCGCGGTTTCGTTGCCGGTCAACTCGCGCGCGATCGATACCGGCACTTGCGGCAGGAAGGCGGTGGATACCAGGAACCGCTGGGTCGCGACCGGCACCTGCGCGAAGATCTGCGCTGCGAAGTAGTCGAAGATCGCATCGCGCCCCTCCGGCACCTCGGTCGAAGCAGGCGCATTGCGGCGACGTCCTTCGAGCAGCAAGGTGAGCCCCGCGGCCCAGCCGCCGCTCGTGGCGTGGAGGCGTTCGATCTCTACCGCGTCGATCGACGTTCGTGCCGACGCGATCGCGCGCGCCTCTTCCAGCGTCAGCTTGAGCTGATCCCAATCGACGAATGCGACATGCTCGTTGGCGATGAGCCGCGCGTAGGTGTCGGGCGGGTCGCGCCGGCTGAGTGCCACCAGCACCAACCCGGCTGGCACCTCCGCAACGGCCTCGGCGACCAGGCCGTGAAAGGGTTGATCCGACGCAACCTCCTGGTAGTTGTCGAGCACCAGGACCGATCCGTCCGGCAAGCGCGAGAACAACTCCCGGAAGAACCGGCGCGAGAAACCGGCGACGTCGTTCAGGTACTCCGGTGTGAGTGCCGGCAGCGGCTGCAGCCCTTTGCGCGCGAACGTCTTGGCTGCCTGTCCGAGATAGTGGAAGAAAGTGGCGAGGTCGGTATCCCCGGCATCCACCTGATACCAGATCCCCTTGGCGTTGCGTGCGTCCAACCAACTCGCTGCGAGCGTGGTCTTGCCCGCGCCGGGCGGGCCGACGATGCAGATAGCGGATCGCCTGCTGCGCGCCGCGTCGAGCTGAGCGAACAAGCGCTCCCGCGCCACGGCACCGTGCAGGCGGGGCCGCGTGAGCTTGGCGAGGAGTCGCTGTCCGGTGGCCATGCCCGCTCCCTCACATCGCCGCGCCGTCCTGCTGTAGCGCGCGCGCCAGCGCCTGACTCTGCTCCGAGGGCGCAATGCCGAGCGTGAGCGACAGCGTCTGGCGCAAGCGTCGGTAGGCCGACATGCCTTCTGCCTGCCGGCCCAGGGCGCGATAGCAACGCATCAGTCCCTGATGAAAGGTCTCCGCGAGTTCGTCGGCTTCGAGGCCGCGGCGGTATGAAGCGATGGCCTCGTCCCAGGCCGACGCCTCCTCCGCTTCCGTCCCCACGTCCTCGACCAGACGAATGAGGCGGTTGCGCAATCCTTCGCGGCGCTTGGCACTCCAGGCGGCGTCGATGTCCCCCGGGAGGAAGGTGCCGCCATAGACGAAGCTAGCGCGACGGCGCTCCTCCGGCGTCGATGCCGATTCGGACAGCGCGACGAAGCTGCGTGCATCGACCCAGCAAACCCGAGGGTTCAAGGTCACAGCCTCATCGCTCACCACGATGGCATCGCTGCGGCCGAGCAGCTTGCGCAATCGCGCCACGGTGGCATCCAGTGACTTGCGCCCCGCATCGCCCTCCTCCTCCGGCCACAGGGCGTCGATCACTGCGGACACCGGCACGGCGTTGGGGCCCAGCGCCACGATCGCCTTGAGCAGAGCAAGTGGTTTGCGTGGAGCCTTGCCGGAGAACTCCAGCACCGCACCATCGATCACGATTTCGAACCGACCGAGCGTGTGCACCTTCACTGCCCAAGGCCAGCTTTCCGTGGCACGCCAAGGTGGCACCACGCGAAACCGGCGAATCGTCTCGGTGACGTAGGCGACCTCGATCCCGGCGGTCAGGGCTTCGGCCAAGACATCCCGAAAAATCGAAGTGCAGCGAAAGATGTTCAGATGCCGGCAATCGATCGTACGTGCCCGCTTCAAGACAGCCGCCAACAAGGCGTGCCCTCGGTCCGACTCGCCATGCTTCAAGGCGTCCCACGCTTCGACCATGCCGGCCTCGCAGTCGAAATGTTCCAGGCACGTCCCCTTGAGCAGGCGGCGCTGCTCGGCCAGATTCTTCGCGAGCGCCTCGCATTGACCGCTCGCCGCGAGCCCGATTGCGTGATGTGCCTGCGCCAGCACGACCAGGTAGACCATGCCGGTCTCCCGCGCTGCCGCGATGCACGGCACCCCTAGCTCGGCGAGCGCCGTCAGGTCATCCGCCACGCAAGCGGCGTAGATGCGGCTCTGGGTCACGTGCCACCTTGGTGCGGGTCGGCTGAGATCGGCCGAGTGGATCAGGTGGTCGCAGTGGCGCCGCGCCGCACTCGCATCGCCCTGATTCGCGCTGGCGATTGACCGGTAACTCAAGAGGAGGCTGGAGACCGTGGCGTGGTACTGGAAGCCGTGGCTCTCTGCAAGTTCACCCGCCTGATCGAGGAGGTCGATCGACGTCTCGTAGTCTCCGATCAATGTGTAGTAGTGACCGGCACGGAGGAACCACCATAGGCGTGAGAACGGCGTGACCTCCGGACGATCGCAAAGCATGTTGCCTCGGAGGACTGCCACGGCACCGCGCTGCGCGTCCGACGCGAGGTTGCAGTAAGCGAGCAGCATCATGGCCGCGTCCAGTTTCTCGTTCGGATCGAGTTGCTCGTCGAGCATCTCCGTCACGCGGCGAACGCTTTGGATGAGTCTCGGATGCCCGGGGGCAACGTACAGCGCTCCAAGCAGCAGGCTCGACTGTATCCGGCACTCGGCCGCCGGGTCGTTGACCAGATGCAGGCGATCGATCAGCCCGTCCAGGACGTCCACCCAGCGGCGGATCGGGTGAAAATCCGTCCACTGGAAGATGTAGGCGTCGATGACCTTGGCGGCAGCAAGGGCCTGCCCCAGTAACTCCCCTCGGCTGCCGAATTCATCGAACGCCGCCTCCAGATGCTCCCGCGCCGCCGGCTGGCTCACGGGAACTAGCGATGCCCCCAGCCAGTATCGCAACCAAGGGCGTGTCGGCAGGATTGCATTCGGCAAGTCCTGAATCCATTCCCGTAACGTCTGCCCTCGCCCGTGGGCCAGCAGATCGGACGCACGCCGTTCAATCAGTCGCGCGGCGGCCTGCCAGTCGCGGGCGTCGCGAAACAACTCGAACGCGTCGTCGAACATGCCGACAGCCTCGAGCAATCGCGCCGCGCGGCTCATCGTCTCTTCGATCCGATCGGCACCCAGTACGGACTCCGCCTGCGCCTTGAGAAACGAGCGGAACAGCGCGTGATACCAGTACATGGGCTCGGAGCCAGGACGCCGGTGAGTGAACAGGTGCCGGTGGTACAGGTTATCGAGGATCGCACCGGCCTCAGGGTTGTCGGTCAACTCACGCGCGATCGAGACCGGCACCTGCGGCAGAAACGCCGTCACCACCAGAAACCGCTGGGTGGCCTCCGGTACTCGCGCGAAGATCTGCGCCGCGAAGTAGTCGAAGATGGCATCGCGACCATCCGGCATGTCGGGCGAGGTGGAGCCGGTCCGCCGCCGTCCTTCCAGCAGCAACGTGAGTCCGGCGGCCCACCCGCCACTGGTGGCGTGCAGTCTTTCGATCTCGACGGCATCGACCGACACCCGCGTCGCGGCGATCTCCCGCGCTTCCTCCAGCGTGAGCTTGAGGTGATCCCAGTCGACCAGTTCGACGTGCTCGTTGGCGATCAGCCGTGCGTACGTGTCGGGCGGGTCGCGTCGGCTGATCGCCATCAGGACCATCCCCGCGGGCACTTCGTCCACGGCCTGCGCCACCAGTTCGTGGAACGATCGCTCCGAAGCCACCTCCTGGTAGTTGTCGAGCACGACCACGGCCTTCGCCGGTAGCCGGCCGAACAGTTCGCGGAAGAAACGCCGCGAGAAGCCTTCGATGTCCTTCAGGTACTCCGGCGTGAGCGCCGGCAGCGGTGCCTGGCCCTTGCGCGTGTACGGCCCCGCGGCCTGTCCCAGGTAGTGGAAGAAGGTGGCTAGGTCGGTATCCCCGGCATCTACCTGGTACCAGATCCCCTTCACGTTATGCGCGTCGAGCCAGCTCGCCGCCAGCGTCGTCTTGCCGGCTCCGGGCGGGCCGACTACGCAGATCGCTCGACGCCGCTTCCGTGCGACGTCGAGCTGCGCGAACAAGCGCTCCCGCGCCACGGCCCCATGCAGACGGGGCCGGGTCAGTTTGGCGAGCAGGCGCGGGGTTGCGGGCATGCCATCCTGGGAGGAAATGCCGACGCCCCGATTGTAGGCGTGCCGCCCCCCACGGATGGCTTACCGATCGGGGCCTCAGTAGTCCGCCATGCAGGTGTCCTGTTCGGTGAGGCCCTGCGGAGTGATCTTGCCCTTGTAGCTGCCGCCTCCCTTGATCGCAGCGAACTTGCCGGTCCCGCCGCTGAACTCGAACTTGCCGTCGAAGGTGGTCTCCCATCCCCCGCCGTCGATGGCGACGGTCTTGTGGGTTCCGGACCACTTCGTGTAGGACCGATCACCATTCCGGTGCAGGTTGATGCTGTGCCCGCGGTGGTCGCCGGTTCCATGGATGTGGTCGACCTGCCCGTAGACGAGCTGATCTATGCCGTTGAAGTCCGGGTTCGCACTGGTCTGCGCATCGATGCGCACGGCCTGGACCAGTTCGTGGCCGGCGGTCCCGCTTGGCTGGCTCACGGTACGCGAGATCTCTTGCTTCGCTTGCTTGGTGCCGCTGCAATCGCGCTTTTCGGCACCGGCGTTTCCTGCGAGGCCCAGCAACAGCAGCGCGGCGGACGTGGCGACCAGGAACTGTTGCGGGGTTCGAAAGGACTTCGACATGGTGGACTCCTCAGTGGATGAATGGTGGCGTCCGCGTGGGCCGCTAGCGCGGCCCCTTCGGACTCTTGGGCGACAGCGGGGCACGGCCCCGGCCCTGAGGAACACCCGCTTCCAGGATCGCACGCAGCTGATCGAAGCCGACGAACGACCACATCGATCCGTCGGACACGGCTTCCACCGTGCCGGCGACGTCATTGGCCGTCCGGCGATAGAACCGCACCACGAATGTCTCGGTCGCAGGCATGAATCGTCCTCATGGCTGCGAAGAGGCTGACGGCTGGAGACTTACCGTTGATTTACCGAATCGACGGTGCTGCTGCCTTCAGTTCCCGGTGCAATGCCTCGCTGCGTGCCGACGGGGCTACGCCCCAGGCTGCGCTCAATTGCTCGCGCATCCGCTGGTAGACGGCAAGCCCGTCCACATGCCGCCCGAGCCCCAGGTGGCATCGCATGAGGCCCTGATAAAACGACTCGCCCAGCGGCTCCAAGTCCAGCCCACGCTGATACCACCGGGCAGCTTCCGCCCAATCGCCGTCGGCCTCGCGACGGGAGGCCACGCCTTCGACCAGATCGACGAAGCCAGCTCGCAGGCGTTCCCGTAACGAAACGGTCCATGGCTCGCCAGCATCCGCAGGCAGAAAACCGCCGGAGAAGATACGCAGCGCCCGGGCCGCGCGATCGAGTTCACGGGGTCGATCGTTGTGCATTGCCGCATCGCGAACGTCATTCAGCAGTTCGAGAAACGTCTGCACATCGGTGCGGACCCGACGCGGATCCAGGGAGATCGCGTTCGACTCCACCACGATCGCATTCGCATCCCCCAGGATCCGGCGCAGGCGATGCAACGCCACGTCCAGGCTGCGAACCGCGGCATCGCCCTCCTCATCGGGCCACAGTGCATCCAGCACCCGTTCGCGTGGAACGTCGATACCGCCTAGCGCCACGATCACCTTGAGCAAGGCCAGCGGCTTGCGCGGCACTTTGTGCGTGAACGTGACCACTTGCCCCAGCAACCTTACCTCGAACGTGCCGAGGGTTCGCACCTCTGCTGACCAGGGCCATGCCGTCGGGGCCGGAATCGGCGGGTCGAGCGGATACTCGCGGATCAGCATGTGAAGCAACGGCGGATCGATGCCCTGTTCAAGCGCATCGGCACAGATCTTCGGCGCTGCCACGAGCGGCATCCAGAACAGCAGCCGCTGCGCGCCGTAATGGGTTCGTGCCGCGGCAAATGCCTCACGCAGATGTCGGATGTAAGCGTCCCGGTCTCCGCATAGATCGGCCATGCGAGCTTCCGTCAGCAGCACCAGCGGCCGATAGCAGGCTGCACCCGTGAACTCCACGAGTTTCGCCACCGCGTCGAGATGCTGCCGCGCCTCCTCGAAGCGGCCCTGTTCGACCAGGGACCAGGCGAGCGGCTGCTCCCAGATGATCTTCTGGAACACCGACCCGGTCATCTTCGTGTACTCGACCGTCTGCAGTCCGTACTCGACCGCCGGCGCCCATTGCCCGCGCATGACGGCCCGATACAGGCGATTGCCGAGAAAGTGCGCCAGGTCGTACGGCCTGGCACTGCGCATGGACGGTTCGACCTTCGCCAGCCAGGATTCCGACTCGTCACCGACGCGCAATAATGCCGAACGCAACGAGTACGACACAGTCAGCACGAATCCGAAACCCTCGCGCTCGGCAATTGCCTCAGCACGCTCGAGGGCAGCATGCCCCCGTTCGGGCGTGTTCTCCACCACGCTCACGTAACCGAGATAGGCGTACCAGAACGCTTCGTTGAGGGGCGCCAGGTCCGGCGCAGCCAGCAGTGGCTCTACCGCTACTTCGAGCCGACGCGCCGCATGGATATCTCCCGTGTAGCAATGAAACAGCATGAGCGGCGCGGCAGCACTGATACGCAGATTGACGTCCAGGGGCTCCAGGATCAATCCGGTCAGCGCCCCGACACAATAGGCCGCGAGCGGATGCCTTGGCCGGCGCGTCATGGCCACGATGGCACCGGTGTGCACGTACAGGGCCGTGTTGCCGATCAGCGCAGGACATCGGTCGGGCTGGAGCAGAGGCGTCATCGCATCGAGCCACGCATCCAGCCGGTCGAAGCGCTCCGCCGCGAAGAAGATGGCGATGCAAGCCGCACCGGCTGCCGCGAGTTGCCCGGCGACATCGCCAACGGCCTCGGCCACCTCGAACGACCTCCGAAAATGTTGCTCGGCCGCCAGCGGATCGAGCCCGAGGCGGGAGACTCCTTGCAGGAACGCAAGCGACGACGACTGCGCCGCGATGCCGTCCGGGAGGCGTTCGAGAGCGGTATCGAAGGCCTGCCAGCGTCCACGGCCGAGCATCGACGGTGCTATTGCGACGAGAACGCGGGCAGCGGCCTCCCAGGCCTCAGCGTTCGCGTACAGCTCGAATGCCTCGCGATCGTGACCTTGATCCTCCAGCACGCGCCCAGCCCGTTCCTGAAGCGCACGCAACCGAGCGGGGGCGTACTCGGTCGCCAGGCGCTCGCGCAGAAATTCCCGAAAGAGCGGGTGCAGGCGATAGCGGGGGGAGGGCGCACCGAGCCGTTCCACGAACTGATGATGACGATGCAGATCCTCGAACACGCGCCGCGCACCGGCGCCCGGTTCCAACGTCTCCACCACGGTCGGATCGATCTCGCTCAACACCGCACTCGCCAGCAGGACCTGCTGCGTTGCACGCGGCCAGCGGCGATACGCCTGCGTGGTGAAATAGTCGAACAGCACGCGGCGCGCCTCCGATTCGGGGTCGCCTGAGCCTTCGTCTCCCATTGCGTCGAGCAGGACCATGAAGCCCGCGAGCCAACCGCCACTGCGCTCGTGCAGCAAGGCAACCGACACCGCATTCGGACGCTGCCTGCGCGCAGCGATCGCCTCGGCCTCGGCCCGCGTGAGTTCCAGAGCGCTGGAGCCGACTTTGCGCATTGCCCCGTTCGCCTCGAGCCGCGCGAACTCGGACACCGGATCGCTGTGGCTGATGACGCATAGCGTGATGTCGCCGTGCGCTTCGTCGACCGCATCGATCAGGATCCGATGCAGGGGTGCATCCGCCGGCACGTTCTGAGCATTGTCGAACACCAGCACCGCTCTGTCGGGCAGGCACTCGAACAACTGACGCAGGAAGCGACGAGTGAACGCCGCAAGATCGCCGGTGTACTCCGGCAGATAAGCCGGCAAGGGCTTGCCGCGTCGCTTCCCGAACGGCAGCGCCGCAAGGCCCAGGTAATGGAAGACCGTTGCCGGATCGCGATCCTCTCCATCCACCTGGTACCAGATGCCCTCGAATCCACGCGCCTCGAGCCAGCTCGCCACCAGCGTGGTCTTGCCCGCCCCCGGCGGACCCGACACCCACGTCAGCGGTCGGTCACGCGCACCGTCGAGCAGCGCGAACAGCCGTTCCCGCGGCACGGCATCGTGCAGGCGGGGTCGGGTGAGCTTGGCGAATCTCGGACGGACTCTGGGCACGGCGGAATAAGGTGGCGTTCCCCCCGATGGGCCTGCGGCCCTTTCCCCAGGTGGGCACCTCTCTTGGGGCGGCACGGCGAGGGCTTGCACTCGGACGACCCGGCCAAGTTAGCACGAATCGCAACGACGACGTCATTCGCCCAAGACGTAACCCATCGGTAAGGTCCACCGTCGTAGCGTGCAATGTGCCGACCGGACCAGCCGATTCAGGCCCCTCGCCGGCAACAGCGCACGAAGGACAAACCTACTGGAGGAGGAACGAAGTGAACATGCGACATCTCGCAGTCTCCGCTGCTACGCTCGCCGGCATCCTTTGTTTCGGCGGCGCCCGGGCCGACAACTGCGTCGGCAACGACGTGCTGGTAAATCTCTACGCGAACACTCTGGAAGTCAGCAAGGGCCATTCGATGACCACCAGCGTCGACTATTCGGTTCTCACGACGGACGACGTGAAGAACATCTACCACAACGCTACCGGACAGTGCTCGGGCACCTTCCTCGCCACGCCCGACGGCAAGGTCGCGGGGTCCGGCTTCTGCATCCGCAAGGACAAGGACGGCGATACCCAGAGCATCTCCTTCGACCTGAAGCCGGGTGCGGACAAGGGCGGATGGAAGTCCGTCGGCGGTACCGGCAAGTTCGCCGGGAAGACAGACTCAGGGTGGTTTCAGGCCGCAGTGAACGACGGCAAGATGTCCGTGGCGCGCTGGGGCGGGACTTGCAAGTGACGAGGCCCGGAGGCGGGTAGCCCCGCCTCCGCTTTCAGCGATCAGGGCAGCTTGTAATCGAACCGCTGGGCACACTGCAGCTCGCCGTTCTTGCCCGACCCTTTGCACTTCCACGGACCGCTGCCGGTGATGCCGGCGTACTTGCCGGTACCGCCGCTGATCATATTGGTGCCCTCCGCACCGTTGGGTGTGATGCTGCCGGTGTAGTCCGTGAAGATTCGATCACCGTCCGGATCGCCGAAAGCGCAGTAGCCCTTGGTGGGCCCGCTGCCATCGGTCACCACGAAGGTGCCGGAACAGTTCGCGGGTCCCAGATGCAGTGGCCCCGAGCCCTTGTCGTTGAAGGTCGTGCCCACAACCCGGTCCTGGCCTTGAAATCGGCCGGGGGCGACTTCGTTCACATCGGCCGTGTCCTTCCAGCCGGTGTGAAAGTTGATGCTTCCGGACTTCGGGAGCAACTGTGCCGGAACCCCACCACTAACGGCGAACATCGAAGCACCTGTTATCACTGCGGCGAGAAACTTGCTCATGAATCCTCCTCGGATGTCGGCTTGGGAAACCGCGCCCGGCGGACCGGGCGGCGATGCAGCGCTCTCGAGGCGGACTCAGCCACTAAACCACCCTGCACGATCGACCAGAGATCCTCAGCGGTCGCAAAGGTTTTCTGTTCGCCCGTGTCCGGATCTTCGCAGACGCCAACCGGAACTATCCGTCCCTGATCGGCGAGAGCGGGGAAACGCAGGATGAGTACCCTCCGGTTGCGCATTCGTCACCTCTCGAACTCGCCACCAGAATAGGTGTAGTGCGCTCACGAATTGGCTACGGATCGCCGATCCTCATCGGATGCGTGGAGCGAGCGCAGCAGAGCCTCAGTGGAGGCCGACGGCGCGATACCGAGCACGACTGACAATGTCCTCCGCAATCTTCGATAGGCGCTCATCGCTTCGGCTTTTCGGCCCGACTCCAGGTAGCAGCGCATCAACCCCTGATGGAATGCCTCGATGAGGGGATCCGCATCGATGCCCTTCTGGTACCAGGTCACTGCGCGGGCCCAGTGCCCCAATGATTCCAGCGCGGCGCCCAACCTTTCGATTCGTTCAACAAAACCCGTACGCAAGCGTTCCCGCATCGGCAGCAACCAAGGCTGATCCGCGTCGCCGCTGAGGAAGGTTCCACTGTAGCGACCGCACGTGCGCTCCAGTTGGTCGATATCGAAGTCCGCTGCCTGCAACGCCCTCGAGAACGCAAGCGCATCGACCCAGCAGCGGGTCGGGTCCAAGCTCACCTTTCCGTCTTCGACGCGAACCGCATCGGTGCAACCGAGCAGCTTCCTGAGTCGCGTCACGCTGACATGAAGAGCGTGTACCGCGTTGTCGCCGTCATCATCGGGCCATAAGACATCCGCAAGCCTGCGCTCGTCTACCATATCCCCTCCCAGCGCTATGATGGCTTTAAGGAGTTCGAGCAGGCGCTTTGGAGCCTTGCGCGAGAACTCCGCTGGTCGCCCGTCTACCAGGAGCTCGAACCGGCCGAGGGTGAAGATCTTCACGGCCCAGGGCCAATGCTCCGTCCCCATGGCTGGCGCCGGCACCTGGAAGTCGCGAATGATCTCGATGGCAGAGAGCAATTCAATCTGCTGTTCAACGACGATTGGCATCAAGGAGGCCAGTGCCCCCGGGTACCAGCGGTAGCGGATGCGGGAACGACCGTCCCTGGCGCGTCGCATGACGTCGCGCAACAGCCGATCGCGCGCCTCCGGATCGCCGCGCTGGTGCTCCAACCATGCTTGCAGGAGATTCTGCGAACCGATCATGTACCTTGCGTTGGGCTTCTTGAGCAGATCCGGAACGCGGTCGAGGAAGGCCGCAGCTGCCGCCGTATCACGGAGACACAAAGCCATATGCGCTCCGAACCAGCTCACCGGAATGAAGCTGGCGTGCTCGCCGGAGTTCTCGAAATGGTCTTGAACGGTCTTCATGTCGTGGAGCACGCTGCTTGTACGGGCCTGCGCAAAGGCAACACCGCAGGCCACCATCTGCGCAAGCACTGGTATTGGTCCCGTCTGCGGCGGCTGGTATCGAGAACAACGTTCCAGCGCTGCCGCAGCGGCATCCACCCTCTTCGATCTCAGTTCCGCCAACGCCCGCTTACAGGCGATCTGATATGCAAGCTTACTCAGAAGGTGCTCCGCTGCAATCTGCTCTGCTTGTTCGAGCACCCTGCAAGCCTCCTCGAACCGACCCATTACATAGTGTGTATAGCCCTCCATCGAGAAATAGTTAGCTCTGCGGTAAGCCGTGACCTGCGGCCATTCGGCGATCAGAGCCCTTGCGGTACGCTGCGCCAGGCCGTCGATTCGAGTATCCAGTGTCGTTAGTATGTGTGCGTGCAGCATCCCGGCTACCGCGATCCGCAGGTTCGGATCAATTGGTGCCGACAACAATGCTTCCACGCGGGCGACGCAGTCCTCAAGGCGCCAGTAGTCGATAAGCCGATAGCTGCAAGCAGCCATAACGACGGCGTTCGCGCGCAGCTCGTCTTCAGGTGAAGGCGGGACGACACCGGAATCGAGCAATCCAGTGACACGCGCAAGCCATGGATCCATGGCAACGAAGTCGTCGCAGTGGAGGTAGAGCAATTCGATTACTCCGACCGCACTCAACATTTGACCAACGGTGTCACCGACCGCCAAGAAGCGCTCATACACCTGCTGGAGAATCGGTTTGGCGTCCTCGGAAGACATCATGATCCGTGCCCGTCCGCGCCAGTAGTCGAACCATGGGTTTCTTGCGCGCGCCGCGAACGGCACCCGCTCGACCCATTCGTCGAGCGTCCGCCAGCGACCTTGATCGATCAGCCTACCCGCATGAGTCAGGAGCAACCGCTGGACATCGATCCATCGCTGCGCATCGACGTACAAGCCGTATGCCTCCTCCCAGTCACCAGCGGCCTCGAGGGCGTTGGCTCCCCTCGCGGACAGTTCCGACCGCTCCGAGTCCGATATGCCATGCCGCGCTCGCATTCGCAGAAACGCGTGGAACAGCGGGTGGAAGCGGTAGGTCGCGACCGACGATGCGATCTGATCGACGAACAGATTACGCCGACACAGAGTATCAATTGCCTCGATGGCGTTCGAGCGCCCCAATAGAGCTTCGGCGAGATGCGCAGTCACGCTCGGGAGCAGAGATGTTTGCACAAGCACCTCTTGCACCTCCGCCGGCACGGCATCAAAAACCAGTCCGGCAAAGTAGTCGAAAACAGTCTCTAGCGAATCGGCACGAGTACTCTCGCTCGATGCTCGACCGGCGGCCTCGCGCTCGGTCATCAGGACGACTCCCGCCATCCATCCGTTTGACCGCTCCTGAGCATCACGCACAACGCTCGCATCGAATTGGCCGCGCGATGCCGCCACGGCAATCGCCTCGTCGCTCGACAGCTGTAGATCGTTCCACCCAACTGGCGCGATTGCGCCATTCACGACGGAACGGGCGAACGCCGGTGGGGGATCCCGCCGGCTCACCACCAGGGCATTGGAACCAGGCGGCAGCTCTTCGAACCCGGCCGCGAGGACCTTATGCAGAACGACGTCGTCGCCAGCGTCCTGAAAATTGTCCAGGACCAGCACGCAACCGGGCGGCAGTTGCAGAAAAGCCTCTCGGAACCACCTGCGTGCGAAGCCCGGGATATCGGACAGGTACTCTGGGGTGAGGAGCGGCAACGCGCCTTTCTCCTCTTCGATCAGCGCGGCAGCACATTGCCGGAGAAAGTAGAAGAAGGTCGCCGGATCGGCGTCGCCTGCGTCCACCCGGTACCAAAGGGTCGGGATCGCTCGCCCGGCCAGGTAGTCGGCCACGACCGTCGTCTTGCCGGCCCCGGGCGGCCCCACGACCCAGACCACGGGACGATGGCGACGCTTGTCCAACAGAGCATGCAGCCGCTCGCGGCATACCACGCCTTCGAGGCGCGGTGCGGCGAGCTTGGTGATTCTGGGGGCCGGCTGCGACATCCACCCTCCGGACATGCCCGTGGCGTAGAGCCTCGGTCCGAGGCACGGGAACCATTCTCGCGCGCTCTGGCACACAAATCGATTACCGATTCGCTCGAACCGCTGGTCGGGGGGCGTTTGCTAGACTCCCGCAGTGCCGCATATTCCCACCGATATCCTCATCGCCGCGCCAATCATCATCTTCGCGGCGTACACCATCTTCGGCATCTCAGGCTTCGGATCGGCGCTGATCTCGATCCCGCTGCTCGCTCACTTCCTGCCGCTCAAGACCGTGGTGCCGATGATGGTGCTGCTCGATTTCTCGGCGGCGTTCTCCACGGGCCTGCGGTTTCGTGGCGACGTGGAGGTCGCGGAAGTAAAGCGGGTGATACCCGCGATGCTTGTCGGCGTGATCGTCGGCGTATTGCTGCTCGCCAAGATTCCCGGTGAGGCGCTGATCACCGTCCTGGGGCTATTCGTGGCGCTGTACGGCCTGCACCGCCTGCTCGCACGCGGTTCACCACGGCGATTCCCTGACTTCGTGGCCCACCCGACGGGGCTGCTGGGCGGCATGCTCGGTGCGATGTTCGGGGTGGGCGGCCCGATCTACGTCATGTACTTCGCTTCGCGCATCCACGATACGGCCAAACTGCGGGCGACACTTTCGACGGTTTTCGCCATCAGCACCGGATTCCGCATCACGCTGTTTGTTGTGTCGGGCCTGCTGCTGGATTGGCGCCTGCTTGCCGCTGCTGCAGCGTTGTTCCCGCTGATGTGGCTCGGCACGCGCTTCGGGCAGCGCCTGCACTTGCGGTTGTCCCAGTTGCAGCTTGCCCGATTCGTGAGCGCTCTGTTGATCGCGAGCGGTGCATCGTTGGTAGCGCGCGGGCTCGGGTGGCATTGAGATGCCCGCGCGCTTTCTTGTTCTCTCGGGGTTCTCCGTTCGTACTCCGCTCGCCCCCCCCGAGGGAGCGATGCTGCCTTACGCTTGCTTCACGGCAGTCGAGCAGGTGTTCACACCCAGAACCGCATACAAGGGACAGAAACGCATCCCGGCCGTGAGGAGCGGAACTACGCCGATCAGGCCGTACCACTTCGCGTCGCCCTCGAGCAGGAACAGCAGGCTCAACAGGCCGATACCGACCACTACGCGCAACGCGCGATCGATGCTGCCGACATTCGCTTTCATGGGTTCACTCCGTGTGGTGGATGAGCGTACTGCTCACATGGCACAGTCTCCGCCGGGCAGCCAGGGAAGTCTGTGACCCAGGTCACGCAGCGATACGGCGTAGCTTCCCGGCGTCGACGATCTCGATCTGCTCCCGGGCGAGCGACACGAGGCCCTGTTCCGCGAAGGCCTTGAGCAGTCGGCTGACGATCTCGCGCACGCTCCCCAGTTCGTCGGCAAGCGCCTGGTGTGTCGTGTGGATGACCTTGCCCTTGCCCAGCAGCAGAGCAGCAAGGCGCTGGTCGAGCTTCTGGAAGGCTACCGCCTCGACGAGCTGCATCAGTTCGCTGATGCGCTCGGCGAACAGGCCGAAGACGTACGTGCGGAAGGGTTCGTGCTCTCCCAGCAACCGCTGAAACACCGGCTGCGGCAGTGCCACTGCCGTCACCTCGGACTCCGCCACGCCACGGGCGTTGTAGGCCACTTCACCCAGCAGGCAACTGGTCGTGAGGATGCAGGCCTCGCCGGGGACCACACGGTAGAGCTGCAGTTCGCGACCGCTCGGCCCCACCTTGGAAACGCGGATCGTTCCGTTGACGAGCAGCGGAAACGCCTGACAGGGGCTTTCCTCGTCGAACATGACGGTGCCCGCCTTGACGTTCAGTACGATCGACTCGTCGAGGAGAGCATCAAGGCGCCGGTCGTCGAGCGATTCGAAGGCGGGATACAGCGCGCGCAGGCGTTGGCGAATCTCGGGACGCAGCATGCCTCGAAGTTTAACGTGGTCGCAGCGGCCTGAAGAATTCCACGATCTCGTGCGCCAGCGCCTCCGGCTGTTCCATGGCCGCGAAATGTCCACCTTTTTGCATCGGCGTCCAGCGACGGATGTCGGTATACATCCTCTCGGCGACCGAGCGCGGCGGGCGCAGGATCTCCTTCGGAAAAGCGGCGTAACCCATCGGTAATTTCACCCCGCCGTCGGGGATCGGCCACGGCCCGTGCATGCGTGCGTAGTAGGGCCAGAACGACGACCCGATCGCGCCGGTGAACCAGTACAGGCTGATGTTGGCGAGCAGGTGGTCCTTGGTGAAGACGCTTTCGACGTCGCCGTTGCAGTCGCTCCACGCGCGAAACTTCTCGACGATCCACGCCGCCAGGCCGGCGGGCGAATCGGTAAGTCCGAACGAGAGCGTCTGTGGCCGCGTGCCCTGGATCCACTGATACCCGATGCTCTCCTTCAGCCAGACATCGAGCTCGCCGAGGAACTTCTGCTCCTCCGACGTGGGGTTCTCCAGCATCTTCGGGTCGCGTCGAATGCTGAGCAGGTTGAGGTGGATGCCGATCAGCTTGTCGGGGTGGACCGCGCCAAGGCGCGAGGTCACGAACGAACCCCAGTCACCGCCCTGCGCCGCGAAGCGCTCGTAACCGAGTACGCCCGTCATTAGCTCCGCGAAACAGTCGGCGATCATCTCCAGGCTGAAGCGCTTCTGACCTGGCGCGAACGACAGCCCGTAGCCGGGCAGCGAGGGCGCCACTACCGTGAACGCATCGGCCGGATCCCCGCCGAACTTCGCCGGATCGGTGAGCCGCGGAATGAGGTCGAGAAACTCCAGTACCGAACCGGGCCAGCCGTGCGAGAGCAGCAGCGGGTACGGCTTCGGGCCCTTGCCTTCCACGTGCAGGAAGTGCACGTCGATGCCATGCAGCGGCACCTTGAACTGGGGAAACGCGTTGAGCCGCGCCTCCTGCGTGCGCCAGTCGAATCCAGTGCGCCAGTATTCGACCAGTTGCTTCAGGTAGGCAACGTCGGTCCCGTAGGCCCAGGGTTCCCCCGGTGCCTGATCCGGAAAACGCGTGCGCGCCAACCGTCCGCGCAGATCAGCGATCGCGTCATCGGGAACCTGCAGTCGGAAGGATGCGGGTGTTGCTGCCATGACAATGCCTCCTCGGGGGTCTCCGAGGCATTGTCACGGGCAGTTCATGTCGCGTCCAATTCTTTCGTGGACCGCGATTGTTTCGCCGGGCGTATCGGGCCGGCGGCGAAGATCGGCCGCTACTTCGTGGCGGCCACGGCGCGGGTCGACGAGGACGCCGGCGGGTTCGGACCGAACCCTGCGCGCATCAGATCGTCATGGGCTTCCGCCACCGAGCGGCTGCGCACGTTCGGGCCAAAGGAACCGGACGGCTTCGCACCCCAGTCACGCATCTGGTCCGCGTGGATGTCTTCGATGCTGCGGGTACGCACGACGCCGGGCTTGGTATCGCCGGGCTTCGCCGTGGCGCGATTGAGTTCCGCTTCGTTCTCGACCGGGCTGCGCGTCATCAGCTCCGGCCCCGATTCGGCTTGCGCGGTCGCAGGAACGATCGTTGTGATCACGCCCCACGACATCAACGCGGCCGCCTGGGCCACAAATGCAATGCGTCTCGAGTTCATCGCGATTACTCCTTTACCTGTTGAGAAGAACACGACCGGGGTCACCGCTCGTGCACCCCCACGGTACGCAGTGCACTCCTACTGTTCACATACAGATTCGAGAAATCATGGAGCATGTGCGCAATGAGATATTGCGTGTCTGCGAGACGCAGATTACGGATGGCTTACGTCGTGAGACGCGTTTGCAACGCGTTGCCCCCATCCCAACCTTCCCCCAACTACGTTGGGGGAAGGAGTTGTACATCCCCTCCCCCGGCTGCGCCGGGGGAGGGTTAGGGTGGGGGCAATCGGGGCACGCGAACTACTTCGTTCCGACCACGTACTTCGCCATGAACTTGCGGTCGATCGAATTCTTCCAGCGCCAGACCCACCACCCCTGGAAGGAAATGCTGCCCCACGAGGCCACCGCATGACGCCGCCCGGTGCTGATCAGCGACAGTGCGCGCCGTTGCGGACGGAAGCGCTTCAGTGGATCACCGGTAAGTGCGAGCCGCAGGTTCTCGGCGAGCGGCGGCCCCTGACGCACCGCAAAGACACCGGACTTCGGTCGCGGATGCTCGTGCATCGTCGCCACGTCGCCTGCCGCAAACACATCCGGGTGGGACGTGGAACGCAGCATCTCGTCCACCAGAATGAAACCGCGATCATCGAGCGCAAGGCCGGATCGTGCGAGCCAGGCCGGAGCGGCAGCACCCGTGGCCCACACCACGCAATCCGCCGGTACCCGCGCGCCGCCTTCCAGCGTCAATCCTTCGGCGTCGACACGCACTACGCGCAACCCGGTCAGAAGACCGACACCATTGCGCGCCAGCGCCTGTTCCAGGCGGCGGCGCACGCCGATCGAATGCTCCGGCACGATCGATCCGCCTTGCGTCACCAGCGTGAGGTCCGTCTGCGGCGCGATGCCGCTTTCCTGCCGCAAGCGGTGACGCATGGATAGGCACAATTCCACACCACCGGCGCCACCCCCCACCACCGCGACTCGCAGTGCACGCTCGCGCGCTTCTGCGCACAGCGCGTCCCACACTTCGAGGAAGCTCTCCACCGGCTTCACTCCCACGCCGTGCTGGCTCGCGCCCTCCACATCGTCCAGCGGAGGCGTCGAGCCGATGTCGAGACTCAACACGTCGTAGTCGAGCACCCTGCGATCGGCGCACAGCACCTGGCGTTCGCCCGGATTGATCCCGATGATGCGGGTGGACTTGATGCGAGCCCCTGCATACCGCACGAGCGCAGTCAGATCGATGTGAGCTTCACGCCACGAATAGTGGCCCGCCACCAGCCCCGGCAACATGCCGGAATAGGCGGCATCGGTTTCCGGCGTCACAAGAGTGACGTCGACCTCGGACACAGGCTTGGCGCCGAAGGCCCGCAGCACTTCCACGTGCGCGTGGCCACCACCGGCGAGGATCAGGCGCTTGAGCTTCACGCGGCGTTTTGAAAGGCAACGGTAAGCGCCGCGAAAGTCGGGTCCTGTCGCAAGCGCTCGAAGTCCTCCGGGCGGTCCACGTCCCACCGGGTCGCGATCTCCGTTACGCTCCAGCCCAATGCCCCGCAGCGCTCGCGCGTTGCCGACAGCACGTTCGAACCGCCCCAGGGCATGTCCGCAAAGATCGCCTCGTCGACCTTTGAGAGGCCGATCAACCAGTAGCCGCCATCTTCCGCCGGTCCGAACACGGCGTCGTCCCCCGCTGCAAGCGATGCCGCGGCCAGGCGCAGGTCGGTCGGCGCAAGGCCTGGAATGTCCGATCCGATCAGGATGGCTGCAGGCGTGCGCTGAAGGGCCGAGTTCAACGCATGGTTCATCCTCGCTCCCAGATCGTCTCCGACCTGAACATGCAGCGCGACGCCGTGCCGCCGCCGGCAAAGGTCGAAGAACGGATGCACGGTATCGGGCGCACACCAGAGCTCGACATCGCCCACGCCGGCCTCGCACGCCGTCGCGAGTGTCCGCAACGCCAGGCGTGCCGCCAGCACTGCAGCAGGCCCTTCGCCGATGTGCGACGCGAGACGGGTCTTCACCTTGCCGGGATCGGGCGCCTTGGCAAACACCAGAATGGTGGTGCGAGCGTCAGGACTCATGGGGTCGATACCGACGCGCGAGCCGGTCCGGGTCGGCGCCGAAGTAGTAAGCGAGTCGCAGGCGCCACATGTGCGCGATCGTGCGCACCACACCATGCTTCTCCCAGCGGCGGCCGGAAGTGACGACGCAAGCTCGCAGGCAGACCGGCGGACCGATCCGCTTGAGGGTGGCAGACAGCGCGATGTCCTCCATCAGGGCGATCGCCGGAAATCCACCGGCCCTGGCGAAGACTTCGCGGCGCACGAACAAAGCCTGGTCGCCGGTGGCGATGCCGGTCCAGCGTGAGCGCAGGTTCATGAGGCGCGCAACTACCGCGAGAAGCGGATGACGCCCGGTGATGCGGACATCGAACCGCCCCCAGACACGATCGCCGGTGCCGGTGCTCGCGGCGATGATCTCGTCGGCACGCTCAGGCAGGAATGTGTCCGCATGCAGGAAGAGCAGCATCTCGCCGCGCGCTTCCGCCGCGCCCGCATTCATCTGCAGCGCCCTGCCGCGCGAAGCGCTGATGACGCGATCCGCGTGGGGACGGGACAACGTCACGGTGGCATCGCCGCTGCCGCCATCGACGACGATGACTTCGTGCCCGCGCGCACGCAGCGGCGCCAGCGCAGCCAGGTGACGCTCGATGCCGGCGGCTTCGTCCAGCACGGGGATGATGATGGAAAATCGCATGAGCGAAGACTACATCACCACGCGTACCGGGCAGCCGTCACCGCTTGGAGTCATTGAGCGCCCAATCGTAGTCCAGGTACTTCACCTTGACCCTGCCGTCGCGGATGGCCTTCTGGTCATCGGGCTTGTCCGCGAGCAGCGCGGCGTACTTGCCCAGGAACTGTTCCACCGATGTGATGCCCTTGTATCCCGCTGTGAAGTCCTTCTTGTACCAGTCGAAGATCTTCGAGATCTCCAGATTGCCGTCGCTCCATCGGTTGCGGCTGCGATCGGAGAGAAACCGCTCGGCCTGCTCCTCCAGTTGTCGGTCGATGCGATCCGCGACGTAGGCCTCTTCACGCAACATCGGACATCCGATCGAGGCGCAGTTCACCGCGAAATGGATGCGCGGCTCGTCGAAGGCTCCCGGCACGCGGATGGTCTCGTGCTCGATGCCGTCGAGGGTCATCGGCTTGCCCAGCAGGGTGAAAAACTTGTCCTTCCACGGATTCCCGAAGACCGAGCCGAAGTCTCGGATCGACTTGAGGTCGGGATAGCGGGTGAGGATCTTCTCGACAGTGAAGGCGTTGTAGGCGTTGATGAGGAAGGCGAGTTGTTCCGGCTTCTTCCAGGTGGCGTATTCGGTGGGCTGCACCTTCGAGAGCGTATCCAGGTAAGTCTTCAGTGCCGGGCGGTCCTGCGCGATTGCGGCGTAGTTCAATTTCGAAGCCTTGCCACCGTCCACGAGTACCACGTGTTTCTTCAGCAGTGTGGTCCAGGCTACGTGGGTGTGGTCGAAGGCGTTTGCGACCGGAGCGTAGAACCACAACACAGCAAGAAATGCATTCACCACGAAGGACGCGAAGGACACGAAGGCCCACGAAGGTGAACGCAGGCATTGCTTTCCTTCGTTGCAGGCAGCAGACACCATCGCTACGTCGTTACGAGATCTCGTGGGTGGCATGTCGCATTCCTTCGTGTCCCTTCGTGTCCTTCGCTTCCTTCGTGGTGAAAGCCTTTGGACCTTACCCCCGCATCCAGCCGTGATACCGCTCCAACCACCGCAACGCCGCCGCCGGCGCATGCGCCTTCTTCCAGTTCCCCGCAGCGTACTTGTTCGCCTCGGTCAGCGTCGGGTAGATGTGGATGGTCCCGAGGATCTTGTTCAAGCCGATGCCGTACTTCATCGCGGTCACGAACTCCGCGATCACATCCCCGGCATGCTCGCCGACGATGGTGACGCCAAGGATGCGATCCTTGCTCGGCGCAGTCAGCACCTTCACCACGCCGTGCGCTTCGCTGTCGGCGATGGCCCGGTCGAGATCGTCGATGCCATAGGTCGTCACTTCGTAGGCGACACCCTTCTCCTTCGCTTCGGTCTCGTTCAACCCTACGCGTGCCACCTCGGGCTCGGTGAACGTGCACCACGGAATCACCGAGAAATCCGCGCGGTAGCGCTTGAACTTTCCGAACAGGGAATTCACCGCCGCATACCATGCCGTGTGCGCCGCCGTGTGGGTGAACTGGTACGGCCCCGCGACATCGCCGCACGCGTAGATGTTCGGATACTTCGTCGCGAGGAACTCGTTCACCTCAACGGTGCGTGCCTTGGTCGTCGGGATGCCGAGCTCCTCCAGGCCATAGCCGGTCGTATTGGCCACGCGGCCCACCGCGCACAGCATGACGTCGAACGCCAGGCGCACTTCGCGTCCACCGGTCTCGGCATACAGGATCTTCTCGCCGTTCTCGACGGCGAATCGCTGCGCCTTGTGATTCACCAGCACGTCGATACCTTCGACGCGGAAGCGCTCCATCACCATTGCGGAGATCTCCGGATCCTCTCGGATCATCAGGCGCGGGAGCATCTCGACCTGCGTCACCTTGGCGCCGAAGCGGGCGAAGCACTGCGCGAGCTCGCAGCCGATCGGCCCACCGCCGAGCACGAGCAGCCGCGGTGGAAGTACGCGCATCTCCCACAAGGTGTCGGACGTGACGTAGCCCACTTCCTCGATGCCGGGAATGGGTGGCACGAACGGTCGGCCGCCGGTTGCAATCACGATGTTGCGGGCGGTCAGGGATCGCTTTCCCTCGGCCGTCGTCACGTCCACGGACCACGGGGTCGTGATCTTCGCAGTGCCGGCGATGCACTCGACGCCAAGCCCGGTGTAGCGCTCGATCGAATCGTGCGGTTCGATCTCGGCGATCACCCGCTGCACCCGCTCCATGACCTCGGCGAATTCGAAGTCGGCGCTGGCATTGCGGATGCCGAATTCCTTCGAGCGCTTCACGTGCGACAACAGCTTGGCCGAGCGGATCAACGCCTTGGACGGCACACAACCGAAGTTGAGGCAGTCGCCACCCATCTTGTGCTTCTCGATCAACGTGACCTTCGCCTTCACCGCCGCCGCGATGTAGGCCGATACGAGCCCCGCGGAGCCCGCGCCGATCACGACCATGTTGCGATCGAAGCGCGCGGGCTTCTTCCAGTTCGCGTAGACCTTGCGCGCCGCAATCGCGTCCACCACCTTCTTCGCGACCAGCGGCAACAGGCCGAGCGCCACGAACGAACCGACCAGCGCCGGCGACAGGATGCCGCGCAGGCTCTCCAGCTTGGCGAGCTGCGTGCCCGCGTTCACGTAGATGATCGTGCCCGCGAGCATCCCGACCTGGCTCACCCAGTAGAAAGTCCAGGTCCGGATGGTCGTGAGACCCATCGCGAGGTTGATCACGAAAAACGGAAATGCCGGCACGAGGCGCAGCGTGAACAGATAGAACGCACCCTCCTTCGCCACGCCCGAATCGATCGCCTTCAGCTTGTCGCCGAACCGGCGCTGAACGCCGTCGCGAAACAGGAACCGGCTCGCCAGGAATGCGAGCGTCGCGCCGATGCTGGAGGCGAACGACACGACGACGGTGCCGGTCACGAGGCCGAACAACGCACCCGCCGCCAGCGTCATCACGGTGGCTCCCGGCAGCGAGAGGCCGGTCACCGCCACGTACACGGCGAAGAACGCCGCGATGGTGAGCGCCGGGTTCGACCGGTACCAGGCATCGAACTGCGCCTGCCGGCTCTTCAGGAACTCGAGGCTGAAGTACTGGCCCAGATCGAAAGCGAAGAACGCCGCGATGGCTGCAACCAGGACGACTACGACGATCAGGCGGCTTCGGGTCACGCGTTTGTAGGGTCCGGAACGAGCCGGCCGAGTGTAGCGCATGGCGCTACGCGTGCTGGCCGGGTCTTCCCCTTTACGCTCCGAGGCTGGAAATGGATGCGGCGCCCCGCGGGGGCGCCGCACCGGAAACTTCGTCGATCAGTCCGTGATGCCCGGCGCCCGCACTTCCTTGCCGGAGTGAGTGAGCGCTTCCGGCTGTGGATCGCAGGTGGGTCGGGCACCGGAGTACGCGACCCGCGCAGGACTCTGGATCGCCTGCAGGTACAGTTTCTGGATGGCGTACGCCTCCAGTTCACGTTGATACCAGCGCTCACAGGTCGCTGCGGCGGCCATCGAATGCCCGAGTTCCTGCATGTAGTGGACCATCTCGTGCAGCAGGATCGAGCGGTGGAACAGGTTCTTCTCCGGTTCCAGCTCCTCGCTGAACACGATGCCGCGCGTCGGCTCGTACATGGCCGAGACGCCGCATTTGGTCGCCGCCTCGCCGCAGGCGAGCCGATCGAGTTCCTTGCGGGAGACTCGCGTCACCATCGGCAGGACTTCCGGCACGCGGTACTTCGACAACTGCGAAGCGGAGCGCAGCAGGTACCGCGAGAGTTCGATCATGTCGTCGATCGCCCCCTGGTCGCGGGGATTGTCGTACTGGGTCTCGAAGCCGCCGTCGCGGTAGGCCGAGTAGGACGACTGGGCCGACTTGTTGGGGGTGTTCCAGCTGTCACCGCCCGCGCGAACGGGAGTGGCGGTCAGCAGCACCGCGGCTGCGAGGGAGGAAAGGCCGATGCGAGAGAAAATGGGGACCACGGACACGCTCCTTTTCCCCTCCCGCCTCTTGTGGCTCATCGCGACCCGGCCACCGACCGAGTCGCACTCCCGGAATTGTCGTCCGGCTGATGCTGCCGCAATCAACCAACCCCGAGCCCTCCGCCGCAAACTCGCGGCGCAGACCCCCTCGTCGCACCACTTTCGCGCGCCCCCGACCCCGGTTGCCCGGTTCTGGTTCAGCGCAAGCACGATTGAGAGCCTACACCCGGTGTCTCGCATAAAGCGAGCCAGACGTGAGGCTCTTTCCTCAAGTGCTGGCTTCCGTCCCGTCCGGCCGCAGCTTCTTCGCCCGCTCGAACTTGCGGTCGAGGGCCTGAACCTTCTCGTCGGCCGCCGCCCGCTGCTCGGCGGACAGGTTGGTAACCACTTCCTGCAGCAGGCGACGATTGTCCTCGGCCTCGGTGGCGTCCTCTTCGGTGAACCGCAGCGCCGCCACGGAATACCAGACGTAAGCCTCGGCAGCGTCGGGCTGGCCGGCAGTGCGCCCGGCCTGATAGAGCTTGCCCAGGCTGTACATGCCCAGGGCCTTGCCGCGCTCGGCCGCCTGGCGGTACCAGCGCGCGGCCTCGCCGAAGTTCTTCTCGGTGCCCCAGCCTTCTTCCGACAGGTGGCCGATGTTCCACATGGCCAGCCCGTCGCCCTCGCGCGCGGCTTCCCGGTACCAGTTGAGCGCCAGCTCGTAGTTCTGCGGAACGCCCTGCCCGTTCTCGTAGAGGTCGCCGACGGCGTTCATCGCCCAGGCGTTGCCGCGCTCGGCGGAGCGCATCCACCACTTGAAGGCTTCCTCGTAGCTCTGGGCGACACCGTGGCCGTGGGCATAGAGCAGGCCGATGTTGTTCATGGACGGGGTATAGCCCTGCTTGGCAGCATGGGTCCACCAGCTCAAGGCCTCCTTGAAGTCCTGCTTGACCCCGCCTTCGCCGCGGGCCCACAGCCAGCCCACGTTGTTGGCCGCCCGTGGATCGGACCGGTCCAGCAGCCTGGAAAGCTTGGAGCCGTCGACGTTGGGCGCCCCGGGCTCGGGGATGGTGAAGGTCTCTTCCTGCTCGGCTGACCAGGCACTCCCGTGGAATGCCAATAGCGCCGCGATGGCTACCGCCCTGAATTGCATGCTGATCTCCTGTGGCTGGGCCACCCCCGACTGCATTCGGACAGCGCTGCCGCCGAACGCGTTCAGTTTCGCAGAAATGCCTGGAGATCGGCCAGCAGGCGTTCCGGCGCCTCTTCCGGGATGAAGTGCCCGCACGGGACGGGATGGCCGCGCACGTCGGTCGCCTTCTCCTTCCAGGTGCCCAGCACGTCGAACAGCGTGTGCATCTTGCCGAACTCGCCCCAGATCGCGAGAGTCGGGCAGGTCACGCGCTTGGTGAGGTCGGCCGCATCGTCGTCGAAATCGCGTGTGGCGGCGGCGCGGTAGTCATCCAGCGTCGCGCGGATCGCCCCCGGCAGCCGGAAGACGCGCAGGTATTCCTGGATCGCCTCTTCCTCGATCGCACCGGCCACGGACGACAGCGCCCGGAACATCGCGCGCAGGAACGGCTCGAGAGTCGCCTCGATCATGATCTCGGGCAGGTCCGGCACCTGGAAGAAGAACCAATGCCAGTAGGCTGCCGCCAGCTCGCGGCCGGTGCGGCTGAACAGCGTGTGCGTGGGGACGATGTCGAGCAGGCAGAGCCTCGTGACGGCCGCCTGATGATCGATCGCCAAACGATGCGCGACTCGTGCGCCCCGATCGTGACCCACCACGGCATAGCGCTCGTGACCCAGGGCGACCATCAGCTCGTGGACGTCACGCGCCATGGTCTTCTTGTCGTAGCCGTCGCGGGGCTTGTCCGATTCGCCGTAACCGCGCAGGTCCGGCACGACCACGCTGTAACCGCGGGCGAGCGTCGGCGCGACCTTGCGCCACATGATCGCGCTCTGCGGATAGCCGTGCAGCAGCAACACCGCCGGCCCGCTGCCCGCGGTCCACACGTGCAGGCGCACGCCGTTGGCGCGGACGAAGCTGCGGGCAAAAGTGTCGATCATCATTGTTGTCTCGACCTCATGGGAGCCTTCTCTCACCCTCTCCCGCAGGGAGAGGAACTGAAGCCCCCCTTCTCCCCGGCGGAGAAGGGGTTGGGGGATGAGGGGGGGTCACATTGCCCTTCAAAGCGGTCGGCGCAACCGGCCTTCCATCAGCGATTCACGAACCGCTCCAGTCGAGCCACGCCTTCCGCGAGCACCGGAATCGGTTTCGGATACGAGAAGCGCACGTGTTCTGCGGCGCGGTGCGTACCGAAATCGATGCCCGGCGCGATCGCGACGCCGGCATGCTCCAGCACGTCCATGCAGAACCCGTAGCTGTCCTTCGTGAGCTTCGAGCAGTTCGCATAGATGTAGAACGCGCCTTCGGGCTCGACCGGGATGTCGAAGCCGATCTCGCGCAACCGCGGCAACAGGAAATCGCGCTGCGCGCGATAGGCCTGGTGGCGCTGCTCGTGGAAAGCCACGGCTTCCGGCGTCAACGCCGCCAGCGCCGCGTGCTGGGCCAGTTCCGACGAGGAGATGAAAAGATTCTGCGCGAGTTTCTCGACGTCGGGCATGCAGTCCTCGGGTGCCACCAGCCAGCCAAGGCGCCAGCCGGTCATGCCGAAGTACTTCGAGAAGCTGTTGATGATGAAGACGTCGTCCGCGAACTCCAGCGCCGTGCGGTCGGGGCGACCGTAGGTGAGGCCGTGATAGATCTCATCGACCACCAGCACGCCGCCACGCTCGCGCACCACCTCGTGGATTGCGCGCATTTCATCGAAATCGATCAGGGTGCCGGTCGGATTCGACGGCGTGGCGAGCATCACCACGCGAGTGCGCTGCGACCAGTGCCGCTCGACCAGTTCGGCCGTGAGCTGGTAGCCACTGTCGGCACCCACCGGGATGCACACCGCGCGTCCGTTCACCGTGCGCACGAAATGGCGGTTCGCCGGATAGCTCGGATCAGCCATCAGCACCTCGTCGCCCGGATCCACCAGCACACCCATGGCGACCAGCAGCGCTCCCGACGAACCCGGCATGACGGCGATGCGCGAGGTCGGCACCGCCACCCCATAGCGGCTCTGGTACCAACCGGCGAGGGCCCGGCGCAACTCGGGGATGCCGAGCCCGCCCGTGTATCGCACCAGGCCCGCGCGGATGGCGCGAATGCCGGCCTCGGCGATGGGATCGGCGATCGGCCCGTCGGGCTCGCCGATGGCCATGTTGACGATGCTGCGGCCCGCGGCTTCGAGTTCCTTCGCACGCGTGACGACGGCAACGACGTGGAACGTATCGATGTCGGCCATGCGGGCCGACACGCGGCGCTGGAGGCGCTCGGGGTGGTTCATCGCTATGGGGCTAGCGGTGTGCGCATGAAGATCATCGCCCGGAGGCTAGGGCAATGCGGCTGTGTTTTCAAGGACAATAGCGTCTTTGGAGGAGGAGTTGCATGCACATTGCCATCATCGGGGCCGGCGGCGTCGGCGGGTATTTCGGAGCGCGGTTCGCGCACGAGGGCGAGAAGGTGACTTTCATCGCGCGCGGCGCCCATCTCGCGGCCATGCGCGAGCACGGACTGCGGGTGCGTTCGGCCAACGGCGACATGAGCGTCAACCCGGTTGAGGCAACCGATGATGCGACCACTGTCGGCATCGTCGACCTCGTCATGATCGCGGTGAAGCTCTGGTCCACCCACGACGCCATCGAGACCGCGCGCTCCATGATGGGACCGAACTCGACGGTGGTTTCGTTCCAGAACGGCATCGAGGCGGAGGATGCGCTGATCGCCGCGTTCGGCCGCGAGCGCGTGCTGGGCGGTGTAGCGAACATCGCGGCGCTCATCGAAACGCCCGGCCTGATCCGGCACAACGGCACCATGGCCATGCTGCAGTTCGGCGAACTGGACGGCAAGCGCTCGCCACGCGTCCAGACCCTGCTCGACATCTGCAAGCGCGCCGGCATCGACGCCAAGGTGCCGGACGACATCAACAAGGCGATCTGGGAAAAATACGTGTTCCTCGCTTCGCTCTCGGCCATGACGGCGCTCACCCGTCTGCCGCTCGGGCCGCTGCGGGAAGACCCCGACACGCGCGCCCTCTTCCGGCAACTCGCCGAGGAGGTGGTTGCGGTCGGGCGCGCCAAGGGCATTCCGCTCGCGGACGCCACCGTCGACGCAATGATGGGCCGCCTCGACGGACTGCCGGGCGACATGGTGGCCTCGATGCTGGGCGACCTTAAACGCGGCAACCGGCTCGAGTTGCCGTGGCTGTCGGGGGGCGTGGTGCAGGCCGGGCGCAAGGTGGACGTGCCGACGCCGGCCCATCAGTTCGTCTACACGGCGCTCAAGCTGCACGCGCCCGGGCGCCATCCGATGGCATGACCGAGCCGACCGGGTCGCGCGGCGCCCGATGGGCGATTCCGCTCGCGCTGCTTCCGCTGGTGGCGCAGAGCCTGTTCGACGGGTTCTACAAGGGTCCGCTGCACCAGTGGTCGGAGACCGCCTTCTGGTTGGTCGACGTCACCAAGTTCGTGCTGCTGCCGGCGATCGTGTTGTGGGCGCTGGCACGATTCGGCGGCGTGCGGCCCAGGGACTACGGTTTCCGGTGGCCGCGTACCGAACCCGAACGCGAGCGGTTCATCGGCAGCATGCTGCTGGCGGGACTCGTGCTCGTGCCGCTCTATTTCGTCGCCGAAGAGTTGATCTGGCGCCTGTGGCCCGCGGCACGGCCGGCATTCACCTATGGCAGTGCGCTGCCCGGAGAGTGGCCGACACGCTGGCTGGTCGTGGCCTACTACTCACTGACCGCCGGCGTCGTCGAGGAGATCGTGTTCCGCGGCCTGCCGTGGGCTTGGGCCGCGCCGTTCGCGGGCACCTCGGCCAAGCGCTGGGCATGGGTCGGCATCACGTCTGTCACCTTCGGTCTGGTCCATTGGGAGAACGGCTGGCCCGACGTGCTCACTGCCACGCTGTTCGGCATCGCTGCCGCCATACTCTACCTGCGGCTGCGCAATCTCTGGCCGCTCGTCGCAGCCCACGCCCTGACCGATCTCATCGCATTCGCCTGACCATCCGCCACTTCGAACAACAACGGAGGAAGTTCCATGCAAGCCGCACTCACGATTCGCAACCTGCGCGTCCGCCCGGTCTCGGTACCGGTGCGCATCCAGCCCGTCGCCGCCACGGGCGCGATCCCGACCATGCCGCTGGTGCTGATCGATCTCGAGACCGATCAAGGCGTCACCGGCCGCGCGTACCTGTTCGCCATCACCCCGCTCGCGCAGAAGCCGTTGGTCGAGGCATTGCACGGATTGGCCGCGCTGATCAAGGGCGACGCGGTGGCACCCTTCGAGATCGACGCGAAACTCAGGAAGCGCCTCACGCTGCTCGACACGCCCGGCGTCTTCGGTCTCGCGCTCGCCGGCATCGACATGGCCGCGTGGGATGCGGCAGCGCAAGCGCGCGGCGTGCCCCTGGTGACGCTGCTCGGCGGACAGCCCCGACCCGTGAAGGCCTACAACAGTTGCGGCCTGTGGGTGGGCGACGTGGCGAAACTGCCGGACCAGGCGGCGCAGCTGCTGGCGGAAGGGAACTTCAATGCAGTGAAACTGCGTCTCGGGCGCGACGACTTCTCGCAGGACCTCGCTGCCGTGCGTGCGGTGAAAGCGCGCATCGGCGATAGCGTGACTCTCATGTGCGATTTCAACCAGCGGCTCACCTATAACGAGGCCATCCGCCGCGGGCGGGCGCTGGACGACGAAGGGTTGTACTGGATCGAGGAGCCCGTCCGCCACGACGACTACGCCGGCGCCGCGAAGATCGCCGCACAGGTGAAGACGCCGATCCAGATCGGCGAGAACCTGCTCACCAGTTTCGAGTTGCTGCAGGCGCTAGAAGCGCGCGCGATGGATTTCGTGATGCCCGACGTTCAGCGCATCGGTGGTGTCACCGGCTGGTTGCGCGCGGCGGCGATCGCGCACGCCTATGGCATGGAGATGTCGAGCCACCTGTTTCCCGAGGTGAGTTCGCACCTGCTCGCCGTGACACCGACCTGCCACTACCTCGAGTACGTCGATTGGGCAGCACCGATTCTCGAAGAGCCGGTGGTGGCGCGCGACGGCCACGTGGTGATCGGCGACAAGCCCGGCACCGGCATCGCGTGGAACGAGACCGCCGTGGCGAAGTTCATGGTCCAGTAACAGTCGAATCCAGTCCCTCCCGCAGCGCAGCGCGCCGGCCGGCGCGCGTGGCGGAACAGCCCGCAGTCCCCGCGGCGCGCCTTGTGCGGCGCACCACGCGATATGTTTTGACGATTGGTTTTGCCGGGGATTAGCATCGTCGGCACAACAAGTCCGAGTCGCGCACACGATGCAGCAGACCGGCCCGGGAGATTTTCCTTGCGAGGTGCGCCTTTCATTGCACCTCAAGTCGGAAGCAGCACCCGAGGAACAAGAACAGAGAGGCCCATCGAAAGTCGGGTGATGGCCTCCGGGAGGAGACTGAAGATGAAATTCCCCGCACTGGTAGCCGGCCTGGTATTGGCCTGTGCGACCGCATCCACGTGGGCCGAGTCCAAGAAGGACGAACGCGCCGGCACGTGCAGTGACGCGAAATCGCAGATGGAGTACTTCTGCGACGAGAAGAACGCCGCCAG
>JAIEQG010000005.1 GCA_019747905.1 Burkholderiales bacterium
CAGACGCGCGTCGACTGCGTAGGAATGATCGATGCCCGGTCGAATGGAACCTGGGACGCATCGGGTTACTGCATGCACACCGATCGGGACGGTCATCAGTGGGTCGGGAAATGGCGCAACGGCTCTTCTCAGAACGGGCAGGGCGCGTTCGAGGCCTTCCAGGGCGTCAGCGGCAAGTACATTGGTGCGACCGGAGGCGGTGTGGTCACGTGTACCGAACTTAGTGCGGGGCCGAGGGGCTCGAGCGTCTGCGTCAACAAGGGAGAGCTCGTCATCAAGTAGGTGGTGTGGCCGGCCGACCATGGACAGCTACGTCGTACACATCTTCCGGCGCCCCGACGAAGGGAGCGACGCGCTCGTCGGGCTGGTCGAGCGTATTGGCCAGGGCGACCGAAAGGCGTTCCACGATCAGGCACAGCTTCTTGCCTTCCTGATGCGGGAGAACGGGGATTCGACGCGAAAGCGTTGCGACGTCGTGAAGAAGCCATAGGCAATACAGTGAACCCGCGCGCGGATTGCGGGTCCCTCGACCGCGAAGGCCGGTCCGTCCGACGATCAGATCGAAGTCAGGCCGCCCTTCTCAACCCGTCAGTCGTTCTGCCGGAAGTCGTCGGGTGAGTCGGTCCAATCGCCCAGCGTGTGCGCTGAGCGTCACCACGCGCAATGACATCGAACAGATCGAGTTGCACGTGACTGCCACCGCAATCGCCTAGTGACACGCGCAGGTCTCCCCACAGTTCGCGCGCTTGGCCATGCCGGCCTTCAGCCCAGGCCGTCAGCACCCGCAGCCCCGGCTGCGTGATGCTACGTGCGCGCGATGCCGCGAAGTCCTGTCTCATCGCGCAGTGATCGATCACACGAGAAAGCCGTTGCATACGATCGTGCTGACCTGCAGCTTCGTGCGCGATGGCTGCATGCAGGTCGACGAACGGCCAGAACCCGGGCGTCATCGACCGTTCGAACGCGTCGGACAGGCGAAGCCAGCGGCCATTCTCGTCCCCACCATCGTCTTGCAGCCGCCACAACAACGCCGTCGCGTCGCATGCGTCCAGCGCAGATTGTGCGCTGGCCGGCAGCAGCCATCCGTCAAGAATGCCCAGAGCGGAGGCGTAGCTGCCTTGCTCCACATGGAACATGGCGAGGTGCCACGCGTTGTGGGTCCGCATGCGGCTGTCGCTTTCCCAGTGGGCGCGCTGATCGCGCATCCATTGCGCGCCGTGGGCCGACCTGCCGGAGGCGGCAATCGCGTGCGCGACTGCGTGGACACCTATCGGACAGGAAGGATCACCCCTGAGCGCCTGCCGACCGAGCGACTCGGCATAGTCGCTATCGCCACCTTCCGCATGGGCGAAGCACGTCATGGCGAGCAGAAACCCGAATCCCACCTGGTCGCCACTCCAGGCAGCCAGGTGTTCGTCCATGAGCTTGCACAGTCGCTCGTGCCAGCCGAGAAAGAAAAAGCACGACTGCAACAACCGCAGGGCGACCAGGTCGTCGGGCCACCGGTTTGTGATCGACACGTAGGCTTCGGCGGCAGCCACGGGGTCGCCCGAACACCATGCCTCCGCCGCCAGTACATGGGCGTCGGTGCGCGCCGCGAGCGGCATGCCGTCGAAGGCGGCGATCGCTGCGCCGATGGCGGGGAACGCAGCCGGGTTCTTCGCGAGCACGCCCACGGCGATCCGGATGATCTGTGCCTGTTCGAACTCGGCATGGCCGGGTCCGACATGGCGCAGCTCCGCAACGGGATCGCCGGCGGCACGCAGGAAGCAATCGAGGGCATGAGCGGTGAGTAGCATGGGCGGCATTGTCGCTTCCGACCCGCGTTCCTGACTTGATGCAGGCTCCGGGGGACTTTGCTGGCCGGCCGTATTTGCGAGGTTGGACCCCCTCGAACTGTCACCGGATGGCAACGACCTGTCTCTGGTTTCTTGGTTTGCCCCCATCCCAGCCTTCCCCCGGCTGACGCCGGGGGAAGGAGTGCCCGAGGAAATAGCGCCGAGGACGCAACTTTCCTTTGACGACCTCGCCACGTGCACTCCTTCCCTCACCGAAGGTGGGGGAAGGCTGGGATGGGGGCTACGCGGTTGCCTCCAGCGGGCGTTCCTCGATCTCTTCCCCGAGGAAACCGCCCGATTGCCGCGCCCACAGCTTCGCGTAGAGGCCGTTCGCGGCCAGCAACTGGGCGTGCGGCCCGCTTTCCACCACCCGCCCGCGATCGAGCACGACCAGCCGATCCATGCGCACGATGGTGCTCAGGCGGTGGGCGATGGCGATCACGGTCTTGCCTTCCATGATCGTGTCGAGCTGCTCCTGGATGGCGGCTTCGATCTCGCTGTCGAGCGCTGACGTGGCTTCGTCGAGCACCAGGATGGGGGCGTCCTTGAGGATCACCCGTGCCAGCGCCACCCGCTGGCGTTGCCCGCCCGACAGCTTCACACCGCGCTCGCCGGCGTGGGCGTCGTAGCCGGTGCGGTCCTTCCAGTCGCGCAATGCGAGGATGAACTCGTGCGCGTGCGCGCGCATGGCGGCGGCCTCGATCTGAGCCTGGGTCGCGTCGGGTCGCCCGTAGCGGATGTTGTCGGCGATGGACCGGTGCAGCAGTGACGTGTCCTGGGTGACCACGCCGATGGCACCTCGCAGGCTTTCCTGCGTGACGGTACGGATGTCCTGGCCGTCGACGCGAATCGCACCACCTTCGACATCGTGAAACCGCAACAACAGATTCACGAGCGTCGATTTGCCGGCCCCACTGCGCCCCACCACACCGACCCGTTCACCGGAACGAACGACGAGGTCGAGATCGTGAAGCACGGCCGCGTTCTGGTCAGCGGGGCGGCCGTAGCTGAAGCGGACACGATCGAAACGCACTTCACCCTTCGTCACCGAAAGCGGTACCGCGTCCGGCGCATCGACGAGAGCGAGCGGGCGCGCGATGCTGTCCATGCCTTCCTGCACCACGCCGACGTTCTCGAAGATGCCGCTCACTTCCCAGCTCACCCAGCCGGCCATGTTGGAGACCTGCCACGCCAGGGGAATCGCGGTCGCGACGACGGCGGGGGTCGCAGCGCCGTGATACCAGAGCCACCCCCCGAGCACCGCGGTGCTGGTGACGAGCAGCGCGTTCATCGCGGCCAGGGTGCCGACGAACAAGGTGCTCCAGCGCATGTGCCGCTGCATCCGCTGCTCGTGTTCGTCAAGGCTCTCGCGGACATGGGCATCCTCGTCGCGGGCGCGTGCGAAAAGCTTCACGGTGAGGATGTTCGTGTAGCTGTCCACCACCCGTCCCATGACTTGCGAGCGTGCTTCGGAACTTGCGCGCGACAGATCACGCATGCGCGGCACGAAGATGCGCAGGAACGTGGCGTAGGCCACCATCCAGACGATGGTCGGGATCGCCAGCACCGGATGGGACGTCAGCATGACCACGAGGGCCGACAGGCCGTAGACCGCGATGTACCAGATGGCACGGATGCTCGACACCACGCTCTCGCGCAGCGAATTCGCCGTGTTCATCACCCGGTTGGCGATGCGGCCGGCAAAGTCGTTCTGGAAGAAACTCCATGACTGCCGTACCACGTGCCAGTGGTTCTGCCAGCGGATCTCGGTGGTGATACCGGGCAGCACCGCGTTGAGCCGCATGAGGCAATCGAGGAACACGGCTGCTGGTCGTGCGAACAGGAACAGCGCTGCCAGCACCAGCAATGTGCGGCCGTCAGCGGCGAGCGCGGCGACCGGGTCGCTCGCCGTCATCAGTCCCACCAGGCGACCGATGAAGATCGGCACGACCGTGTCGAGCAGCGCCACGCACAGGCTCGCGGCCAGCATGCCTGCATATACGCGCGGATGCTGCCGCAGAAAATGCCGGTAGAAGCCCCACAGCGAAGCGGGCGGTCCGGAGGTGGGCGTTACCGTTCCCGGTGGAACGGCGGTCCCGCGGACGAAAGATTCGAAGAAACGAAAAACTTGAACGGCCTTTGGCGTCAGAAGCGACGGTGAACCTGGAGCTTAACGCAGGCGTCGCTCGATCGCGACCGCGCGGTCTAGGCTCCAGTGAGCGCCTCGGTCGAAGCGCTCATGAACGGCAGTTGCTGGGAAGCGATCGACTTCGGCATCAAGGCACGGGCGAGCGTTGCGCGCAGTTCGTACCATCGCTGCCCCCACCCCGACCCTCCCCCGGCACAGCCGGGGGAGGGAGCCGTACACCCCTTCCCCCAACTTCGTTGGGGGAAGGTTGGGATGGTGGCAAACGCCATCGCTTGCGCGCTGACCGCGAGCCGCCACCCAGGCCCACCTCCACCGAAACTCGTATCGGGGTGCCGAAGCTAGCCCACCGCCGCGCGGGGCGCAGCGACTTCGGACGACGTATCCAGTAGCGGATCCCGCTTCTGCCGAAGCAGGTAGTCCAGGAATGCCTGCGCTGCCGCCGAAAGCTGCTGCCCGCCCAGATGCACGATGTGCCAATGCTGCGCGACGGGAAAACCTTCCACGTCGAGCACGGCGATCGCGCTGTCCGCAGCATTCAGCGCATGGCGCGACAGGATCGCGACACCGCGCCCCGCGGCCACCGCCTGCTTGATCGCCTCGCTCGAACCCAGTTCGGTACGGTCCTTCAACTCCACGCCCTGCTCGCGAAACAGTCGCTCCGTAGCGAGGCGAGTACCTGACCCCCGCTCACGCAGCAGCAGGGTCTCGTCGCTCAGGCGTTGGAGCGGAATACGCTGCTTCCCCGCCAGGGGATGGCGCGCGGAGGCGATCGCCACCAGAGGGTTGTCGAGAAATGCGTACTGCACGATGTCGAAATGCTGCGGCGGCGTTCCCATGATGTAGAGATCGTCGTCGGCGCGCGCCAGACGCTCGATGACGGTATCGCGGTGTCCCACCTCGATCGAGACGTCGATGGCGGGGTGGCGCTCCCGGAACGGCGCCATCAGGCGCGGCAGGAAATACTCGGCGGTGGACACGCACGCGATCCGCAGGCGTCCACGCCGCAACGCGCGCAGGTCTGCGACTGTGGTTTCGAACCGCGACCAGGTCTCGAAAATCTCGGTGGTAGTGCTGAGCAGTTCGGCGCCTGCATCCGTCAGCACGATCCGCTTGCCGAGCTGCTCGAGCAGCGGCTGCCCTACCGCCTCGCCGAGCTGCTTCATCTGCATGGAGACGGTGGATTGCGACAGGTACAGCTCCTCGGCCGCCCGCGTAAAGCTGCCGACACGCGCGACGCATTCGAAGACCTTGAGCTGCCGCAAGGTCACGTGCATCGAAGGGCGATGGTGCTGTCGACTCATACGCGCAAAAGTATCGCATGCCGGGCGCCGTCGCCGCCATTTGCCCCCCCGGTGCGTGCGGTCTATTCTTCGGGGGTACCGTTCCCGCCCGAGCCCGCATGAACCTTCGTATCGCCGCGCTGTTCGCCGTTTGCCTCCTGGCACCCGCCGTCCATGCGGCGAATCTGTCAGATCTGCGCGATGCAGAGGTGGCCAAGGGTCTGCGCGAAGCCCTCGAAGTGGGCGTCACGAACGCAGTGACCAAGCTGGGGCACGAGAACGGGTTCATGGGTAATGAAGCAGTACGGATCCCGATGCCGGAAAGCCTGCAGAAGGTGGAATCCGGCATGCGCAAGCTCGGCATGGGCAAGCAGGCCGACGAACTGGTGGCGACGATGAACCGCGCTGCGGAGCAGGCGGTGCCCGAGGCGAAGATGCTGCTGGTGAACGCCACGCGCAAGCTGACGATCGACGACGCGAAGAAGATCCTCACCGGCCCCGACGACGCCGCAACCCAGTACTTCCGGGCGCAGAGCGGCGAGCAACTGACACAGCGCTTCTTGCCCATCGTCGCGCGCGAGACCAAGAAGCTGAAGCTGGCCGACTACTACAACCGCTTCGCCAACCGGGGCGTCGCACTCGGGCTGGTGCGCACCGAGGACGCCAACCTCGACGAGTACGTGACGCGCAAGGCGCTCGACGGGTTGTTCCTGGTGGTGGCGGAGGAAGAGCGCGCGATCCGCGCCGATCCGATGGAATCGGGGAAGCGTCTCATCAAGAAGGTGTTCGGGTCGATCGTTCCCTAGGACCCGCAGGGGGGAGGTCCGGTAAACTCGGCTCCCGTTCCCGATCGTTCCGCGCATGAACCCGTTCGACCTCGCACCCGCCACCACGCCGCGGCTGCGCGAAATCCCCTACAACTACACGTCGTATTCCGATCGCGAGATCGTCATCCGCCTGCTCGGCGTGCGCCACTGGGCGCTGGTGGAGCAGCTGCGCGCCGAACGCCGGACCGGCCGCTCGGCGCGCATGCTGTACGAAGTGCTGGGCGACATCTGGGTCGTCAACCGCAATCCGTATCTGCAGGACGACCTTCTCGGCAATCGCAAACGCCGCCGCGCGCTGATCGAAGCCTTGCGGCATCGGCTGCGTCAGATCGAGGCGCGCCGCACCGGCGAGGATGCCCGGGTCAACGAGTTGCTCGGCGCAGCCCACGAGGCCGTTGACGCGTTCGAAGCGGACTTCGAGCGCACGCTGGAGCTGCGCCGCCGGGCATTGCGCCGCCTCGGTCGGGTGACCCGCCGCGACAATATTGCGTTCGACGGTCTTGCCCGCGTGTCGCACGTGACCGATGCCACCGACTGGCGCGTGGAGTATCCATTCGTCGTCCTGTATCCCGACGCCGAAGATGAAGTGGCACCCATGGTGCGTGCCTGCATCGAACTGGGCCTCACTATCATCCCGCGCGGTGGCGGTACGGGCTACACGGGCGGCGCCGTGCCGCTGACCCCGTTGTCGGCGGTCATCAATACCGAGAAGCTGGACCGGCTGGGGTCGGTCGAGCAGGCGCAACTGCCCGGCGTCGATGGGCCGATACCGGTGATCCGTTGCGGAGCAGGTGTCGTTACCCGTCGGGTCATGGAAGCGGCTGAAGCGGCCGGCCTGGTGTTCGCGGTCGATCCCACCTCGGCGGACGCTTCCTGTATCGGCGGCAATGTCGCGATGAACGCGGGCGGCAAGAAGGCCGTGCTGTGGGGTACCGCGCTCGACAATCTTGCGTCGTGGCGCATGGTCGATGCCAACGGAGCGTTGATCGAAGTCACCCGCATCGCGCACAACCGAGGCAAGATCCACGACGTCGACGTGGCACGCTTCGCGGTCCAACGATTTCGCAACGACGGGCGCACCCCCGAGGGCGAAGCGACCGTGTTGCAGATTCCCGGCCGGAGCTTTCGCAAGCAGGGGCTTGGCAAGGACGTCACCGACAAGTTCCTCGCGGGCCTGCCGGGGGTGCAGAAGGAAGGCTGCGACGGCCTCATCACGAGCGCCACGTTCATCCTGCATCGCATGCCGACGCACGTGCGCACCGTCTGTCTGGAGTTCTTCGGGCAGGTACGGGACGCGGTGCCCTCCATCGTCGAGATCAAGTCGTTCATGGATCGCAATGCCGGTGCGGTGCTCGCCGGCCTGGAGCACCTCGACGAGCGGTACGTGAAAGCCGTCGGCTATGCCACGAAAGCCAAGCGCGGCGCGCGGCCGAAAATGGTGCTGCTGGCTGACATCGCCAGCGACGACGAACGGGCGGCCGGCGAAGCGGCGTCCCAGGTGGTGCGCATCGCCAACGCGCGTGGTGCAGAAGGATTCATCGCGGTATCTGCCGAATCGCGCCGGAAGTTCTGGCTTGACCGCGCGCGTACCGCCGCCATCGCGAAGCACACCAACGCCTTCAAGATCAACGAAGACGTGGTGATTCCGCTCGAGCGGCTGGGCGAGTATTCGGACGGGATCGAGCGCATCAACATCGAGCTGTCGCTCGAGAACAAACTGGCGTTGCTCGACGAGCTGGGCGCCTATTTTGCGGGCGAGCTCGCGGTAAGTGCCCACGGGGAGGCACTCGCCGCCGCCGAACTGCTCGCGGGGCGGCCGGAAGGGGCCCTCGAGGTATTGCGATCGGCACGGACGCGCTGGCAGGCGCTGCTCGATCATCTCGACGATACGGCGGAGGGCGGATCGACGGTATTCGCCACGTTGCAGAACCATTCGCAGCGCGTGTCCTGGAAGACCGAAGTGCGCGAACCCCTCATGCAGCTCTTCGACGGCCGGCCGTTCGACCCGATTCGCGCGAACATCGATGCGATCCACGCGCGCGTGCTGAAGGGGCGGGTGTTCGTGGCGCTGCACATGCATGCCGGCGACGGCAACGTGCACACCAACATTCCCGTCAACTCCGACGACTACGCGATGCTGCAGCGGGCCAACGCCGCCGTGACGCGCATCATGAAGCTCGCGAAGTCCCTGGGCGGCGTGATCTCCGGCGAGCACGGCATCGGCATCACCAAGCTCGACTACCTGGAGCCGGGCGAAGTGGAGGCCTTTCGCCGCTACAAGGCGGACGTGGACCCCGAGGGGCATTTCAACCGCGGCAAGCTGCTGGCGGGGGCGAACCTCGACCAGGCCTATACGCCGTCGTTCGGTTTGCTCGAGCTGGAAAGCCTGATCCTCGAGCAAAGCGAGATCGGGCACATTTCCGACTCCATCAAGGACTGCCTGCGCTGCGGCAAGTGCAAGCCGGTGTGCGCGACCCACGTGCCGCGCGCCAATCTCCTGTATTCGCCGCGCAACAAGATTCTCGCGACTTCGCTGCTGATCGAGGCGTTCCTGTACGAAGAGCAGACGAGGCGCGGCATCTCGCTGCAGCATTTCGACGAGTTCTCCGACGTCGCCGATCACTGCACGGTGTGTCACAAGTGCGCGAACCCCTGTCCGGTCGACATCGACTTCGGCGACGTCTCGATGGCCATGCGCAATTTCCTGCGCAAGCACGGCCGCAAGAAGTTCAATCCGGGCACAGCCGCCTCGATGCTGTTCCTCAACGCAACCGACCCGGCGACGATCAAGCTGGTGCGCCAGGTGATGATCGGCTGGGGCTACAAGGCGCAGCGCGCCGCCCACACCGTGGCCAAGCGTCTGGGCCTCATACAGCCGCAAGTGCGCCAACCGCCGGCAACGCTCGGCAAACCGCCGATCAAGGCGCAGGTGATCCACTTCATCAACAAGCCGATGCCGAAGTCGGTACCGCGGCGTACGGCGCGGGCGCTGCTCGACATCGAGGACAAGCACATGGTTCCGGTGATCCGGGATGCAGCCAAGGTAACGGACGAATCCGACGCGGTCTTCTATTTCCCGGGTTGCGGATCCGAACGCCTGTTCAGCCAGGTGGGTCTGGCGACGCAGGCGATGCTCTACGACGTGGGGGCGATCACGGTGCTGCCGCCGGGGTATCTGTGTTGCGGGTATCCGCAGACCTCCGCCGGCGAGGCAGAGAAGGGCCAGGCCATTTCCACCGAGAACCGCGTGCTGTTCCATCGCGTCGCCAACACGCTCAACTATCTCGACATCAAGACCGTGATCGTGTCGTGCGGCACGTGCATGGATCAACTCGCGAAGTACGAGTTCGATCGCATCTTCCCCGGTTGCCGTCTGCTCGACATCCACGAGTACCTGATGGAGAAGGGCGTGAAGCTCGACGGGATCGAGGGGGTGCGCTACCTCTACCACGATCCCTGCCATACGCCGATGAAGACGCACCAGCCGATCAAGGTGGTCAATCAGCTCATGGGCACCGACGTGAAGCTGAACGATCGCTGCTGCGGCGAATCCGGCACTCTCGCCGCGACGCGGCCGGACATCTCCACCCAGGTGCGCTTCCGCAAGGAAGAAGAGATGCGCAAGGGCGCCGATGCGTTGCGCCAGGATGGGTTCAGCGGCCCCGTGAAGGTGCTGACGGCGTGCCCGTCATGCCTGCAGGGTCTGTCGCGCTACAACGATGACGCCGGCACCGATGCCGACTACATCGTCGTCGAGATCGCGAAGCACAAGCTGGGAGAGAACTGGCTCCAGGAGTACGTGAGCAAGGCCAACAGCGGCGGCATCGAGCGCGTGCTGCTATGAGCTTGGCCGGCTGCGTGTTCTGCGATACGGATGGCGGAGAAGTGCTCTGGCGCGACGCGCGCCTGCGCGTGATCGCTCCCGACGAGCAAGACCACCCGGGCTTCCTGCGCGTGGTGTGGTACGAACACGTCGCCGAGATGACCGATCTCTCGGCGGGTGACCGCGAGCGTCTCATGGTTGCGGTGTTCGCGGCGGAGTCGGCGATGCGGGAGCTGCTGGCCCCGCACAAGGTCAACGTGGCGAGCCTGGGCAACGTCGTGCCGCACCTGCACTGGCACGTGATCCCGCGGTTCACCGACGACCCGCATTTTCCGAATCCGGTCTGGGGCCAGCGTCTTCGGGAACGGCCCGTGGCCGTGCCGACGGACTACCGGTCGCGAATCGCCGTGCGCCTCAAGTCGCTGCTGTCGTAGCGTCTTCGACCGCGCGGGGCGCGGTAGCCGGTGCTTCGGTCGCGACGTCCGCGGCATCGAAGATCACGGTGCGATCCGGCGGGAACACGGCAGCGAAAGTGCTGCCCTTGCCCGGCTCGCTCTGGATTTCCAGCCGCGCGTGGTGGCGCGACAGCACGTGCTTCACGATCGCGAGGCCGAGGCCGGTGCCGCCGGTCTCGCGCGAGCGGCTTCGATCCACACGATAGAAGCGCTCGGTGAGGCGATCGATGTGATGGGCCTCGATGCCGATGCCGGTATCGGTCACGGAAAACACCGGCGCGTGGTCGCGCATCTCCCAATGGAGCTCGATGCGACCGCCTTCGGGCGTGTAGCGGATGGCGTTGCTCACCAGATTGCCGAGCGCGCTACGCAACTCCTCGGCGCTGCCGCGCAGACCGACAGGCGTTTCGAGGCGTAGCCGGATGTCGTGCTTGCCGCCCGAGAGGGCAAGTGCGTCCTGGTAGAGGTGCTGCACGAGGTCGCACACCGGTACCGGATCGTCGCGCAGTGGCGTCACCGTGCTTTCCAGCCGCGAAAGCGTCAGCAGATCCTCGACCAGGTGATTCATTCGCACGCACTGCTGCAGCATCAGTTCGAGCGAGCGCCGGGTCATCGCAGGGTCGGGCTGCTCCATGTCCGTCAAGGTCTCGAGAAACCCGTTCAGCACTGTCAGCGGGGTGCGCAGTTCGTGCGACACGTTGGCGACGAAATCGCGGCGCGTGGTCTCGAGACGTTCCCAGCGCGTGATGTCACGCCCCAGTACCAGCTTGTCGCTGTCGCCGTAGGCCACGATCTGGATCGACAGGATCGCCTCGGCGCCGGTGCCGGTCTGGAACTTGAGGTTGAGCGGCGTGGTGAAGTCGCCTCCCTGGAGATACTCCACGAACTGCGGCTGGCGCACGAGGTAGGTGATCTGCTGGCCGCGATCGCGGGCGGCGCGCAGGCCGAAATACTTCTCGGCTTTCGGGTTGCACTGGTCGATGCGATTGTCCGCGTCGAGCAGGATCACCGCCTCGGGCAGTGCGGCGCCGGCCTTCTGGAAGCGCAGGAGGGCTTCTTGCAGGCGCGCTTCGGTCTGCCCCTGCCGCCGGACCAGGCGGTGCAGGTAAGAGAACAACTGTTCCCAGGACCCGGTGCCGTTGGGCACGCTGTCCGGTCGCGGATCCAGCAACCAGCCGTGGAACAGCGAAAAGTTGTAGAGGTGCTGGGCGAGGAGCAGCGCCAGCACGATGCATGCGACGAACAGCGCAGCGGTCTTGCCGGCGATCGGCCAGATCGGCAGGACGACCGCCGCCACGATCGCAATGGTCAGCAGCGGCTTGCGCCAGTGCGGGTTCACGAAGGCTCCGGGCCGGGACGTGGTGCGGGATTATTGCAGATGCCGGCCCGGCATCGGATCCTGGTGTACCCGGTCAGTTCGGCGAGAGTCGGTATCCGGTGCCCCGGACGGTCTGGATGAGGCTGTCCAGGGCTGTCGGCTCCAGTGCCTTCCTCAGCCGGCGGATGTGCACGTCGACCGTGCGCTCCTCGACGAAGACGTGATCGCCCCACACCTGGTCCAGCAACTGCGTACGCGAATGGACCCGTTCCGGGTGGGTCATCAGGAAGTGCAGCAACCGGAACTCGGTGGGGCCCAGATCGACCGGGGTGCTGTTGCCGGTCACGCGATGGCTTGCCGGATCGAGCCTGAGGCCGCCAACCTGGACCATGTCGTCCGTCATCTGCGGTGCCCGGCGCCGCAGGACCGCCTTGACCCGCGCATTCAACTCGCGCGGCGAGAACGGCTTGGTGATGTAGTCGTCGGCACCTGTCTCCAGCCCGGTCAGCTTGTCCTGCTCCTCGGAGCGGGCAGTGAGCATGATGATGGGGATGGTCTTGGTGCGCTTGTCCGAGCGCAGGCGCCGGGCGAACTCCACGCCGGAGATGCCGGGCAGCATCCAGTCGAGCAGGATCAAATCCGGCAGCGCGTTCTGCACCAGATTGAGTGCCTGCTCGGCGTTGTCCGCCTTGAGGGCCTGGTGGCCCGCCTGCTTCAGGTTGTACGAAATCAGTTCCTGGATAGCCGGCTCATCTTCGATCACCAGAATGGTGGCGGCCATACGTCACTCCTCGGCTTATCAATGCCTTGCGATCCTATGTAACGATTGTTACAGCGCCGTGACATCGATCGGCCGGAACCGGTCGCAAACCCTCCCGTGGATCAGCCGCCGTTGTCGTGCAGCGTTCGCCACTTCTCGCGCCCGCGGATTTCTTCATCCAGCGTTTCGCGGGCGATCTTGTCGCGTTCGCCGATGTAGAGCACCTCCCGTGCGAACTGGCCGTAGGTCGTGGCACCCTCGTACAGATCGGCCAGGGCTTCGAGCACCCGGTCTTCGCTCTTCATCCGGTAGATCGGCAACGGACCGATGCGGCTCTCGGACACGCGCCGGCATTCGTGCATGGCCTCGGACAGCGCCTTGATGGCGGGTTTCTCGGCGTCCGTAGGTCGCGCCTTGTCGGCCAGCATTTCGATGGGTTGCGGTGCCTCGAAGGAAATGGGCAGCAGGATATGGCTGCGCACCGGATCGATCCTGGGGTCCGCATAGAGCTTGCCGCACTCGGCCCGGACATCCTTCGCTGTCCGGTCGGCGTCCCCGGGCATACCGGCACATCCGCAGATGGCTGCGGCGCATACGGCCAGGACTATGGAGAGGGTGTGCTTGCTCATTGCGGGGCCCGCCTGTTTCGATGGATCGACAGCCCCATGTTACCCACGCTGTCACAAATCTGTAATATGCCGAACGGACGATGCGCCGCGTCATCGGGGCGGCGCGACTGGTCGAAAGTCGGGGAGGAGCGCCATGAACAACAACATTGGCTGGGTGCTGTTGGGTTCGATCGCGGTTGCCGGTTGCGCCACCGTACCCGACCCCGGTGCTCAGGAGTGGACCGCCCGCCAGTCCGGGTCGCGGATCGAGCAGGCCGCGGGCCGCTCGGCGGTTCAGGACGGAGTTCAAGCCGCACGCTACCGGGCCCTGGCGAGTGACGATGCGTGGTTGGCCGAGTACGCGGCCTATGCTGCTTCGATCCGCGAAAGTGTCGCTGCCGGCGATCTCACCGAGGCCGAAGGCAACCGCCTGATTGCACGCCAACGGCGTGTTTCCGAGGCCGAACGCCTGGTGGCCGTCCGTCACGAGTCGCGCTACAGCTACCCCGACAACTGATCGCATCGCGGCCCCGCAAGGTGGGGCACCGGCTTCAGTTATGATCGGACCGGTCGCATCGCGACCGGATCGATCATCCCGGAGAAAGCTTTACTTGGCCGCATCTCGCAGCAGCAGCCCGCAGCCGACCGACATCGTGCTGCACCGGCAGTCGAAAGTGCTGGAGATCGCCTTCGACGACGGATTGCGCGCCCGGTTGCCGTGCGAGTTCCTGCGTGTCCACAGCCCGTCCGCGGAAGTCCGCGGCCATGGTCCCGGGCAGGAGGTCCTCCAGGCGGGCAAGCGCGAGGTCAATATCACCGCCATCGAACCGGTCGGCAGCTACGCGGTCAAGCTCGTCTTCACCGACGGCCACGACACCGGACTCTATTCATGGGACTACCTGCACGAGCTGGCGAGCGACCAGGAAGCCCTCTGGCAGCGCTACCTCCAACGCATGGAAGCGGCGGGTGCCAGCCGGGATCCGGCCGGGGGCGTGAAGGTGCACAAGCTGCAGCGCATGGACCCGCCGCGATTCTCCAAGCCGCCCTCGGATGAGTAAGACCGACTTCGGTTTCACCCAGGTCGACGAGAACGACAAGGCCGCGAAAGTCGCGGGCGTGTTCGAGTCGGTCGCGCCGAGCTACGACGCGATGAACGACCTCATGTCTGCGGGCCTGCATCGGCTGTGGAAGCGGTTCGCGGTGGATACGGCGCTGGTGCATCCCGGGCAGCGCGTGCTTGACGTGGCGGGCGGCACCGGCGACCTTACGCGCCTTTTCAGCGATCGGGTCGGGCCGACGGGTGAAGTGTGGCTGACCGACATCAACGGGCCCATGCTCGCCGCCGGGCGTGATCGACTCGCCGACGCCGGACTCGCCCCGCCGGTCGTACGGTGCGATGCCGAACGTCTGCCGTTCCCGGATCGCTATTTCGATTGTGTCTCGGTGGCCTTCGGCCTGCGCAACATGACGCACAAGGATGCGGCGCTCGCGGAGTTTCGACGCGTCCTCAAGCCCGCAGGCCGATTGATCGTCCTCGAGTTCTCACGCGTGTGGAAGCCGCTCGAGAAGCTGTACGACCTCTACTCGTTTCGAGTCCTGCCGTTCATGGGTCGGGTCGTCGCCAAGGACGCCGATTCGTACCGCTACCTCGCCGAATCGATCCGCATGCACCCCGACCAGGAAACCCTGAAGACGATGCTCGAGAGCGCCGGCTTCGAGCGCGTCGAGTATTTCAACCTCAGCGCCGGCGTCGTCGCCGTGCATCGGGGGTGGGCACCTTGAACGGGCCGCTCGATCGGGTCGTGGCGGCAGCACTCAACCACGTGGTCGGGCAGGCGCCCTGGGCGCGCGAGGCGCTGCTCAAGCACACGGGAAACACGGCCGCATTCGTCGTCGCACCGTTCGAGTTTGCGCTCGGCATCGACGCGACCGGCACGTTTCAGCCGGCCGGCGAAACCGCGACGCCTGATCTTCGTGTCGAACTCACGCCGGGCGCTGCCGCGCGCGTTGCCACGGGGCAGGCATCGCTCAACGAGGTCGCCCGCATCGACGGCGATGCCGCGTTCGGTGCAACCTTGCGACAGCTCGCGCAGAACCTGCGCTGGGATTACGAAGAGGACCTGTCGAAGGTGGTGGGCGACATCGCGGCCCATCGCGCGGCTGGCGTGCTGCGATCGCTCGCCGCGTGGCCGCGTTCCGCGGGCGGGAGAATCGGCCAGGCCGCCGCCGAGTACGCCACCGAAGAGGCTCAGCTGATGCCGTCACGCCACGAGTTCGAGGCCTGGCTAGCCGACGTGGACCGGTTGCGCGACGACGCCGAGCGCCTCGAGAAGCGCATCGCGCGCCTCGAAGCCGCGGCGCGATAGCCGCGGCCGGGCATTCCGGGGCTCTAAGGACATGCTGCGTCTGTTGCGCCTCGCGAAGATTCTCGCCGTGGTCTTCCGCTTCGGGCTCGACGAGTTCGCGCTCGGCCACGAGAGGGTGCGCTGGCTGCGGCCGCTCATCCGCGTGGTGTTCTTCTGGCGCCGGCTGGATCGCCCGCGCGGCGAGCGATTGCGTCGTGCGCTGGAGGATCTTGGTCCGATCTTCGTGAAGTTCGGGCAAGTGCTGTCGACCCGGCGCGACCTGATTCCGCTCGACATCGCCGACGAACTGGCGCGGTTGCAGGATCGTGTCCCGCCGTTTCCCGCGGAACAGGCCGTGGCGGTGATCGAGAAGGCCTACGGCCGCAAGGTCGACGACGTCTTCGCGAGCTTCGATCGCACTGCAGTGGCGTCCGCCTCGGTGGCGCAAGTCCATTTCGCGACCTTGCCCGATGGCCGCGAAGTCGCCGTGAAGATCCTGCGGCCCGGCATCGAGCCAGTCATCGGGCGCGACATCGAATTGCTCGAGACTGCCGCCAGTCTGATCGAGCTGGTATGGCAGGACGGCAAGCGGCTGAAGCCCAAGGAGGTAATCGCAGAGTTCCGCAACCACCTGCGCGACGAACTCGACCTGATGCGCGAAGCCGCCAACGGTAGTCAGCTGCGGCGCAATTTCCGCGACTCGCCGTTGCTGCTCGTCCCCGAGATCCACTGGGACTGGTGCACTTCCGAAGTGATGGTGATGGAGCGCGTCGTCGGCACGCCGATCTCGCAGGTGGCGGCGCTGCGCGAACAGGGCATCGACATCCCGAAGCTCTCGCGCATGGGTGTGGAGATCTTCTTCACCCAGGTGTTCCGCGATGGGTTCTTCCACGCCGACATGCACCCGGGCAACATCTTCGTCGGCGCCGACGGGCGCTACATCGCGCTCGACTTCGGCATCATGGGAACGCTGACCGAGGTGGACAAGAGTTACCTCGCGCAGAACTTCCTCGCGTTCTTCCGCCGCGACTATCGGCGGGTGGCCCAAGCCCATCTCGAGGCCGGGTGGGTCCCGCCGGAAACGCGCATGGACGAGTTCGAATCCGCCATCCGGGCTGTCTGCGAACCCATCTTCGACAAGCCGCTCAAGGAGATCTCCTTCGGGCGCGTGCTGCTGCGCCTCTTCCAGACGGCGCGGCGTTTCAATCTCGAAGTGCAGCCGCAGCTCGTACTGCTGCAAAAGACGCTGCTCAACATCGAAGGCCTCGGCCGCGAACTGGATCCGGACCTGGACCTGTGGAAGACCGCCAAACCGTTCCTGGAGCGCTGGATGTCCGAGCAGATCGGTTGGCGCGGCCTGCTGCGCTCGATCCGTGAAGAAGCCCCGCAATGGGGCGTCACGCTGCCCCAGCTGCCGAGGCTCGTCTACCGGGCGCTGCAGGGGCCGCCCCAACACCAGCTCGAAGCGGCGCTGCGGCAACTGATTCGAGAACAGCGCCAGCAGTCGCAGCTGCTGGTGGTGGTCATCGCCGCACTCGTGTTCCTCATCGTCCTGCTCGTGGTCTTCGCTTCGCGCCACTGACAGCACGGCAGACCGGCCCCGTCGGCGGACGGGGCTTGTCATTAAAGCGTCATGTTCCCTGAAGACAATCCCGGCCCATCGAGACAGCCTGGCCTTCACCGCTGCCTGGACTCGATCACGCACTCGCTCTAGGACCGGGAGAATTGAATGGGTTACCTGCGCACGCCCGATGGGCGCTTCCGCTTCACGCCGATCGCCGCCGCCTTGTTGCTGGCGCTGGGATTGGGCGCCGTACCTGCCTACGCGGAAGACGACGCCGCGCCGGCGAAGAAGGACAAGATGCTGGAGCTTCTCGACAAGCTCAAGGCCAAGGGCATCATCTCCGACGAGGAGTACGACGAACTCTCCGGCAACACGCCGGAAGCGCGGGCCGAGGCCCGCGCCGAGCGCCGCAAGCAGGCGGCACGCGAGGCGACCGATGCACAGAAAGCCGAAGCCGCGAAAGAACGCTACAACGGCCGGTGGAACAACGGCATCACCTTCGCCACACCCGACAACCGCAACACCTTCAACATCAGCGGCCGCGTGCACGCGGACTACCGCTACTTCGACGAGAACATTGCGCCCAGCACCTTCGACGTGCGCCGTGCCTACCTGACGCTCTCGGGCAAGTGGAACGAGTGGCTCACCTGGGACGTGACCGGCGACTTCGCGCAAGCGGGCACCACGCTCGATGTGGCGTGGGCCAACGCCGCCTATAGCGATGCGCTGCAGTTCCGGGCGGGTCAGTTCAAGATGCCGTTCAGCCTGGAGCAGTTGGGCAGCTCGCGTTTCCTCGACTTCCAGGAGCGCGCGATGATGGATGCGCTCATTCCAGCGAAGGAACGTGGCGTCATGGTGCACGGCGCTCCGCTCCTCGGCATGACCTACGGTCTCGCGCTGTCCAACGGGCAAGGCAAGAACAACAACGAAACCAATGCCCGCGCCGACCAGCCCGACGTCATCGGGCGCGTGACGTTCAACCTTGCCGAAGTGCTGAACCAGCAGGCCAAGGCCGTCTACCACGTGGGTGTCGCAGCCTCGGACGGCTATCTTCCCTTCAACTCCGTGGCGGACCCCGGCCGCACCGAAGCGCGTGGCTACACGTTCTTTACCCCATCAGCCTTCGCCGGGGACAACGTGCACCGCACACGCTACGGCCTGGAAGGGGCACTCGCCTACGGACCGGTCAAGCTCCAGGCCCAATGGGTGCAGGTGGACTACGCGGGCAAGACCGGCTCGACCGAGTACGACAAGAGCATCCAGTCCTGGTACGCCAACCTCATGTGGATGATCACCGGCGAGCGCTACGCCGAGTCGTACCGCAACGGCGTGTTCGGCCGCATGGTGCCGATCCAGAACTACACGCCGGGCGGCGCCAGCTGGGGCGCGTGGGAACTGGGTCTGCGCTACAGCGTCTGGGACGGTTCCGACTTCCAGCTCGCCACGGCCAACAACAACACCGGCGTGCAGCAGGTCGCTTCGCTCACGGCGCCCACGCTGACCACCAAGGCGCAGGGCATCACCGTGGGTCTCAAGTGGATCTGGACTCCGAACTTCAAGATCTATTTCAACTACATCGACACGAAGTTCGACACGCCGATCACGGTCACGACCGCGGGGCCGGTGGAACGGCTTACGACCGACCGCGAGCGCGCGCTCACCATGCGCGCGGCATTCGACTTCTGATGGTCCCCGGCCGGGCCGCTCGCTGCGAGCAGCCCGGCCAGGCTCACAAGCCGCCGCCGAACCGGTACTGCCACGCGACGCCGAAGATGTCGAACTCGGTGCCGGTGCGTGTCAGCACACCGGTGCTGCCGTAGAGCTTGAGCGCGTTCCTGCGATTGATGGCTACGCTCAGCGTCGCGCCCCAGCGCCAGTTCTGCTGCAGGTCGTTCTTCTCCACGCCATTCAACGTCGTCCGTCCACCGGTGTAGTGGGTGCCTCCGGCCGAGATCCAGATGCCGGGGCGGATGTCGTAGATCCCGTGGAACTGCGCTGACACGACCGGCTCCTGCTCCTTGCGACCACTGCCGAGATACTGGTCGTTGTCGCCGAACACCGTGACACCGAGGGCCCCTTCCAGAGTGAGCGGCCCGAACGCTTTCGACACCCCGACCTCCGGCGTGACGAACCATCGGTTGGTGCCGACGTTGACCAACCGGTCGGGGTCGTACTGACCCCACGGTGCGCCGGCCGTCAGGCTCACACCGACGATGGTGTCCTGGTGCCAACCCTGGAAGTCCTTGAGATCCAGCGCGGGGGCTCCGTACAGGTTCGCCGAGACCTTGAAGACCGGGTCGCCGAATCCTACCCGATGGGCCTGACGCGTCTGCCCTTCGAGCTGACCTTCGGCATCGATCGTGGCCCAGGGGAGCACGAAACCGATGACGCCCGATTGTCCGAAAACCGAGATACTGCGGCCGTATCCGGCCAGGACGGTGCTGATGCGGGCCGTGACGTCCGCGAGGGGGATGCTGGGGTCGGTCAGCACGTTGCCCGTCGAGTACCCGTAGCCGACCGTGACGAAATTGACGCCGATGGGCGCGTTGCCGTACGAGCGCGGCTCGATGCGCTGTGCCGCTGCCGGCAATGCGATGAGCAACGCAACCAAGCTTGCCGCAAGCCGGGCACGCTGAAGTCGAGTCCACTGTTGCATGACGTCAGCCTACCACCTGCGTCGACCCCTGCCGAGCCGACGCAAGCGACGTTGCGAATGGCTCAGGCCGGCAATTCGGCCAGTGGCAGCGGCCGGATGAAGCGACGCCGTACCAGGCTGAACGCCACCGGCACCAGCAGCAAGGTGGCCGCCGTGGCGAAGAGCAATCCGCCGATCACGGCTCGGCCGAGCGGTGCATTCTGCTCGCCGCCGTGGCCGAGCCCGCTCGCCATCGGCAACATGCCCACGATCATTGCGAAGGCGGTCATCAACACCGGGCGCAACCGCGTCGCGCCCGCTTCCATGGCGGCCTGCATCGACGGCTGACCGTCGGCCAGTCGTTCGTTGGCGAACGAGATCATCAGGATGCTGTTGGCGGTCGCCACACCCATCGCCATGATCGCGCCCATCAGCGACGGCACGCTGAAGGTAGTGCCGGTCGCGAACAGCATCCAGACGATGCCGCACAGCGCGAGCGGAAGGGCGGTGATGATGATCAGCGGATCGATCCAGGACTGAAAATTGATCACCATGATGAAGTAGACCAGCAGCACGGCGAAGATCAGGCCCGCACCCATGCGCGTGAATGCTTCGTTCATGCTCTGCGCCTGCCCGCTGATCTCGATACGCGTGTTGTTCTTCTGCGCCTCCGCCTTCGGCCGGAATTCCTCGACGATCTTCTCGATGTCCGCGACCACGCCACCCAGATCCCGGCCCTGGACGTTGGCATAGACGTCGAAGGTGAGCTCCGTGTTGACGTGGTTGATGATCGCGGGCGTGACGGCGCGCTTGACCGTTGCGACGTTGCCGAGCGGCACCGTGGGCGATTGACCCTTGCCGGGGAGCTGGATGCCGAGCACTGCGTCCACCGAGTCGAGCGCCGTGATGTGCGGCTGAACCACCACGACCTGGTAGGGGCGGCCGGTCTTGGGGTCGTTCCAGTAGTTCGGCGTCAGCACGACGCTGGAACTCGCCGAGATGAGGTAGTTCTCCGCGATCTCGCGTTGTGTCAGGCCGAGTTGCGCCGCCCGCGTGCGATCGACTTCGAACTTGAGCGACGGTTGGTTCATGATCTGGTGAACGTGCACGTCGGCCGCTCCGCGCACGTTGCGCACCTTCGCGGCGATCTCCTGCGCGAGCTTGTAGTTCTTGTAATCGCCGCCCAGGATCTTGATGTCGAGCGGCGCCGGCAGCCCGAAGTTCAGGATCTGGTTCATCATGTCCCCCGGCTGGAAGTAGAACGAGACGTCGGGGAATTTCTGCGGCAGGATCTCGCGCAGGCGGCGCACGTACTCCGGTGTCGGGATCTTGTGGTCCTCCTTGAGCGAGATCAGGATCTCGCCGTCGGAGGACGTGATGGTGACGTTGTCGCTGTACGCGAGGTTGGTGGACGGCGGGATGCCGATGTTGTCGATGATGACGTCGAGATCCTCCGGACCGACCACGCGCCGGATCTCTTCTTCCACGGCCGAGAAGACCGCAGCCGTCTCTTCGATCCGGGTGCCGGTCGGTGCGTTCACGTGCAGACGCATCTGCCCGGCATCCACCGTCGGGAAGAAGTCCTGCCCGACGCGCGGCAGGACCAGCGCGGTCGCTGCCACTACGACTGCAAAGACGGCGAACAGGCTGAGCGGGCGCTTCAGCATCGATTCGAGCACGCCGAGATAGCCACGGCGCAGCTTGTCGAAGCCGCGCTCGAAGCCCGCGTGCCACCCGGAATGGGCGCTGTCGTCGTGTTCCTCGAGCAGCGCGCGCGCCATCACCGACACCACCGTGCGCGACAGGATGTACGAGGCCGCCACGGCGAACACCACCGCCAGGGCCATCGGCGTGAACAGGTACTTGGCCGCACCCGTGAGCAGCAGTACCGGCAGGAACACCACACAGATGCACAGCATCGAAACGAACGCGGGCACCACGATTTCGCGCGCGCCGTCCAGGATGGCGGTGGTGATGGGCTTGCCCATGGACAGGTGGCGGTGGATGTTCTCCACGTTCACCGTCGCGTCGTCCACGAGAATGCCCACCGCGAGCGCCAGCCCGCCCAGCGTCATCAGGTTGAGCGTGTGTCCCATGGCGCCGAGCAGCAGGATCGACAGCATCACTGCGAGCGGGATCGAGACGACCACGATCAGGGTCGAGCGCCAGCTGCCGAGGAACAGCAGCACCAGCAAGCCGGTGAGGCCGGCGGCGATCAGGCCTTCGATGACGACGGCGCGCATGGCGTTGACCACGAACACCGACTGATCGAAGAGGAACGAGAGCTTGAGCCCTTCGGGCAGTTCCACCTTGCCGAGACGTTCGCGCGCTTCGCGGATGATGTCCAGCGTGGACGCGCTGCCGCTCTTCAGCACCGTGAGCAGGCTCGACTTGCGTCCGTCGTGACGCACCAGGCTGGTCTGTTCGTTGTAGCCGTCGCGCACCGTGGCGACGTCGCGGATGTAGGTCACGCGCTCGCCGCTCACGCGCACCGGCAGGTCGCCGATCTCGTCGATCTTCTCGGGGCTGTTGTTGAGCGCGAGGATGTACTCGCGCGGCCCGATCTGCGTCGATCCCGTGGGCAGGTTCACGTTCTGCCGGATCAGCGCGTCGTTGATGTCCTTCACCGTCACGCCGCGCGCCTGCATCTTGTCCGGCTCGGCGTCGATCATGATGAGCCGCGGCCGGCCACCATAGGGCAGAGGCACGGTGGTGCCGGGCACCGGGATCACCTCGTTGCGCACCAGCCACAGCCCTTTGTCGTAGAGCTCCTGCTCGGTCATGGTGTCGCTGCCGAGCGCGATCTGCAGGATCGGCACGCTCGAGGCGTTGTACTGCACGATCTGCGGCGGCGTCTGGCCCGGCGGCATGCGCCGGATGATCGTCTGCGACGTGGCGGTGATCTCCGCCACCGCCTGCTCGATCTTCACGTTCGGCTGGAAGTAGATGCGGATCACGTTCTTGCCGTAGATCGTGGTCGATTCGATCCGGCGCACGTTGCTCACCGTGGTGCTGATCTGCTGCTCGGAGAAGATCGTCACCTGTTTCTCGTACGCGTCGGCCGGGATGCCCACGTACTGCCAGATGAGCGTGACGATGGGCTCGGCGATCTCCGGGAAGATGTCCTTCGGGATCGGCTTCAGCCCGGGCGCACCCACGATCGCGATGATCCCGCCCAGCAGGATCGCCAGCGCCGCGACCACCACCGTATACGGCCGCAGCAGCGCGAGCCGGACCATCCACATCGACGTTCTCCTCCCAGCGCCGTTCGTCGCACTGTCTTTTGTGACATTTATGTTACAGAATGATGACAAAATCGAATATAGGCCGCGCAGGCGGTCGCTGGTGGAGGAGTCACCTTGAGCGCAACCGAAGTCGCGGCCCGGCTGGTCCGCGCGATCCGGCATCACGGCCGCAGTGTTGTTCTGGGCGCCGCGGCCCTGGCGGCGGTCGGATTCGTGGTTGCGGTCGGTGTGGGCTCGAAGTCGCACGTGTCGGCCGCCGCCCCGCCTGGCGGAGTGAGCGAGAGGCCGCTGGTGATCTTCGTCCAGGCGCACCGCGGCAAGGGCGCTGCCGAGATCACCCTGCCAGCCACTTTGCAGGCCCTCCAGGAAGCGACCGTTTACGCGAGGACCAGCGGGTATGTGAAGCGCTGGCTGGTCGAAATGGGCGAGCGGGTCAAGGCCGGCCAGGTGCTGGCGGAGATCGAGGCCCCTGAACTCGACCGCGAGATCGACCAGGTGCGCGCGACGCTGGCGCAGGTGAAGGCCAATCTCGACCTGGCGCGCTCCACCGCCGAACGTTATCGGAATCTGGTGCATGACGAGGCCGTGTCGCCCCAGGAGGCAGACGAGAAGATCGGTGCCTACGCGGCGCGCGAAGCCGACTACGCCGCGGCCCAGGCGAAGCTGCGTCAACTCGAAAGCATGAAGGCCTATCAGCGGGTGACCGCGCCATTCACCGGCATGGTCACTGCGCGCAACATCGAGATCGGTTCGCTGGTGAGCGCCGGCAGTTCGAGCGCGACGCCCTGGCTGTACAAGATCGCGCAGAGCGAGACGATGCGCGTGTTCGTGAGCGTGCCCCAGAGCCACATGCAGGCGGCGAAGGTCGGGTCCGAAGCCGACCTCGTCATCGCGGAACTGGGCGGCAAGCCCATCGCTGCCACGGTCGCCAGAAACTCCGGCGCCTTCGATCCCGCGACGCGCACGCTGCTGGTCGAGCTGCGCGTGGCCAACGGCGACGGCAAGATCCTCCCCGGCATGTATGGCCAGGTGCGGTTCCGCCTGAAGTATGCCGAGCCGCCGGTGGTCGTTCCGGTAAACGCGCTCCTGGTGGGGGGTGACGGCCTGCGCCTCGCCGTCATCGACGACACGGACACCGTGCGTATCCGCAAGGTGCGGCTCGGGCGCGACCTCGGCAAGGAAGTGGAAGTGCTCGAAGGTCTGGCCGAGAACGAGCGCGTGGTGAACAACCCGCGCGACGACGTCGAGGATGGCACCAAGGTGAAAGCGGTGCCCGCACCGAAGCACGACGACAAGAAGAAGGACGAGAAGCCGGCCGCTAAGTCCGCCGAGGCACCCAAGGCCGCGCCGGCACCCAAATGAAGGCTGCTGCAGCCAGGCATGGCGCCGTGGTTGCGAGCCTGGGGCTGCTCGCGGCGTGCGCGTCGGTCGGCCCCGACTACAAGCGACCGGAAACCGCGACCCCGGCGGCGTACGAGAACGCCGGCCCCTGGAAGGTCGCGGCACCTGGAGACCTGATTTCCCGCGGCGAGTGGTGGACACTGTTCAACGATCCGGAACTGAACGAGCTGGAGCGCGTCGCCAAGCAGAGCAGTCCGACACTTGCAGCGTATGCGGCGCGCGTCGACCAGGCCCGCGCCGCGGCCGGTATCGCCGATTCGTTCCGCTATCCCGAAGTGGGAGTCGGTGCGACGGTCGGCCGTTTCCAGGCTTCACAAGATCGCCCGGACCAGCCGAGCAAGAAGCCCACGAACACCGAATACCAGAGCGGCGTGTACCGCGTGCCGGTCGTGGTCAGCTACGAAGTGGACATCTGGGGCCGGGTCCGGCGGTTGAACGAAGCCGCGGTGGCCCGTGCCGACGCGTCCGCAGCCGAATACCAGACCGTCGCCCTGACTCTCGAGAGCGAGATCGCCTCCACCTACTTCCGCTTGCGCCAGACCGACGAAGAGCGGCGCATCCTCGCTCAGAACATCGAACTGCAGCGCCGGGCGCGCGACCTGGTCGCCCGTCGCAAGGCCGGAGGCGTGGCGAGCGAACTCGACCTGGCCCGCGCCGATACCGAACTGGCCCTGACCGAGGCCAGCGTCGAAGAGGTGAAGCGCCGGCGCGAAGATCTGCGTCTCGCCCTTGCGGCCCTGGTCGGGCGCCTGCCCGAGACCTTCGTGCTGGAGGAGGGGACCTTTCACGCCGATCCGCCGGCGATTCCCGTCGATCTGCCGGCCACCCTGATGGAGCGGCGCCCCGACATCGCCGAAGCCGAGAAACGCCTCGTCGCGACCAACGCGGAGATCGGTGTGGCCAAGGCGGCCTACTTCCCGGCCATCCGCCTGACCGGCGCGATCGGGTACGAGAGCTCGGAACTGTCCGAACTGCTCGACAGCAGCAGCCTGATCTGGAGCCTGGGCGCGTCGCTGTTCCAGCCGGTGTTCACGGCCGGCCGCATCGGTTTCCAGGTGGATCGCGCCAAGGCCGCCTACGACGAGAACGTCGCGATCTACCGCGGCCGGCTGCTGCGGGCGTTCCGCGAGGTGGAGGGTTCGCTGTCCGCCTTGCGCACACTGGATGCGCAGGCGACCCTGCAAGCCTCGGCCCGGCAGGACGCGGCCCGCGCCTTGAAACTCGCCGAAACCCGCTATCGCGCAGGCCTGGTCATGGTGATCGAGGTGATCGACGCCCAGCGGACGGCGCTGCGGGCGGAGCGCGAGGCACTTGGCGTCAAGGGCGCGCAGCTCGCGTCGACGGTCTCCCTGGTGAAGGCCCTGGGCGGCGGATGGGAGGGGCGCAAGGCGCCACCGGCGGCCGTCGCGGCCCGCTGAGCGCTAGGCCTCTGGTTGCGCAAGCGATCCCCTCGCCGCGTAGCTCGCCCCGCAAACCCCAAGATTTTCCGGCGCTTTCCCCGCCACCCTTGGAATCCGTGCGCTACAATCCGGCGCGTTTTTTTGCAGCGCAACGCGAGCCATGGCACTGCTTGAAATTCGGGACGTCACCCGGCGATTCGGCGATTTCGTTGCCGTGGACGGCGTCAGCCTGTCGATCGGCGCGGGCGAGTTCTTCACCCTGCTCGGCCCCTCGGGTTGCGGCAAGACCACGCTGCTCCGGATGATCGCGGGGTTCGATCAGCCCGACGCCGGCAGCATCGAGATCGACGGCAAGAACACGGTGGGTGTGCCGCCCGAGGAGAGGAATGTCCACACGGTGTTCCAGAGCTACGCCCTGTTCCCGCACATGACGGTGGAGCAGAACGTGTCCTTCCCGTTGCGCATGAGCAAGTGTCCGCAGGCGGAACTCGCGCCGCGCGTGCGGGAAGCGCTGGAGGATGTATCGCTGCTGGGCATGGAAAAGCGCTACCCGAACGAGCTGTCGGGCGGGCAACGCCAGCGCGTGGCACTCGCGCGCGCGCTGATCAACCGGCCCAAGCTGTTGTTGCTCGACGAGCCGCTGGCGGCACTGGATGCGAAGCTGAAGGAGCGCATGCAGCTCGAGCTCATCACCTTGCAGAAGGAAGTGGGCGTCACGTTCATCTACGTCACGCACGACCAGGAAGAGGCGCTCGCCCTTTCCCATCGCATCGCGGTGATGAACAAGGGCAAGGTGGAACAGCTCGACCAACCGGCAACGATCTACGGCTTTCCGAAGAACCGATTCGTCGCCGACTTTATCGGCGAATGCAATCTGCTCGACTGCACCGTCAGCGCCGTCACCGATGGAACGATGATCCTCGACGTGGAGCAGCTCGGGCGCGTCGTCGCCTCCGGGGCGAACGGCACGACCGCCGGCACCAAGGGTGCCCTCGCACTGCGGCCCGAGAAAGTTTCCATCGCCCGCGAACTGACGGCAGAGTCCTGCGTGAACCGTTTCAACGGGCGCATCTTCGACTACCTCTATACCGGCGACGTCACGCTCTATATCGTCGAGGTCGACAACGGCAGGCGCGTCGAAGTGATGCTGCCCAACAATGCCGTCGGACGCTCGTCGAAGTTCTTCGAGCCGGGCGACGCGGTGCAGATCGGCTGGCGCGACGACGCCGGCAGTTTCCTGCCCGACTGAAGTGCGACCCCTCCGACAGCCCATGCGGCCTCTCCCCCCAGGGGACCGGCGCTCCTGTGGGCTGAGGACCTGACCCGCATGTCGCCGCGCGCGCAGAAATGGGTCATCAGCGGGCCGCCACTCGGCTACCTGCTGATCTTCTTCGCGATCCCGACATTCATCATGGTGCTCGCCTCGTTCCGCTTCGCGGGCGAGTTCGGTGGACTGGCACCGCTGGTCGGTACGGGCAACCCCGATGAACTATCCGGCCTCACGTTCGAGAACTACCAGCGCTTCTTCGAGGACACGATCTACCTCGAGCTGTTCCTGAAGTCGTTCATCTACGCGACAGTCACCACGCTGCTGTGCCTGGGAGTGGCCTATCCGCTGGCGCTGATGATCGCGCGCAGCGACAAGCGCTGGCGCGAACTGCTGGTGCTCTTGGTGATCCTGCCGTTCTGGAGCAACTTCCTGATCCGCGTGTACGCCTGGATGATCATCCTCGGGCCCCAGTCGGGTTTCGCCCGCGCGGTCAACGGCGTACTCGGGACCTTCGGCGCGGAGCCCATTCCGCTGCTGTACTCGCCGATCGCGGTGATCATCGGGCTCGTCTACGTGCACCTCCCCTTCATGGTGCTGCCGCTGTACGTGAATCTCGAGAAGCACGATCCCGCCCTGCTCGACGCGGCCCAGGACCTGGGCGCCGGCGCGTGGCAGCGCTTCTGGAAGGTGACCTTCCCGCTGTCCTTGCCCGGCGTGTATGCGGGTGCGGCACTGGTGTTCATTCCCGCGCTCGGCATCTTCGCCATTCCCGACATCCTCGGCGGCACCGACGGGATACTGATCGGCAACGTCATCAAGCAGCAGTTCCTGGACGCGCGCGACTGGCCTTTCGGCAGCGTGCTCTCCATGGTGCTCACCGTGCTGGCGATCCTGTTCGCGGGGCTCGCCGCGTGGGTCGCCCGGCACCAGCGCATATGATCAAGCGGCGCTCCTGGTGGCTGTACGCGGCGGGCATCGCGGCCTACCTGTTCCTGTACCTGCCGCTGGTGATCGTGGTGGTCTATTCCTTCAACGACTCGCGCCTCAACGCCGAGTGGGTGGGCTTCACCTGGCACTGGTACGGCGTGCTGTTCAACGACGAGCAGATGATCGAGGCCGCGTGGAACTCCCTGGTGATCGGCCTCGTCACGAGCTTGATCGCGACCGTCCTGGGAACCCTCGCCGGCTACGCCATGTACCGCTACCGCCTGCGGCTGCTGCCGGTGCTGGTGCTGACGCCGATCGCGATCCCCGAGATCCTCATGGGCGTGAGCCTGCTCATCTTCTTCGTGATGATCAACTTGACGCTGGGCATGGTATCCATCGTGCTGTCTCACATCGCCTTCTGCATCGGTTTTGTCGCGATCGTCGTGCGCTCGCGCCTGGCCGGCATGGACGAGAGCCTCACCGAGGCGGCGCGCGACCTGGGCGCCACCCAGTGGGAGGCGTTCCGGCTGATCACGCTGCCGCTGATCATGCCCGGCATAGTGGCCGGGGCGCTCATGGCGTTCACGCTGTCCATCGACGACTTCGTGATCACCTTCTTCACGGCGGGACCGGATTCGGTCACGCTGCCGCTGCAGATCTACAGCATGATCAAGATCGCGGTGACGCCGGAGGTGAACGCGGTGTCAACGCTGCTGATGTTGCTCACGTTGGTGCTTATCGTCGCGGCGACCCGGCTCGCACCGGGTGCAGTCCGCGGCGAATGACCGCCGCACCTGCCCGACCGTCCTGCCGACCGCTCCAGAGGGAACTGCCATGAAGAGACTCCTCGCCGTCCTCGCCCTCCTCGTCGTCCTGCCCGCCATGGCCAAGGACGACGTGCTGCACTTGTACAACTGGAACAACTACATGTCCGACGACACCATCAAGCGGTTCGAGGTGTCGTGCAAGTGCAAGGTGAAGCAGTCCTACTATGGGTCGAACGACGAACTGCTCGCCAAGCTTCAGGCCGGTGCCAAGGGCTACGACGTGCTGATCCCCACCATGAACGCGGTGGACGCGCTGATCAAGCGCAAGGCACTGCTCGAGCTCGACAAGTCGAAGCTGCCGAACCTGAAGAACGTCATGCCGCAGTACCTCAACACGACGTTCGATCCGGACAACAAGTACTCCGCGCCGTACGCGATGTCGATCACGATGCTCGGCTACAACGACAAGAAGATCAAGGAACTGGGCTTGCCCACGGATTCCTGGGCGCTGATCTTCGATCCCAAGCTGCTGGAGAAGATCAAGGGCAAGGTGACCGTGCTGGACGATCAACGCGAAGTGTTCGTCGCAGCGCTGAAGTACCTCGGTTACTCTGCCAACGAGACGGACGATGCCAAGCTGAAGGAGGCCAAGGAAACCATCCGCCGGGCGAAACCCTATTGGGCTGCTTTCAACGCCCAGAGCTACATCAAGGAACTGACGGTGGGCAACATCTGGGTTGCCCACGGCTACTCGAACGACATCTTCCAGGCCAATCTCGATGCGCAAGCGGCCAAGCGCGGATTCAACATCGTCCACCTCCTGCCCAAGGAAGGAGCGTCGTTGTCGCTTGACGCCATGGTCGTGCCGAAGAACGCCCCGCGCCCCGACCTTGCCTTTCAGTTCATCAATTTCATGCTCGACGGTCAGAACTCGGCGGACCTCACCAACCTGATCGGTTCCGGCAATCCGAACAACGAAGCGATGAAGTTCATCAAGGCCGAGATCAAGGCCAACAGGGCGGTCTTCCCGGACGCGGAATCGGCCAAGAAGCTCGAGATGCTGCGTGACCTGAACGCGAAGGAACTGCGGACGCTTTCGAGGCTTTGGACGGAGGTAAAGCTCAAGTGAACCGCGACTGGCCAGAGGCCAGCGAAGCTGGGGCACACCGCTTTCCCCCACCCTAGCCCTCCCCCACAAGCGCTGCTTGTGGGGGAGGGGAGGTACTTCGTTGCGGCGATCTTGCCTTGCGCTCCCTCCCCCGGCTTCGCCGGGGGAGGGCCGGGGTGGGGGCAAGACCCTACGGATAAGCCGCCTTCAACGCGTCCAGCACGCGAGGCACATCCGACTCGGGCAGACCGTTGATTCCGGCAGCAGCGGCGCGCCCGCCGCCTCCCGAGAAGGACGACGCAATTCGATCCGCGCCCACCGGCTGAGCGCGCGGCGCGCGCAGGCTCACGGTGTAGCGTCCGTTCTCAGGCACGAACACCGCATGGGCACGCCCCGGGTGGTCGATGTTGAGCCGGTTGGCGAGCGTGCCGGAGACCCTGCGGCTCCACGGGGCATCGGGCAGCATCACGGCGGCGACGCTAGGCGTGTCGAGGACGGGCACGATCGTCAAGGCGCGCAGCAGGTCTTCCGTCCGCGCGCGATCGAGTGCCGGAAAAGCGGTGTCGCGGTCCGCGAAGGCAAGCGGATCTTCGTAAGGCAGCATGCGGCGGTGCAGGTCCTCGGGGTGGAACAGCAGTTCCGCGACCGACGTGCCATAGGCGTTGTAGTTGAGGCACTCGCCCAGGCGCTTCAGCTTCTGGGCCGCGTCGTGCGACAGCCCCAGCAACTGCGCTGCGCTGCGGGCACTGTCCGGCAGGTTGTCGCCGTAGGTGCCCACCACCGCCCAGGCGCGAAACCGGCCGGCCAGGTAGCGATCGACGATCAGCGACGTGCAGATGCCCGGCGCGAAATCGAGATGTGCATCGAGGCCGGCGTCGTCCGGGACGGTACCGGCCTGGTGATGGTCGAACCATTGCACTCCGGCACCGGCGCTCAACGCTCGCCGCAAGCCGGCGGCGTTGGCGTGCATCGACACATCAAGCACGGTGAGCTGGTCGCCGGGTCCGGCCTCGACCCGATCGAGCAATGCGATGTCGCGTTTGGTGCCGGTGACGAGCGCGGCCTCGCGCGGGCCGGCGAGCCTCAGCTGCTGCAACGCGCAAAGGCCGTCCGCGTCGCCGTTGAAGATGTCATAGAATCGCAAGCATTCCCATCCTCGTGCCGTGGCGTCTCGCGTTCGTCGACGCCGCCCGAGCAGGCCCCCGATGCGCCCCACTCCCCGTTTCGCGCGCCGCTCGGCATTCGTGCGATACGCGTCCGTAGCTTACGTGGCGGTCGTGCTGTATGCCAGCCTCTACCCGATGACCGGGTGGCGCACTCCCAGTCACGAGTTGTTGTGGGTACGCCTCGGCGAATGGCCGCGCTACTACACCTATGGCGACGTGTTCCTGAACGTCCTCGCGTACGCGCCGCTCGGCCTGCTGCTGACACTCATGCTGCGAACTCGCCTTCCCGCCATGCGCGCGGCCACGCTTGCCGTGCTGCTGGGCCTCGCGGTGAGCTTCTGCATGGAGATCCTGCAGGCGTGGGTGCCGGCGCGAGTGCCCTCGGCCCTGGACCTCTTCTGCAACGGCGTGGGTGCGCTCATCGGGGCCTGGATCGGCCTAGCCGTCGCCGAGCCCATCGTCGAGGACGGCGCGCTGTCACGCTGGCGCCAGGCACGCCTCATATCCGGCGGCCGCGCCGACGTCGGCTTGACCCTGCTGGGGCTCTGGTTGTTCACGCAACTGAACGCCGCTCCATGGTTGTTCGGCACCGGCGATCTTAAAGGGCTGTTCGACATCGGGCCCGCCGCCAGCTACTCGCCCAAGGTGTACATCGCGCTCGAAGCGGCAGTCACGGGCACCGGGTTGCTCGCCGTCGCCGGCCTGGCAGGCAGCATCGCGCGCGACCGCGCGACGTCGTTGCTGGCGCCGGTGCTGGTGGCTGCCTTGATCCTCAAGTCGGCGGCGAGCACCTTCCTCTTCAACCCGGCCCAGCCATTCCTCTGGGCCACACCGGGAGCGGGCATCGGGTTGCTGGTCGGTACGGCGGCGGCGATCCTGGTCCTCCGCAGCAGGGCGAGGCAACGCGCATTCGTCGGCCTGTTCGCACTGGTCGTCGGCGTGCTGCTCCTCAACGTTGCACCGGAGAATCCGTACCTCGGCGAGACGCTGCAGGTATGGCGTCACGGTCATTTCTGGAGTTTCACGGGCACCACGGCCGTCGTGTCGATGCTGTGGCCCGTGGCCGCGGCGATCTTCCTGCTTTGGTCCCTGTCACGCCTGTCGTCGGAGCGAACCGCTTGAACTTCAACCCACCGCCTTCCGTTGATTCCCTGATCGGTCTGCGTGACGCGTTGCGTGATTTCGCCGCCGCGCGCGACTGGGAGCAGTACCACCTGCCCAAGAACCTCGCGATGGCGCTCATCGTCGAGGCGGCCGAACTGGTGGAGCACTTCCAGTGGCTGACGCCCCAGCAATCCGCAGATCTGGATGGCGCGACACGCATGGCGATCGGCGAAGAGGTCGCGGACGTGCTGCTGTACCTGATACGCCTGGCCGACGTTCTCGAGATCGATCCGATCGAGGCGGCACGCAGGAAGATGCTGAAGAATGCGGTCAAGTATCCGGCATCGAAGTGAAGAGGGCTTCGTATAATCGAAATCTTCCCGAGGGGATGCGTGAGCTGCCCCTACCCTGACCAACGCGACCGTGGTACCCAGGTGGTTCGATGAGCTACTACCAGCATCACATCTTCTTCTGCTGCAACCAGCGCGACGACCCGAATCGCTCGTGCTGCAATAACCGCGGCGCCAGCGAGATTCGCGACTACGCCAAGGCAAAGGTGAAGGCGCTCGGCCTCGCCGGCCCCGGCAAGGTGCGGGTCAACATGGCCGGCTGCCTCGACCGCTGCGAGGAAGGCCCTGTCGTGGTCGTGTATCCGGAAGAGGTCTGGTACACCTACGTCGATCGCGCAGACATCGACGAGATCATCGAGGAACACCTCAAGCATGGCCGCGTGGTCGAGCGGCTCCGCATCTGATGGCGGCAGCAGCGAACCTCGCCATCGCCGGGCCTGCAGGCGATCTCGAGGTTGCGCTCACCCAGCCGCGCGGCGATGCCCGAGGCGTGGCGCTGATCGCCCACCCGCACCCGCTCTACGGCGGCACCATGGACAACAAGGTGGTGCAGACGCTCGCGCGCAGCCTCGTCGCCATGGGCAACGTGGTGTGGCGCATGAATTTCCGCGGGGTCGGTGCGAGCGAAGGGGTGTTCGACGACGGACGCGGCGAACTGGACGATTTCCGCGCGCTCGCGCGGCACGCGATGGCCGAGCGGCCGGGACTGCCGCTCACGCTGGCCGGCTTCTCGTTCGGCGGCTACGTGGTGTCCCATCTCGCGAAGGAACTGGAGCCGGTGAAGCTGGTGCTGGTAGCGCCCGCCGTGGGCCGGTTCCCCGTTGCCGACGTGCCGGAGCACACCCTTGTCATCCATGGCGAGGAGGACGACGTCGTGGCGCTGAAGGACGTGCTCGCCTGGGCCAAACCGCAGAAATTGCCGATCACCGTCGTTCCCGGTGCCGGCCACTTCTTTCACGGCGATCTCATCAAGCTGCAGCAAATCGTGACCAACTCCTGCACCTGCGCTTGAGAGGTGAGATGTGACCAACCATGATCGGGCCGTGCCCGGCGCAGCCGGGGCGCACAGCCCTCCAGCGTATTTCGGGAGGTGAGTGGAAGCACTGCTCGACATCCACGACTTGCGCAAGTCGTACGGGTCGACGGAAGTGATACGCGGCATCTCGCTCGCACTGGCGCGCGGCGAATGCTACGGATTGCTCGGCCCCAATGGCGCGGGCAAGACCACGACGCTGCGACTGTGTCTCGGCCTCACGGACCCGGATGCGGGCACGATCACCCTGGCAGGGCTGCCCGTGCCGCGGGCAGCGCGCGAAGCGCGATTGCGCCTCGGCGTCGTTCCGCAGATGGACAGCCTCGATCCCGACTTCACCGTCACCGAAAACCTCGTCGTCTACGGGCGCTACTTCGGTCTGGCCGATCGTACGATCCGCGCGCGCGTGCCGGAACTGCTCGAATTCGCCGGGCTCGGCAACAAGGCGCAGGCGCCGATCCCGTCGCTGTCGGGCGGAATGAAGAGGCGCCTGTCGCTCGCTCGGGCATTGGTGAACGACCCGGACATCGTGTTCCTGGACGAACCGACCACGGGCCTCGACCCGCAGGCACGCCACCTCATCTGGGAACGCTTGAAGCAGTTGCTGGGGCAGGGCAAGACGCTACTGCTCACGACCCACTTCATGGACGAGGCCGAGCGGTTGTGCGATCGCCTGTCGGTGATGGACGCCGGCCGCATCGTCGCTTCCGGCAGCCCGCGTGAACTGATCGACGATCACATCGAACCCGAGGTGATCGAGGTCTACGGCGACGGTGCTGCCGAATGGGGTGATGAAGTGGGCCGGCGGCTGTCGGATCGCTGCGAGCGCACCGGCGAGACCGTGTTCTGCTACACGCGCGCCGCACGACCGCTCATGCAGGACCTCGAGTCCCGCGGCAGCCTCAAATACCTGCACCGTCCGGCCAATCTCGAGGACGTGTTCCTCAAGCTGACGGGCCGGGACCTGCGCGACTGATGCGCATCCCCCGCCGCAAGGACTGGCGCCCACCCCGGGTCTCGATCCGGTTCGTGCACGTGTGGCGCCGCAACTTCCTGGTGTGGCGCAAGCTCGCGTTCACCTCGGTGCTGGGCAATCTCGCCGACCCGATGATGTACATGCTGGGCCTGGGCTTCGGTCTCGGTGCCCTGATGCCGGAAGTGAACGGCACGCGCTACATCGTGTTCCTCGCGGCCGGTACCGTCGCCTACAGCACCATGAACAGCGCGACCTTCGAGGCGTTGTATTCCGCGTTCTCCCGCATGCAGATCCAGAAGACGTGGGAGGCGATCATGATCGCGCCGCTCGATCTCGACGACATCGTCCTGGCCGAGGCCCTGTGGGCGGCAACCAAGGCCACCCTGTCCGGTGCCGCGATCCTCGTCATCATCTGGGTTCTGGGCCTGTCGCACTCGGCGCTCACGCTCTGGATCCTCCCGATCGCCTTCCTGGCCGGACTCACCTTCGCCTGCCTCGCGCTGGTGATGAATGCGATCTCGCCCAGCTACGATTTCTTCCTCTACTACTTCACGCTCGTCATGACGCCGATGACTCTCCTGTGCGGCGTCTTCTTCCCGGTGGATCAACTGCCGCAGGCGCTTCAGGCGATATCCGTGGCTCTGCCCCTGTACCACGCGATCGCATTGGTCCGGCCACTGGTGGCGGGAGCGATTCCTGGAGCGCCGCTGCTGCATGTGGCCGTGCTGATCGCCTACGGCGTGGCGGGTTTCTATCTCGCTCTGGTACTGTCACGCCGTCGCCTGCTCGTCTGATCAGCCATGCTATTGGTCAAGTCGCTGCACATCGTCTTCGTGACCTCCTGGTTCGCAGGGTTGTTCTACCTGCCGCGCATCTTCGTCAACCTGGCGTTGGAGCAGAACGACGCTGCACGCCAGCGTCTGCTTCTGATGGCGCGCAAGCTCTATCGCTTCATGACCATCCTGGCGATCCCCGCACTCGCATTCGGGCTATGGCTGTGGCTCGGCTACGGGATCGGCGGCGGGTGGATGCACGCGAAACTGGCGCTGGTGGTCGTGCTGATCGGCTATCACCACATCTGCGGCAGCCTGTTGCGCAAGTTCGAAGCAGGTCGCAATACCCGCTCGCACCGCTGGTACCGGTGGTTCAACGAGGTGCCGGTGATCGTGCTGCTCGCGGTGGTGTTGCTGGTGGTGCTGAAGCCGTTCTAGGTTTCTGCGAGCGGTCGTCATGACGCGATGAATCGCAGGCCCCCACCCTAACCCTCCCCCACGCTGCGCGTGGGGGAGGGGATGTACTGCGGGTCGCCTCCTCGCGTTGCCAGCCACAGGCACTCCTTCCCCCGGCTATGCCGGGGGAAGGTTGGGATGGGGGCATCGCGCGCTTACCCATCTCGCAGTTTGATGGGAGGAGCCCGTGCGCCCAGGCTGCGCTGGCCGCTGGCCTACAGAGTGGACGACCTTGGTAACCCTCCCCCACGCTACGCGTGGGGGAGGGGATGTACTGCGGGTCGCCTCCTCTCGTTGCCAGCCACAGGCACTCCTTCCACCGGCTATGCCGGGGGAAGGTTGGGATGGGGCATCGCGGGCTGACCCATCTCGCAGTTTGATGGGAGGAGCCCGTGCGCCCCGGCTGCGCCGGCCGCTGGCCTACAGAGTGGACGACCTTGGTAACCCTCCCCCACGCTGCGCGTGGGGGAGGGGATGTACTGCGGGGCGCCTCCTCGCGTTGCCAGCCACAGGCACTCCTTCCCCCGGCTATGCCGGGGGAAGGTTGGGATGGGGGCACCGCGGGCTGACCCATCTCGCAGATTGATGGGAGGAGCCCGTGCGCCCCGGCTGCGCCGGCCGCTGGCCTACAGAGTGGACGACCTTGGGTTACGTCGGATCTTCGCCCGGGGCAAACTCGAGCGGGTGTGGCGTGCGCCCGAGTACCTGATCCAGCACCACCCGTCGCGCATAGGCCGACAGCTTCAATCCCTGTGCAACGGCAAGCTGCTCGAGGTCGTCCTTCATGCGCGGCGCCACGAACACGCGGATGTCGGCGATGCTCTTGCCCAGTTCGGTCCGATAGGCCGGCGAACGCGATTCGGCTTCCGGTGGTGCGTGTACCAGCCGCCCGCCCGTGCGCGCCAGCAGCACCTGCAGATCATGCCAGCCATACAGGTGGCTGAAGAGAATGCGTGCGAGCAGCCCCGCCTTCGAGACGTCCTGCTGGCGCGCCAGCTCCTCGATCATCGCTTCCACTGTCTCGGGCAGCCAGACCTTGACCGGCACCGGGTCGGCATCGAGAAACCGGTAGTCGCGCGCGACGTCGCTGTCGCCGTGAACCTGGTAGGGCTGCCGACTTTCGCTCATGATGACTGGAATCGCCACTCCCGTTCGAGGGTCACCGATGAGGATACTGCCGGGACCGAAAATGGACCAATGGGCCGCTGCGCTGCTGGCGGCGTTGTGGCTCGCGATGCCGGCGCTCGCGGACCCGGCCGCGAAGGCGCGGGTGATGGTGCAGACGACGCTCACCGCCGGACTGGCGCACCACGAAGCCAAGGCCGTCTGGGACGATCTGCAGGACGGCGATTCGCTCGACCTCGTGCGCGAGGCCGACAACCCGCACGATCGACATGCCGTGCGCGTGGACTGGAGCGGTCACGTTCTGGGCTACCTGCCGCAGGCGGACAATCACGACATCGCGCGCCAGCTCGATCGCGGCCAGTCGCTCAAGGCGCGCATTGTGAAGCGCGCGAAGTACCGCAACCACCGGCGCAAGCTCGAGATCGAGATCTACGCCGAAATGTAGGGTTGTTCGTGCGCCATAATGCGGGATGGCCACCCACCGCATCCAGCGTCGCGAACCGCGCGATCGCCTCGAACCAGCGCAGCGCTTCTTCGCCACGTGCCCGCGTGGACTCGAGGCCGCGCTGGGCGAGGAGCTGAGCGAACTCGGACTGCGCGGTGTGGAGGTGAGCAACGCCGGTGTGGCCTTCGCCGGCGAATGGCCCGATTGCCAGCGCGCCAATCTGCAAAGCCGCATCGCGAGCCGCATCCTGTGGCGAGTCGGTCACGGGCGCTATCGCAACGAAGACGACATCTACAGGATGGCGCACGCGCTGCCGTGGTCGAAGTGGTTCGATGTGGAGCGCACCATCCGGGTCAACGTGGCGGCGATCCGCAGTCCGCTGCGTAGCCTCGAGTTTGTCACGCTACGCATCAAGGATGCCGTGTGCGACCGCTTCCGCGAACAGGATGATCGCCGGCCGAGCGTAGATACGCTGGCGCCCGACATGCGCATCCACGCGTTTCTCACGGCAGACGAAGCGACGCTCTATCTCGACACGTCGGGCGACGCGTTGTTCAAGCGCGGCTGGCGTCGCCAGTCGGGCGAGGCGCCGCTGCGCGAGAACCTCGCCGCAGGCATCCTGCGGCTCACCGGTTGGACACCGGCAGATCCGTTGTTCGACCCCATGTGCGGCAGCGGTACGTTTCTCGTGGAGGCCGCACAGATGGCCAAGGGCATGGCTCCCGGAGGCGGCCGATCGTTCGCCTTCGAGAAATTCCTCCATCACGATGCCGCCACCTGGCAGCGCGTGCGCGACGAAGTGCGGAACCTCGAGCGTCCCGACGCGGTCATGTCCATATCGGGCATCGATCGCGACGCTGCGGCCCTGGCCGCGGTCAAACGCAACCTGACCGACGCCGGTGTCGGCGGCAGCGTGCGCGTCGCACTGGGCGACGTGCTCGAGGTGCCGCCGCCCGCAGAATCCGGTGTGCTCGTGACCAACCCGCCGTACGGCGTTCGCATGGGCGATGCCGATGCACTCGCCGATTTCTATCCGCACCTCGGCGACGCGCTGAAGCAGCGCTTCGCCGGCTGGCGCGCCTTCCTCTTCTCCGCCGACACGCGCCTGCCGAAACTGATCGGGCTCAAGGCACAGCGTCGCACCCCTCTTTACAACGGGGCTCTCGAATGCCGACTGTACGAATACCGAATCATCGCCGGCTCGCTGCGCCGGCCCGTCGCCGCTGCCAGCTGAAGGCGGCTCCCGCGCGTGGGGTGGTCCTGATCGATCAGGCGCCGCCGCTCGCGCGGTTCGTCGACGAGGCGGTGGCCGCCCTTGCCGCCACGCCGAAGGCGATCAGTCCCAAGTGGTTCTACGACGCCCTCGGCTCGAAGCTGTTCGACGCGATCTGCGACCTGCCCGAGTACTACCCCACGCGCACCGAGATGAAGTTGTTCGCGGATCACGCGCCGGACATGGCGCAGCGCATCGGGATCGGCCGCATCATGATCGAACTGGGCAGCGGTAATGGCGAGAAGGTGCGTCGCCTCCTCACCCATCTGCGCCCGCGCGCCTACGTCGGCGTCGACATCTCGAAGGAAGTGCTGCAGTCCGCTACCGCGAAACTGAAGGACGAGTATCCGCAGCTTCCGGTGTACGCGGTGTGCAGCGATTTCTCATCGGGCTTCCGCGCACCGGATGCATTGCCCGACGGGCCGCGGCTCCACTTCTATCCCGGATCCAGCATCGGCAACTTTTCACCCGAGGCGGCGATTACGCTGCTGAAGCCGTTGGCGCGGCCGGGCGACAATCTGTTGATCGGCGTGGATCTCATCAAGGATCGCGCGACTCTCGAGCGAGCCTACGACGATGCGCTCGGCGTGACCGCGGCGTTCAATCTCAACCTGCTGGCACGCATGAATCGCGAACTGGGCGCCGACTTCGATCTCGGCCGCTTCCGGCATGTCGCTCTGTTCGACGAAGAGCAAAGCCGCATCGAGATGCATCTCGAGAGCACGGTCGCCCAGTCCGTCACCGTCGACGAACGCACGTTCTCGTTCGCTGCCGGGGAACGGCTGCACACCGAGAACTCCTACAAGTACAGCGTCGAGAGCTTCGCTGCGCTGGCGGCGCAGGCGGGCTGGACGCTGACCGAGGTCTGGACCGACGAGCGCCGCCGGTTCGCGGAACTCTACCTGGAGGCATGATCGACCTCCCTCACCTCAACCCCTCTCCCTCCGGGAGAGGGGCCGAATCCCCTTCTCCCTGGCGGAGAAGGGGCAGGGGATGAGGGGGAGTCACATCGCAGTTCGCCCTTCGGAAATAAGGGGCAAGGTGATGGAGCGATCCGGCGATGCCTAGGACTACACGATGTTGAGGTGGTCGATCCCGGACATGATGTCCTTCTCCTTGGCCTCGTGGCCGTGGAGCTTGATCGCGAGCCGCAATTCGTTCATCGAGTCCGCGTTGCGCATCGCGTCTTCGTAGCTGATGTTGCCCGACTCGTAGAGGTCGAACAGCGCCTGGTCGAAGGT
>JAIEQG010000084.1 GCA_019747905.1 Burkholderiales bacterium
ACCGCCGCCCTGCGCGGGAAATCCGCACGGAACGCGGCCACCACCCGGCGCAGCGGCTTCGGCGGCAGGAATTCGACGACCTTGATGAGCGGGTTGGCATGGCGCGCCGTCAGCGCGGACGCGGGCAGCACGGAAATGCCGAGTCCCGAGGCCACCATGCTGCGCAGGGTTTCGAGCGAGTTGCCTTCTTTGCCGGGCGGCGCCGGCTTCGCGAATTCGCGGCAGGCTTCGAGGATCTGATCGCGAAAGCAATGCCCGATGGAGAGCAGGAGCAGGTTCTGCGATTCCAGTTCGTCGGCGGACACTGCCTTGCGGCGCGCCCAGGGATGTTTCGCCGGCACCACCACGCGAAACTCCTCGTCGTACAACGGTACGGTCTCGATGCCGGAGGCGGCGTAGGGTTCGGCCACGATGGCCACGTCGATCAGGCCGCCCCGCAGCATCTGGTCGAGATTGGCCGTGAGGTTCTCCTCGATGTCGAGCGGCATGGCGGGCGCCGACGAACGAAGTGCCAGCACCAGGTCCGGCAGCAGGTACGGTGCGATGGTGTGGATCACGCCCAGGCGCAGCGCGCCGCGCAGCGGGTCGCGCTTTTCCTTGGCCACCACCTTCACCCGCGCGGCCTCGTCCAGCACGCGGCGCGCCTGCTCCACCACCTGACGGCCGGCCTCGGTCAGCAGCACTTCGTGCGGGCCGCGTTCGAACAGGCGCACGCCCAGTTCTTCCTCGAGCTTCTTCACCGATGCGCTGAGACTGGGCTGGCTCACGAACACCTTGTCGGCGGCGCGCCGGAAGTTGCGTTCGTCCGCCACAGCCACCACGTATTTCAGTTCCTGCAGGGTCATGGGACCTCGATAGCCGTTGCCTATCGCCCGCATCGTAACAAGGTATTGGCCCGGTCACGGGCCTCACGGGCATCCTTCGCTTCCCAAGCTGATCGCCAGCCCAACTTATCCGATACCTCACTCAAGGAGAAACCCATGTTCCAGAACCGCGAAGGCAAGCGCATACCCGACGTCACGTTCCGCGTGCGCGAGAACAACGAGTGGAAGAGCGTCACCACCGACGACATCTTCAAGGGCAAGACCGTCGTGGTGTTCTCGCTGCCCGGCGCGTTCACGCCGACGTGCTCGTCGACCCACCTGCCGCGCTACAACGAACTCGCAAGCGCGTTCCGCGCCAACGGTGTGGACGAGATCGTCTGCGTCTCCGTCAACGACACGTTCGTGATGAACGAATGGGCCAAGGACCAGGAATCGTCCAACGTCCGCCTGATCCCCGACGGCAACGGCGAGTTCTCCGACGGCATGGGGCTTCTGGTCGACAAGTCCGACCTGGGATTCGGCAAGCGTTCGTGGCGCTATTCGATGCTGGTCAAGGACGGCGTGGTGGTGAAGCAGTTCATCGAACCCGAGAAGGCCGGCGACCCGTTCGAAGTGTCGGACGCGGACACGATGCTCGCCTACATCAACCCGAAGGCCTCCAAGCCCGCGCAAGTGGCGATCTTCACCCGTGAAGGCTGCCCGCACTGCGCCCGCGCCAAGTCGCTGCTCGGCGACCTCGGCTACGACTACGCCGAGATCCCGCTGCACCACACCATCCGCAGCAAGGTGGTCGGTGCCGTCACCGGCAAGGGCACCGTGCCGCAGATCTTCATCGACGGCAGCTACATCGGCGGTGCGGACGAACTCGAGCAGTGGGCCCGCGACAAGACTCGCAAGGCGGCGTAAGCGATGCCGCAATCCGGGGCCGGAAGGCCGGCCCCGGAATCGCAACACACAAGGCAAAGAACGATGCACACCATCCACACTGACGTTGCCGTCATCGGCGCGGGAACAGCCGGCCTGGCGGCCTACCGGGCAGCGAAGGCCGCCGGGAAGCAGGCCGTGATCATCGAAGGCGGCCCCTATGGCACCACCTGCGCCCGCGTGGGTTGCATGCCGAGCAAACTGCTGATCGCTGCGGCCGAAGCCGCCCATGGCCGCTCGAAGTGGAACGAGTTCGGGCTCAGGCTCGAAGGCTGGGTTCGTGTCGATGGGCGGGCGGTCATGGAGCGGGTTCGTCGCGAGCGTGATCGATTCGTCGGCTTCGTGGTGGAAGGTGTGGAGCGCATTCCGGAGCGCGACCGGTTGCGCGGTCACGCGCGCTTCACCGGCCGCGACACGCTCGTCGTGGACGACCGCACCGCGGTGCGCTTCGTCACCGCCGTGATCGCGACCGGTTCGTCGCCCAGCGTCCCACCGCCGTTGCGGGCCGCCAATGATCGCCTGGTGGTGAACGACGACATCTTCGACTGGCACGACCTGCCGCGCTCGGTGGCCGTGTTCGGTCCGGGCGTGATCGGACTCGAAATCGGTCAATCCCTGAGCCGGCTGGGCGTGCGAGTGCACATGTTCGGCCTCGGCGGCGCCGTCGGACCGTTGACCGACCCGGCCGTGCGCGAGTACGCGACGGGTACCTTCGCCTCCGAGTTTCCCCTCGACGCCGACGTGCGCGACGTGCTCGTCGAACGTATCGAAACGGGCGTGCGGGTCCGCTGGACCTCGGCACTGGGCAAGCCCGAGGAGATCGTGGTCGACAACGTCGTTGCCGCCACCGGCCGCTCCCCGAACGTGCGCAACCTCGGCCTCACCGCCACCGGCATCGCGCTCGACGCCCGCTGCGTCCCGCTGTTCGACCCGAACACCCTGCGCTGCGGCGACAGCAACATCTTCATCGCGGGCGATGCCAACAACGACCTGCCGCTGCTGCACGAGGCCGCGGACGAAGGACGCATCGCCGGCGACAACGCGGCACGCTTCCCCGACGTGCAGCCCGGGCAGCGCCGCACACCGCTCGGCATCGTGTTCACCGATCCGCAACTCGCGACGGTGGGCCGCCGCTACGCCGACCTCGACCCCGCGACGATCGTCGTGGGCGAAGTCTCCTTCGAGGACCAGGGGCGATCGCGGGTCATGTTGCGCAATCGCGGCCTCCTGCACGTCTACGCCGACGTGCATGACGGTCGCGTCCTGGGTGCGGAGCTCATGGGGCCGGACGCGGAACACCTCGCACACCTGCTCGCCTGGGGGATCCAGAGCGGCATGACGGTGGGGCGGATGCTCGAGATGCCGTTCTATCACCCCGTGGTGGAGGAGGGCCTGCGCACGGAGCTGCGCGACGCCGCCGCGAAGCTGGCGGCGCATCAACCGCAGGAGCGTCGCGCCGCATAGTCCGATCCTGCAGGCGTGGGACAATGACGGTTTAGCCCAGGGCCGCCGGTTGTCCACGTTCCTGCAGCAACTCGCGCTCGCCGCACCGCACTTCGTGCTGGTGGTGCTGGGCTACGTCCTGGCGGCGTCGGGCCGCTGGCCCAGGGCGGTGAGCGAAGCACTGGCCGCCTTCGTGTTCGGGGTTGCCGTGCCGGCCCTGCTCTTCCGGATGATGAGCGATCCGTCGCGCCTGCCGCCCTTCGAGTGGCGCCTGCTGCTGGCGTTCTTCGGCGGCTGCCTGATCACGTTCGTCATCGGCCGCGTCGCCGCAAAAACACTGTTCCGGCTGAACGGCGTGCAGCAATCGGTGTTCGCCTTGGGTGGCATCTTCTCCAACAACGTGCTGCTCGGCATCCCGCTCGCGAAGGCGGCGCTCGGCGATGCCGCGCTCGGGCCCATCAGTCTCATCATCGTGTTCAACTCGCTCACGCTCTGGACGCTGGCCACGGTGTCCGTCGAGTGGGCACGCCATGGCGATCTCTCGATTGCAGGCTTTCTCGGCACGGCGAAGAAAGTGGTCATGACCCCGGTGATCGCGGCCGTGCTCACCGGCGCGGCCTTCGGCCTGACCGGCTGGAAGCTGCCCACGATGGTCGACGAGCCGCTTGGCCTCATCGCGCAGTCCGCGGCCCCCCTCGCCCTGATCGTGGTCGGCATGGGCTTGTCCGAATTCGGCGTGCGCAATGGCTGGCGCGAGGGGCTGGGCATCACCGTGGTCAAGCTCGCGGTGCAACCACTGGTGGTGCTCGGCCTGGCTATTCTGCTCGACCTCCCGCCGCTCGAACGCCAATCCGCCGTGCTGCTCGCCTCGCTCGCCGTGGGCGTGAACGTCTACGTGATGGCGCGCCAGTTCGATGCGATGCAGAGTCCGGTGGCATCGAGCATGGTGTTGTCCACGGCACTATCCGTAGTGACGACGCCGCTTGCTCTGGCCCTGGCCGCTGGTTAGCGCGGAGCACCGTAGAATTCGACGCTCCCGGCCGGCAAGCGTCAGTGTTCGACCGCGCCAACAAGAATGAGGAGACGTCGTGGGAAAGTCCGCCCTTTGCGCGTTGCTGCTTGTCGCCTGTGCGGTCGCCGCCGCCGAACCGCCGCCGCCGTGGGCGTATCCGGTCAACCCACCCGGTGTGCAGCCGCCGACCGACGACGGGGTCCCGCGGCGTGTGCCGAACAGCGACGCGGCGTTCACGCTGACGCGGATCCGCGATCTGTTCGATGCCCCCGACTGGCATCCGGCCGACCATCCGCCGATGCCGTCGATCGTGGCGCACGGTCGCCGACCGGACGTGTTCGCCTGCGGCTACTGTCATCTGCCCAATGGATTGGGTCGCCCCGAGAATGCGAGCCTCGCCGGCCTGCCGGCAGCCTACATCGTGCAGCAGGTCGAAGACTTCCGTTCCGGCGCGCGCCGCAGTGCCGAAGCGGCGAGCCTGCCCATCAACCTGATGACCGCGGTGGCGAAGGTCGCGACGACGGAAGAAGTGCAGGCAGCCGCGGCGTACTTCGCCGCGCTCGCGCCGCGCAAGTGGATCCACGTGGTCGAGACCGACGTGGTGCCGAAAACCCGCGTCGGCGGGTGGATGCTGGTGGCGGCGGAAGGCGGCGGTACCGAACCCATCGGTAACCGCATTATCGAGATGCCGATCGATCTCGAGCGCACCGAGCTGCGCGACTCGAAGTCCGCTTTCCAGGCGCTCGTGCCGGTGGGCAGCCTCGCAAGGGGTGAAGTCCTGGTCACGACCGGTGCCGGCAAGACCACCGCTTGCGGCGTCTGTCATGGCGCGGACTTGAAGGGCCTGGGTCCGGTGCCAGCGCTCGCCGGCCGCTCACCGAGTTATCTGTTCCGCCAACTGTTCGACATGAAGCAAGGCCTCCGTCACGGTCCGTGGGCAGCGCTCATGAAGCCGGTCGTGGCGCCACTGTCGGACGAGGACATGGTTGCGATCGCCGCCTACGCGGCGAGTCGCGAGCCCTGACCAGGTCATGCGCAAGGTCCTGTGGGTCTTGCTGATCCTTGTCGTCGGGGCGGTCCTGGCGACAGGGGCTGCAGTCCTGTTCGCATTCGACGACGCGCCGCTGGTACGCAACGAAGCGACGTTCACACCGGCATCGATCGAGCGCGCCAAGCGCATCCTCGACCGCAACGATCCGCGCCGGCTCCGCACCGGCGACGTGAGAACGGTATCGCTGTCGGCGCAGGACGCCGATCTCGCATTGAACCAGTCGCTTCAACGGCTCGCCCATGGCAGCGGCAGGCTCGTGTTGCAGCAGGGCATCGCCCACGTTGCCCTCAGCATCGAGGTGCCGCGCAGCCCGGTGGGCAAGTTCCTCAACGTGGACGCGACGCTGGACGAAGCCGGAGGCCTGCCGCATGTGAGTTACCTTCGGGTCGGTGCATTACCGGTGCCCGCGGCGCTGGCGAATCGACTGGTGGCTGCAGGCCTGTCCATGGCGGAGCCGGACGGCGACCTGCGCCTCGTGGCCGACATGATCCAGCAGGTGCGCTTCGGCAAGGACCGCCTCACGGTGGTGTATCGCTGGCAGGACCGCGCGCCCGAGCGGCTGAAAGCAGCCACGGTGCCGCCGGAGGACCAGGCTCGCCTGCTCGCGTACCGGACCCGGCTGGCCGACTGGAGCCGGCGCGTTCCGGGCGCGTCGGTGTCGATGGTCGCACTGCTAGACGATCTGTTCCGCTTCGCGTCCGAACGCTCGGCAACCGGCGACCCGATCGAGGAGAACCGCGCGGCGATCCTGACAGCCGCGCTCTACGTGGTGCAACAGGACATCGCGGCGCTCGTTCCCGAAGCGAAGACCTGGCCGCAGGCGGCCCCGCGGCCCATCACGCTGAGCGGCCGCGACGACTTCCCGAAGCACTTCCTGGTCTCCGCCGCACTCGCGGCGAACGCCGGCAAGTCGTTGGCCGATGCCGTGGGCCTCTACAAGGAGATCCAGGATGCGCGCGGCGGCAGCGGCTTCTCCTTCAATGACATCGCAGCCGACGGCGCCGGCACTCGCTTCGGAGAACTCGCCACGGGCAGCGCCGACGCTGCGCGCAAGCTGCAGCAGCGCGTCGCCACGGGCCTTTCGGAAGCGGACGTGATGCCGGCCAGCGCCGATCTGCCCGAGTTCATGCCCGAGGCCGAGTTCGTCCAGCGCTTCGGCGGCGTGGGCGGGCCCGAGTACAGCCGGATGATGACCGAGATCGACGCCCGCATCGATGCGCTGCCGATCAATCGCTGAGAGTCTCACGTTGCGCCTATCATCGCGGTTTTCTCCCACCTGATCGGGATTCCGTCGCCATGGACCTCAAGCTCACCGGCAAACTGGCGCTCGTCTCCGGTTCCAGCAAGGGCATCGGCCTCGCCATCGCCCGCGCTCTGGCCGTGGAGGGATGTCGGGTCATCATCAACGGGCGCGACGCCGCAGCGATTGCCGGCGGCGCCGCGAGCATTCGTGCGGCAGCATCGAATGCGGACATCCAGACCTTCGTAGGCGACCTTTCCACTGCATCGGCGGCGGACGATCTCGTCCGGCGGTTTCCGACCGTGGACATCCTCGTCAACAACCTCGGCATCTTCGAGCGCAAGGCCTTCGCCGACATCGCCGACACCGACTGGCAGCGCTACTTCGACGTCAACGTGATGAGCGGCGTGCGGCTCTCCCGGGCCTACCTGCCCGCGATGAAGGAACGCAACTGGGGCCGCGTGGTCTTCATCAGCAGCGAGTCCGGCATCCAGATTCCTCCCGACATGATCCACTACGGCATGACCAAGACAGCGCAGCTAGCCATTTCGCGCGGGCTCGCCGAGACCTGCGCCGGCACCGCCGTGACCGTCAACGCCGTGCTGCCCGGTCCGACGCTGTCCGACGGCAACAAGGCCGCCATCGCGCGGCGTGCGCCGGGCCGCCCGTTTCCCGAGGTGGAGCAGGAGTTCTTCGAGAAGATCCGTCCCACGTCGTTGCTGAAGCGGTACGCGACGGTCGACGAGGTGGCGAACCTGGTGGCCTACGTCTGCAGTCCGCTCGCCTCGGCCACCAACGGCGCCGCGCTGCGCGTCGAAGGCGGCGTGGTGCGCGCCTGCTTCGGTTGAAGGCTGCACCGCTCACGACATCCGAACAACCATCCGACGGCATCGGTTGCCGTCGTACCCGCAGGAGAAACAAGCTATGCGCCTGCCCGCCATCGTGAATCGACTCGTCGCTGCATTGTTGGGCGTCGCTGCTGCGACCTTCGGAGGTTCCGTATCCGCAGCCACCGTCGATCGCATGTACATCCTCGAATGCGGTGAGGGCCGCACCTCGGACGTGTCGATCTGGTCGCCGGGGGTCGACGTCGGCGTGGCCCGCGAGTTCAGCGACAACTGCTACCTGATCCGGCATGGCCAGGACTGGTTGCTGTGGGAAACGGGCATCTCGGATGCGGTTGCCGACAAGCCCGAAGGCGTGGTGGTCGGCGGCGGCATCCTCACCCTCTACGTGCGCAAGACGCTGCAATCGCAGCTGGCGCACCTCGGCGTCGCTCCGACTGAGATCACCCACATGGCGTTCTCGCATTTCCACGGCGACCACGTCGGCAACGCGAACCTGTTCACCAACGCCAAGGTCCTGGTGCAGCGTGCCGAGTACGACGCCGCGTTCGGGCCCGATGCCGCGAAGTACGGGTTCAATCCCGCGCTGTACGGCAAGCTCAAGGACAATCCGACCGTGAAGCTGGAAGGCGATCACGATGTCTTCGGCGACGGTTCCGTCATCATCATCGCCACCCCGGGCCACACGCCCGGACATCAATCCCTGCTGGTGCGACTGCCGAAGCAGGGTGCGGTCATCCTCTCCGGCGACATGGTGCACTTCCGCGAGAACTGGGATGCGCAGCGCGTGCCCGCACGCAACTTCGATCGAGAGCAATCGCTGCGGTCCATGGAACGCATCGCATCGCTGCTGGTGGCCGAAGGTGCCGTGCTGTGGATCAACCACGACCGCACGCAAAGCTCCGGCATGCCGCGCGTGCCGCGCTATGCGGAATAGCCGGTCAGGGAGACCCGTCAGTGCGCTATGAACTGTATTACTGGCCCGGGATCCAGGGCCGCGGCGAGTTCGTCCGTCTCGCACTCGAAGCCGCGGACGCAGACTACGTGGACGTGGCGCGCCTGTCGGGCCGCGGCAAGGGCGTGGATGCCATGTTGAGCCTGATGAACGACGGCAAGCTCGACCATCCGCCCTTCGCACCGCCGTTCCTCAAGACCGGCAAGCTCGTGATCTCCCACACGGCGAACATCCTCGACTATCTCGGACCGCGCCTCGACCTCGTGCCCAAGGCCGAGCACAGCCGGATCTGGGCGCACCAGCTGCAGTTGCTGGTCACCGACTTCCTGGTGGAAGTGCACGACACCCATCACCCGGTGGCCTTGGCACTCTACTACCGCGACCAGAAGACCGAAGCGAAGCGTCGCACTCGGTACTTCCTGTCCGATCGCGTACCGAAGTATCTCGACTACTTCGAAGACGTCTGTGCCGCCAACCGCGGGCGCATGGTGGGGCGTGCCTTGTCCTATGTGGATCTGTCGATGTTCCAGCTGATCGAGGGGTTGCGCTACGCGTTTCCGAAGACGACGCGCAAACTCGAACCGCGCTGGCCGCGCCTGATCGCCCTGCGCGACCGGGTCGCCGACGTGCCGCGAGTCGCCGCTTATCTCGCATCGAAACGGCGCATCCCGTTCAACGAGAACGGGATCTTCCGGCACTACCCTGAATTGGAGAGCCGCTGAACCGCGCGGTAGTCACGGCAGCAGTTTGGACGCGATGACCGACGCCCGCCGCTTCGCATCAGCCACCGAGCGCAATCGCGGGCCGATTCTCGAAGTGCTGCGCGGCATACTTCCGGCTGAGGGCCTCGTGCTCGAGATCGCGAGCGGCACCGGAGAACACGTGGTGCACTTCGCGGCCGCGCTGCCGCAGCTCGCGTTCCAGCCGAGCGATCCAGACCCGGACAACCGCGCCAGCATCGTGGCCTGGATCGGGCACTCGGGCGTCGCGAACGTGCGCGCGCCCATCGACCTGGACGCGGCGGCAGCGAGGTGGACGATCGACCCGAGGCCCGCTGCCATCCTCTGCATCAACATGGTTCACATCTCGCCGTGGACCGCGACTCTCGGGCTGATGCGCAATGCCGGTGTCGCGCTGCCGTCTGGCGGTACGTTGTACCTCTACGGCGCGTTCAAGCGCGGCGGAGTGCACACAGCGCCGAGCAACGTCGCGTTTGACGAAGGCCTGCGAGCCCGCAACCCGGAATGGGGCGTGCGCGACCTGGAAGCGGTGATCGAAGTCGCGGCGACCGCGGGCCTGGTACTCGCCGACACCATCGAGATGCCGGCGAACAATCTCTCCATCGTGCTGCGCCGGAGCTGACGTCGACGGCGATTCGGAGACTACGCGATGGCCGGTTCCGTCTCGAGCGAACGTTCCATCTCGCGCCGCAGTTGCACCGCGGCCAGCGACTCATCCACGACCACATCGCGCCAGCGCACCGGTTCGCCCGCGGCCACGGGTGCCGTCAACTTCACGCCATGGGCCAGTCCCAGGGAAAGGGCACCGACACGCACGGAATCCTCCGCGCGCATCAGCTTGCCGACCACGGTGTAGCCGCCTTCACCATCGAGCACTTCGCCAGCCTTGAGATCGCGCTTGGCGGTGGCGACCACGTCGGCACGGAAGCCCGTGGCGCAACCGGTCGACTCGCGACGCACGCCGACCGAGGCCACCGAGATGCCGACTTCCAGGCCGATCAGATGCCAGCGCTTGTAGAGGCACGCGTAGCGCCCCGATGGATCGGTGCGCACGCCGTACTCCGTGAAGCAACGCCGGATGTATTCGGTGTCGCCCTCGAACACGACCCACACGCCGAAGCGGATATCGTAGGGAATCACGCGGCCGTCCGCCTCGAGCGAGGAGATCACTTCCACCTGGCCCTTGTGGTGCAGATGCCCGCCTTCGGATTTCGGCCGCATCACGAACGGAATGTCGTCCACACTCGCGGGCGGATACTTGAGGCCGTACGGTGCCGGCGTGAGCCCAGTCGCATTGCACACGGCCGTGCTCTCGATCGCAGGCTTCGACCCGTCGAGGAACGAATTGAACATCTTCGGATTGAGGCCGCCCAGGCGCGCCTGCTCCGGGGTGAGCCCGTAGTAGCCCCACACGGTATCGGGCGTCGACTGCGCGAAATGTGCCTGCCATTTGTGCCCACGCCCGGCCGCCACCACCGGGAAGCCGGAGGCGCGCGCCCAATCCACGAGATCGCAGATGAGCGCCGGTTGATCACCATAGGCGAGGCTGTACACGACACCGGCGCTGCGCGCCCGTTCGGCCAGAATGGGGCCGCACATCGCATCCGCCTCGACCGTGACCATCACCACATGCTTGCCGTGGGCGAACGCGGCGAGCGCGTGATCCACTGCCGCGATCGGATTGCCGGTCGCCTCCACGATGATGTCGATGCGCGGGTCGGCGACCAGCGCCTGCCAGTCGTCGCTCACGTGCGTGAGACCGGTCGAGAATGCGGCATCGAGACTCGGCGCGGCGTAGCGGCCGGGGTCCCAGCCCACGCGCTCCAGATTCACCTTCGCGTTGGCCGGCGACAGGTCCGCGATCCCCGCCAGATGCAATCCCGGCGTCTTCGGCACTTGCGCGAGGTACATGGCGCCGAACTTTCCGGCGCCGATCAGTCCGGCGCGCAGGCGTTTGCCTTGCGCTTCCCGTTCGCACAATTTCGCGTAGAGGTTCATGCAAGCGTCCTCAGGCCGCGAGCGCGGGCTTCAACGCCGCTTCCGGCGTGCCGTCCTTCCAGGGCAACGGCACATCGTAGGCCTTCAACAGGCAATCGTCCGGCAGGCATTCGATCGGCGTGAAGTCGCGGTGCGCGATGTACTCCGGGCGCTTGAACCGGCGAATGTGGTTCGAGACCGCACACAGGCTCAGGTAGACGTTGATGCGATCCCACGGCGACAGGTTGGACGACGACGCGTGCACCAGGCACGAGTGGAACAGGATCATCGAGCCGGCCGGTCCCTTCGGCGCGACGATGCCGCCGCGGTCCACCAGCTTGCGGATGGTGTCGTTGTCGATGGTCCACAGCGGGTAGCTGGTGGTCGACGTGTCGTGTCCGGCCTCCACCACGCCGAGCTTGTGACTGCCCGGGATGAACATGAGCGGCCCGTTGAATTCATTCACCTCACCCAGGAATATTGCCACGTTCATGGCACGGGGCGTGGGCATCTGGTCGTCGTTCAACCACGTGCCGTAGTCCTGATGCCATTGCCACACGTCGCCGTCGAAGGCCATCTTGCCGTTGATCTTGAACTGGTGCATGTACACGGCTTCGTCGAACAACTGCACGATGGGTTCGACCATGCGCGGGTGGCGCGCGAGCCGCCCGAACGGCGCGCTGTACAGGTGCGCGGCAAAATTGGTGCGCACCGCGTCGCTGCCTTTCTCGCGCACGTTCTCGGGACGGCGCTGCGCGTACAGCACCGGGACTTCGTCCAGCAGCACCTGCACTTCCTGCGGGGAAAACAGCGCGGGAAAGAACAGATAGCCCTCGCGATCGAACTGGTCGAGTTGTTCCTGGTTCAGCTTCATGATGCCTCCTCTTTCGATCCGTCGCGGCGCTACGAGGCCGCGCGTAGTTTTCTGTCGTACTCGGCGGCGAGATTGCGACCGGCCGCTTCGGCGTGGTCCCGCGCCAGCCGCTCCGCACGATCCCCGTCGCGCGCAGCGATGGCTGCGAGGATCGCTTCGTGTTCGTTCCAGACACCATCGCGCGCGCGCGCCGACTGCAGCACCGCACCCATCGCGCGGCGGATATGGCGCCAATGGTGGCCGGCTGCTTCCGGCAGCATGGGATTGCCCGACGCCCGGTAGATCTGCGCATGGAAGTCCGCGTCGGCATCGATCATGGCGCCGACGTGCCCGCCTGCCACCGTCTTGCGGCCCTGCGCGATGATGGCTTGGTCGAGTTTCGCGCCGGCCTCGGCGGCCTTGCGCGCAGCCAGGCCATCGAGCACCGCGCGCACTTCGTAGACGTGCAGGATGGTGGCCGCATCCAGAGGCGCCACCATCAGGCCGCGGCGTCCGGCATCAATGACGAAGCCGTCCTTCTTCAGCAGACGCAGGGCCTGCAGCACCGGTTGGCGAGATACGTCGAAACGCAGGGCCAGGTCTTCCTGGGTCAGCCGCGTTTCGGGTGCCAGCTCACCGCCGCAGATGGCATCGAGCAGGCGCTGGTGCACCTGTTCGGTGAGGTCGGGCGTGAACTCGATCTGGCGCAGCGAAGCCATGGGCTGGTCGGAAACCGTGTTTCGGAACACTGTATACAGAACACAGTTGTCCTGCAACAACTGTTTCTGCCAGGCCCGCGCTCGGCCGCCGATCAACCCGTCAAGGCTGCGAAAGCACCCCAGTTGCGACGCTCGAAGTCCTTCACGAAGGCCGCGAAGTCGGCTGCCGGCAGCGGTTTGCTGAAGCAATACCCTTGCACCAGATCGCAGTCGAGGCCCTGCAGGATCGCCACGTGGGTGTCGCGCTCCGCGCCCTCGGCCACGACCCACTTGCCGAGCACGTGCGACATCACGATCATCGCCTCGACCAGCGCGCGTGCATCCGCCGTGCGGTCGACATCCTCCACGAACATCCGGTCGATCTTCACCGCGTGGACCGGCAGTTTCTTGAGGTACGCGAGCGAAGAGAATCCGGTTCCGAAATCGTCCAGCGCGATCGAACAACCGAAATCAGACAGCTGTTTCAGCTTGCCCTCGAGCTGTTCGCCGCGCTCCAGCAGTACGCTCTCGGTGATCTCGAACTCCATCGATGCAGCGAGTCCCGGTTCGACGACGGTCGTGCGAACGTGTTCGATGAAATCCGCTTGCGAGAACTGCCGGGCCGATACGTTCACCGATACACGCTCGAGAACCAGGCCCTGCACACGCCACGCCTGCTGCTGCCGGCACACTTCCTCGATCACCCAACGGCCGACCGCGCAGATGAGATCGCTCTGCTCCGCGACCGGGAGGAAGAGTCCCGGACCCAGCAGTCCGCGCTCGGGGTGATTCCACCGGACCAGCGCCTCGGCCGCGACCACCCGGTCGCTCTTCAATTCCACCTGGGGTTGATAATGCAGCACGAGTTCGCCGCGCTCGAGCGCGCGCCGCAGTTCCCGGTCGATCGACACCCGGGCGATTGCTTCCGCATTCATGCGATCCTCGAAGAACATCGCCTGGCGCCGTCCCGCTGACTTGGCGCGATACATGGCGGTGTCAGCATGCTTCAGCAACTCTTCGCCGGACTCACCGTTGTCGGGAAACATCGCCACTCCGATGCTGGCGGACAGGAAGCACGCCTGCCCGTTCACGAGAAACGGCTCGCTCAGCGCATCGATGATCTTGCGTGCGATCGGCAGCACGTCGCCCTGCTCGCCCACGCCAGTTGCCAGCACCGTGAACTCGTCGCCGCCGTGGCGGGATACGGTGTCCCCCTCCCGCAGCGTGGCGCGAAGGCGCTCCGCAGCCTCGCACAGCAGAACGTCACCCGCCCCGTGCCCCTGGGAGTCGTTGATCGCCTTGAAGTGATCGAGATCGACGAACATCACGCCGAATGCGGTGCCGTCGCGCCGGCAACGTGCAATCTCCTGTCGCAGTCGATCGCGGAACAAGTCACGGTTGGGCAGCCCGGTCAGCGAATCGTAGTGGGCGCGCTGGAACAACTCGACGTCACGCCATGCGGACGCCGCTGCAACGGCCAGTCGATTCGCCAGCCCGCTTATCGTGCGCACCGAATCGTCGTCGAATTCCTGTCTTGCCGGCCGGAAAGCCATCAGCCAGCCGCACGCTGTCTTGCCCCAGACGAGCGGCTGCATCCACCGGGAGCCCGGCGCCGGCGCGTCCGTCATCTGTAGCCATGCCGGGGTAAGTGCCTCCGGCTGCAGTTCGGGTCCCGGTGCGAACGAGTACGGCGTGCCCGGCGGCAGTTCCACTGCCTCGATCAGCAGCCCTTCGGCGGCCCCGGCGACCTCCGCGCCAAGCGTGAGCAGGCGCCCGCTCGAACTGCCGCTGGCATCGAGCAGGACCACGCGAAACTCCGTCTGCGTGCACAACGCCTTCGCGTGCCGCAGTGTCGCCTCGACGATGCGGTCGAGTGCGCTGCGCTCCAGGATCAGGCGATCAATTTCCGCATACGCCACGGACAGCCGGAACTTGCGTCCCAGCTGATCGGCCATGGAGTTGAAAGCGTCGCCCAGTTCGCCGAACTCATCCTGCGTCTCGACCTTCACGCGAGCGTCGAAATCGTTGGCGGCGAGCCGCCGGCTGCCCAGCGTCAGGATCTGCAGCGGAACGAGCATCGCGCGGATCTGCCGCATCGACAGCCAGATGATCAGGAGCAATGCGAGCACCACGATCGGAAGGAACACGCGATGGAAGGCACGCACCGCCCCCAATACGTCGGACTCCGGCACGGACATGGCGACGTACCAGTCCGGTGCGCCGAAATCGTTGGTCATGAACTGCGCCCACAACCTGCCGCGATAGACGGTGTCGCCGCGGGTCCAGATGATCGTCCGCGTTTCGTTGCTGGCGCTCCCGGTCTCGAGCAGGTGCGGCAGGTTCATCGCCTGCCCTTCCGGGCAATACAGGAGGGCCATACTGGTGTCCTCGACCACGCAAGCGACGGTCCCTGCCTTGAGGTCCTCCTCCGGCCCCCAGACATAAGCCGGATCGAGTTCGCCCGCGAGGATGTCGCCTGCACTGTCGCGGCCCGTTTGCTGCAGCAGGAACAGCCTCCCGTCGGCGCCGCTTCGGACAACGGTCGGATACTTGCCCGCGTTGCGCCGGAACTCCGCCACCAGCTGCAGGATATCCGCCGGTGCCCTGCCCTTGGCAACCAGTATCCTGCTCTTCGCGTCGACTCGGCCCAGGAAGACGAAACTCCTTGTGATGGAGCGGGATACCGACGCAGGAATCTCGGTCTTCGACGCCAGCAGGATCGCCGCATCGCGCGCCGTCAGCAACCGATCGTAGACCCCGGTCGCATACCCCTTGGCGGCGTTGGTCAGGCGCCTGTCGGCCTGATCCAGCAGCAGGGCACGCACTTGCGTCAGTGACAGCAGCGCCATCGCTGCGAGCGGCACGAGCGCTGTGACCAGGAACAGCACGAGCACCCTCCGGCCGACACGGCTGCGGAAGATGTCCGGCACCGGCTGCATCACGGGTCGAAGTCGCTTGCCAGTCCGACGAATCGACCGTCGCGTGCGCGCAGGACGTCGTCCTGGCTGACCTTGGGCGTGATCGGCAGCTTGCTCTCGCCGTCCTTGCCCACGCTGTACAGGTCGAAGTCGGAATTGAGGGGATTGGTGTTCTTGTCCTTGCGCGCGCTACCGTATCCGTTGGCCGTCGTCAGGTTCGTGTACACGTAGGGGCGGCCCCAGGGATCGATCCGGTCCTGAAGGCGCACGTCGACGAGGGAGTCCGGCAGCGCGTGGTTATCGGTCCCGTAATTCATGATGATGGCGGACATGGCGAGCACGTCCGCCACCGCCTGCTGCACCCGTACCTTCTCGCGATGGTCCGTGTAACGGGCCACACCCAGGACGGCCAGGATCACGGCGACCGCCGTGACGATCAGCAATTCAATCAGCGTAAAGCCGTGCTGGCCCGGGTGCGACGGACTCCCGTCCTTGCAAACGCTGCAGATCCCCCGCGCCAGGCGGACTCCCGACGGCCCACGCAGATCCGGCTCTGGCAATCTCCCCATAGAGCGAAGTTATCGGCAGCCCGTGGGGATGCTGCAGGTTATTTCGTCTCGAACGTCCCGGGCAGACACCAGGTACAACCTGGTCTGGCTGTCCGCAATGGCTGCCGCCGGGATGAGGAATTCGTGCCATGGAGCCTCCGGCGTGCACCAGCCCCGGAACCACTCCCGGGCGGGTCCGGCCGTCAGCCGGCGACGCAGGCCGCCGACATCCGCGGCAGCGGAAAGCGGTGCATGTCCTTCATGATGCTGAGATACCGGTTCTGGATCTCGTAGGCTTCGCGTTCGTCGCGCGTAGCGCGTTCGCACTCACTCATCGCGGTGTCGAACATGCCGGAAGTGGCCTGGAGGTGGTGCACCAGTTCGTGCACCAGGATCGACCGCTCGTAGGTGTTGCGCACCACGTCGAGTCGTTCGTCGATGTAGACGCCCATCTCCGGCTGGTAGGCCGCACGGACCCGGCAGGGCCCGTTGCAGAACTTCTCCTGGATGGTCTGCTGGGGCACGAAGTGCACTTCCGGCATGCGCTCCGGGATTCCGTAACCGGAAACGAGCTGGATCGCAGTGAAGAGCTCGGTGAGCAACGAGGAAAGCGGGGCAGCGTCCATGGCAACATCTCCATTCGACTCCCCCCTGCCTCGGGTTTCGGACCCTTCGGCGGCTTCTTGAGCTTTTCTGTAGCAATTCGTAGGCCAGGCGCTCACCCGACCACGAGGGCAGCTTGCTCCCACCGCCCAAGGCGATCCATACGAGGAAAATCAGTGGCGTGCCTGAGGGAAGCTCCCGCAGCGGCGAGCTTGCGGGTCTTTGGCACCCCGCCGCCCGCGAGTCCGCGCAGGGGGCGAGGGGCTGGGCGCCCCAGCCACGCCGGGCGCTGACCCGTCGCGGCCGGGTGCGTCCTAGTGCTTGTTGCCTTCCTTCCAGTTGGCACCCTCGATCGCCATGGTTTCGAGGTACGCACCGATCTTGTAGATGTCCTCATTCTTGAGGACGCCCTTCCACGCCGGCATGGCCATGGTGCGGCCGGGTTGCTGGCGACCTTCGAGCACGACGTGGACGAAGCCCTTGAAACCGAGCTCGAACTTGCGCAGATCGGCGCCGTTGCCGCGCTCGCCTGCGCCGTCAGCGCGACCGCCATGACAGGCGGCGCAGACGCCGCGGTACCAGGACTTGCCTTCCCGCATCGCCTTCTCGTCACCCGAGTACGGATTCACGTCCGGAATCGCATCCTCCGCGAACGTCGTTCCGCCCAGAAGGCCAAGCGTCACCGCGCACATCCACTTTCTGAACCACATCTTCGAATTGCGTTGCATGCTGCAGACTCCCTGTAACCGGCAGGACTCAAGCGCGGTCCCGCGAAAAAAGGGCGCGCGCTCAACGCGCGCGCCCCCGCTTGCTGCGATGTCCGCCCGTTACCGCGTGAACGCGATGATGGCGTGGCCGAACTCGACCCCGTTTGCTTCGTCGCGACCGAAGCCGGGCGTTCCGCCCAGGGGCTGCACGATCAACTGTTTGCCCTTGTGCATGAACGTGATCGGGCCCGACTTGGCGGCGATACCCGTATTCAGTTCATAGAGCTTTTCGCCCGAACGTGCATCCGCCACCGTGAAGCGGCCGCCCTGCGTCGTGTAGACCACGAGGTTGCCCGCGGTGGTCAGCATCCCGCCTGCATAGCCGGGCTTGCCGACCTGCGTGTCGCGCCACACTTCCTTGCCGGACTTCACGTTCACGGCCTTGTCCACTTCGTCGCCGAAGTTGAACTCCTGGTACGCACCGAAGTGCCGGACGTTGCTGATCAGCTTGATGTCCTCGAAGCCGTACTTCATCGACGACTCGGTCGCTGCCAGGTAGACGTTGCCCGTGTTCGGGTTATAGGCGTTCGGGTACATGTTCACGCCGCCCAGCAGGGCCGGTGCGATCTCGACCGGGTCGCCGCCTTCCTTCGGCAGCGCGATCATGTCGATCGGCCGGCCGTTCTGGTCGTAGCCCTTGATCCAGTTGATCTTGTCGATGAAACGATCGGCCTTGAGGTACTTGCCGGTCTTGGCATCCAGGTGATGGATGTAGCCGGTCTTGTTGGGCTGCACGATCGTCTTCCTGCCGTCGATGGTGATCACCATGGGCGTCTGCGGGATGTCGAAGTCCCAGGGATCGCCCGGCACGCCGACGTAGCGCCAGTTCACCTTGCCGCTGTCGGTGCTTACCGCGACGATGCTCGCTGCGCCGACATTGTCCATCTCGCCGCCGCCGCGGTTCTTCGGGTTCCACTCGTAGGCGTTGGCTGTGCCGGTGAAGTACATCTTGAGATCCGGGTCGTACGAACCCACGATCCACGGACCGGCGCCGCCGTACTTCTGGCTGCCCGCGGGCCAGGTGTCTCCGCCCGGCTCGTCCGGACGCGGAATCATGTTGGCCTTCCACAGCAGCTTGCCGTCCTCGGGACTCACGCCGAGCACGAAGCCTTCGAGGCCACCGGTGTCGGTGCCGTTCATCGGGAGGATGATCGCACCGGGAACAGCCATCGGGCCCACGGTGCTGATGTACCCGTTGGCGTCGCCCGCCTTGGCGAAGTCCTTCGGATAGACGATGCCGTCGTTCTGATAGTCGGCGACGAACTTGGGCTTGCCGGTCTTGTAGTTCAGGGCATGGAGCTTGTTGTCGTTCGACAGGAAGTAGACGTTCTCGCCGAGGATGGCGACACCGCGATGCTTGCCGGTGAAGAACGGCACGTTGTAGCCGCCCCAGTCATCCGGCAGCTTGTGCTCGTACTTCCACGCGATCTTGCCGTTGTCGGCGTCGATCGCGAACACCTTGTTGTCCTGCGGGAAGTAGATGAGCCCGTCGTGATACAGCGGTGTCGCCTGCGAGTCGGTCTTGGCACCGACCGACGTGGTCCATGCGACCTTGAGATCCTTCGCATTGCGATTGTTGAGTTGCGACAGCACGCTGTAGCGATGCCCCGCCCAGTTGCCGTTGGTGTGCAGCCACGAATCGCTCGGATCCTGCGCGAGCATCTGTTCGCTCACCGGTCCTGCGAATGCCGCACCAGCCGCACCGGCAAAGCCGAGCGCGACCACCATTGTCTTTAGCTTCATATGCATGTTGACGACCCCTCCTGATGTTGACTCCAACCACGGACTTTCGGCCTGGTCGAGCGGGTCGGTGTCTACGGGTCTCCCGAGCACGCACACCCGCGCGTCATCGCACTGCGCCGAGGGCTGAAGTCAAGAAGGGGCTCGCCCACCTTCGGGCGGCGGCGAACCGGCGCGGCAAGTAGCCGCCTGTGCGGCCGATGGCCGACCGGTCCAAGAAAAAATGCTGAACCTCCCCTCGATGCCTGCCCGTGCTTGCCGATCTGACGCCGGTTGCACTTTAGTCACGCCTGCTGCGCCGAATTCTTTCGATGTCACCTACATAAGTCAAGGTAGGATTCCAGTGGCGTCCATGTTGCGGCGCGGCGGTCCGGAGGGAGGAGAACACGAATGAACAAGCGGTTGCTGTGTGCCAGTGCATTGACTTGTCTGCTGCCCGCCGCGGGATTCGCGGCCGAGGGCGTGGTGAGCTGGGCGGATCCGACGTGCGGCTATTTCATCCTCAAGCTGCCCGAGGCGGATCCCAACTATGCCTATGGCCTGTTCTCGGTGAAGGCGCCGCCGGTACCGAACCTGGACGACGTGATCGAAGGCGAAGTGCAGACCGCCCAGGAGCCGACGGTCAAGAACCGGACGTCCGGTGCCTCCCACGACGTGATCCACTGGGCCGACGCACGCGAGCCGAAGATGCTCATCCGCAACTCGCCGGTGCAGTGCGCCAGCCGCTGGAAGAAGAAGTGAGGCGCATCCGGACGCGAGTAGGCAGCGTCCAGCGCAGCTGGGACGCACGGCCCGTCAACGGCTCCAGGCAGGTGGGTGAGGTGCTTCTGGACATGAGGGGGCAGCGTCCAGCGCAGCTGGGACGCACAGCCCGTCACTGGCTCCAAGCAGGTGGTTGATCTGAGGTGGCGTCCGTCGTAGCGGCGGCGGCCCCCTCCCCAGCCCTCCCCCATCTTCGATGGGGGAGGGAGTGCAGAAGGACAACAGCGGCGCGGAAAGCTCCTTCCCCCGCGACGAAGTCGTGGGGGAAGGCGGGGGATGGGGGCAACGCCGCGCTGACGCGCCGCAGCGCAACCTGCCCGCCAACTGTTACGAGATGCTGCTTCGTCGCGCCCGCGCAGGCCGATACACTGCGTGGACAGCATCCCGAGGAACCCGCATGGCCGGTCGCAACTTCCTGTTCATTCCCGGTCCCACCAACGTCCCCGACCGCGTCCAGAGCGCGATGGTCGGCGCCATGGAGGACCACCGCTCTGCGCAGTTTCCCGAGCTGGCGAATGCCGTACTCGGCGGCCTGAAGAAGGTCTTCAAGACTGCCCAGGGCACCCCGATCGTCTTTCCCGCCACCGGCACCGGTGGCTGGGAAGCCACCCTCACCAACCTGCTCTCACCCGGCGAACTGGTGCTCGCGGCGCGCCACGGCCAGTTCAGCCACAACTGGATCGAGATGGTGAAGCGCCTCGGCTTCCAGGCCGAAGTGGTCGATTGCGAATGGGGCGAAGGCGCGCCGGTCGAGCGCTTCCTCGAGATCCTCGAGAAGGACCGGGCGCACGCCATCAAGGCCGTGCTCACCACGCACAACGAAACCTCCACCGGGGTGGTAAGCGACGTGGCGGCAGTACGGCGCGCGCTCGACGCGGCCCAGCACCCTGCGTTGTTGCTGGTGGACGCCGTGAGTTCACTTGCGAGCATCGACCTGCGTTTCGACGAGTGGGGCATCGACGGCTGTGTGGCGGCCTCGCAGAAAGGCCTGATGCTGCCGGCCGGGCTGGGCATCGTGTGCGTCAGCCCGAAAGCATTGGCAGCCCAGGAGAAGTCGACCCAGCCGCGCTACTTCTACGACTTCGGCAACATGATGCGTTCCAACGCCACCGGGTACTTCCCGTACACGCCGGCGCTCACGCTGCTGCGCGGCCTGCGCGAATCGCTTTCGATGATCGAGGAAGAAGGGCTCGAGAACGTGTTCCAGCGCCACCGCCGCCTCGCCACGGGAGTGCGCACGGCGATCGTGGACGGCTGGAAGCTCGGCCTGTGCGCCAAGGCACCGAAGTGGTACTCCGATACCGTGTCCGCCATCGTCGTGCCGGAGGGCATCGACAGCGGACGCATCATCGACATCGCGTTCCGCCGCTACAACCTGTCGCTCGGCACCGGGCTCGCGAAAGTGGCAGGCAAGGTGTTCCGCATCGCGCACATCGGCGACCTCAATGAACTGATGCTGCTCGGCGCGCTCGGCGGCGCCGAGATGGCCATGCTCGATGCCGGCATGACTATCGAGCCCGGCAGCGGCGTAGCCGCGGCGCAGAACTACTGGCGTGGCCACGAGGCCGCGCCGAAGAAGAAAGTCGCGCGCAACGAAGGGGGCGTCGCGGCACAGGAGAGCCCGCGCCGATGACGCACCGGGTCGTCCTGCTCGAGCGCGACTCCATCAAGGCGCGCATCCGTCGGCCGAGTTTCGAACATACCTGGGCCGAGTATCCCTCGACCCGCGCGGACGAAGTGGTCCCGCGCCTCGCCGACGCCACCATCGCGCTCATCAACAAGACGCAACTGCGCGAGCCGACGCTGGCGCAACTGCCGAAGCTCAGGATGATCGCCGTCACGGCCACCGGCTACGACTGCGTCGACGTCGAGGCCTGTCGCAAGCGCGGCATCGCGGTAGCCAACATCCGCAACTATGCGGTCCACACCGTCCCCGAGCACACGTTCGCGCTGATCCTCGCTTTGCGGCGCAACCTGCTCGCCTATCAACAGGACGTGCGCAACGGACTGTGGCAGAAGTCTTCGGCCTTCTGTCTGTTCACGCACGACATCGGTGATCTGCACGGCTCCACTCTCGGGATCTTCGGCGAAGGCGCCATCGGCCAGGCCACCGCCGCCATCGGCCGCGGATTCGGCATGCGCGTGCTGTTCGCGGATCACGCACCGCCCAAGATGGATGGCCTCGACTTCACGCCGGCCGATCAGGTGCTCGCTGAATCCGACGTGCTGTCGCTGCATCTGCCGCTGACACCGGCGACGCGCAACATGATCGGCATCGAGCAGTTCCGGAAGATGAAGCGCAATGCCCTGCTCATCAACACCGCACGCGGCGGATTGGTGAACGAAGCCGCGTTGATCCAGGCGCTCGAAGAAGGTCTGATCGCGGGCGCGGGGTTCGATGTGCTCACGCAGGAGCCTCCGCCGGACGAGCATCCGTTGCTCGCGGTGAAGCGACCGAATTTCATCCTCACGCCGCATGTGGCGTGGGCATCGAACGAAGCGATGCAGGCGCTGGCGGATCAGTTGATCGACAACGTCGAGGCCTGGGCGGCGGGGAAGCCGAGACATCTCGTCACGTAGTTTGCCAGGCTCCTATCGGTAACCCATCTGTAAGTTCCCTCCTGAAAGAATCCCGGGGCGCAATCGAGCTGATGTCATGGCGCGATCGCGTGCAAAGCGGCGGCGGGATCTCCATGCCGCCCGATTCCAACGAAACTCGGGAGCTTACAAATGCAAGGCAACAAGAAATGCACGGGCAAGTTGCGGAGGGGAGGTCTGCTGGCGGCGGCGCTGACCACGGCCGGATTGCTGGCGTCGATGCCGGCGCAGGCGCAGGACAAGCCGGTCGGCACGTTCGGCTGGTTCGGCGTCGGCAAGGCGCTGGAACTGGAAAAAGGTCACTGGTACTGGGTCGGCGAATTCAGCGGCTCGTTCTTCAGCGACAAGGGCGCGGGCGGCTTGCTGCATCTGGCCGGTGTTCGCTGTCCGGCCTACTTCGACGCGGACTTCAACGCGGGGAAGAGCAATGCCGGCGGCTACTGCATCATTCAGGACGTCGATGGCGATCAGGCTGTCGCGTCATGGAAGAACGCCGGGACACCGGGGCCTGGCGGCCGCGGGCCGGGAACGTTCACTTTCACGTCTGCTACCGGCAAGTTCAAGAGCCTGCTCGGGACGACTCACAATTTCGTCGGCATCACCCAGATCAACTGGGCCGACGGCACGACGAGCGGCTACGCCACCTGGAACAAGTGACGACCTGGAAGTGCGGCACGTCCCCGAGGCCCCGCATCGGCGGGGCTTTTTTTCAGGCGCTCGCCAGGATCGTGTTGCGCACGATCGGGTAGATCTGGTTCTGCCAGCGCTTCCCGCTGAACACGCCGTAGTGCCCCACGCCGGCCTGCATGTGGTGGCGCTTCATGTACGGGCGCACGCCGCTGCACAGATCCTGCGCAGCCATGGTCTGGCCGAGCGCGCAGATGTCGTCCTTTTCGCCCTCGATGGTGAGCAATGCGGTGCGGCGGATTGCGCGCGGCTCGACCTTGGCACCGCGCCACTTCAACTCGCCGAGCGGTAGCGCGTATTCCTGGAAGACCGTGCGCACGGTCTCGAGATAGAACTCGGCCGAGAGGTCGAGCACGGCGAAGTACTCGTCGTAGAAGTCCTTGGTGACCTGGGCCTTCTCGTACTCTCCGGCGGCAAGCTGCTCGTACATGTCGACGTGCGCCTTGATGTGCCGGTCCAGATTCATCGACATGAAGGCCGAGAGCTGCACGAACCCCGGATACACGCGCCGCCCGCCGCCGGCGAACTTCGCCGGTACCGTCGAGATGAGATTGCGCTCGAACCACTCGATCGGCTTGCTGGTCGCCAGTTCGTTGACCTTGGTCGGATTGATGCGGGTGTCGATCGGCCCTGCCATCAAGGTGAGGCTGCGCGGCTGCGCAGGGTTGCCGGCCTCGGCCATCACCGCCACGGCGGCCAGCGCAGAGACGCAGGGCTGACAGACCGCGACCACGTGTGCGCCCGGCCCGAGGAACTCGAGAAACCGGATGACGTGCTCGGTGTACTCGTCGAGCCCGAACCGACCGTGTTCCAGGCCGACATCGCGCGCGTTGTGCCAATCGGTGATGTAGACATCGTTCTCCGGCAGCAACGTCTGGACGGTACCGCGCAGGAGTGTCGCGAAATGACCGGAGAGCGGGGCAACCACCAGCACGCGCGGCTGCTCCGACGGGAGGTCCTTGCGGAACCGGAGCAGAGTCCCGAAGGGCGTCACCAGCGCCGCCTCTTCGGTGACCGCGACTTCCTGCCCGGCACAGGTCACCCGGGGAATCCCGAAGTCGGGGCGGTGGTGGCTGAGGGCGGCCCGGGACAGCAATTCACAGGCGGCTGCCCAGCGGCGCGTCATGCGGGCGCCGGGCCCGGCGTGGGGGGCGAGCGCCTGGGCCATGCCACCGGCCACGGTGCGAATCGGCTCGAACAGATCAGTGTGCGTCTGGTAGGCCTGATAAATCATGCGTGTTGTTCTATCCCGCACCGCAGCGTCATAATCCCTCCGACCCTCGCCCCAGGCGAAAAGGCCAGGCGGGTCCCGACCGGCAGCGCCATTCTGCCTCAAGTTGATGCACCGCAGCGACACCCCCCGCCCACGTCCACCAGGTCCTTCCACCATGACCAAGGCAACGCTCACCATCAACAGCCGGAACTATGGGGCGTGGTCCCTGCGCGGGTGGCTGCTCTGCCGGATGGCCGGCCTCGATTTCACGGAACGCGTGATCCCTAGCGACGACCCTTCCATGCGGGCCGAACTGCTCGCCTTGTCGCCCTCGTTCCTGGTACCCAAGCTGGAGCACGAGGACATCACCGTGTGGGACACCCTGGCCATTGCGGAGTACCTCAACGAGACTTTCCCGGCAGCGGGCCTGCTGCCGGGCGACCGCAAAGCGCGCGCCCACTGCCGTGCCGTTTGCGGTGAGATCCACTCGGGCTTCAGCAACCTGCGCTCGGCGCTGCCCATGAACCTCCGCGCCCGCTATGCGGACTTCAAGGTGTGGGCCGGAGCACAAGCCGACATCGCGCGCATCAGCACGCTCTGGCTCGAATGCCTGGCGGCGTACGGGGGCCCCTATCTGTTCGGCAAGCTGTCGATCGCCGATGCCATGTTCGCCCCGGAGTGCACGCGATTCACCACCTACGACGTGACGCTGGACCCGGCCTGCAAGGCCTACTGCGAGCGCGTACTCGCGCTTCCCCCCATGCAGGAGTGGTATCTGGCGGCACAGGGCGAGCCGGACGACCTCGAAGAGCTGGACGCCGAGTTCTAGCGGTGTGAGCCAACCGGCGAGGCGCGCCGCGGCAGCGGGATCGATGGCCAGGCGAACAGCGTGAGACGCCGATACGGCAACGATCGCGGCGAGACAGTGGTACGAGGCTAGAATGATCGCTGCACCAGCGGAGTGACCCGGGCGGGCGATCCGACAGTTGCCAAGAACAAAGCCAAGTTGAGGAGAAGTTCTCCATGCACCAACTCGTGATCCGCGGTGGCACCGTCGTCGACGGTAGCGGCGCACCGCGCCGCGAAGCCGACATCGCCATCGACGGCGACACCATCACTGCAGTCGGTACCGACATCGGCAAAGGACAACGCGAGATCGACGCGCGCGGTCTGCTGGTGACACCGGGCTTCGTCGACATCCACACCCATTACGACGGCCAGGCCACGTGGGATCCGTATCTCACGCCTTCGTCCTGGCATGGCGTGACCACGGCGGTGATGGGCAACTGCGGCGTCGGGTTCGCGCCCGTGCGGCCGGGAACGGCACCGGCCCTCATCAACCTGATGGAAGGCATCGAGGACATCCCGGGTACGGTGCTGGCCGAGGGCGTCAAGTTCGACTGGCAGTCCTTCCCCGAGTACCTCGACGTGCTCGACCGCAGCCCCAAGGTGATCGACATCGGCGCGCAGGTGCCGCACGCGGCGCTGCGCTATTTCGCGATGGGCGAGCGTGGGCTCGACCACGCTTCACAGCCCACCGACGCCGAGATCGCCACCATGGGCGAGCTGCTCGAGCAATCGCTGCACGCGGGCGCCCTGGGCTTCACCACCTCGCGCACCATCAAGCACCGCGCCCGCGATGGGCGTTCGACACCGAGCCTCTCCGCGCGCGAACGCGAGTTGTTCGGGCTGGCGGCGGCCATGAAGCGCGCCGGACGCGGTGTAATCGAAGTCAACTCGGACTTCGGCGTTGGCGAGTTCGACATCCTCGAGGCCGCCGCGATCAAGGCAGGACGACCGCTATCGATCCTTCTGGTTCAGGTGAGCAATGCGCCCGACCTGTGGCGCGAGACGCGCGATCGCATCCGTGCCGCGCGCGCGGCAGGGTTGAACTTCACCGGCCAGGTGGGCAGCCGGCCCATCGGCGTCATGTGGGGCCTGGAGACGAGCGTCAACCCGTTCACCACGCACCCGGCCTGGATCGGTCTAGCGCACCTGACGCCGCGCGAACGTTACGAGCGCCTCGTACGCGACCCGGAACTGCGCCGCACGCTGGTGCAAGACCGTCCGGACGACGATCACACACGCATGATCGACGCGGCGCTGCCACGCACCTACTCGCTCGATGCGAGCTACGACTACGAGCCGAACACCAACGACAGCATCGCAGCGCGGGCCGCGCGGATGAACGTCGACCCGTGGACGCTGGCACTGGACACGATGCTCGCCGACAACGGCAAGCGGCTACTGACCCACACGTTCGAGAATTACTACGACGGTGATCTCGAGGTCATCCGCGAGATGATCGACGACGACTGCACGGTCATGGGTCTCGGCGACGGCGGCGCGCACGTGTGCACCATCTGCGATGCGAGCGCACCGACTTTCGTGCTCACCCACTGGGCACGCGATCGCACGCGGGGCGAACGCATTCCGCTGGAGTATCTGGTCCGCAAGCAGACCTTGGCGTCGGCCCGGTCCTACGGGCTGCTCGATCGCGGCTTGTTGAAGCCCGGCTATCGCGCGGACGTGAACGTGATCGACTTCGATCGCCTTAGGGTCATGCCGCACGAGGTTGTGTACGACCTCCCCGCGGGCGGCAAGCGACTGATGCAGCGGGCGCAGGGGTATCGACACACGTTCGTGGCGGGTGTGGAGACCGTATGCGGCGACGAGCATACGGGGGCGTTGCCGGGGAAGTTGATCCGGTAGTCGGTCACCTGGCGCCCCCATCCCAACCTTCCCCCGGCGAAGCCGGGGGAAGGAGCAGTAAGTCCCCTCCCCCGGCTGCGCCGGGGGAGGGCGGAGGGTGGGGGCAGCGCAGCACCGGCCTCGCCGGGGAAGGGCGGAGGGTGGGGCAGCACAGCGCCGGCCTCGCCGGGATCAGGACGGGGGCAGTGCCGACTTCCGGAACTGCCGCGGCGACAATCCGAACTCGCGCCGGAACGCACGGCTGAAATGGGCTGCGTCGCTAAAGCCCCAACGGAAGGCGACCGCCGACACCGCCGTATCGGGCGCGTGCAATAGCTGCTGTCGGCAGCGGATGAGACGTTCCTGCCAGATCCAGCGCTCCACCATGAGACCGTTCTCTTCGAACACGCGCTGCAGCTGCCGCATCGACACGCCGTGCGCCGCGGCGATCGCGGCGGGTCGTAGATCCGGATCACCGAGATGCAGCTGGATGTATTGCTGCACCCGGACGAACAGATCACGATGACGGGTCGACACGAGTTCCCGTACGGCACCGTCCTCGGGCGCGAGCGCCATGCTCAAGAGGTCTATCGTCGTGGCCAGGAGATTCGGCACGTGCGAGGAGGCCACGCCATGCCGTTCGCGCGCCAGCACTCGCAGGTGATTCGCGAACAGGGCACCGCGACCGTTCGTTCCCGAGATGGTACGGGCGACGTGATCGGCGGCGCGCGGCAGCACGGCCGTGAGCAGGCGTTGCGGCACCAGCAGCGTGATCTTGGACAGCTTCGCCCCGACCGCGAACTCGATCGGCCGACGGCTATCCCACAGCGTGAAGTCGCCCGGCCCCAGAAGGGCCTCGCGATCGGCCTGCCGGATGCGCTCGGCACCGTCGATCACGTGCAGCACGCCGAAGTACTCGTCGTCCGAGCGACCGATCTCGACGCGCGTCCGCGCGCCGTCGCATGGGTCGCAGGTACAGCTCATCACGCGCCCCGCCCCCAACCCATGGACTTCGAGCGCGGCGGCATAGGCACCTTCCCGCCGCTTCGGTATCGCCCACGAAAGGTGGGTTTCGTTGACTGCGTCGCGCCATTGCGGGAACTGGCGCGGCGCGGCGAACTGCCGCGTTGACCACGTCGTCGATGCCTGACCGATGTCCATCACGTGCCTGTTCCTCCCGAGCATCCGTCGGACTGCTGCCGGCATCCTGTCGCTGTGGATCAAGTCGCCCGTCGTGTGCGGGCAAGACGCCGTGCGCGGCCGGTTTCGATAATAGCGCCGATTCTGCCGCGGGCACCCGAGCTCGCCGTCGGAAGCCGACAACCACACATTTGCACGAGGAGACTTCGATGGGCGCACCGCTGTCAGACGAGATACTGCTACGCACGACCGACATGCCATGGATCAACTTCGGCGAGGGCATCGACTACAAGATCCTGCGCACCAGCGCGGAGACCGGTGCCTGGACGGTGCTGTTCCGGTGCGCGAAGGGTTCGAGCTTCGCGCCGCATCGGCACTACGGGGCCGGCGAGTACTTCATGTTCAAGGGCGCGATGGAATACCGCATGGGCGGTGCCAAGGCCGGCGACTACGGCTACGAACCGCTCGGTGTCTTCCACGAGCACACCGAGTTCATCGAGGACTCGGAGCTGTGGTTCACCAACTACGGTCCGATCGCGTTCGTGAATCCGGACGGTTCCGTGGCGATGTTGCTCGACTGGAAGTTCTTCGCCGATCAGCAGGTGGCGGCGCAGGGCGACGCGGCTTCGCGCAAGGCGGCGTAGGGCAGTTCTTCGCTCGGAGCGTGCGCCGGCCCTCGGGCCGGCGCCATTCGCTCGCGAGTCAGTTCTTCTCGACCACGTTGAAGGAATCCGGGCCGTCCACGAACAGGTAGAACTCGCATTCCGAGAGGCAGACGCCCCAGTGCACGACCTTGGCGGGGATGTGCAAGTAGTCGCCCACGGCGAGCTTCGTGTCCGGCTGCCCCTCGGCGGCGATGGTCAGTGTTCCCTTCGTCATGATGAGATTCTCGTTCGAGACGTGCCAGTGCTTCACGAAGACGAAGCCGGCCGGGAAGCGATAGATGTGCTGGGAGGCTCCGGTGCCGGGCTCACCCTTGAGCAGCACGTGCTGGCAACCCGGCGGAGCATCGGGTCCGCACGACTTGAGCGCGCCGGCAGGTTTGACGATGTCCATGGGACCGGCCAGCGCCGTTCCCCCAGCACAGCACGCCACCGCAATGGTCAACGCGGCCGCCTTCCACAGTCTGGTCGCACGCATGAGTTCCTCCCAATCGTTGTGGGTGGGGTTGCCTCACCTTCGAGCGACTCCGTGACCGCAACCCCAACCTGTCACGAAGACACGATCGTCTTAAGGTGCGGAGGCGCCGTCTTACGACGGCCATGGCGTCCGGGCCGCGGGCCGGACTGACGGGAGGGGCCCAAGCTAACAGCCTCGGACTTACAAATCACACACGAGTCCCGTGGTGGCGACCTACTACTTCGCCACGGGAGTCATCAGCACCGCACGCAGCGTCGCGAGAGTCCGCTGGACGACTTCCTGCGGTTTCCATCCCAATTCGACCACCAGGTGCTGCCAGGCATCCATGTGCATGATGTGGTAGCACCAGCCTGTGGGCGGGACGCCGGTTCCTGCGACCTGACGGCGCCGGCATGCTCGAACCGGCCCGCGTGGCGCATCTCGGCCCGTTGGTGCGGACGGGCTGACCCGGCTACAGGGCCGCCGCGATCGCCTTTCCCATGTCCTCGGTGCTCGCCTTGCCGCCCACGTCCGGCGTGCGCGGACCGTCGGCGAGGACTTTCTCGATGGCACTCACGATGGCAGCGGCGGCCTGCGCGTGTCCCAGGTGCTCGAGCATCATCGCTCCGGACCAGATCTGTCCCACGGGGTTCGCGATCTTTCGGCCGTAGATGTCCGGCGCCGAACCGTGCACCGGCTCGAACAATGACGGGAACTTGCGTTCCGGATTGATGTTGCCCGAGGGTGCCACGCCGATGGTGCCGGCCGTGGCAGGGCCGAGGTCCGAGATGATGTCGCCGAACAGGTTCGACGCCACGATCACGTCGAAGCGCTGCGGATTCAGCACGAGCTGGATGGTGAGACCATCGATGTGGTACTGGCTCGTCTTCACGTCGGGGTACTGCTTGCCCATCGCCGCGAAGCGCTCGTCCCAGTAGGGCATGGTGATGGAAATGCCGTTCGACTTGGTGGCGGAGGTGACGAGCTTGCGCGGCCGCTGCATCGCAAGGTCGAAAGCGAACTTCATGATCCGGTCCACACCCTTGCGCGTGAAGATCGACTGCTGCATCGCCATCTCGCGCTCGGTGCCTTCGAACAGGCGGCCGCCGACCGCGGAGTACTCGCCTTCGGTGTTCTCGCGCACCACGTAGTAGTCGATGTCGCCCAGCTTGCGCCCCGCCAGCGGGCAAGGAATGCCCGGCAGCAGGCGCACCGGGCGCAGGTTCACGTACTGGTCGAACCCGCGTCGGAAGAGGATCAGCGAATCCCACAGCGAAACGTGATCGGGCACTTTCGCAGGCCAGCCGGTGGCGCCGAAGAAGATGCAGTCGTGCCCGCCGATCTTGTCGCGCCAGTCCGGCGGCATCCACCAGCCGTGCCGGTCGTAGTTGTCGCAGCTCCAGTCGAAATGATCGAAGGCGAGGTCGATGCCGAACTTGCGCGCGGCCGCGTCGACGACGCGCACGCCTTCGGGCATGACTTCCTTGCCGATGCCGTCGCCGGCGATGACGGCGATTCTCGCTGCACTCATGGACTGGACCCCTTGCGGATGCGAACCTGGAAAGCGCGCGAGTGTACCGGCAACCGCGCCAAGGCGACCCGGACCCCGGTTCGCGGGGGTTGACACCAATTCCATATTTCCATGATCATGGAAATATGGAACAGAAAGCTGCAGTCCTGGCCCTGGCCGCCCTGGCCCAGGAAACCCGACTCGGCGTGTTTCGCCTGCTGGTGCAGCAAGGCGAAAGCGGCCTTGCCGCCGGCGAGATCGCGGCGGCGCTGGGGCTCGCCCCCGCCACGCTCTCCTTTCATCTCAAGGAGCTGGCACATGCGGGCCTCATCACGTCGCGCCAGGACGGCCGGTTCGTCTACTACGCAGCCGACTACGCCGGGATGAATCAGTTGCTCGCGTTCCTCACCGAGAACTGCTGTGCCGCCGATGGCACTGCCTGCGCCCCCGGGACCGCATGCGCTCCTGTCACGAAACCCCGCAACGCTTCGCGAAAGGTCAAACGATGAAACGCTTCCACGTCCACGTCGCGGTCGACGATCTCGCCGCCAGCACCCGCTTCTATTCCGCGCTGTTCGGCTTGAGCCCGACGGTCCTGAAGGACGACTACGCCAAGTGGCAGCTCGACGATCCGCGGGTCAATTTCGCGATCTCGCAGCGGGGCAGCCCGCCCGGCGTGAATCACCTCGGCATCCAGACCGACGACGACGCCGAACTCGAGGCGCTGCAGGCGCAACTGGCGCGCGCCGAAGTCGACGCGGTCGCCGAGAAGGCAGTGGCGTGCTGCTACGCCAGATCCAACAAGTACTGGGTGACCGATCCCACCGGCATCGCGTGGGAGACGTTCCGCACGCTGGGAGACGTGCCGACTTTCGACGGCGCGCCGGCGGAAGCAAAGGAGGCCGCCGCCTGCTGTACTCCCGCCGTTGCCGTGCCGGCGAAGATCGAAATGCGGCAGCGCACCCCCGCCAAGGCATGAGTTCATGAGCCAGGACGCGCCGCGCAACGTGCTGTTCCTGTGCACGGGCAACTCCGCTCGGTCGATCCTCGCGGAGGCGTTGCTGGCGGGCATGGGCAAGGGCCGCTTCCGTGCCTTCAGTGCCGGCAGCCATCCGGCGGGCCAGGTGAACCCGCTCGCGATCGAGATTCTGCAGAAGAACCGCCTCGCGACCGAGGGCCTCCGCAGCAAGAGCTGGGAGGAGTTTATGTCCCCCCCGACGGGCCTGCGGCCCCTCCCCCCAGGGGGCCAGCCCTCTTGGGGCGGCCCGGCGAGGGCTGAGTTCTCGAGGCCCGACGCGCCAGTACTCGATTTCGTGTTCACGGTCTGTGACAACGCGGCGGGCGAAGTGTGTCCGGTCTGGCCGGGACAACCGGTCACGGCCCATTGGGGTGTCGACGATCCTGCCGCCGTCGACGGTGACGATGCGACCCGACGCCGCGCGTTCCTCAACGCCTATACGATCCTGCGCACGCGCATCCAGTTGTTCATCAACCTTCCGCTTGCGTCGCTCGACCGTCTTGCACTCGCGCAGCGGTTGAGCGACATCGGCCGGACATGAGGGACGTCGCTGTGTTCGGACACCCGTCACTGGCATCGGTACAGCGCCTGTTGGCCGACGCCGAATTGCCCGCCGACGACCTCACCACCGCCCACCTCGAAACTTTCTTCGGCCTCGGGTCGCCCGACGCGCTCGAAGGCGTCGTGGGCCTCGAGATCTTCGGTGAGGCCGCACTGCTGCGCTCACTGGCCGTGACTCCGGCGCAACGGTCGCATGGCCTCGGCAAGCTGTTGGTGAATACCGCAGAACGCTACGCGCGGACCAGAGGTGCCGGCGATATCTACCTGCTCACGAATACCGCGGAACGCTTCTTCGGCGATCTCGGGTATGTACCAGCCGATCGGAACAGTGCTCCGGAATCGATCCGGCAGACCCGCGAGTTCGCGGCGTTGTGCCCGGCCAGTGCCGCCTTCATGGTCAAGCACTGCGTACCGGGCGCACCTGCAACCTGAACTCAGCGCACTTCACATGACGCTGTTCGAGCGCTGGTTGAGCCTGTGGGTGGCGCTGTGCATCGTCGCCGGCATCACCGTCGGGCATTTCCTGCCGGGTCCGGTGCGAGCGCTCGGCGCGATGGAGGTCGCGCACGTCAACCTGCCGGTGGGCGCCCTCATCTGGCTGATGATCGTGCCGATGTTGCTCAAGGTAGATTTCGGCGCGCTCGGCCAGGTGAAGCGGCACGCGCGCGGCATCGGCGTCACGCTGTTCGTGAACTGGCTGGTGAAACCGTTCTCGATGGCGCTGCTGGCGTGGCTGTTCGTGAAGCACCTGTTCGCGCCGTGGCTGCCCGCCGGGCAGATCGACAGCTACGTGGCCGGGCTGATCCTGCTCGCGGCAGCCCCCTGCACGGCGATGGTGTTCGTGTGGAGCCGGCTCACCCGCGGCGATCCGTTGTTCACGCTGTCGCAGGTGGCGCTCAACGACACGATCATGATCTTCGCGTTTGCCCCGATCGTCGCGTTGCTGCTCGGCGTCGCCTCGATCAGTGTGCCGTGGGGGACGTTGCTCACCTCGGTGGTGCTCTACATCGTGGTGCCGGTGGTCGCGGCCCAGGTTTGGCGCAGGGCGGTGCTCGCGCGGGGCGGAGCGGCCGCACTGGATGCTCTTCTTGCACGGCTCCAGCCGTGGTCCGTCGGCGCACTCCTGCTGACTCTTGTGCTGCTGTTCGCGTTCCAGGGCGAGCGCATCCTGGAACAGCCGCTCGTGATCGCGCTGCTCGCGGTGCCGATCCTGGTCCAGGTCGTCTTCAATGCCGCACTCGCGTACTGCCTCAACCGCTGGCTCGGCGAAGCGCACAACGTCGCCTGTCCGTCTGCACTGATCGGCGCATCGAATTTCTTCGAGCTGGCAGTGGCGGCCGCCATCAGTCTGTTCGGCTTCGAATCCGGTGCCGCACTCGCCACCGTCGTGGGTGTCCTGATCGAAGTGCCGCTGATGCTGCTGGTGGTGCGTGCGGTGAACGCGAGCCGCGACTGGTACGAATCTCCGGTTACATCGCCGCCAGTACGTCGTAGCCCGTGAGGATGTAGGTCTTCGCGGCCGGGAAATCGCGCACCAGCACCGCCGGGCTCTCCGGCGTGATCATTGGCGCCAGCAGTGGCACCGGCGTCTCGATGTCCACGTAGCGAAACGGCGGTCCCATGATGGAACGCACCGGCGCGGTGTGCACCTTGGGATCCTTCACGATGCTCGCGTAGGCGTGCAGTTCGGAGAGCGACCCGACGATACGCTCGTGCCGGGTGATCGGGATCTGCGAGAAGTCGTTGGACCGCATGCGCTGCACCGCCTGGTCCACGGTGTCGGTATCCTCGACCCCGACCACGTCGGTGACCTTCTTGTTCTTCACGAGGTCGCGCGCGGTGGGACCGCCGATGTTCTCGTAGCCCATCATGCGCATCCAGTCGGGGTTGAACATCTTGCCGACGTAGCGCGTGCCGTGATCGTGGAAGATCACGACCACGGTCTCGCCGGCCTTGAAGCGGTCCTTGACCTGCAGCAGCCCAGCCATCGCCGAACCGGCGGAGTTGCCGACCCAGATGCCCTCCTGCTTCACGATCTCGCGCGTCCATATGGCCGCGTCGCGGTCGGTGACCTTCTCGAAGTGGTCGATCACGGAGAAGTCGACGTTCTCCGGCAGGAAGTCCTCACCGATGCCTTCGGTGACGTAGGGATAGATCTCCTGCTTGTCGAAGACGCCGGTCTCCTTGTATTTCTTGAACACCGAACCGTAGGTGTCGATGCCCCACACCTTGATGCCGGGCTTCTTCTCCTTGAGATAGCGGCCGGTGCCGCAGATGGTGCCGCCGGTGCCCACGCCCACGACCAGGTGATCGATCCGCCCTTCGGTCTGCTCCCAGATCTCGGGGCCGGTGCTCTCGTAGTGCGCCTGCGAGTTGCTGAGGTTGTCGTACTGGTTCGCCTTCCACGCGTTCGGCGTCTCCTGCACCAGCCGCGACGACACCGAGTAATAGGATCGCGGATCCTCGGGTTCGACATCGGTCGGGCACACGATCACCTCGGCGCCGAAGGCGCGCAGCGCATCGACCTTCTCGCGCGATTGCTTGTCGGTGGTGGTGAAGATGCACTTGTAGCCCTTCACGATGGCGGCGATGGCGAGGCCCATGCCGGTGTTGCCGCTGGTGCCTTCGATGATCGTTCCGCCGGGTTTGATCAGCCCCTTGCGCTCGGCGTCCTCGATCATCTTGAGTGCCATCCGGTCCTTGATGCTGTGGCCCGGATTGAAGGTTTCGACCTTCGCGTAGACCGTGGCCTTGATGTCACGGGTGATGCGGTTCAACCGCACCAGCGGCGTATGGCCGATGGTGCCGAGGATGCTGTCGTGGACGTTGGCGGGCATTGGGGATGTTCCGGGTCGATCAGGGGCTGGCGGTCCGCGCCGGCGGCAGCGAACGGCGAGTCTCAGCATACCGCATGCGCAACGGTTTTCGTGGCCACCCGGTCGATGGCAAGATCCCGTCCGTGGGGTCCAAGATCGAACGCAAGCACCTCGAGGCCGACGCGGTGCGCAACGCGATGCGCGCAGCGGGTCATGGCGCCATGCTGATGCCCGATGACGCACTCGACGCATCGCTCGCCGCCACCATGGCGCGGCATCCGGCGGGTGCGCCGGTGTGGATCTTCGGCTACGGATCGCTCATCTGGAATCCGCTGTTTCCCTTCGCCGAGCGACGCGTCGCACGCGCATTCGGCGTGCACCGGGGGTTCTACCTCTGGTCGCAGGTGAACCGCGGCACCCCCGAGACCCCGGGACTCGTGCTCGCACTGGATCGTGGCGGTCAATGCGGCGGCATGGCCTATCGTCTCGAGCCCGGCAATCCGGAAGCGGAACTGCGGCTCCTCTGGCGGCGCGAGATGGTGCTGGGCGCCTACCAGCCCCGTTGGCTCGAGATACGGACCGAGGCTGGCCCGGTGCGGGCCATCGCGTTCGTCGTCGATCGCCGGCACCCCGCCTACTGCGGACGGCTGGACGACGACCGGATCGTGCAGGTGGCACTCGCGGCGCACGGTCACTACGGTCCATGCGCCGACTACCTGCTCGAGACGGCCACGGCGCTGGCACATCACGGAATCGCCGATCGCCACCTCGACCGGCTTGCGCGTCGCCTGCGCACTGCGCGCGCGCAGGTCTGATCGTTACGCCCGCGCCAGGACGCCCCGGCCACGACGCATCAGCAGGAAGCCGGCGATCGCGAGATTGAGCAGGTTCCACAGCACGCCGTGCACGAAGGCAACGTCGTAGGACCCGCTCAGATCGAAGATCACGCCGGACATCCAGCCCCCGAAGGCCATGCCGAAAATGGTCGCCGTGATGGTCGCACTGACTCGCGTACCTGCTTCCTTGGGCGAGAAGTACTCGCGGATGATGATCGCGTAGGAAGGCACGATGCCGCCCTGGAACAACCCGAACATCGCGGCGACCACGTAGAGCGACACGGGCCCGTTGAACGGGATGAACAGGAGCAGTGCCAGCCCCTGCAGGGCCGAACCGAGAATCAGCGTGCGCAGGCCGCCGATGCGATCGGAGATCCAGCCGAACGTGAGCCGGCTCACGATGCCGCACGCGAGCATCACCGAGAGCATCTGTGCGCCGCGCGCCGGCCCGTACCCCAGGTCGGAGCAGTAAGCGACGATGTGAACCTGCGGCATCGACATGGCAACACAGCACGCGAAACCCGCCACCATCAGCAACACCTGCAGCGCTCGCGGCGTCAGGCCCAGCACTGCGGGCGAGCCAGCACCGCCGGTTACGGCGGTCGGCGCATGCTGAGGGGGGTGGCGGCGCAGCGCCAGGGCGAGGGGCAGCATGGTGGCGAGGCAGAACAATCCGATGCCGAAATAGGTGCTGCGCCAACCCGCCGATTCGATGAAGTGCTGGACGATCGGCGGCCAGAGCGTGCCCGCCAGATAGTTGCCGCTCGCGAAGATGCCCACCGCGATGCCGCGGCGGCGCTCGAACCATTGCGACGTGTCGGCCAGCAGCGGTGCGAACGTGGCGGAGCTGCCGACGCCGATCAGCACACCCTGCACGATCGCGAACTGCCACAGGCTCGAAGCGCTGCCTGCCACCACGTAGCCGAGAGCCAGAGCGACGGTACCGCCGATCACCGGGTAGATGATGCCGCGCCGATCCGACCACCGACCCATCAGGATGCTGCCGAAGCCGAACAGGATCATGGTCAGCGTGTACGGCAACGAGGCAGCACCGCGCGCCACGCCGAACTCTGCCTGCACCGTCGGCAACACCACCACCACCGACCACATGCCGACGCCACCGATCGTGGAGAGCGTCAATGCCGCCACCAGGCGCCACCAGGCGGCCGCCGAGTCCGTCGCCGGTCCGGTCGATTGCTTCAACTGAAGACTCCTCGTCTTGTTATCCCGTCATTCTGCCCGGTCGCCGGAAGTTCTGGCACTGAACATGCGCCGGGGGTAGATTGACGGAACGCCCGACATCGGTGTGCGCCCAAGGAGAACCGGTCATGAACCTGAGCCTTGCAACGGCAGCGGCCGCATTTTCGATCTTCCTGGCCGCGTCAGCCCATGCTGCGCTCGACGTCGACGAGGCGACCCATCCCGGGGCAGCGGGCGACTACAACAATCTGTTGCTGCTCGACCCGCCGGTCACCTTCGCACTCGAGGGCGGCACCAACCTGTTCAGCGGCACCTTCGGGACGGGCGGCAGCACCCCGAGTGACGGCGGCGACACCGTCGTCCTGGAACTCGGCGCGCTCGAAGCGATCACGGCCGTGCGGATCACCTTCGCGACCAACGCCGTCGATGTCAACCCGGTGGCGATCAATCAGGGAACCAGGCTGGTGCTCGACGTCGCCAGTTCGTCCAGTACCACGCCGTTGCTCGACCTCGCCATCGCCGGCAGACCGGACGGCCCCGTGGTGTTCTCGTCAGCCCCGCTCACACTGGCGCCCGATCTCTACAATCTCACGCTGCTGACGGGGGTACTGGCCCTCAATGACAGCGCGAGGGTTGGTTACACGATCGCAATCGACGTGGTCGCCATACCGGAACCGGCGACCGCGATGATGTTGCTGCTCGGTCTGAGCTTGCTGGCGTACGGCGTGCGGCGCGGCACTTCCTGAACTGCGGCATGGCGATCTGAGCCGGTCAGGTCGTAACGCCGTCGCCCGTGGCGGGCGGCAACCCGGCCGCCGCGCGGGCGCGCACCTTTGCCGCTATGTAGGCACTGTGAGGCACGTAGAGCAGATCGGCCACCTTGCGCACGAGATGCTGCTCCCAGGCGCTCAGTTCGGCATCGGCGAACGCGACCCGCCAGAGGTGTTCGATCACGCTCACCTTCTGCTCGGCGGAGAAACTGCGGTTGAGCAGCGACGTGAACTGATACAGATCGGCCGCCTGCCGGGCTTCCTGCTCCGCGAGGCGGATCAGTTCATCGGCTTCCGCCCCCGACAGTCCGAAGCTCGCATGCACGGCACGCAGCACGGCTTCGCGCTCCGCCGGATCTATGTCACCGTCCATGCGGACCACTTCCACCAGCAGGGCGGCGGTCGCCACCTCGATCGAGTGCCGCTCCGCACCAGGCCTGGTTGAAGTTCCTACGTGCTTTTCGAAAAAATCGCGAATCGCGTCGAGCATGGGGTCGGTCTCGTGAATCGGGTTCACTCACCGCCCAAGATACACCGCGGGCTGTGCGCCCCGGCTTCGCCGGGCGCTGCCCAGCCACGGCCGGGGGCATCTCAGGTCATCGCCAGCCGACGCTTGCGCTTGGGCGGGGGAAACGCGCGATCGATCTCCGCCAGTTCCTCGGCGGTGAGTTCGATCTCGGCCGCAGCGAGGTTCTCGCGCAGGTGGTCCTCGCGCACCGCCTTGGGGATGGCCATCACGTCCGGATGGCGCATCACCCAGGCCAGTGCCACCTGCGCCGCGGTGGCCCCACGCCGCGCGCCGATGGCGCCGAGCGACTTGTCGCTCGCTGCTGCACCCTGGTCGATCGGGCAGTACGCCATCAGCGGCACCCGGTGCCGGCGCTGCCAGGGCAGCAGATCGAACTCGATCCCGCGTTCCGAAGCGGAGTAGTAGACCTGGTTCGCGGCGCAGGCGGTCCCGCCTTTCGCCCGCCACAACTCGTCCATGTCGTCGGCGTCGAGATTGCTGACGCCCCAGTGCCGGATGCGCCCCGCTGCCTCGAGCGCGTCGAAGCCCTCGATGGTGGCACCCAGCGGATGCTGTCCGCGCCAATGCAGCAGGTACAAATCGAGGTAGTCGATACCGAGACGTTTCAGGCTGCGCTCGCACGCGCTGATCGCGCCCTGGCGGCTGGCGTTGTGCGGGTAGACCTTGCTCACGATGAAGAGGTCTTCGCGACGCACGACGCGGCTGGCGAACGCGTCGGCCAGTGCCGCGCCGATCACCTCTTCGGCGCCGCCGTCGCCGTACATTTCAGCCGTATCGATGAGGCGGTAGCCCGCTTCCAGGGCGCAGCGCACCGCCGCGACCTCCTGCTTGCGCGACCGGACGTGCTCGCCCATGCGCCATGTTCCCAACCCGAGTGCGGGTACCTTCTGACCCGCCGGCAGTGTCACCGTCTTCATCGATTTCGATCCGTTCCAGAGCTCCGCGGCAATTCTGACAGTATCCGTTGACGGCTTGCAGTCCGACCCCCACATGGGTTCGGTTCCATCCAGTAAGATCGCGACCTCATGGCCGAACCCGACAGCTGGTCGTTTCCGCCCGAACTGCAGCCGAGTGCCGGCGAGGTGCGCTTCGATCTCGCATCGACGCTGGATGGCGTCGTCAAGCTGCGGGCGGAGATCCCCGAAGACGCGTTCACCGCCTCCATCCTCGGCACCGAGCGCTTCGGCAGCGGCGTGGTGATCCGCGAGGACGGGCTCACGCTCACCATCGGCTATCTCATCACCGAAGCCGAATCGATCTGGCTCACCACCAATCGCGGCACGGTCGTGCCGGGCCACCCCCTTGCCTACGATTTCGCGACGGGGTTCGGCCTGATCCTGCCGCTCGGCAAGCTCGGCGTGGCACCGCTGCCACGGGGTACGAGTGCGCAGATCAACGTCGACGACGACGTGTTCGTCATCGGCCACGGTGGCCGCGGGCACGCCTTGCGGGCACGCCTGCACGACAAGCGCGAGTTCGCCGGCTACTGGGAGTACCTGCTGGGCGAAGCGCTGTTCACGGTGCCCGCCCATCCGCACTGGAGCGGCGCACCGCTGGTGAGCATCGACGGCCGCGTGATCGGTATCGGGTCGTTGCTGGTGCAGGAGGAAGTGGACGGCAATTCGATGCAGGGCAACATGTTCGTGCCCATCGACCTGCTGGCCCCGATCCTCGACGATCTGGTGAACACCGGCCGCTCGTCTCAGCCCTCGCGACCCTGGCTCGGGATGTACACGCAGGAGGCCGACGGGCAACTGATGGTGGCCGGGCTCGCCGACAGCGGCCCGGCGCAGTCGGCCGGCGTGCGCCCCGGCGACCTCGTTCTCGAAGTGGCTGCCGAGCGGGTCAACTCGCTCGCGGACATGCTGCGGAAGATCTGGCGTCTTGGCCCGGCGGGGACCGAAGTTTCCCTCACCCTGGGGCGGGACGGCGCTCTCACCCATGTGCGGGTGCGCTCGGCCGATCGCAGTGACCTTCTCCGGAAACCGCGACTGCATTGACGCGCAGGTGGCTGCCCGCGGCTTGAGCGACCCGGGACTCGGCACCTCGGTGCGCTACCATGCGCGCCGGACTCGAGTTCATCAGGGGGAGAAGCATGACCACACTAGGAAAAGTCGCCATCGTCACCGGCGCCGGCACGGGCATCGGCAAGGCTGTCGCCGTCACATTGCTGAAGAACGGCTATCGGGTGGCGCTCGCCGGACGCCGGCCGGAGCCGCTCGCTGAAGCCATCGCCGAATCGGGGGCGGGCGCCGATCGGGCCCTTGCCGTATCGACCGACGTCACGCAACCGGATTCGGTCGCGGCTCTGTTCGCGAAAGTGAAGGCGACCTGGGGACGTCTCGATGTCCTCTTCAACAACGCGGGCGTCAGCGCGCCTGGCGTGATGCTCGAGGACCTCACGTTCGAACAATGGAAGAACGTGGTCGATATCAACCTGACCGGTCCGTTCCTGTGCACGCAGGCCGCGTTCCGGATCATGAAGGACCAGAATCCGCAGGGCGGCCGCATCATCAACAACGGCTCGATCTCGGCACACGCGCCACGGCCGAACTCAGCGCCCTACACATCGACGAAGCACGCGATCACCGGCCTCACCAAGTCCACGGCGCTGGACGGTCGCAAGTACAACATCGCCGCCGGGCAGATCGACATCGGCAACGCCGCCACCGCGATGATCGCGCGAGCGGCCAAAGGTGTGCCGCAAGCCAACGGTGACATCGCGGTCGAGCCGTTGATGGATGTGCAGCACGTGGCCGACTCGGTGCTGCTGATGGCGAACCTGCCGCTCGAATCGAACGTGCTCACCATGACGGTGATGGCGACGAAGATGCCGTTCGTGGGGCGGGGTTGAATCCGCTCAGAGCATCGCCGCTACCGATGCGCCGTACGCTCCTTCCCCCAACTTCGTTGGGGGAAGGTTGGGATGGGGGCAGATCCACGCACTGGCATGCTGCCTCTCAGACCCTCCCCCGGCGAAGCCGGGGGAGGGAACGTACCGCCTCATCAACGCCGTTGCAGTAACCCGCTGATGCGATCCGCCGCTTCGCGCAGCGGCGGCAGGAACTTCTTCACCATCTGCGCGGCCGGCGTGCGATTGGCCTGGCCGCTGATGTTCATCGCAGCGATGATGCGCCTGTTGCGATCGCGGATCGGGGCGCTGATGGAGACCAGGCCCTCCTCGAGCTCCTGGTTCACCATGGCCCAGCCCTTCTCGCGCACTTCGCAGATCAGCTTCTTCAGTTCCGCACGATCGGTCACCGTGCGGTCGGTCCGCGGGCGCAGGTCCGACTTCTTCAGTACCGCGTCGATTTCCGCATCGGTCAGACCCGCGAGCAGCACGCGCCCCATCGACGTGCAGAAGGCCGGCAGGCGGCTGCCGAGGCCGAGGCTGATGGTCATGATCTTCGACGTGGGGATGCGCAGCACGTAGACAATGTCGGTGCCGTCGAGCACCGAGGCAGAGCACGATTCGTGGATCTCGTTCACGAGGGTTTCCATGATCGGTTCGGCAAGGTTCCAGAACGGCATGGACGAGAGGTACGCGAATCCGAGGTCGAGGATCCGTGCCGTCAACCGGAACTGGCGACCTTCGAGCGCCACGTAGCCGAGCTGCACCAGTGTCAGCAGGATCCGCCGCGCGCCGGCGCGCGTCAGGCCGGCTGCGTCCGCCACTTCGGACAGCGTCATCGTCGGCCGGTCGCCGTTGAACGCGCGGATCACAGCGAGCCCGCGCGCGAACGATTGCACGTAGCCGTCGCCAGGCCGCGGATCGCCCTCCGCGCTCTCGTCGAGTTCGGCCGAGTTCCCCTCGCTCGTCTCCATCGAATTCCTCCGCCGCGCGAGCGCCGTAGGGCGCCTCAAAAAGTTCTTATAGCGAACATGTGTTCTCTAATCGAAAAAAGCTTGACAGGCTTTTTTTCGCCCACCTAGACTGCGTTCAAATAAAGAACAGCCGTTCGGGATGCGAACTCTGCACGAATTCGCGGCCGATGGCGATGCCGTGATCGGGGTCGGCGTGGTGCGCCGGCCGACGAACGAAACCGCCCCGGGCGTCGGAGTCCGGGATCGATGGGAGGAACCGCCAGCATGTCGCAATACACCACCGTCTTCGGGTCCCTGAATCGTTACGAGAAGGGGAAGCTCAGCATCATCAACGACAACCCGAAGTACTACTGCTATTCGAACGTCTTCGAGGTCGCCTCGAAGGCGAAGCCCTGGGAAAAGATCGCAGTGGCGAAGAACCTCGAATACGTGATCGAGGCGATCCGTGCCGAGGGCACCTCGGACTGGTTCACGGCCGGTCACGACGAGTTCGCGGTCGTGCTCGACGGTGAAGTCACCGTGTCGTTCGTCGAACTGGCGGATGCCGCGGTGCCTGCCGGCAAGGACGGCACGGTCAAGCTGTCCGGCACCCCGTCGGGCAAGAAGATGGGGCGCATCCACCTCAAGCGCGGCCATCAGGCGCTGCTGCCCAAGGGTGCTGCCTATCAGTTCACCGCGGCCAGGCCGTCGGTGCTGATCCAGCAGACCATCGTCGGCGATCTCACGGTCCAGAAGTGGGCCGAGATCTGCGCCCACTGA
>JAIEQG010000077.1 GCA_019747905.1 Burkholderiales bacterium
CTTCCGCCCGCTACGGGGTCGCACCTTCCGGTAAACCGGAAGGCACTGCTCCGCCCTTCGCGGTCGCGCATGAAGCAATGGACCGCGAAGAACTAGCCGACCCGATGCGCTAACGAAGGCTCATCAGCAGTACTCCGGCAACCGCGAGTGTCGCGTTCCATGCCCGGTGTACGGTAGCGCTGCCAGGCAGGAGAGGGTGCATCGCAAGACCGCGGCAGACGCTTGCGGCGACGACCCCGGTGACCACCAGAGTCGCGACGAGGTGAACGCCGACCGCTGCCAACGCCGGCACCAGGGAGCTTGTTGCCGTGAGCGTGCGCGTCGAACCGTCGGCGAAGCACAACGGCGCGAGCGCCGGCACCAGCATCAGCCCCGCTCCATGGCCCGTAGTCATCAGGAATGACCAGAGCGCAATCCCGGCATGGCTGACCGCCGTTTTCCTGCGCGCGGAACTCTTGGCGGAATGCAGCAGACGAATCGATGCGATGCCGACCAGCAGCGCACCACCCAGGTTCTGAAACAGCCTGCGGTCCACGGACATTCCCTGCGCAATGATCCACGCCACGACTGCTATCGACGTAGCATGCCCGACGGCGATGGGAAGCAGGGCACGCCGCACCTCGGTACCGCTACGGGCATGCACGCCGCACGCTGCAGCGAACATCCAGCCGGCGGCAGGATTCAATACGTGCAGGGCGCCGAGGCCGGCAATCGCCAGCCACGGCCAAAGATCGGTCATGCCGCAGGCACCCGGCTACGCCGTGGAATCAGTCGTGGCCCCCGCAGCACGACGACTGCGCAGTCGGAGCCTGCTCGTAACGATCGTGATGTCGCACCCATGCCATGGGATAGGTGAGATCGTCCTCGTCGCGTCCCTTGGGTGATATGTCCAGCAGGTCATAGGCGCCCATCATCAGTTCGACCCCGCGACCGTAGGTCGAATAGGTGTGGAACAAGGTGCCGGCACCATCCTTGTAGAACGCACTGATGCCGGGGGCTTCCTCGTGCGGGAAAGGCTGCAAGGCGTAGTTGTAGCGGACCTTGCCGCTGGAGCGTTCCTCCATGCCGAAGCTGACGCCAAAGTCGTAGTTGAAGTCGGTACCGTGGGACGAAACCCACCTGAACGCCCACCCCATGCGGTTACGGAAGCGCTCTATCTCCGCGAGCGGGGCACGCGAAACCACCAGCATCGTGACGTCACGCTGTTCCAGGTGGGACCGCGCGCCGTCGATGTGGTCGGCCATGAAGGAACAACTCGGGCAGCCCTGTTCCCAACCGGGGGCGAACATGAAATGCTGCACCACGAGTTGGCGGCGTCCTTCGAACAGATCGGCGAGGGAGCGTCTGCCTTCGAGCGTATCGAAGACATAGTTCTTCTCGATGCGTACCCACGGCAGCGCGCGACGTTCGCGAGCGATCCGGTCGCGCAAGTGCGTCAGCTCCTTTTCCCGCGCGAGCAGCGCCTTGCGCTCGGTGATCCATCGCTCCATGGATACGACGGGATGGTTGGCAGTGTCTGCGTGGTCGACGGCGGTGCTCATTGCATGCTCCTCGGTTGGTTGCGAAAGGGCCGCGCCTCGCGCGGCGGGTGTGAAACTCCCCGCGGGCATCGACTTGGCATCGATGCTCGAATCAGGAGGGTGCTGATGGGCCCCGCGGGCGGGCCGGCTGACGCGGGTTACGAGGGGCCGATCACGATCAGGCCCGCTTGGGACGTCGCACGGAGCGGACCTTGCCGGTTCCTCCGCCGCCGCAGTAGAAGAGGTCGGCGCCGTCGGATTCGAGCCCGCTCACGTTGACGCCGGGCGGCATCTGGAGCCGTTCGAGCACGACGCCGCTGTCCGGGTCGATACGACGAACCTCGCTCTCGTCGCCTTCCCAGGTGCCGTGCCACAGTTCGCCATCGACCCAGGTGACGCCGGTGACGAAGCGATTGGACTCGATGGTGCGCACGATCCTGCCGGTCGCGGGGTCGATCTGGTGGATCTTGCGATCGCGGTATTGCCCGACCCACAGACTGCCCTCGGCCCAGGCCATGCCCGAGTCGCTGCCGTGGCCTGGAGCCGGGATCGATGCGACGACGGTGCCGGTGCTCGGATCGATCTTGTCGATGCGTGCTTCGGCGATCTGGTAGAGGAATTTTCCGTCGAAGGCGGTACCGGCGTCGCAGGCGGTCTCGATCGTGCGCTCGGTTGCACCGCTCTCAGGATCGAACGCGACCAGTCTCGGCCCGGTTGCAGCCCAGACGAGGCGGCCGTCGTGGGTGACGCCGGCGATGCGGTCGGATCCGGCGAAGGGTCCGTACTCGCGCACGATCTCGGCGGGACGCGCCGGTACCTGGGGTGCTTCGCTACGGGTCTTGCGGGTCATCGTCCGGCTCCTGTTCGCGCCTCGGATCGGCGCTGCACGGAGTGGACTCTACTCAAGCGGGAATGCAGTGGGGAGTAACAAGATCGTCGTGAATCCCGCCAGGGGTCGCGCCAACCAGCGCTGCGCCCGGGCGCGTCCGATCGAACGCACCCGCCCGGCATGCTCCAGTTCGACCAGGGCTCGCTGGACCGTGCGTTGACTGGCCCCGAGGGCCAGTGCCAGGGCCGAGGTCGACCAGGCGGCACCATCGGCGAGCAGCGCCACCAGAGACGCCTGTTCGCCATCGATGGGAGGTGCCAGCACAACGACCGCATCCGCACTGCGCGGCTCGAGCACGAATCCTCGCGGTGTGGCCTCGATGCGAGTGGCAGCCGCCACCAGCGCGCGCAGGCGGCCGATCTCGACTCGCAAGCGCGCTCGATGCGTCTCGTCCGGGCGGCGCGTCAGAAAGGCGCGGGCGATCAGGGTCTCCCGATCGACATCACCTGGCCAGCCTTCGGCAAGCGCGCGCGCCAGCGCGAACAGCACCGGCCGGCGCTGGAGCGGCACCGTCTCGACGCCGGCGCGCACCACGCGACGACAGGCGTCGACCACCAGCGCGCCCGACTCGAGCAGCGCTGCCACTTCGGCGAGGCGAATCGGCTGTTCGCCGTGCGCGTCGATGCGCCGGGCTGCGGGACGATCGAGCGCTGCACGCGCCTCCGTGACCTCGGCCAGCAAAGCCGGCACCCGAGCGCGCTCGGCTTGTTCCTGCGCGTGGGCGAGCGCTGCCTGTGCCGGGCCGACCCGCAACGAGCGCAGCGCCAGTTCTGCAGTGATCAGGCCGGCCACCGCTGCCAGCGACGGCGGCAAGGCAAGTCCATCGAGGTGCGCCAATGCGCTTGCCGCCCCGTCGAGACGTCCGAGCAACAGGAGCCGTCGCGCCGAGATGAGATGCGCCTGCAGCGCGTTGGCGCGGTCGGCACGCGCTGCGAGCGTGGCCGCCGCCGTTGCCAGCGGACGAGAGGACCCGCGGAGGTCGCGCATGGCCAATGCCACTTCTGCTTCGGCGACGATGCAGCGTGCCCGCGCCAGCTCTTCGTGGGCGCCGAATCCGCGTGCAGCACCCTTGAGCAGTTCCCGTGCTCGCGGGAGTTCCCCGAGCTGCGCCATCGCGATACCGCGCAGCGCCAGCGCCGGTGGGTCGTCGCGCAGGGCAACCCACTTGAGTGCATCGATGGCGTCGCCGGTGGCGAGCGCGCGTGCGGCGGCTGCGATCAGGGAGTCCATGACGACGAGCAGCCGACCTTCACGGATGGCGCACAGCGCCGTTCATGGGAGGGGCGACGACCGTGGGTTTGCCGGGATGCAACCATGCGGATGATGCGTCGCCGTTGCGGTGACGCCAGTTCGTTTCGACGCGGACCATAGCATCCCCGGCCGGCCGTTGCCTTGGGGGCCGCGTTTCGTCAGGCGAAACCGCCGCTTAAGTTTCCCTTTCGAGGGCCGTAACTCTGCTCGGGATGCCGCCACGGCATCCGCGCTCCCGTTCGCGCCTCATCACGACCCACCATGGACATCCTCAGCATCATCGGCCTGATCGTCGCCGCTGCGGCCATCATCGGCGGCCAATGGCTGGAAGGTGGGCACGTGGCGGCGCTGGTGCAGGTCACGGCTTTCGTGATCGTGATGGGCGGCACCCTGGGTGCGGTCATGCTGCAGTACCCCTTGCCGGTCTTCGCGCTCGGCATGCGGATCGCGAAGTGGGCTTTCCAGCCGCCCCCTTGCGAATACCGGGCCCTCATCCGGCGCATCGTCAACTGGAGCAACACGGCCCGCCGCGGCGGCCTCCTCGCCCTCGAGCCGCAATTGACGGCGGCCGGCGGCACGTACGAGCGCAAGGGCCTGCAATTGCTGATCGACGGCGCGGAACCGCAGGTCCTGCGCGACATCCTCGAACGCGACATCGACACCTATGAGCAATCCCACCGCACCGCTGCCCGGATCTGGGAATCGGCCGGTGGCTACGCCCCGACCGTCGGCATCCTCGGGGCCGTGCTGGGCCTCATCCACGTGATGGAGAACCTGTCGGATCCGTCGAAGCTCGGCGCGGGCATCGCGGTGGCGTTCGTGGCGACGGTCTACGGCGTCGGTTCGGCAAACCTGCTGTTCCTGCCGCTGGCGGGCAAGCTCAAGGTACTGATCGGGCGCGAAGTGAAACGCCGCGAGATGCTGATCGACGGGCTGGTGGCCATCGCCAATGGCGACAATCCGCGCGTCATCGAGGGCCGCTTATCCGGCTACCTCGCCGAAGGCGATCGCTAAGGTGAGTTGCCCCCCGATGAGCCTGCAGCCCTTCCCCCCAAGGGGGCCAGCCCTCTTGGGGCGGCCCGGCGAGGGCTGAGGTGAGTTCCCCCCCGATGGGCCTGCGGCCCTTCCCCCCAAGGGGGCCAGCCCTCTTGGGGCGGCCCGGCGAGGGCTGAGGTGAGTTCCCCCCCGATGGGCCTGCGGCCCTTCCCCCCAAGGGGGCCAGCCCTCTTGGGGCGGCCCGGCGAGGGCTGAGTCGTGGTGCGGCGCAGGCAGGAGGACGAGCACGAGAACCACGACCGGTGGCTCGTTTCCTACGCTGACTTCATCACGCTGTTGTTCGCGTTCTTCGTCGTGATGTACGCGATCTCCCAGGTCAACGAGGGCAAATATCGCGTGCTGTCCGATGCGCTGCTGCATGCGTTCAAACCGGACGACCGTGGAGGGCGTCCGTATCCGGATGTGCGCCGCGACGATCAGCCGCAGCCGGCGATCCAGCTTCCGATCAAGCTGCCGGTCGATGCCGGCCGCCGCCGCGTCGAGGCGAAGATGAAGGGCATCGCCGACGACATCCGCAAGGTGCTGGAACCGCTGGTGAAGGAAGGCCAGGTACGCGTCACCGAAAGCGCCCGCGGCATCGCGGTCGAGATCAACGCGAGCGTGCTGTTCGCTCCCGGTCAGGCCGTGTTGAACGACAGTTCGGTGCGCTCGCTGGTGGCGGTTGCCCAGGTGCTGGCGGGGGCGGAAAACGCAATCGAGGTGGAGGGACACACCGACAACGCGCCCATCGGAACGCCATTGTTTCCATCCAACTGGGAGTTGTCGGCCGCGCGGGCGAGCCGGGTGGTGCGGCTTTTCACCCAGGCCGGCGTGGCGCCCGAGCGCATGGCCGCCATCGGCTACGGCGAGTATCGCAACGTCGACACCAACGACACGCCCGAGGGCAAGGCCCGGAACCGGCGCGTGACGGTGATGATCCTGCCGGCGGGGGAGAGCAATCCGCCTGCCGCTGCGGCGGACGTGCCGGTCGCGACGCCCTAGGCGACTATTCGAGCAACTACTGCGAACTGCCACCGCCACTACGAAGGACGCGAAGGACACGAAGGATCACGAAGGACTACGGCTCGGATTTCCTTCGCTTTTCTTCGTGTCCTTCGCGTCCTTCGTGTTGAAGGAGTTGCTTCCTGGTTACCGGCCAGCGGGGATGATGGTGCGGAGGCTAGGCCGTACCAAAATCCCGTCCGCTGCGGCCAGACGACAGCGTCGTGGTACCGTCGGGGCCGTAGCCTGCCGTGTTCTGCGCGGCAGCCTGCAAGGCAGCCAGTGCCGACTGATTGAAACGCAGGCGCGTGTCGATCAGCGCGCCGTTCGCTTCATTCAACTGCTGGGCGTGGGCGGCGCGCTCCAGCAGCGAGGCCCACAGCTTGGACAGGCGCGCCCCGTCGGCACCGCCTTGCACGATCATCCATTGGGCCATGCCGGCGCGATCGGCCTCGAATCCGGCCGCGCGCATGAACGCGCGCCGCTCTTCGAACAGCCGCGACAGCAGCACCACCTTGTCGGACTTGGCGCGTGCGAGCGCCGGCAGCGCATCGATGTCGTTGCCGGCGAGGGCGGCGCTTTCCGACTCCAGCACGCCGACGAATTCTTCGAACGCGGCGTGTTCGGCCTCGAGGGCCGCGATGAACTGCGCGCGGTCGGGCACCGGCGCCCTTCGAGTCGTCAGCCCTTCTGGCTGAGGAGGTATTCCCGGACCGTGGCGATGAGCCGGTCGGCCACCACCTCGGAGTCGACGTTGAAGCGGCCCTCGGAGATGGCCTGCTTGATCGCGCTCACGCGCGCCACGTCGACCACGCTCACGTCCGCGAGGCGGCTTTCGAGCGCCTGCAGCTGCGACGAGAGCGAGGTGATCGCTACGCGGTCGCTGCTGGTGCGGCTCGGGGCTGGTGTCGGCCCGACCGGCTTCCCGCTGATCGCGTCCTGCGGGGCGCTGACTCCGGTGGGTTTGCCGATCGAGTTGTTGATCTTCACGATGTTCCTCTTGTCACGTATGGGCGCGGGAATGCCCCTTGCCCGAACCTGTTTACGGCCGCGACCCCCGATTACTTTAGGGCGAATGCCTGGCGACTGTGGGTAATCCGCGGGATTTCAACGATCTGAAGCCTCGATGCCGTTGCCGCAAGCGCGGCGACATGTCGCGCTCGGGCGTCACTTTACCTCGACCACGCCGGCTGCGCTCGCCTGACCTTTCACGACCTTGCCGGAGGCGGCCCGGACCTGCACCGTCTCGCCGAGCGCCGCATTGCCGAGCGCGCGGCCGTCGGAGCTCACCTTGAATCCGTCGCCCGAAAAGACGATGCGCACATCCTGACCCTGGGTCACCACGTAGGCCCCGCGCAGCATGTCGGCCCGCAATGGCAGACCGGCGGCGACCGAGACGTTGGCAATGCGCCCCACCGCCTGGGCGCGGTCGGTGAGCACGCCGGCCGGCAACTGCGCGAGATCGGTGCGTTGGGCAGTGAAATCCTGGTCGGTGAGCGGTTCGCCGCGCACCAGGGGGCGTGCCGTGTACAGCGCCTCGCCCATCACCTTGACCGTGATCGGGACGATGATCGACCAGCTCTCGGGCTTCTGGCACCGGACGCCGATATTGCTGCGACCCCAGGGGCGGGCGCCCGCGGGCAGGTAGGCCTGCAGGGCCTGGCAGGCAGTGAGCTGGAGCCGCTCGTCGAGCGCGCCCACCTCGATTTCTACTGCTCCCGGCAGCTTGGCCGTCTGGCTGCGCGCGAACTCGACCACCGCCTTGCGCAAGGCCTCTAGGTCCTGGTTCTGTGCGACCGCGCCCGTACCCTGGAACCCGGCCAGAAGCACAAGCAGTCGCAACATCCAGCGCGTCATGGGCCGCGATTGTAGTGGCCTCGGCGCCGGGCTGCACGACTGCCCGCAAGGGCGCTCAATTCGAATGCGGAATTGACGATAATCCTGCGACGAGCCCGTTCGTTCCCCCATGGCCGATTCCAACAATCCCACCGACCTAGCGCGAGAGACGTTGAAGCTGCTGGCCACGCGGCGCATTCCGCCGACGCCGCAGAACTATCAGCGCATCTACAACGAGATCACGGGGGCGGAGCCACGGGAGGACAGCGGCAACGGCCGCCTCGCGGCGGCGCTGCGCAGCCTGGGGGCAGGGAAGAGCAACGGCATCGAAGGCACGATGCGCAGCCTGGCGCGCGCGGCAGATCAGCATGCCTGGGAGGAGTTCGCCAAGACGCTGGAGGCGGCCCTCAACCGCGATCGGCCGGCGGCCGGCGATCTCGGGCCGGTGCTGCGCGAGCTGCTGCGCCAACTCGACCTCCAGCATCGGGGCATCACCGCCGCCCGCAAACGCGAGGGGCTCGACCGCTTGCTGATCGCGTTCGGCGGCGATTCACAGCTGGCGGCCAAGCTGAAGGGTCTCATGCGATCCTGGACCGAGGAGGCTTCGGCGGTGCTGGCATCCCCTGCGGCCCCCGGGGTCGCTCAGCCGGGTACGTCCGCGGAGGCAGTTTCGACGGCCGAGCTGAACGAGCTGGTGGCGAGCATCATCGAAAACGGCGTCGGCGCCCGGATCGACCGCTATCCGGAAATCCATGCCGAGGCCCTCCAGCTCGCGCGGCGTGCTCGCGAGAGTTCGAAGCCGGAGGACTGGGCCCGCCTGTCGGCCCAGCTGAAGCAGTTCTGGCTCAAGGTGGAATTGCGCGTCGAGCCCGACCAGGAGCTGCTCGACAACCTGATGCGGTTGCTGGGCCTGGTGGTGAACAACCTGGGCGAACTGGTGGACGACGACCAGTGGGTGCATGGGCAGATCGCAATCCTGCGCGACCTCGTCAACCAGCCCGTGGAGTTGCGCACCATTCGCGATGCCGAGCGCCACTTCAAGGAAGTCATCTTCAAGCAGACCCAGTTGAAATCGAGCCTGCGAGAAGCCAAGACCACGCTGAAGAGCCTGCTCGCCGTGTTCGTCGAACGCCTGGGCGAGGTGACCGAGAACACCGTCGACTACCACGGCAAGATCGAGCGCTATGCCGATCGCATCAGCGCGACGGACAACCTGGACGCGCTGAAATCCCTGATCGACGAGCTCATGTCCGACACCCGCGGCATGCAGGTGGACATGATGCGCTCGCGCGACGAGCTCCTGACGGCACGCCAGCAGGCCCAGGTCGCCGAGCAGCGGGTGCACGAGCTGGAAGGCGAGCTGGAACGCGTGAGCGGCCAGGTGCGCGAGGACCAGTTGACCGGGGCGCTCAACCGCCGCGGCATGGAAGACGCGATGGAGCGCGAGATGGCCCGCGCCAAGCGTTCGAAGAAGCCGCTGTGCGTGGCGGTGCTGGACGTGGACAACTTCAAGCGCCTGAACGACACCTACGGGCACTCCGCCGGCGATGCGGCGCTCGTGCACCTCGCCAAGGTCATCAAGCACACCGTCCGGCCCACGGACGTCATCGCGCGTTTCGGCGGCGAGGAGTTCGTCATCATCCTGACCGAGACCGGGCAGAACGAAGCCGTGAAGGTGACCGAGCGCCTCCAGCGCGAGCTCACCCGCCGCTTCTTCCTGCACAACAACGAACGGTTGCTGATCACCTTCAGCGCCGGCGTGGCGGAGTACCGGCAGGGCGATTCCGAAGAATCCCTGTTCCAACGGGCCGACAAGGCCATGTACCAAGCCAAGGTTCAGGGCAAGAACCGGGTCCTGGCGGCGGAATAGCACCCGGCAAGCCCTTGCCGGACCCGGCAAGGGCTTCCATCGGCTCCGCTGCGCCGGCCGGACCTTCGCGGCGGCATGGAGATGGGGTGTGTGATGTAACCATTTGATCTTATGTGGTTCCGTGATCGTTCGAGCTGGCCGCGGACCCATGGCACGGCATCTGCAAAAGATGCGGCCGTCAGAACCCCATCGGTTTTCCGCCATGCTCGACCGCATCGACAGCTATCTCGCACCGAACGTGAAGGCGCTCAACCTGCGCGCCTATCGCAGCGAGGTCATCGCGGGGAACATCGCCAACGCCGATACGCCGCACTACAAGGCTCGCGACTTCGATTTCCGCGCCGCCATGGCCGGCGCGATCCACAACGCCGATCTGCGCCTCGCCCGTACCGACGGGGCGCATCTGGATTCGAAGGCGCTCGCTGCCGGGGCTCCGCGGCTCCAGTACCGCACGCCGGTCCAGTCGTCGATCGACGGCAACACCGTCGAGATGGACGCCGAAGTGGGGCGCTTCTCCGACAACGCCATGCGCTACCAGGCGGCGCTCACGTTCACCACCGACGACATCCGCATGCTGCGGACTGCGTTGCAGGGGCAGTGACGGAGCGCTGACCCATGAATCTGTTCACCGTCTTCGATATCGCCTCGTCCGCGCTGTCCGCGCAGTCGCAGCGCCTCAACGTCGTCGCCTCGAACATGGCCAACGCCGACAGCGCCGTCAGCGCGAACGGCACGCCCTACAGGGCGAAGCAGATCGTCTTCCAGGCCTTGCCGCTCAACCGTGGCGGCGTGTCCCAGGCGGTCAACGTCGCGGGTGTGGTGGACGATCCGACGCCCCCGCGCATGGTGTATGACCCCAAGCATCCGCTCGCGGACGGCAAGGGCTACGTCACGTATCCGAACGTGAACGTGGTGGAGGAGATGACCAACATGATCTCCGCGTCGCGCTCCTACCAGCTCAATACCGACGTGATGAACACCGCCAAGAACCTGCTGCTGCGCACCCTTTCCCTCGGCTCCTGAAGACTACCGCCATGGCTTCCGCGCTCGACGTCATCAACAAGACTTCCGCCGCCGCCGGCTCGCCCGGCTCGTCGTCCACGACGACGAACACCAAGAAGGCGGAGGACCCGCAGGATCGGTTCCTCAAGCTGCTCGTCACGCAGATGAAGAACCAGGATCCGCTGAATCCGCTCGACAACGCCCAGGTGACGAGCCAGATCGCGCAGATCAGCACCGTCTCCGGCATCGACAAGCTCAATGCGTCGATCACCGGCATGAGCAGCAGCATGCTGGCCGCCCAGTCGTTGCAGGCGAGTTCGATGATCGGCCGCGGCGTGCTGGCCGAAGGCAATCAGATGGAACTCACCGAAGCCGGTGCCATCGCCGGCCTCGAACTCTCGGCGCCCGCCGACAAGGTCGTGGTCACGATCCTCGGCCCGGCCGGTGAAACCGTCGAGTCGATCGATCTCGGCGCCCGCGACGCGGGCTTGTCCACCTTCGCGTGGGACGGCCAGCCGGAGGGCGTCGCCGAGCAGCTGCCCGCGGGGTCGTACCGCTTCAAGGTCGATGCATTCAACGAGAACGGCACCAAGGTCACCGCCACCTCGCTCGGCTACGGCCGCGTGAACAGCGTGTCGATCGACGGCGGCGTGACTCTCAATACGGCGAGCCTCGGGTCCATCCCGGTGGCGAGCGTGCGGCAGATCATCTGACATCAGGAATAACAGGAGCGCATCATGGGTTTCCAGACTGGACTAAGCGGTCTCAACGCGGCTTCGAAGAACCTCGACGTGGTCGGCAACAACGTCGCCAACGCGTCCGTGGTAGGCTTCAAGGGGTCGGTCACGCAGTTCGCCGACGTCTTCGCGTCCTCGCTCGGCGGCGGCGGGGCCAGCCAGATCGGCATCGGTTCGAAGGTCATGAACATCGCCCAGACCTTCAACCAGGGCAACATCTCGCCGACCAACAACCCGCTCGACATCGCCATCACCGGCCGCGGTTTCTTCCGGCTCGAGGACAACGGCACGGTCTCGTACTCGCGCAACGGCCAGTTCCGCCTCGACAGCCAGGGTTTCGTCGTGAACTCGAACGGCCTCAACCTCACGGGCTGGGGCGTGGACGCGACCGGCAACATCGTCAATGCACAACCGTCGCCGATCCAGTTCGACACATCGGATATCGCTCCGCAGGCGACCACGGACTTCGCTGCCGGGGTGAATCTCGATTCGCGCCTCACCCCGCCGACAGTCACGCCGTTCGATCCGACCAACACGCAAAGCTTCAACTACACGACGTCGGGCACGACCTACGACACGCTCGGCAATCCGCACGTGTTCACGCTGTACTTCGTGCGCACCGCCACGGCCGGACAATGGAACGTCTATGGGACGGTCGACGGTACTGCCACCACCAACGTCAACTTCGGTGCCCCCCCGCGCAACCCAGCCGTCATCAACTTCAACAACGTAGGCTCGCTGACCACGGCGATGCCGCTCAATGCCGCGCTCAACATCGCGACCGGTGCCGTGACGCCGCTCAACTTCACGCTGGACTTCACCGGGACCACGCAGTACGGGTCGGTGTCGAGCGTCAACGCGCTCACCCAGGACGGCTACACCTCCGGCCGCCTGACCGGCTTCAACATCTCGCAGGACGGCATCATCGTCGGCCGCTACTCAAACGGGCAATCACGCACGCTGGGCCAGGTGGTGCTGGCCGACTTCGTGAATCCCCAGGGGCTTTCGCCGCTCGGCAACAACCTGTGGCAGGAGACCGGCGATTCCGGCCTCGCGCTGGTCGGTGCGCCGAACAGCGGCACGCTCGGCAACCTGCAGTCGTCTGCCGTCGAGGATTCTAACGTGGACCTGACCGCCGAACTGGTCAACATGATCACCGCGCAACGCAACTACCAGGCGAACGCGCAGACCATCAAGACCATGGATGCGGTGCTGCAGACGCTGGTCAATCTGAGATAAGTAAAGGGGGCTAGGGGCTAGGGAAAGACGCATGCGCCGTGCTGAACATCAGAGGGTCGTCACCCATGTCCTCCTTCCGTGGATGACGCCTCCCTACACTCGATCCCTAGCCCCTAGCCCCTAGCTCCTAGCCCCTAGCCCCTAGCCCCTCTCGCCATGGACCGCGTCCTCTACCTTGCCATGAACGGTGCGAAGAGCATGTTCGACCGTCAGGCGCAGGTTGCACACAATCTCGCGAATGCGGTGACCACGGGTTACCGCGCGGAGACCACGGCGTTTCGTGCGCTGCCTGTCGTGGGGCCGAGCACCGGCACCCGGACCTACGTGGTCGAGTCCACGACCGGAACCGACTACTCCTTCGGTCCGATGCAGAACACCGGCCGTGTCTTCGACGTCGCCGTCGACGGCAAGGGCTTCATTGCCGTGCGCGGCACCGATGGCCGAGAAGCCTACACCCGCGACGGTAGCCTGGATCAGGGCCCCGGCGGACTGCTGCAGACACGCAACGGACTCAATGTCCTGACCGACACGGGGACCACGATTGCGATCCCGCCCGATTCGACCATCCTGATCGGTCGCGACGGGACTGTGTCCGCCATTCCGCGCGTGGGCGTGCCGAACACGACCACCATCGTGGGTCGCATCAAGCTCGTCAACCCGGACGAGAAGACATTGGCGCGCAGCGCCGACGGCCTGTTCCGAAGCACCGGTACCCAACCCGTCCGGGCCGATGCGGCCGTGCGTCTCACCAGCGGCATGCTGGAAGGCAGCAATGTGAACAGCGTGGAAGCGATCACCAGCATCATTTCGCTGTCGCGCCAGTTCGATACCCAGGTGCGCCTGATGCAGACCGCCGATCAGAACGCACGGCAGTTGTCACAGTTGCTCAACATGAATGCGTAGGGGGGAAAGGGGCTGGGGACTAGGGGCTAGGGAACGTGCAGAACCCAACCAGCTCCGATATCCGTTCGATGCCCCAGTCCCCAACCCCTAATCCCTAGCCCCTAGCCCCTAGCCCCTAGCCATGATCCGATCCCTCTGGACCGCCAAGACCGGTCTCGAATCCCAGCAGTTCAACGTCGACGTCATCTCCAACAACCTGGCGAACGTATCGACCAACGGCTTCAAGCGCCAACGCCCCGTGTTCGAGGATCTGCTCTACCAGATCATTCGCCAGCCGGGCGCACAGACCTCACAGTTGAACCAGGTGCCTAGCGGTCTCCAGGTCGGAGCTGGTGTGCGCCCCGTGGCGACCGCGCGCAACTTCTCCAACGGCAACCTGCAGCAGACCGGCAACAGCCTCGACCTCGCCGTCAACGGGCAGGGCTTCTTCCAGGTGCTGCTGCCAGACGGGACGACGGCGTACACGCGCGACGGTTCGTTCCAGCTCGACAACCAGGGCAACGTGGTGACCTCGAGCGGCTATCCGGTCCAGCCGGGCATTACCATTCCTCCCAACACCATCACGATCACCATCGGCAACGACGGTACCGTCACGGCGCTGGTGGCCGGCAGCGCGACGCCCACGCAGGTGGGCACCATCCAGCTCGCGAATTTCGTGAACGTCGGCGGCCTCCAGGCGCGCGGCGAGAACCTGTTCCTCGAGACCGCGTCATCCGGCGCGCCCCAGGTGAACCAACCCGGCACCAATGGCCTCGGGACCATCAACCAGGGTTTCGTCGAGACTTCCAACGTGAGCGTCACCGAGGAGCTGGTGAACCTCATCACCGCACAGCGCGCCTTCGAAATCAATTCGCGCTCGGTGCAGGCGAGCGACCAGATGCTGCAGCGGCTGACACAGCTGTAAGTTCGTCAGGCGCAGCGAGTGAGGCACGGGGCCGTCGGTGACGGCCCCGAGCATTTGCGGCGATGGAAAAGCTTGCCGGCGACACCGGCCGAGCCTTGCCGGGGGCTCGGTCAGCGCCCCGTGATGACCTCGCAAGGTTTTGATTGGTAGGGAATTATTCGTCACCCGCGGGCTGGCACGCGCACTGCAATAGAGGGATCGATCAGATCACGAGGATTGCCATGCGCTCGCCTTTCATCACCTCCATCGCCGCCTTGCTCGCCACGGGTTGCGCCATGACCACGCCCAGCACGTCGGTCCATCAGCCGATGAGCACGCGACCCGCCCCCATGGCGGTCAACACGCAGGCGAACGGGGCCATCTATCAATCCGGCACCGCCCGGCTCGCGCTGTTCGAGGACCGGCGCGCGCGTTTCGTCGGCGACGTGCTCACCGTGGTCCTCGAGGAGCGCACCACGGCGTCGAAGAACACGTCGAGCAAGGCCAACCGCTCCGGCGAAGTGTCCATCGGTGTTCCGGTCGCCACGCGCCTGCCCGGTGCAAGTCTCGAAGGCGCCGCGCTCACCGGAACGAGCGACTCGACCTTCGAAGGTGGCGGCAACAGCGCAGCCAACAACGTCTTCACCGGCAACGTCTCGGTGACGGTGATCGAGGTCTACCCGAACGGCAACCTGCTGGTGAGCGGCGAGAAGCAGGTCACCATCAACCAGGGTACGGAGTACATCCGCTTCTCGGGTGTCGTGAACCCGCTAAACGTGGGCGCGGCCAACACCGTTTCGTCCACGCGCGTGGCCGATGCCCGCATCGAATACAAGGGTCGCGGTTACATGTCGGAGGCGCAGACCATGGGCTGGCTGCAACGCTTCTTCCTGAGTGCTTCCCCTTTCTGAGAGCGGCGAACACGACATGATCGACATTCGCGTTACCCCCAAGACACTGCTGATCGGCGCCTGGGCGCTGGTCGCGATTCTCTTCGTTGCCGTCCCGTCGCACGCGCAGCAGCGCATCAAGGACGTGGCCGCCATCGCCGGCGTGCGTTCGAACCAGCTCGTCGGCTACGGTGTCGTCGTGGGCCTGGACGGCACCGGCGACCAGACCACGCAGACGCCGTTCACGGTCCAGAGCCTGACGTCGATGCTGATCCAGCTCGGCGTCACGCTGCCGCCGGGTCTCAACCTGCAGTTGCGCAACGTCGCGGCCGTGATGATCACCGCACGGTTGCCGCCCTTTTCAAAGCCGGGACAGGCCATCGACGTCACGGTATCCTCCATGGGCAACGCGCGCAGCCTGCGCGGCGGAACGCTGGTCCTCACCTCGCTGCGCGGCGCCGACGGCCTGGTCTACGCCATGGCCCAAGGCAACATCGTGGTGGCTGGTGCGGGCGCCCAGTCGGGTGGTACCAGCGTGGCGGTGAATCACCTGAACGCCGGGCGGATTCCCGCCGGCGCCACGGTCGAGCGCGCCGTGCCCTCACAAGTGGGGCAGGGTGAACTGGTCGTTTTCGAGACCTTCGAGAGCGACTTCACGACCGCGATGCGCGTGACCGACGTGATCAACAACGCCATCGGGGCCGGCACCGCCGTCGCGATGGATTCGCGGCAGGTTCGTGTAAATGCGCCGGTGGACCCGTCGCAGCGCGTCGCGTTCATTTCCCGCGTCGAGAACCTGCTGGTCAACGCCGGCGAGGCTTCGCCGAAGGTCATCGTCAACAGCCGCACCGGCTCGGTCGTGATGAACCAGCGCGTGCTCGTCACCAACTGCGCCGTGGCGCACGGCAATCTGTCGGTCACGATCCAGACCGAACCGGTGATCAGTCAGCCCGGCGCGTTCTCGCCCGGGCAGACGGTTGCCACCGAGCGCGCCAACATCGAAGTGAAAGAGGACAAGTCGGGCCTCGTGGTCCTGCCCAATACGACGTCGCTCTCGGACGTGGTGCGCGCGCTGAACGCCGTCGGTGCCACGCCTACCGATCTGCTCGCGATCCTGCAGGCCATGAAGGCCGCCGGGGCGCTCAAGGCGGAACTGGAGGTCATCTGATGGACGTCACGCCGTCGCTCGCGGTCGATCCCCGGCGCCTGGGAAGCCTGCGTGTGCCCGCCAAGACCGACGACGTCGAGGCGCTGCGCAAGGTCGCCCAGGAATTCGAGTCGCTGCTGCTCGCGCAACTCATGAAGTCCATGCGCGACGCGAGCTTCGGTGACGACCTGTTCGAGAGCAGTGCGACCAAGGCGTTCACCGGCATGCTGGACCAGCAGTACGCGATGGAACTGTCGCGCCGTCCCGGGATCGGCATCGCCGATCTCATCGTGAAGCAGGTGCAGCAGATGCAGCAATCGGGGGTCAAGAAAACCCCGGATGCGGCCGTAAAAGCCTAGAGAGGAATCGCGGAAATGTCGGGAAGCATCTTCAGCATCGGAGTGAGTGGGTTGAACGCCGCGCAGGCGGGTCTGGTCACGGCCAGCCACAACATCTCGAACGCGGCGACCGAAGGCTTCACGCGCCAGACCGTGGTGCAGACCAACCGCAATCCGCAGGCGACCGGGTCCGGTTTCTTCGGCCAGGGCGTGGAAGTGAGCACCGTGCGACGCCTCTACAGCCAGTTTCTCGACTCGCAGGTGCTGACGGCCGAAACCCAGCAGGCGAGTTTCGACGCGTTCCTCGCTCAGGCGAAGCAGATCGACAACGTGCTGGCCGATCCGTCGAGCGGCCTGTCGCCGGCGTTGCAGAGTTTCTTCTCCGGCGTGCAGGACGTGGCGGCGAATCCCTCGTCGGTGCCGTCCCGGCAGTCCATGCTGAGTCTGGGCGAGGCGCTGGTGTCGCGCTTCCAGGCGATCGACACGCGCTTCGCGGAGATCCGCACCGGCGTGAATCGCCAGGTGGGTGACGTCGTGGATCGCATCAACACCATCGCCTCCGAGATCGCCACGCTCAACCGCCAGATCGTGTCGTCGCCCAACACCGAGGCACAACCGGCCAACGACCTGCTCGACCAGCGCGACAAGCTGGTGTCGGACCTCAACAAGCTGGTGCGCGTGAACGTCATCACGCAATCCGACGGCAGCTACAACGTGTTCATCGGCACCGGACAGAGCCTCGTGGTCGGCAGTTCGACGCTGACTCTGACCTCGCGCACGTCCTTCGAGGACCCGACCGCGGTGGAGATCGGCTACCTCGTGGGCAGCACGACAGTGGTGCTGCAGCCGGAAACCTTGCGCGGCGGCGAACTCGGCGGGTTGCTCACCTTCCTGGACGACACGCTGACCCCGGCCCAGAACGAGTTCGGACGCGTGGCGACCGTGCTCACGGAAACCTTCAACGCGCAGCATCGTCTCGGTCAGGACCTGAACGGCGCCCTGGGGGGCGACTTCTTCCGCCCGAGCCAGGCCACGGTGGTGGGGCGCAGCAACAACACCGGCAACGGGGTGGTGAGCGCCACACTCGCGAACGTCGGGCAGCTCACCGCCTCCGACTACCGCGTGACGTACACCGGCGCCAACTACATCGTGACGCGCTTGTCCGACGACACGCAGCAGACCTTCGCGACGCTGCCCCAGACGATCGACGGCGTCACCATCGCGCTCGCCTCCGGCGCGCCGGCCGCGGGCGACAGCTACCTCGTGCAGCCGACGCGCTTCGCCGCGCGCGACCTCGACCTCGCCATCGCGGACACGTCCCTGATCGCGGCGGCCGCCCCGATCCGCACCGCAACCGCGCTGGCGAACGAGGGCAACGCCAAGATCAGCGCAGGGGTCGTCTCGAGCGTGGCGAACCTGCCCCTGCCCGGGACCGTGACTCTCACCTACAACCAGGGAACCAACCAGTTCACCGTCGCCGGCGCCGTGCCGGCGGCAGGACCTTTCGCCTACAGCGCGGGCGCCGCGATCTCCTTCAACGGTCTCACCTTCTCGGTGACGGGGACCCCGGCCGACGGCGACACCTTCACCATTGTGAACAACACCTCGGGCGTCGCAGACAACCGCAATGCGTTGTTGCTCGGCCAACTGCAGACCATGCAGACGGTCGCCAACGGCACGGCGAGCTACCAGAGCGCCTACAGCCAGGTGGTGAGTCGCGTCGGCAACGATACCCGCGAAGTGCAGACGCAATCGAATGCCCAGGATGCCCTGGTGAAACAGACACGCGAGGCAAAACTGTCCTTCTCCGGCGTCAACCTGGACGAGGAGGCCGCGAACCTGATCCGCTACCAGCAGGCCTACCAGGCGTCGGGCAAGGTGCTGCAGGTTGCCACGACGCTGTTCGACACGTTGCTGCAGCTCGGCAACTAAAGCCACGGAGTACTTCCATGCGCGTCAGCACCACCACCGTCTTCGAGCAGGGCATCTTCAACATCCAGCGGGCCCAGGCGCAGCTCGTCAAGCAGCAGGAGCAGATCTCCACCGGCCGCCGGGTCCTGAGCCCGGCCGACGATCCGGTCGCCGCTGCCCGGGCGCTCGAGGTGACGCAGTCGAAGGAAATCACCGAGCAATATGCGCGCAACGGCGACGCGGCAACCGCGGCGATCGGCCTGGAGGAAAACGCGCTGGCGCGCTACACCGCCTTGCTGCAGGACGTCCGCACGCTCACCGTCAATGCCGGCGACGGCGCGCTCACGCCCACCGACCTGAAGAGCATCGCCACGGAACTGCGCGCCCGATATACCGAACTGATCGGTATCGCCAACTCCACCGACGGCAACGGCCTGTACCTCTTCTCCGGCTACCAGGGCTCGACCCAACCCTTCACGGAAAATGCCCCCGGGGTGGTCGCGTACAACGGTGACCAGGGGCAGCGCCTGATCCAGATCGGCGCCACGCGTCAGGTGGCGATCAGCGATGCGGGCTCCGACGTCTTCCAGCGTATCCGCACCGGCAACGGCGTCTTCGCGACCACGGCAACGACCACCAACACCGGTGGCGGGATCGTTTCCGAAGGCGTCGTGCGCAATCGTGCCGCGTGGGACGCAGCCACCAACCCGCAGAATTTCGAGGTGCGGTTCTTCGTGGACAACACGGCAGTGCCTCCCCAGACCACCTACGACATCGTCGATACGGTGAACAACCTGTCCTTGACCACCGGTGCCGCGCCGGCCGCCGGCCCGTACCTGCGCACCTACCAGAGTGGCGGCACCATCTCGTTCGCACGACAGGCCCCGCCCGATATCAACGCGACCGCGTTCGACTACGGCATCGAGATGTCGGTGACCGGCCAACCGGCCAGCGGCGACACGTTCACCATCGCACCCAGTGCCAACCAGGATATCTTCGCCACCCTCGATCAACTCATCACGGCGATCGAGACCGGGGGCGGCGGCATGACCGCGAACACGGCGCTCGCCAACGCCCTCAACACGGCGCTCAACAACTTCGACAATGCCATCGACGTGTCCCTCACCGTCACGGCGTCGGTGGGTGCGCGGGCAAAGGAAATCCAGACCGGACAGGCCAACGCGGACGATCTCACGCTGCAGTACGAGACGACGCTCTCCGGGCTGACCAACCTCGACTACGCCAAGGCCATCAGCGAGCTCACCTTCAACCAGGTCTCGCTCGAGGCCGCGCAGCAGTCGTTCGTGCGCATCCAGGGGTTGTCGCTGTTCAACTTCCTTTGAGCCTGGCGATGCCCCTGTCATAGGAGGGGATATCCCGACGTCGTAGCACCGCTATGGACGTGGCCAGGACTCGACAGTACTCTTCGCGCCCATCGGGGGCGGGGAGGCGGTATGCGTCGAGTCGGGATACTGGTCGCGCTGGCACTGGGGCTGTGCGGCTGCAACCAGATAGCGCAGCGGCAGGGCGAGTCGAAACCGGTCGAGCCGGCGGTGGGCCGCGGTGAGCTGCTCCCGGGCTCCCAGCTTCGCGGCTCGGGCTTCCTGGGCAGTTACGCGCAGCTGAAAGCCGTTGCCGGCACCCCCGGCGAATGGGAGTTCATCAAACCCGGCGTCGACTGGAAGCCCTACGACACCATCGCGCTGCGGCCGATGGAGGTCTGGCTCAATCCCGCTGCCGAATACGCCGCCATCCAGCCGCAGATCTACGCGCAGATCGAGCGTTCGGTGCGCGAGATCGTGACCGGCGAGTTCCAGGCGGGAGGCTACAAGGTGGTCGATCAGCCCGCCCCCGGTGTGCTCGTCTTCCACTACGCGCTGACGGGGGTTACGCCCATGCGGCAGGGGCTGGATCCCACCGACGTCATTCCCATCAAGGCGGCGGTGACGGCCGTGCGCTATGCCACGGGGACCGAACCCTACTACATCGCGCTGTCCGGCGAGATGGAAGTCCTCGACGGTGGCAGCGGCGAGCGCGTGTATGCGATGGTGGGCGCGCGCCGCAGCTTCGTGACGACGTTGAAGGGCCGCGACATCACCTGGAGCGAGTTGCGCGACGACGTCGCGTTCTTCGCCAAACAATGGCGCACGCGGCTCGACAAGGCTCGCGCGCAACGCACCCAGTGAGGACTGGCCGATCCTAGCCCTGCCGGTCATCGGGAGAGCCGACGGCGTCGGAATCCGACGGGGCGGCGCGTGCTTGCTGCTCGTCGCGGCGCTGGCCGGCTGCGGCAAGGCGCCGCCACCGATTCCGGCGCGGGGGCCGAACGTCGTCTCGACCATCACGGTGACCGCGGCCGATGCCCCGGTCAACGCGGAGTTCGTGGGGCAGACGCAGAGTTCGCGGCTGGTGAACATACAGGCGCGCGTCACCGGATTTCTCGATCGCCGGGTGTACACCGAAGGCTCGCTGGTGAAAGAGGGCCAGGTGCTGTTCCTGATGGACAAGAAGCCGTTCCAGGCCCAGCTCGACCAGGCCCGCGCGGCTTTGCAGCAGCAGCAGGCCGCACTGGCGACCACGCGCGCCAACCTCGATCGCACCAAGCCGCTGGTGGAGCAGGACGCGCTCTCGCAGAAGGATCTCGACGACGCCACCGGCCAGTTCCAGCAGGCCTCGGCCGGCGTGGCGCAGGCGAAGGCGCAGGTGGTGCAGGCCGAGCTCAATCTTTCGTATGCCACGATCACCTCGCCGGTGGACGGGATCTCGAGCTACGCCCTCCAGGCGGACGGCACGTATCTCAGCGCCTCCAACAGCCAGCTCACGACCGTGGCGGCGTTGTCACCGATGTGGGTGAATTTCAGCGTCTCGGAGAACCAGTTCCAGAAGCTGCACCGCCAGATCGAGAAGGGACAGCTGAAGCCGCCGCCCGACGGCAGCTACGAAGTGGAGGTGGTGCTCGTCGACGGGACGGTGTTTCCCCACAAGGGGCGCATCACCTTCAGCGAACCGGAATACGACACCAAGACCGGCACTTTCCTGGTGCGTGCCTCGGTCGCGAATCCGAACGGGACGCTGCGTCCCAACCAGTTCGTGCGCGTGCGGATCAACGGCGCGATGCGTCCCGCCGCCATCGTCGTGCCGCAGCGCGCCGTGCAGCAGGGACCGAAAGGTCACTTCGTCTGGGTGCTCGACGCCAACGGCAAGGCCGAGAACCGGCCGGTAAGCGTCGGTGACTGGCACGGCGAGGGCTGGTTCATCAACGAGGGCCTGCACCCCGGTGACCGTGTGGTGGTCGATGGAGCGCTCGGCCTGACGCCCGGGGCCACGGTTCAGGTGAGCCAGGCGGCCGCGGACGGCGGCGCCGCCGGCGCGGCCCCGGGCACCTCGAAGTAGCGGCAGCCGGGCCGCTCGCGTGTTCTCGCGCTTCTTCATCGAGCGGCCGGTCTTCGCGGCGGTCCTCTCGATCATCCTGTGCCTGGCCGGCGCGGTGTGCATGCTGAACCTGCCGGTGGAACAGTACCCGTCCATCACGCCGGTGCAGGTTTCGGTGAACGCCACCTTTCCCGGTGCCGATTCGCAGACTCTCGCCGATGCCGTGGCCTCGCCGATCGAGGCGCAGATCAACGGCGTCGACAACATGATCTACATGTCGTCGAGCAGCTCCGCGGCCGGCCAGCTCACCATCACCGTCTTCTTCGGGCTCGGCACCGATCCGGACGTGGCGCAGGTGCAGGTGCAGAACCGCGTCAACCTGGCGCTGCCCACGTTGCCCTCGGCGGTGCAGCAGCTCGGCGTGTCGGTACAGAAGAAATCCTCGTCGATCATGATGCTGATCGGCGTGTTCGCGAAGGAGAACCGCTACAGCGCCGACTACATCGCGAACTACGCGAACGTCTATGTGCTCGACGCGCTGAAGCGCGTGCCCGGAGCGGGCCAGGCGTCGATCATGGGCCAGCCGAACCAGGCCATGCGCATCTGGATGAACCCCGAGCGCATGGCGGCCCTCGGGGTCACCACCACCGACATCCAGCAGGCGGTGAACCAGCAGAACGCGCTCTTCGGGGCAGGGCAGATCGGCCAGCAACCTTCCTCGACGCCTGTCGAATTGACCTTCCCGGTGGTGACCCAGCGGCCCTTCGGCGAACCCTCGCAGTACGAGAACATCATCCTGCGCGCCGGTACCGGGGGCGGCGCCATCGTGCGGCTGAAGGACGTCGCCCGCGCCGAGGTCGGCCTGCAGCAATACATCGTGAGCAGCAAGCTGAACGGCACCCCCGCGACGTTCGTGGCGGTCTATCTGCAGCCGGGCGCCAACGGACTGGACGTGTCGGACCGTGTCCGCAAGACCATGGAGGACCTGAAGGCGCGCTTTCCCGCGGGGCTCGACTACACCATCTCGCTCGACACCAACGATTTCGTGCGCATCTCGATCGAGGAGGTGGTGCACACGCTGTTCGAAGCCATCCTGCTGGTGGTGCTGGTGGTCTATCTGTTCCTGCAGAGCTTCCGCACCACCATCATCTGCACGGTCGCGATCGCCGTCGCGCTGATCAGCACCTTTGCCGGCATGCTGGCATTCGGCTTCTCGATCAACCTCCTGACGCTCTTCGGCCTGGTGCTCGCCATCGGCATGGTGGTGGACGATGCCATCGTCGTGGTCGAGAACGTCGAGCGCATCATGGCCGAGGAGCACCTCGCGCCGAAGGAAGCCACCATCAAGGCCATGAACGAGATCGGCAGTTCGCTCGTGGCGGTGGTGCTGGTGATGGCGTCGGTGTTCATTCCCGCGGCGTTCCTGCCCGGCACCACCGGGCAGCTCTACAAGCAGTTCGCCATCACCATCGTGATCTCGGTGGCGGTATCGGGGTTCGTGGCACTGACCCTGACCCCGGCCATGTGCGCCCTCTGGCTGAAGCACAAGCCGCCGCCGCAGCGCGGCTTCTTCGCATGGTTCAACCGGCAGGTGGATCGCGTGACACAGGCGTTCGGCCATGCCGTCGTGCTGGTGATCAAGCGGATGGTTCCCGCGTTCCTGCTGCTCGCCGTGCTGCTGGGTTCCATCGTCTACCTGTTCAAGCTGCTGCCCACCAGTTTCGTGCCCAACGAGGACCAGGGCTACGTCATGGCCGCCGTCGTCATGCCGGACTCTGCGAGCCTAGATCGAACCGCGGCGGTGTCGTCGAAGGTGGATGCCCTGTTCGCGAAGAATCCCGCGGTGGCGAACCGCGCCGAGATCGCGGGCTACAGTCTGCTCGACGGCGGCTTCAAGACCAACGGTGCGACGCTGTTCGTGACTCTCAAGGACTTCAAGGAACGCTACGCGTCGATCGCGGACGCCAAGGCGCAGAACGCGCGGGCTGTCCTGGTCGACATGTACAAGGAGAGCCGCGCCATCAAGGAAGGCTTCGTGGCACCGGTCCCGCCCCCGCCGATTCCCGGAATCGGCAGCACCGGCGGCTTCGAGTTCTGGGTGCAGGACACCACCGCCGGCGAACCGGTCAAGCTGGACCAGATCACGCAGCAGATCCTGGCGAAGGCCAAGGGCTACCCGGAACTCACCGGATTGCGGACGACGTTCCGCGCCTCCACGCAGCAACTGCGCGTGACCGTCGATCGCGAGAAGGCCGAGCTGCTCGGCGTGCCGGTGCAGGACGTGTACGCGGCGATCCAGGCGCAGTTCGGATCGCTCAACGTGAGCCAGTTCTATCAGTTCAGCCGCGCGTGGTTCGTGATCCTGCAATCGGAACCGCAGTACCGCGAGCGACCGGAAGACCTCGCCCGCCTGTACACGCGTTCGACCCAGGGCGCGATGGTGCCGCTGTCGGCGCTCACCAACACCGAGTGGGTGACAGGCCCGGATCTGGTGCCGCACTTCAACGGTTTTCCGGCGGCGAAGATCAACGGCCAGGCCGCGCCCGGTTTCAGCTCGGGCCAGGCCATCGCGGCCATGGAGGCTGCGGCGCGCGAAGTGCTCCCGGCCGGCTACACCTTCGCCTGGTCCGGCTTGGCCTACGAGGAAAAGAAATCGGGCAGCACGTCGGCGATCGCTTTCGCGTTCGGCCTGATCATCGTGTTCCTGGTGCTCGCCGCGCAGTACGAATCGTGGACCTTGCCCGCCGCGGTGATGACGGCCGTCCCGTTCGGTGTGCTCGGCGCGTTGACGGCGAATTGGGTGCGCGGCCTCGAGAACGACGTCTACTTCCAGATCGGTCTGCTGGTGCTGATCGGCCTGGGTGCCAAGAACGCCGTGCTGCGCGTATCCGCCGCCGTCGAGCTGCGCCACCAGGGACTGTCGATCATGGACGCCACCATCCAGGCCGGCGAGCGGCGCCTGCGGCCCATCATCATGACCTCGCTCGCCTTCGCGGTCGGCGTGCTGCCGCTCGCCATCGCGATCGGTGCGGGTGCGAACGCGCGGCACTCCATCGGCACGGGCATCATCGGCGGGATGATCGGCGAGACGACTCTCGCGATGCTCTACGTGCCGCTGCTGTTCTACGTGTTCGATCGACTCTCGGAACGCTCGCGCGGCAAGGCCGAGGCGCCGGGCGAGCGGTCCGCGCCGACGGAGGGCGGGGCGGCATGAGTCTGCCCATCGACATGCGTCGCTGGCTGGTCTGCTCTGCCGCGGCGCTGCTCGGTGGCTGCACGGTGGGCCCCGACTACGTGAAGCCGAAAGTCGCAGCGCCCGAAGCGTACCGGTTCGCCGAGGCCATGGCGGAGGACACCGCGAACACGGCCTGGTGGAAACAGTTCGACGATCCGGTGCTCGACGACCTGATCGCCGAGGCGCTGCGCAACAACAAGAACGTCCAGATCGCCGCGGCCAACGTCGAGCAGGCGGCCGCGGTGCTGACGCAGGTGCGCTCGCAGTTCTTCCCGCAGGTCAACTACAGCGGCAGCGTGACGCGCCAGCGAGCCGGCGAAGCCGGACAGAGTGCCGCCCTGCAGCGATTGATCGGCAACCCGTCGACCACCTACGAAGTGCTGGCCGGTGCCAGCTGGGAAATCGATCTGTGGGGGCGGATACGCCGCCAGAGCGAGGCCGCGCGCGCGAACATCCTCGCGACCGCGGAGGCGCGCCGCGGGGTGATCCTGTCGCTGGTGACCCAGGTGGCCAGCACCTACCTGCAGCTGCGCGGTCTCGATGCCCAGTACGAGATCGCGAACCGCACGCTCGCGTCCTACGGTGCCACGGTCAAGCTGTTCGAACTCCAGCACAAGTACGGGCGCGTGTCGCAGGTCAACGTCGAGCAGGCGCGCTCGAGCTACGAGACGGCGGCGGCGCAGCTGCCGCAGATCGCATCATCGATCGCGCGCACCGAGAACGGATTGTCGATCCTGCTCGGCCGCAACCCCGGACCGATCGCGCGCGGCAAATCGATCGATGCGCTCGTCTCGCCGTCCGTGCCCGCCGGCCTGCCATCGCAGTTGATCGAGCGGCGGCCCGACATCGCGCAGGCGGAGCAGAGCCTGATCTCCGCCAACGCACAGATCGGCGCCGCGAAGGCGCTGTACTTCCCGAACATTCCGCTGACGGCCGGCTTCGGCACCACCAGCCGCGACCTCGACAATCTGTTCAGCGGGCCCGCGCGCACCTGGAGTTTCGCCGGCAAGCTGACCGGTCCCATATTCACGGCGGGCAACATCAGCGGCCAGGTCGCGCAGGCCACGGCGGCCCAGAGGTCGAGCCTGCTCAACTACGAGGCGGTGATCCAGAATGCCTTCGCCGACGTCGACAACGCGCTGGTGAACCGCCGGACGCTGCTCGAACAGCAGGCGGCCCAGGAGCGACTGGTGAAGGCGTTGAGCGAATACGAACGGCTCGCGACCTTGCAGTACAAGGGCGGCTACACGCCTTACTCCACCGTGCTGCAGGCGCAGCAGTCGCTGTTTCCGCAGGAGCTCAGCCTCGCCCAGACGCGTGCGGCCGTTCACAACGCCTTGGTGGATCTCTACAAGGCGACGGGCGGGGGCTGGGTGCAGCTCGCCGAAGGCACTGCCGACGCCAAATCGCAGCAGCGTGTGACCACGCCGTAGGAAAATATAGTCTGTTGCCATCAGGTGACAGTCATGCCCGACGGGCCTCGACCGCCGCGGCTCGCTTCGTTGTACCCGCTTGTTTTGCCGCATAAACGCCCATCCCGCCCGCTGGCTGTGCGGGCGCTGGTGACCGGTCGCAGTCGAGTTGCCACCGGCATGAAGCTGTGCGATAAAACTTGTCACTTTCCCCCAAGCCTCAAGGGAACGTTCGGACACCGCCGTGAAGCCACCCGAGGTTTCAGCCGTCCGGCCGGATGCGGTGCACCGCTCTGGCAGCGCACGACGTGAATGCGTCGCGATGGGGACTTGCGCGTACTTGCGTCCCGGCAGAGGGCACCCGTCGACGACACGACGGGAATACAACGACGGCCGCCGCGGCTCGCGGGCGCAGCATTGCCTGCGCGCGGGTTCACGGTCTGCGCCGGCACATCGGCAGGGGAGGTAGTCGGAACGGTTCGTCGGTACCCACGGGAGGACAAGAAGATGATGAAGCGCTTCGTGGTGGTCGCGGTCGCTCTGGCCGGTACGGCCAGTGTCATGGCAGTGCTGGTTTCCGGTCAGGACATCGTGCCGGCACCGAAGCCGAAGCCGAAACCGGCCGCCGTTGCTCCTGCAGTGCCGCTGGCGCCCGCGTCCGGTCAGGCGTACTTCGACGATGCCGGCTTCCACCGGATCGCCGAGAGCGAGCAGCTGAGCGCCGAGGAACGCGCGGGCCGCGAGATCTGGTACAAGGCGACCGCCGGCAACGATCGCTTCCACACTTACGTGTTCCAGCAGCGCGTCGGCGTGCTGGTCGACTGGTTCCGCGTGCTGCGCTCGGATCAGCGCGAGGGCCGCTTCAAGACCTGGGGCATCATGAACGACCCGGATTGCTGTACGCCGGGCGCGCCGAACTGTCCGGCCAGGAGCCTCGAGGAGACCTACGGCCTCGACTATTGCGCGGGCGATGACGAACTGCTCAAGTATGTCGGTCGCAGCGGCTACCGCGACCCGGCGTGCGACTTCAAGGACGCGCCGGTCGCGGCGAACGACCCGCACGGACCGAAGGACCAGCGCCAGTCGGCCTGCGATCTCAAGTTCGGCACCTCGACCGGGGCCCTGGGCTTTCGCAAGTTTCCCAATCCGCGCTTCGACCCGGAACGCTGGAAGGCGCTGAACGGCGGCAAGCTCGGCACCTGGGAGGGCTACAACCGCAAGCTCTCGGAGGACAAGGCGCGCTCCGATCGTGACCTGAGCCATCTGATGGACGGATCGGTCGAGCCGCCGTTCCTGATCGGCACCACCTGCGGCTCGTGCCACATCGCTTTCGATCCGCTCAATCCGCCGAAGGACCCGACTCATCCCAAGTGGGAGAACCTGAAGGGCGCGATCGGCAACCAGTATCTGCGCATCTCGCAGCTGCTCGTGTCCGGCATGCCGGTCAACAGCCTAGAGTGGCAGGTCTTCACGCACGCGCGTCCGGGGACTTCCGACACGTCGGCGATTCCGACCGACCAGGTGGACAACCCGGGCAGCATGAACGCGATCATCAACACGCATCAGCGCCCGACCTTCGCCGACGAAGAGATCCTGAAGTGGCGCAAGACCAACGCCTGTGCCAAGGACGCGAGTCCCGACAAGTGCTGGTGCGAGCCCGGTCGCGAGGGCAAGTGCTGGGCGAAATCCCTCGCCAAGGAGCGCGTGCACCACATCCTGAAGGGCGGCGAGGACAGCATCGGTGCACTGGAGGCGATCCAGCGCGTGTACTTCAACATCGGTTCGTGCTCGGAGCAATGCTGGCTGAACCACCTCACCGACCTGCGCCAGGTGGATCCGGCCATGCGCAACTTCGGCCAGACGCCTTTCGACATCGGCCAGTGCCGGCGCGACTGTTCGAACTTCCGCGCCATCGAGGACCGGTTGCCGGAGATCCTGGCGTTCCTGTCCTCCGGCGAGACCAACGCCACCGACCTGCACGTCGCACGGGCGGCGGAGCGCAAGGCCAAGAGTGCATCCGCGAAATACGAGTACGACGATCTCGTCGCCGATCTCGACCGCGAGTTCGGCAAGGGTGCGGTCGCTCAGGGGCGCAAGGTCTTCGCCGAGAATTGCGCCCGCTGCCATTCGAGCTTGCCGGAATCCGAGGCCGGACCGTTCGCGAGCCGCGACTTTCGCGCGATCGATGCGAAGACCGGCCTGCGCGCCGACTGGATGGGCAACGACGCTTCCACGCCGGTGAGCGAGGTGGGCACGTTCCGCTGCCGGGCGCTGCACAGCAATCACATGGCCGGTCACATCTGGCAGGAGTACGGCTCGGAGACGCTGCGGGCGCGCAAGCCCGACCCGAACGTGAAGGAATCCGCCGACGGTGGACGCGGCTACTACCGCAACATCTCGCTCCTGTCGGTGTGGGCCCACGCGCCCTTCATGCACAACAACGCCATGGGGCCGGAGATCTGCGGCGGCACCGGTCCCGGCGTGACGGACTTCTATCGGCCGTCGTACGTGGACGCCTCCGGCAATCTGCTGCCGGCTGCGCAACAACCGGCGTGCTGGCCCTACGACCCGAGCGTGGAGGGCCGCTTCAAGCTGTACAAGGAATCGATGCGGCAACTGCTCAACCCCGACAAGCGCATTCCGAAGATCACCAAGCTCGATGAGGACATCATCCTGCCGGTGGGTCCGCGGTTGTGGGACGGCAAGGAAGAGAAGGAGCTGTTCGGCTTCACGCTCGTGGTGCCGAAGGGTGCCACCGCAGGCACGCTCGGCAACCTGCAGCACAAGCAGTTCGTGAATGACCTCATCCTGGCCAAGCTGCACCCGGACCAGCTCGAGAAGAAGCGCGGCAAGGCCCAGGCTGACGAGATGAAGCAGGTGCTCGCGGAAATCCTCGCGGAGCCCTCGAAGATCGTCGAGACCGTGGGCAAGCGCAAGGAACTGCTCGCGGCCTACAGCTCCTGCACCGCGGTGGTGGAGAACGACGGCCACACCTTCGGGGAGAGTCTGTCCGAAGCCGACAAGAATGCCTTGATCGCGTTCCTCGCGACGCTCTGAAGGATGACCGCCATGACGACGAACCGCCTGTTCCGCATCGCCGCCGTCCCGATGGTTGCATTGGTGCTCGGCGCCTGCGACCGTGCCCCGAGCGTGCCCTTCGCCCCCTACGGCGAAGGCTACGCCGCACGGCCGGATTTCGCGAAGGTCGAGCACGACTTCCCGCTCACGCCAGCCGACCTCGAGAAGATCACGCCGAAGAACATCGCCAAGCTCACGCAGGAGGAGGTCGACCAGATCTATGCGCGCCTGCCGGCGGGGCCGATCCCCGATGGCGCCTTCGACGGCACGCTGTTCTTCCCGAAGGGCGTGTCCGGCGATCGCCGCCTCGCGGAGATCGTCGGGGGCTTGGGCGGCCTCGTCGTCAACCTCAAGGGTTTCAAGCTCGAGCTGATCGGCAAGACGCTCTGGAAGGGCAAGGTGTTCTATCGCGACGAGCGCGTGCTGCGCAATCGCATCGAGGATCTCTCGATCCTGAAACCCATCATCGACGATCCGGACTCGCTCGAGAAGATCGTCGTCGACGGTCGCGACGCCTGGCTGCTGTTCCCGGCCAAGCTCTACTGCGGCCAGAGCCTGCTCGACAGCCGGCGCGAGTCGATCATCATCGACTACGCGTTCACCGACGAGATCGAGGGCTACAAGGAGCGTCCGGATTTCCTCGCCGGCCGGCGCGGCCTGCGCGTGCGCGACGAGATCCGGATGGTGCGCCCTGGTTTCTACCTGGGTCGTGCGTACGCCGATCGCGCGTTCCTGCTCAATTTCACCTTGTACAACGCGGCCATCGCGGAACGCGACGGACCTGCGTTCCTGAAGACCGGCCAGGCGCCGGAGGACTGCTGGAGCAGCACGTCGCGCGTGCTCACCGCAGCGAAATGAACGCTGTCGTGCGGCGTCGGCTGACCGCCGCGCGCTGGCTCGGGGCCTGGCTGCGCCGCAGCGGCTTCGGGTTGCTCGCTGCAGCGGTGCCCTTGTGCGCGCTGGCACAAGTCACTGGCGATGCCGACCGCGCCACATGGATCGTCGACCCGAAGGAGCCCGGTCCGGACGCGCCGCCGGCAGGGCGCTCGTTGTTCGATCATCTGTTCACGGGCAAGGGCAGCTCCGGCCACCGGTTGCCGTTCCCTTTCGACCGCCTCCTGCAAGTCATCGAACAGCGGCTCGAACCGGGCTCGGCGTCGATCCGGACGGTGCTCATTCCGCTCGGACGTTCGCTGCAGCGCAGTGCCGCCGCGCCGGATTTCTTCCGGTTTCCGCGGGTCGTGGCCGCCGTGACCGGCGATCCGCGTGCGGGCACCGGCACGGACGCCGGCATGCTGCTCAAGGATCGCCTGTACATCGGCTACCAGGAGAAGGCCGCGGTGCTGGAGGTGATCAGCTACAACGAAGCCGCGGCGCGATTCGAGTTCCAGATCGTGAAGGACTACCGCGCGGGTGCCAGGCCGCACGTCACCTATGCGCGGCGCGCTGTCTGCGTGGCTTGTCACCAGAACGGTGCACCGCTGTTCGCACGGCCGTTGTGGGATGAGACCAACGCCAACGTGCAGATCGCCGACCAGTTGTCGGTCCACGGGCGCGAGTACTACCGGATCTCCGTGCGCGCCGGTGTCGAGGCGCCCTACGCCATCGATACGGCCACCGACCGGGCGAACCTCTTTTCGGCGACTCAGCTCCTGTGGGAACGCGGTTGCGGTGAGCGCGACGCGGCCGCGCTGCGATGTCGCGCCGCGGCGTTGCAGCTTGCCCTGCGTTTCGTGCTGGGCGGTATGCAGGGCATCGACGTCACGAGCGCTGCATTCGCGAAGACCCTCGCCCCGACGCTCGCGGTTCAGGGCCGCCGTCTGTGGCCTGCCGGCCTCAAGGTACCGAATCCTGACGTGCCCAATCGGATTCCGCTCTCGGCACCGACCGATCGCGACAATCCCGATGCCGTGGCCGCTGCGTTCGAGCCCCTGGTGCCGCGGCCGCCGCTCGACGTCTGGCCGGTCGAGGCGGATCACGGCCGGCGGCTCGCCGCCGGCCTCGCCGAGTTCATCGCTGTCACCGACGTGCGCCGCATCGATGCTCGCCTGCGCCGCGCGGATGCACGGCGGAGCGTCCACCGTGCCGACTGTACCGTGAGCGTTCGTCGCGATGCGACCCCGCCGCGCATCGGTTTTCGCTGCGGGTCGCCGGGCACCACGCGCCTTTCCGGCCGACTGTATCTGCAAGGCGGACGCGTGACCCACGGCGACCTCGATCGAATCGGCCTGGGCAGCGAACAGGATGCCGTCGGAATGGCCGTGGCGGGTGGTGCTGCACGCACGTGGCAGGCGCACTTCCGCGTTCAGCGCGGGACCGTCGAAGGGCGGACGGCACGCGGCGAGCGCATCGAGTCGATCACGCTGCGCTGGTCCGGAACCGACGCTGGGCGCGGCTCAGCCGAAGTGGTCGTGCACGATGACATCACGCTGCTGGACGCAGCCGTGGACCTGCTGGTTGAGAGCACGACAAGCGGCAAGACGGACGCACTGGCGCCGCTGCCGTTCCAGCGTGCCCGGATCATGCCGGCGTTATTCGAAGCCTTGGGGTTAGGCAAGCTCGAGTGGTGCTGTCTCGACGCGAGCGCCATGCCGGCGATCGTTCTCGAAGATGCCGGTGCTCCTGCACCCACCCAGCCTGTCGCCGGCGTCAGCGCGGGCATCCAGGACTTCCTGCGCTTCTGCGGTGCCTGCCATCGCAGTGCCGACGCATTTCCGCCCAACTGGCTTCAAGGGGATGCGCGCGAGATCGAAGCGCGGGTGCGGCAGTGCGCGCCGCGGATCGCCTTTCGCCTCGACATGTGGCGGATGGACGCAACGCAGCGCGCCAAGACGCCCATGCCGCCGGTGCACGCATTGCCGATGCTGGGTCGTACCGAAACGCAATGGCGTGACGGCGACGAACTCGCGCGCCTCAGGGCGGCGATCAAGGCGCTCGGAGCCGCTGCTCCGGGCGGCAACTACGAAAAGCTGCAGCCATGTCTCGCTGGCCGCGGCGTGTGACGGATCCACGATAGGCACCCGCCGCGAGTCGCGGCGCAATCCCGGTACCGATCTTCGGCGCCGGTAGTCACGAGATGGGGCCGACCGGGAGGGCGGCGCGCATGGACGAAGCGAAACACGCGTTCTGGTGGCAGCGGTTGCTGGCGGGATGGTGCAGCCGCATCGTCGCGGTGGTGGTACTCGTCGTCATCGTGGCCGGGCTCTATCTCGCGAACCGGTTCCTCACCGACCGGCCGGTGGTCTACGAGGACATCGTCGAGCACTACAAGTACGGCTCCACCGGGGGCGAGCGCGAGTCCGGCTTCCCGTATCTCGTCTGGAAGGCCATGCCGGAACTGTGTGCAGCCCAGTTGCCGGGCAAGGGCTACCAGTCGGTCGGCATGCTGTTCGAGGGCGATCGCGACCTGCCGGTGGGGGTATCGAAGCGGCGCGTTACCGGCATCGATCGAGTGTTCCTGAATTGCGCTGTCTGCCACACCAGCACGGTGCGGGACCGACCCGATGCTGAACCGCGCCTGATCGTGGGGATGCCGGCCAACAACTTCAACGTGCTCGCATTCCAGAACTTCTTCTTCCAGTGCGCGAAAAGCGATCGCTTCACGCCCGAGTACGTCATCGCAGCCATCGAAGGGCAGGGCACCAAGCTCGACCTGATCGACCGCTATCTGGTCTATCCGCTGGCGGTCTACCTCATGCAGGACCGCATCCGCATGCTGTCGGCACGCTTCTCGTTCACCGAACGCCAGAAGCCGTGGGGGCCGGGCCGCGTGGACACGTTCAATTTCGCCAAGGCGATCTTCAATTTCCCTGGCGACAAGCTGGCGCCCGCGGAGCTGGCAGGCGTGTCCGATTTTCCGTCGATCTGGCTGCAACGGCCGCGCAAGGTGGCCGACATGCAGTTGCACTGGGACGGCAACAACCGCAAGGTGGAGGAGCGCAACCTGAGTGCGGCCTTCGGGACCGGCGCCACACCCCCGACGGTGGATCATCGCGCCATCGGCCGCGTTGAGGACTGGCTGCTCGATCTCGAACCGCCGGCGTGGCCGTATCCGATCGACAAGGCGGCGGCCGAACGCGGCAAGGTCGTGTACGGCGAGTACTGCGCGACCTGCCATGGCCGCACCGGCCGCGACTTCAGCGGCAAGCTGGTCGGCAAGGTGACGCCGATCGCGAAGATCGGCACCGACCGTGGCCGCCTCGACTCCTACACGTACGAACTCGCGGTCAACCAGGGCCAGCTCTACGCCGGCTATGACCAGTACTGGTTCCGCAACTTCCGCAAGACCTACGGCTACGCGAACATGCCGCTCGACGGACTGTGGTTGCGCGCGCCGTATCTGCACAACGGCTCGGTGCCGACCCTGCGGGCCCTGCTCGAACCGGCGGCGCGCCGCCCGGTGCGGTTCTACCGTGGCTACGACGTGTACGACCCGGACGACGTGGGCTTCGTGTGGGACATCGGGTCCGAGAACGGCCGGCCTTTCCACCTGATCGATACCCGTGAGCCCGGCAACGGGAACGAGGGCCATGAAGGCCCGGCATATGGGACGACCTTGTCCGCGGCCGACAAGGACGCGCTGATTGAATACTTGAAGACGTTCTAGGGAGACATGGGATGAACGTCACACCGGTCAACATGAAACGCCTGCGCAAGATCCAGTGGGTCCTGCTCATCATCGCCTTGCTGCTCGTCGGAGGCGGGGCCTTCGCCTGGTACAAGTTCTTCCGCGAAGTGCCGCAGCCACCTTTTGCGAACGGCGAGGAGCGCTTCAAGTACGGTTCGCTCGGCGGCGAGAACGAGGCGGGCGTGCCGTACTGGATCTTCATGGTGCTGCCGCGCATGTTCCCCGAGTACCTGCCCGGGCCGGGCGGCTACGCATCGCTCGGCATCCCGTGGGAGGAAGGTCACGACCTGCCGATCGGATTCCCGAAGAAGACCATCGGGTTCGAGCGCGTCGGCAACAACTGTGCAGTCTGTCACACCGCGAGCTATCGCGCGTCGGCCGACGAGAACCCGACCTATGTCATCGCGGCGCCGGGGCACACCACGGACGTGCAGGCGTACTTCCGCTTCCTCATCAAGTGCGCCAAGGACCCGCGCTTCACGCCGGACAACCTGATGCGCGAGATCGATCTCATCTATGGAATGTCGTTCATCGATCGACTGCTGTATCGCTTCGCCATCATTCCGATCGTGAAACAGCGCCTGCTCGAGCGCGAAGGGCAGTTCGCCTGGATGAACCGGCACGGCATGCCCGACTGGGGGCGCGGTCGCGACGACCCGATGAACCTCACCAAGTATTTCATGCTCGAGCGTCCGGAGGACGGCACCTTCGGTCCGGCCGACATGCCTTCCATCTGGAATCTCGACAAGTACAAGGAGGGCCAGACGCTCAACTGGGACGGTGCCACCTGGGATCCGCGGTCGGTGCTGGTCGACTCCGCGCTCGGCATCGTGCTGAAGCCGCAGCGCGACTTCGAAGACCAGATGAAGTGGCTCGAGGAGTACCTGCGCAAGCGGCCGCCGCCCAAGTATCCCTTCGAGGTCGACCTTGCCCTCGCTGCGAGCGGGTCCAAGGTGTTCGACGAGACCTGTGCGCAATGTCATCGGAGCAACCGTACGGGCCGGCCGGTGCCGGTGGCCGAGGTGGGCACCGACCGCAACCGGCTCGAGAGCTGGAACAAGCAGGCCGCCATCGACGGCAACATCGTCGTGGCGAACATGGGAGTGAAGCGCCGCGGGCTGGTGGAGCAGGACCTCGTGGGCTACATCGCCGCGCACCTGGACGGGATCTGGCTGCGTGCGCCGTATCTGCACAACGGCGCCGTGATGAACCTGCGCGAGCTGCTGGAGCCTGTATCGAAGCGGACCAAGGTGTTCTATCGCGGGTACGACGTCTACGATCAGGCGAACGTGGGATTCGTGGCCGATGGTCCGGAGGCGCGCAGGGTCGGGACGCGGTTCGACGTGACCGAGCGGGGCAACGGAAACCAGGGGCACGAGTACGGCACCACGCTGTCCGCGGAGCGCAAGCGCGCGTTGATCGAGTACTTGAAAACCTTGTAGTGCGTTGCCCCCACCCTGACCCTCCCCCGGCTACGCCGGGGGAGGGGACGTACAGCTCCTTCCCCCGACTATGTCGGGGGAAGGCGGGGGATGGGGGCCAGTCGATCGCAGTTACGACCCCGTCACCGAAGCCCTAGGAATCGCTACCGGCACTCGCCCCGCCGCGCCGAAATCCGCCATCCGGAAATCCATCTCGAAGCAGTCCGCCAGGCTCGTGGTCTCGATGACCTGATCCACCGACCCGGACGCGATCAGCCTTCCGCCCTTCAATAGCGCAAGCCGGTCCGCGTGGCGCACGGCCAGTGCCACGTCGTGCAGGATCACCAGCACGCCGATACCGCGTTCGCGTGCGAACGAACGCGCCACGGTCAGGGCCTGATGCTGGTGCACCAGGTCGAGGTTGGATGTCGGTTCGTCCAGCAGCAGATAGCGCGCGGCGTGGTCCGGCAGCCAGAGTTGCGCGAGCGCACGCGCGAGCTGCACGCGCTGCTGTTCGCCACCCGACAGCGTGGGATAGAGCCGATGGGCGAGGTGACCCGCGTCGAGCAACCCCAGGGCGTCCGAAACGATGCGCGCATCGTCGCGTTCGTCGGCCGTGCCGCGATGAGGCAGCCGCCCCATGTGCACCACCTCGGCGGCGGTGAAGGCGAACGGCAGCGCGAGATCCTGACGCAGCACGGCCCGGTGTCGGGCGAGATGGCGCGACTTGATCGCACCGATGGGGGCCTCGTCGAGGGTCACGCGGCCCGCGCTCGGTGCGACGTCTCCGGCGAGCAGCTTCAACAGCGTCGACTTGCCGGCACCGTTGGGCCCGAGCAGCGCCACCAGTTCGCCCGGTGCGACCGTGAGAGTCACGCCGCTCACCAGGGCGCGCCGGTCGGCATGGAAGCTCGCGGCGTGGGCGGCGAGAGTCACGGGCCCAGACGCCGGCCGGAATGGATCAGGAGTGCGGCGAAGAACGGCACGCCGATGAACGCGGTGACGATGCCGATCGGCAGTTCGGCGGGCGCGAGCAGCGTGCGCGCCGTCAGGTCGGCGAGCGTGACCAGCGCGGCGCCGCCGACGGCGGCGGCCGGCATCAGCCAGCGGTGATCGGGGCCGAGCACGAAGCGCAGCGCGTGCGGCACCACGAGACCCACGAACACGATGACGCCGGTGACGGCCGTGACCGCGCCCACGCAAGCCGCGATGAGGATGACGGAAATCGTCTTCAGGCGGCGCACGTTGACGCCCAGGTGCTGCGCGGCCGCCTCGCCGAGCGCCAGCGCATTGAGCTGAGGCGCGATCTTGAGCAGCCCCAGAGTGGCGGGCAGCGCGATCAGTGCCACCACACCCAGGGTCGACGGCGATGCGGCGCCGAGGCTGCCGAGATTCCAGAACGAGATGTTGCGCAACTGCGCGTCATCCGCGATGTGCGAATAGAGCCCCAGCAGCGCCGAAGCGGCCGCGTTCACGGCGATGCCCGCCAGCAGCAGGGCAGCGACGCCGCGATCGCGCGAGACGGCGCTCAGCAGATAGGCAAGGCCGGTGGCGAGCAGGCCGCCGGTGAACGCGCCCGCCGGCAGCAGCCAGGTGCGGCTGAACCACGCAGGCAGCGCGATGTGATGGCCCAGCACGATCATCGTCGCGGCGCCCGCTGCCGCGCCGAACGACACGCCGATCAAGGTCGGATCGGCGAGCGGGTTGCGGAACAGGCCTTGCAACGCCGCGCCCGACACCGCCAGTGCCGCGCCGGCCACGATGGCGAGCGCCACGCGCGGAAAGCGCAGGTGCCACAGCACGCGCTGGGCAGAATCCGGGACGTCCGTATCGCTGCCGAAGCCGATGCCGTGCAGCAACGTTCTCAAGACGTCGCCAGGCGCGATCGGTACCGCGCCCCGGCCCGCGGCGATGATCGCGACGACCATCAGCGCCACGCCCAGTCCGAGCAGGGTGCGCGGCGCACTCCAGCGGCCGGCGATGGCGCCGGGCCGAGGCGGAGGACGCTGTTCGTTGCCGGTTGCCGGCGCTGCGGGCGCTGCCGTGCTCATCCGGCCGACCCGCGGACGCCACGCGCGAGGTCGCGCACGGATTGCGGCAGGCGTGGACCGAAGCCGAGCAGGTACAGCGCATCCATCACCACCACGCGTCTGCTCTTCGCGGCCGGCGTGAGCGCGAATCCGGGCTTGGTCCAGAAAGTCTTCTCGCCGCCCATGGATTCATACCCTTCGCGCGTGATGACGAATGCGTCCGGTGCGGCCTCGGCGAGGCCTTCTGGCGTCAGCGGGCGATAGCCGTCGAAGCCTTTCACTGCGTTCTCTGCGCCCGCCAGTCGGATCATCGCGTCCGCCGCGGTGTTGCCGCCGGCCACCATGGGCGGACCGGCGTGCGCGAGGATGAAGATCACGCGCGGCTTGCCGTGCATCGTGGCGATTTCCGCCTGCACGCGCGACCAATCGTCCGCCACGCGGCTTTCGAGCGTCCTGGCTGGCGCGTCCAGCCCGAGGGCCGTGCCGATGCTGCGGATACGGCTGCGCACGCCTTCGATGCTGTGCTCGTTCGACACGATGGTCACGCGCATGCCGGCGTTGCGCACCTGGTCGAGCACCGTCGGCGGTCCGGCCTCCGCCGTCCCGATGAGCTGCTTCGCATTGGTGGACAGCAGACCTTCGGCGGACAGCTGGCGCTGGTAGCCCACCTTCGGCAGCGCCAGCGCCGCCGGCGGGTAGATGCTGGTGGTGTCGACGGCGGCGAGGCGCGCCTCGCCCTTGAGGGCATAGACGATCTCGGTCACGGCGCCGCCCACCGCGACGACCGCATCGTCAGCGGCGGCCCCGAGGGTGAACGTACAGAATGCCAGCGCCAGCAGCGAGCGCCTCATGCCGCCGCCGGTTCCGCGGTTGCGATCCGTGCGACCACTGCGCGCCAGGCTTCCGATTCCGGAATGCCGGGTTTGCGCTTGCCGAAGATCAGCGCGATGTTCTCGCCGCTGGCGTCGAACAGCTCGAGCGAAGTGACGATCCCGTCGGACGTGGGCTTGCGCACCACCCACGCGGAGGCGATCGACGGTTCCTGCATGTGCAGGTTGAAGTCCGGATCCATCACGTTGAACCAGCGGTCCATGACCTTGATGTTCGAGATCGGGCCGGTGTGGATCTGGATCATGCCGGGGTTGCCGACGAACACCATGATCGGCACGCCCGCGTCGCGCACGGTGTGCATGGTCCACGCGAACGCATCGGTGGACACCGGGCGGGCGAACTGCGGGTCTGCGAGTCTCAGCGCCTGCGTGCGGGCCACCTTGAACTTCTTCAGGAGCGGAGAGAACTCGTGCGTGTCGGTCATGGCGGACCACGCGTTGCGGAAGCCCGCGACGTCGATCTCGGCGTCGGGTTTCTCGGCGGCGGGTGCGGGACGCAGCTCGGTGGTGATGCCCGGTGTCTGGTCCTCGGACCGGAAGTCGGCCACGAGACGATCCCAGGCGGCGAGGTCGGTCTCGGCGCGCTGGATGATCTTGTGGACCGCATCGCCATGCTTGTCGAAGAACTGCAGGCTGCGCTGTTCCCCGTGCGGCGTGGCGGTGGTGACGGCGAACGCATGGGCCCAGTGCATGAAGAACACCCGGAGGTCGATCAGCTCGCCCAGCACCAGGCCGACCATGCCCTCGGCGCTCACGTCGAGGTACGGCCCGACCTTCTCGTGCACGCAGTGTTCGTTGCGCGTCAATGCCATGACGGTGCCCAGCTCGGGCACGCGCTTCATGATCTCGCGCGGATCGCCGGCGAGTCGGGTGGTACTGGTCCCGACTTCCGAGGCGACGAGTTCGCCTTCGCCGACGCCGAGCGCCTTCGCGGCATCGCGGGCACGCAGCTTCTGGGTGCGCTTCAACTGGTCCCATGCCTCGCGCAGCGCGAGCGGTGAACGTTCCTGGGTGCTGGTTTGCATGTCTTCTCTCCCGGGTGGTGTGACGGTCAGTGCAGGCGGGTGCGCCGCAGCAAGGCCGGCGCGGGTTTCACTTGCGTGGGTCGCGGGCCGGCCGCGAGTTGCGCCCAATCGGATTCGAGCCCGGCTGCGATGTCGCGCAGCACGGCGTCGACGCGCGGATGGGCCGCCAGGTGTTCGAGATGTCGCTGCACCACTGCCGCGAGGCCGGGGCAGGGGCTGCGTCGATAGGCGTTCATCAGGTAGAGCGTCGCGCCCAGCAGGACCTCGGGTCGGGTATGCGGAACGGTCGGTGGCGTTTCGGTCATGGCGGTGGGCCCGGATGCTGGATCGTTGTGTCGAGACGGACCGCGTGCGCTCACGCGGTGAGAATCAGCTTGCCGTTGGCCGTCCGGCGCAGCATGTAGTCGCGCCCCTGGTGTTCGATGATCAGACGGTCGGCGTCGCCGAGCAGCGCAGCGCTGGAGACACGGCGGACCGCCATGACTTCGGAGCGCACGGCTTCGGCGGCTTCGGATGACGCTGGTGTTGCGGGGATGGGACGTTCTGGTCGGCTCATGGGCGCAGTGAGAGTTCTCATGGGCAAGCGGGTGCAGGCGGGCGTTTTCTATTTGGATATCAGTCGTCGAGGCTGAAGCTCAAGGGGACGAGCACCGAGGCGATGACGGCCTTGTCCCCGAGACGGGCCGGCATGAAGCGCCAGTGGCGAACGGTGGCGAGGGCGGCCTCGTCGAGGCGTGGCCACCCGCTCGACTTGTTCACTGCCACGGCGAGAGGGGCGCCGTCGGCACTCACGCGTACTTCGAGAATGACGCGACCTTCCTCGCCCAGGCGGCGCGAAGTGGCGGGATAGGCCGGTGCAGGGTTCGCGAGGTAGTCCGCATCGAAGCGTGGAGGGATCACCGGTGGCGGCGCTATCGGTGCAGTGCCGGTCGCCGGAGCGGCAGTGGCATGCACCGGGCCCGGCACGGCGACCGCGGTCATGGACGGCGCCTCGACCGTCGACGCCGTCAGTGGCGGTGCTGCGGGCGCAGCCGGTGCAGGCAGCGTGACCGCAGGGGCTGCAGCTTGCGGCGCGGGCGGCGGCTCCGGCATGGGTGGAAGCACGATCGCCGCGGGCGGCATCGCGACGCTCGGCACGGGAAGCGTACGACTTGGCTGCGACGGTCGTGCCGGCACCGGTTGCGGTTCGGGACGCGCCTGCGGCTGCGGCTGTGGCTCTGCGGCGGGTGGTGCCTCGGCCTCGACGGGGGCATCGAGCAGGGTCACGATCAGCGGCGTGGTGTCGATCATTGGCACCGGCTGAAAGATCGGCGCGAGAGCGGCGAGCACGCCACCGTGCAGGGTTACCGCGATGGTCACGGCCAGTGCCCGCAAATGCGCGTCGCGCCGCGCCGCAAGGTCGGGCAGGTCAGGGATCGGTCGCCGGACGGGCATCACGAGAGCGCTGGTCATGGCACCGGACTAGAACTCCACCGCCACGCTCACGCGCAGGTTGCGTCCGGGCGCACGCACGCCCTGGGCGCCGCCGTAGCCGTTGAGGAAGTAGCTTTCGTTCAGCGCATTGTCGAGCGCGACGCGCACCTCGGTGTCGGTGCGCGGGCGCCAACCGAAGAACAGATCGAGCAGTTCGTACGCCGGCTGCGTGCCGAGCCTTGGAGCGTTCGCGGTCGTGGGCGGGGCCGGAGGCACCGTGACCGCCCGATCGCCCACGTGCCGGTAGCGAAAGCCGATGTCCACCTTGTTGCCGAACAGGCGCGCACCCAGCGTGAGCGACAGCGTGTCGCCAGGAACGGTGAAGAGCGGGTACGTGGGTGCGTCGATGTAGACGTTCTGCATCTCCCCGTTGATCTTCGTGTACGCCGCATTGCCGAACAGGGCATGCCACGCGAATCCGCCTTCCATCTCGAAACCGTGGCGGTACTCCGTGCCGGGCTGACCGATTTCGCCGGGACCTGTTTCACGGATCGATGCGAGCACCTGGCGCCGATCGGTCTGGAAGTAGGCGATGCGCCCATCCAGTTTGAGGCCGGGCATGGGCGTGATCGGCGCATAGGCGAGGCTTGCCTCCCGCGTCTGCGAGAGCTCGGGCTGGTACAGGGAGCCGCATACGCCTGTGACCGGCGCGAGATTCGGCATCGTGAAGCTGTTGCACCGGCTGAAGGCGCCCTGGGTGAATGCTTCGTCGAGCAGCGGCGGGCGGAATGCCTCCACGTAGCGATAGCCCAGCACCCAAGGTGATTGCGCGGGCCGGAAGGTACCGGCGAGACTGTGGGTGGTCTGCGCCAGCCTGACCGTGGATGCTTCGCCGTTCGCTTCCAGGTACGCCTGCGTCGGGCCCACCACCGAGGTGGCATAGCGGTCGTAGCGGATCCCCGGAGAGAGCGAGAACGGGCCCCAGCTCGCGGTGTAGACGAGCACGAGACCGAGCGACTCGCGCTTGCCCGACGGTTGTGCCGGGTTGTAGCCACCGGGATAGAGCGCGTTGTTGACCGCCGGATTGCTGGCGATCCGCAGCGCTTCGCGTTCGTTGGTCACGCCCTGCAGGGACAACGTGATTTCGTTGGCGATGCGCCCGGTCCGAAAGCGCGACGTGTTGCGCAGGTCGAGAGTCCAGACGTCGAAGGCGTAGTAGTCGTTGACGTCGCCGGTGATCGCATTGGCGAAGATGCTCTGCCCCGGCTTGCTGAGATCGTTGACGTCGGTCAGCGAACGCCCCAGAACCCCGGTGAGATCGATCCACGGATTGTTCGGTGCCTCGTAGCGTGTGTTCAGCGTGTAAGTCGAATCGTCGACCGATCGCACCACTGTCCCGAACAGGCCCGGCTGGCCGCCGGTGGCGTCGAAGGCCTCCAGTCCGCGATTGCTGTTGTCGGCCGCCGAGAGGGACATGGACAGACCGGCCGTGGGGAACACGGTGCCCTTGAACAGCAAGGCGCGCTGATCGATGGCCGAGTCGGCGAGCTTGGTGCCGTCCGACAGCGTGTAGTCGGACGCATTGCGCCGCGTGGCGGACACCAGCAGGTCGACTGTTTCGGTGGGGCGTGCGTAGGCGGCGCCGTGGCGGAGGATCTCGTCGTTGACGCTGCCGGTGCCGAACTTGAGGCGCGCACCGACTTTCTGCCCCGGTTTCAGCAGATCGGCGGCATCGCGGGTCACGGCGTTCACCGTGCCACCGAGCGCTCCAGCGCCGGAGATGAGATCGGGGCCGCGCGTCACCGACACCGTCTTCAGCATTTCCGGCTCGATGAAAGTGCCGCCGAACCGGTACTTCTCGAAGCTCTTCTGCGCGCCGTCGAGCTTGACCAGCACGTCCTCGGAGTCGTTGTAACCGCGGATGTTGAAGACGGTGCCGCTCGCGCGCGGCCCGCCTTCGACCGCCACGCCGGGAATGCCTTCCACGGCTTCGAACACCGTGGCCGCCTGCCAGCGATCCATGCGTGCGCGATCGACGGTCGTGGTGGGTGCGGTGCGCTGGACGTCGGTGCGGCGTTCGCGTGCGGCCTTCACCTTGACCTCCTTCAGCACGGTCTGGGCAAGCGCGCCCGGATGCACCAGGGCGAGACCCGCAAGCGCGACGACGACGAAGACGAACGGGGAAATGGGACGGCTCCCGGCAACGGCGAGGAAAAGCGGCGGCTCCGGGCGCCCCCGGAACCGCCGGACAATCCGTGACCGATCAGGTACTGGCGGGTCACGGAAGGGCGCGTCAGCCGCGCGCGCGCCGGGCCCGTGCGACAGCCAGCCCCGCGAGGCCGAGTGCCAGCATCGCGTACGTGGAGGGCTCGGGTACCGGTGCCGCATACACCGCAAGCTGGTCCAGGCTGACGCTCGAACTGGCTGCGTTGAACGCGAACGAGTAGGTCGGCGCCGCCGCCACGTTCCACTTCCAGTACCACTCCTTCTCGTCGCCGCCGAAGCCGCCGACGACCGTCTGGCCGAACGATTCCACGGCGGTCGCCGCGACACCGTTCAGGGTGGCGGTGGTCGAGAGCAGGCTGCCGATGGTGCTGGCGCGCAGCCACACTTCGAACGCACTGCCGACACCGCCCGGCATGGACAGCGTGAAGGCCGTCGGCACCGAAGGGCTGTAGATGTTGCCGCCGCTCGTGAGGAACGAGGCGTTGGTGGTTTCGGTGACGGTTGCCGTGCCGCCGAGGTTGACGCTGGCGATGTCGGGAGTGTTGTCGACGATGAGTGCGGTGAGGCCGTTGTCGTCGGTGAAGAAGTTCCACTCGGCGTACTTGCTGCCGGCGGCGGGGGCCGAAATCCACGGCGTGGCGCTGGTCGCGCCGGTGCCGCTGCCGGGGCCGAGGCCCGTATCCCAGACCCCTCCGGTGGCGAGCGCGCCCGAACTGCCGAGAGCGAGGGTTGAGCTGACCGCCAGGGCGGCGGCAATGCGATTGCGTTGATTCACGTCAGGTCTCCGATGTTTGGATTTCACCCGGCACGACCTCCGCCTCGGAGGCTCGCGCGGTGTTCGGGCCGTGGGCCCGGATCTTCGTTGCGGCTGCCGGCGACCCCACGTCGCCCGGCATCGCGTGCTCGGCACGCCGGCCCGCCCGGCCGTGCCCGTTGTCGTAGTCGAGGACGAAGCGGTACTGCTTGCCGCAGTCCAGGATCACTTCCTTCTGGCCGCGCCGCAGGATGCGCATCTCGACGCGCAGCGCGCCGAAACCCTCGTGGGCGAACAGCTCGTCGAAGAGCGCGAGCAGGCGTGCCTTGGTCGCCGAGGTCGGGTCGGGCGTCATGGCAGCACGGGGGCGCAGCGGCGGCAGGCGGTCATCGGCAGGCAAACAGTGACTCGCCGGCATCGGGGACCGGCGGCGCTTGCTTGCTGGCGACGTCCTCGAGGGACGCGGGCTTGCTGGCGGGGCGCTTGAGTGGTGCTGGGTCGCTGCAGCTGCGGACGACAAGAACCGACCGCAGCGCACAGCGGGCGCTGGTCGTCCGTGCCGCCGCATCGAAGACTTACTGCTTCAAGCGTAACGGCAACAGACGCTTACGGCACTAACAATAATCATTCGCATTTGACCCGTCAAGCGCCTTGATGCCGCGCCCGGAACGCTGGTCCATTGAGGGACCGGTGAAACGGTAGTTGCCCGCGGTGCCTTCCACCCACGTTTCGCCTGAAGGTGCTGCGCCGATGCCGAGCCGTTGGACGGCGACGCGCCAGGTGCCGCAACTTCCGCCAGGATCGATCGACGCCGCGAGTGTGCTATTCGCCGGGCGCGCGCTTGGCGAGCTTGCGTTGCAGCGTGCGGCGATGCATGCCGAGACTGCGGGCGGTGGCGGAGACGTTGCC
>JAIEQG010000121.1 GCA_019747905.1 Burkholderiales bacterium
CGCAGACATCGGCTGCGGCCATGGCGCATCGACCATCCTGATGGCGCAGGCCTTCCCGGCTTCGCATTTCATCGGCTTCGACTATCACCCCGAGTCGGTCGAGACGGCCAACCGGCGTGCACGGGAAGCCGGGGTGGGCGATCGCTGCCGCTTCGAGGTGGCGAGCGCCAAGGACTATCCGCGCAGGAACTACGATTTCGTGACCGTGTTCGATGCGCTGCACGACATGGGCGATCCGGCAGGCGCGTCGAAGCACGTGCTGTCCACGCTGGCACCGAACGGCACCTGGATGATCGTGGAGCCCTATGCGTCCGACCGGGTGGAAGAGAACCTCAATCCGGTGGGGCGTGCGTACTACGCGGGCTCGACGATGATCTGCACGCCGTGCTCGCTGGCGCAGGAAGTGGGGCTCGCGCTCGGCGCGCAAGCGGGGGAGAAACGCATGCGCGAGGTGGTCGAAGAGGCGGGTTTCACCCGATTCCGCCGGGCGATGCAGTCGCCGTTCAACCTTGTGTACGAAGCTCGACCATGAACGAGAGTCCGTGCCAATGAACTTGTACCCACGATGCTCGATGAGCAAGCCCCGACTGCCGTGGGGTGCCGGGGCGCAGCTCTCGGCGCCGGGCCGAAGGGAGGCCGTCGGACCCGAGCGTTGGCCCTGTCGGCGATGTTTACTGTGCCTTGGCGGGCCTTTGGTGGGTTCGGGAATTCCGTAAGGCAATCAGCCGTGTATGTCTCTTGCATGAGGTATGCTTACCGCTGGTCTCCGGCCGCGGTACGCGGTCGCATGAGAAAGTCCGTCATGACGGCGATTCGCGGGGGGAAGAATTGAAACGTCACTACATTGTCGTCGCCGCGGTACTGCTTGCATCGCCGCTGACCGCACTGGGACTCACGTTTACGCCTGGGCATCTGTATTCCACGACCGAGGGCGGAATCACTGAATACAACTCCGCAGGCACCCCGCTCTCTGGTCTGGTGCCCTTTCGCGGAGAAATGCACGGCCTCAGTTTTGGGCCCGATGGTCTCTTGTATGTCGTGTTCGCCGACACTCCCTCCAATCGCTATTCCGCGCGAGTGGAGGCGATCGATGCTTCCGGTGCGGTGATACGGTCCTACGCCTTCGCCGGTTCGATCTGGTCAAGTCCCGGCCACGGAAACATCAGTTTCGATCCGGGCGGCCAGAAGTTCTACGTGAGTGCCGGCAATGGCATCTTCAAGTTCGATATAGGTGCCCAGAGTGGTTCGCTGTTCAAGGATGTGCCGACATACGATCTGAAAGTCCTGGCAAACGGCGATCTGCTGGTATCGCACGGGTATGACCTCACGCGCTACAGCAGTACCGGTGATCTGCTCGGCGCCGTCTACAACCTTTCGGACCCCAACAATCTGGCGAACGGTACGACCCAGATTCTGTCCAGCGTTCGCGGCGTCGAGTACGATCCGGCTACGGACACGACGTTCGTGACCATGCTCGGCTACACCAACAACTTCTACAAGGTGTTGGCGCTCGAAGGCAACTCGAATGTCCTCAAGGGCATCGAGACCTACAACTACGGTACTGACTTGTTTGTCACCGATGACGGACGATTGTTGGTGACCAGCACCACTCAAGCGCCAGGTGTCTTCACCACCGCCCTGACATATCAAGGTCAACTCGGCGGACCAATGGCCGTGTTCTTTACGGCGATGCCCGTTCCGGAGCCGGAAGCATGGGCCCTCATGGCCCTGGGGGGGCTCGTGATGGGGATTAGGGTTCGATGGGCGAGATACAGGCGTCCTCGTAACTTCATGTCCGGAGGGGCGGTGTAGGGGGCTTTCAGACTGCCCTGAGAGTCACCAGGCTCGGACGGTGTGATGGTGTCTGATCGCTACGCCGCCGGGTTCGGGTACCGCTCCTGAATCCGGCCGATGGCCGTCAGTGTCTCCGCGTCGAGGACGAACTGTGCAGCCTCGATGTCTTCCTGCAACTGTGCCAGGCTCGTGGCGCCGATGATGGACGCGCCCAGAAACCACCGGCTGGCCACGTAGCCCAGTGCCAATTGCACCAGGGTGAATCCGCTGTGCTTCGCCAGCACGGCATACGCTTCGATCGCCTCCGGCACCATGGGCTTGCGAAAGCGCATGCCCAGGGTTTCGAACAGCGTGAAACGGGCACCTTCCGGCTTCGTGCCGAAACGATACTTGCCCGAAAGCAGTCCTGCAGCGAGCGGGCTGTAAGCGAGCAGGGACATCTTCTGGCGGAACAGGACCTCGGCTAGATCGTTGTCGATGTTGCGCGATATCAGGCTGTAGCTGTTCTGCAGCGTCACCGGGCCGGGCAAGCCCAGTTCGCGCGCGGCGCGCCAGAACTCGCACACGCCCCAGGCGCTCTCGTTGGAAAGGCCGTAGTACCGGATCTTGCCTGCCTTGATCATCGCCGCCATGCCTTCGACCTGTTCGTGGATCGATGGTCCGTCCTTCTTCTCCTTCGCCGGATCGAACTCGGTCGCGCCGAAGTTGGGCACGTTCCGTTGCGGCCAGTGGATCTGGTAGAGGTCGATGTAGTCGGTCTGCAGCCGCGCGAGGCTGGTGTCGACGGCTTCCGCGATCACATCTTTGGTGAGATCGGTGCGCCCGCCGCGAATCCAGTCGCGGCGGCCAGGGCCCGCTACCTTGGTCGCGATGACGAAGCGGTCCCGCGGCTGCCGTGCCAGCCAGGTGCCGAGATACTTCTCGGTGCGGCCCTGGGTCTCAGCGTTCGGCGGCACCGGATACATCTCCGCGGTGTCGATGAAGTTGATGCCCTGCGCGACAGCGTAATCGAGCTGCTCGTGGGCCTCGGCTTCGCTGTTCTGCTGGCCCCAGGTCATGGTGCCGAGGCAGACCTTGGATATGTCGAGGTCCGTGCCGGGAAGCGTCAAGATCTGCATGGGGTTCTCCGTCTTCAGGCGGTCACGGCATCCACGGCACCATCTCCACCGTGCCCTTCGGGGCGAACGGGATCTCTATCAACCACAACCCGCCTTCCGCGTGCGCGCGGCGTACCGTGGCACCGAGGTCCGTCGCCTCGACCCGGATGCTCTTCGCGCCGAACGCATCACCGAGCTTCACGAAGTCTGGGTTCTTGAGGTCGGCCCCGATGTTGCGCCCGCCCAGCACGCGGTTCTGATACTGCCGGATCGCACCGAAGGCGTTGTCGTTGAACACGAGCACGATGAGGTCGAGGTTCAGAGCACTGGCTGTTGCCAGCTCCTGCATCGTGAACAGGAATCCGCCGTCACCACAGATGGCCACGACCGGTTGCGCAGGGCAGGCGAGCTTGGCGCCGATCGCCGCCGGCATGGCATAGCCCAGGGTGCCGTAGGTGCCCGGGTGGATCAGCGTGCGCGGCTGGTAGGTGTCCATCATCACCGGCATCCAGTAGCCCACCAGCGTGAGATCGTCCACGAAGATGGTGTCGTCGGGCAGTGCGGCACGCAGATCTTCGATGACGCTCAGCACCGGGCCGGCACGCTCCGCAAACACGGCACGCTTGCGTTTGCGAAAACCTGCCACGTCGAACCACGAAGCGCGCGGGTGGTGGCTTTCCAGTGCCAGGGCCAGGGCCTCGAGCACCTGTGCCGCATCGCCGACGATGCCCACCTCCACCGGTCGTCGTTGTCCGACCACCAGCGGATCGATGTCGATCTGCACGATCCGTTCGGGAAACCGCGCGCCCGCATTCCAATCGCTGACCACATCGATGCGCGAGCCGACGACCATGGCCAAGTCGGCCTTGCCTAGCAGTTCGTCGTAGAAGCTGTATCGGCCCCAGCCGTCGCCCGCGGCGAGAGGATGCCGGTCGGAGATGGCGCCGCGGCCGAACGCGCTGGTGATGACCGGCGCGCCGAGCGCTTCCGCCACGCGCACCAGCGCCGCGGTGGCCTGCGCGCTCTCCACGCCGCCGCCGGCGAAAACGAAGGGCTGCTTGGCCGACTGGAGCACCTCTGCTGCGCGAGCGATGGCTGCCGGGTCGCCGGCGGGGCGCACGTAGTGCTCCGGCGGCAGCAGCGTGACGTCGCCTTCACCGCTTTGCACGTCGAGCGGCATCTCGATGTAAGACGGCCGCGGGCGCTTGCAGCGCATGGATCGCATCGCCTCGCGGATGATCTTCGGAACGTCCGCCGGTGTGGTGGCGCGGGTGGCGTAGCCGCACACCGATGCAGCCACGTTCACCGAGTTGGCGAGTTCGTGGAAGTGCCCGCCTTCGCGCTCCAACTGGGCGAGGGTGTTCTGCCCACCGAACACGATCATCGGAGCCGACTCGGCGTAGGCCATGCCCATCCCCGTGAGCGCGTTGGTGAGGCCGGGACCAGGCACGACGAAACAGGCCGCGATTTTGCCCGAGGCGCGCGCATAGCCGGCAGCCATCAACGACGCGCCTTGCTCGTGGCGCACGGTCACCACCTTGAAGGCCGGATCGCCGTAGACGCCGTCGAACAACGGGCAGTCGTGCGTACCCACGATGCCGAAGATGTGGTCGATGCCTTCGGTCTTGAGCGCCAGCGCCACGGCGCGGCCACCGGTGATGCGCTGCATGGGGCTCCCCTCGAGTCGAGTCGTTCTTGTGGGCATCAATATACTGGGGGTGAAGGTTCGGTACGAGGCGTACAGATTCGCCCCCACCCTTACCCTTCCCCGGCGAAGCCGGGGGAGGGGATGTACGGCCCCTGCCTGTCGCGAGACCGCGAAGCTGTGCGCCCCTTCCCCCGCCAACGGCGGGGGAAGGTCGGGATGGGGGCAGGCCCCAGCAAAACCATTCGAAAGCACCCGATGAACTCGCCACCTGACGGCAATTCCGTTCACGAACTCATCCTCTCCCGCCCCCGGGTCCGCAATGCCCTCGATCTCGCAACCACCGAGCGGCTGCTCCAGTCCATCGCCGTTGCCGCCGCCGACACCGCCATCCGCGCGATCCTCCTGCACGGCGAAGGCGAGGGCTTCTGCAGCGGCAGTGACGTCAAGGAGATGGCACATGCGTCGATGACGCATCGCCTGCACATCGCGGAGCGCAAGGCTGCGCTGATGCGCGCTCTGGCGGAGATCGACAAACCGGTGGTGTGCGCGGTTCATGGCTTCGCCCTGGGCGGAGGATTCATGCTGGCCATCGGTTGCGACGCGGTCGTGACCGCAGACGATGCAGCGTGGCGCTTGCCCGAAGTGGAACTGGGGTTCTTTCCACCCTGGGGCATCGAAGCGCTGATGCGCCGCGTGGACATCGCGCGGGCGCGCTGGCTCGTGTGGGGCACGAAGTCGATGACGGGAGCCGAGGCGCTTCGGTCGGGGCTCGCCGAGGTAGCTGTGCCGCAGGACCGGCTGCTGGAAGAAGCGCGCGCTCTCGCGAAGCGCCTGGCCGACCTTCCCGTCGAATCGGTGCGCGCGACCAAGCGGTTCTTTCGCGAGCAGGTGCCCGTGCCCGGACTGGATGCGCTGGCCCGAGAGGTCTATCGGAAGAACTGCGACGCAGGTGCAGCCGAGGCGGGATTCGCCCGGTTCCGGGCATCGAGTACCTGACACCGCGGGATCGGTGGCCGGGGCGAGCGTGTACTGCCGTGAAGGACTCCCGGCATCGCCGGGGTGCGCTACCGAGCAATCCGGGAGGCGTCCTGCCACAATGGGCGCTTGCTCATTGCCGCGAGAGTAGAGATGAAGCGTCGATGGTCGTTGGTGTTCTGCGCGCTGATCGTATTGGCCATGCCGGCGCACGCCGATGACAAGTATCCCGGTCGCCCGGTCACTGTCATCGTTCCGCAGGCCACCGGTGGTGCCAACGACGCGATCGCGCGCGTGATCGCGCAGAAGCTGACAGCGGTGCTGAACCGTCCGTTCGTCGTCGACAACCGGCCGGGGGCGGGCGGCAACATCGCGACCGCCTACGTCGCGAAAGCCAGGCCGGACGGCTACACGCTGCTGCTCACGGCGAACAGCATGCTGGTCATCAATCCTGCGTTGTACCGCTCACCCGGTTTCGATCCGGTGAAGGATTTCGAGCCGGTAGCGCTGGTCGCCACGGCGGGCTTCGTCATCGCCGCCAACCCCGCATTTGCGCCGAACTCGATCAAGGAACTGGTCGCCGCCGCGAAGGCCTCGCCCGAGCCGCTCCTGTACGGTTCGGCCGGCGTGGGAACCATCAATCACCTGCTGGGCGAGATGTTCAACAAGGCGGCCGGCATTCGTCTGACGCATGTGCCGTACAAGGCGGCGACGACGGCCGTCGCGGACGTGATGAGCGGCCAGATTCCGCTTGCGGTGCTGAGCGTGCCCGTGTCGCTGGGCATGGTGCAGGCGGGCAAGCTCAAGGTGCTCGGCGTTGCCAACGAACATCGGATCGCCGCGTTGCCCGATGCGCCTGCGATCGGCGAAACGCTCAAGGGATTCGGTGCGACCCCGTGGTACGGCATCGTGGCACCCGCCGGTACACCCAAGGCCATCGTCGAGCAGTTGCACGCAGCCGTTCAGCAGGTGCTCGATGCGAAGGATGTCCAGGAAAAGCTGATCGCGCTCGGTTGCGAAGTGCGCAGAGGCAATCCGGCGCAATTCGCCGCACTCATTCGCGACGATCTGCCGAAGTGGGCGAAGGTCGTGGCGGAATCGGGGGCGTCTGTGGAGTAAGGGAGAAGGCATTCTCTCCCGCGCGCGCTGCGCGGGAGAGGGCCAGGGTGGGGATCGCGGTCGACCGCGCGACGACAAGTCCATGCCCTCATCCCAACCCTCCCCCAACGCAGGCGGGCGAAGGAGTGTTGGTGCAGCAGGTTTTTCCCTCTGTGCACAGCGTGCGGGAGGAGGTGTACATTCCCTCCCCCGGCTGCGCCGGGGGAGGGTCAGGGAGGGGGCGGAAGTACGCTCAGCGCTCGTACTTGAACGACAGCGAGACCCGCGCCCGATACGCGACCACTTTGCCGTCGTCGACCTTCATGTCGAGCTTGGTGATCTCGGCGATGCGCAGGTCGCGCAACGTCTTCGCTGCCGCGGCAACCGCGTTGCTCGCTGCGTCCTCCCACGACTTCTTGCTGGTACCGACCACTTCCACGATCTTGTAGATGCCGTCGCCATCTTTCTTGGCCATGGTGCGTCTCCTCAATTCGTTGTTGTCGACCGCCGGGAAATGCCTGGCACCGCCTGCGGGTGCGGGCGATGCCATGATATCCCTGTCGCGGGCACCCGGTGCCGTCCCGGTTCCTAGAGGGTCCGGGCGAACGAACGCACTTGCAGCATCCGGATGAGGAGCAGCACCGCCATGCCGGCCAACAGGTGCTTCAGCGTGTGGCCGCTGACGATCCGCCCCAGTTCGAAGATGCTCGTGTCGAGCATCTCGGCTGCCTTGGCCAGCGCGTACAGCACGAGCACGCCGAATACGTACCCGCCGTGGGTGTAGCGCGAGCGCCGCGTGACCGCGAGCACGAAGACGGCGAGGATCGATCCGTATTGCGCGATGCCGTAGGGCACGAGATTCTCTGCACCCTGCAGCGCGCTCCAGCGCCAGTAGAACACGCTGCCTGCGCCGAAGAGCAGCAGCGGCAGCAACAGGCGCGTTCCGGCATTCACGCTGACGCGTTCCGATAGCATCGCTGCCACCAGCGCGGTGAACGCGAGGCTGATGGGCAGCCGATCCCAGACCAGGCGTGCATCGTCGGGGGCGAGGTGGTAGTACATCGAGCCGACGCCTGTCAGTGCGACTGCGCCGAACAAGGCCCAATAGGCGTAGCGCTCCGCCGGTACCTCGAAACGCAGGGTTCGCGTGGCGGCGCTGTTGCGCCACAGCAGCACCAGGCCCAGGAGGCCGATCGCCAGCAGCGGCAGGTTGGAAAGCGTGTTGGCCGCGTTGTCGATGCCGGACCAGGTACGGTCGTCGGCGAAGGAGTGGTAGCGCTGGTCCTGTTCGATGCGCAGGCTCATGGGATGAATCCTGTATGGACCGGCGCCTCGCGGGTGGCGCCAGTTGATGGTCCGACGACGCTAATCTAGCATCGGTCTTCGCGGGGTCGTGCAGGTAAAACCAGCCGGTGGGTCAACCGGGCAGGCGACGCCGGAAATTACGGAGGAACAACTACATGAGGTTCGACATCTCGCCGTTGCATCCGGTGTTCGCCGCCGAGATCAACGGGCTCGATCTGCGACGGGTGCCCGACGCCGCGGTGCTCGAGGACATCGAAGCGGCCATGAACCGCTATGCCGTCGTGGTGATCCGCGACCAGCACCTCGACGACGAGCAGCAACTCGCGTTCGCCCGGGCCATGGGTCCGCTCGAACCCTCCGTGGCCGTGGTCGACGTGCATCTGCAGCGCTTGCAGCACCGCGAGTTCGCGGACATCTCCAATCTCGAGGTGGATGGGTCGATCATCAAGGCCGATGACCGCCGCCGCATGTTCAATTTCGGCAATCTGCTCTGGCACAGCGACAGCAGTTTCAAGGCGACACCGGCCAAGCACTCGATGCTGCACGCGCGGGTGATTCCACCGGAGGGCGGCAACACCGAGTTCGCCGACATGCGTGCGGCGTGGGACGCGTTGCCTCTGGCGACGCGAACGCTGATCGAGCCGCTCATCTGCGACCATTCGCTCATCTATTCGCGCGCGCTGCTCGGGTTCGACGAGTTCACCGAAGCCGAGCGCCACGAGTTCACGCCCGTCCCGCAGCGGCTGGTGCGGCGCCATGCCGGATCGGGGCGGCGCAGCATCTATCTGTCGTCGCACATCGGCCTGGTTCGCGGCTGGCCGCGTCCGGAAGGCATGGTGCTGATTCGTGAACTGATGGAGCACGCGACGCAGCGCGAGTTCGTGTACAGCCATCGCTGGCGTCCGCACGACCTGGTCATCTGGGATAACCGCTGCACGATGCACCGCGCGCGGCCCTTCGACGATCAGCGCTACAAGCGCGACATGCGCCGCCTCACGCTCGAGGACAGCGCGCCGACTCTCGAGCAGGCGGCCTGAGGTGCCCGGCTCAGCGGTGCCGCATTTCCCGCAGTAGCGCGCTGGCGCGATCGGCGCGCACGTCACGCTCCTCGGCCATGCGCCGTGCGACCCGATCCACTTCGTCGCCGGTGGCGCCGGCCGCGAGCGCGAGGTTGCGTGCGTGTAACGCCATGTGACCACGCTGGATGCCTTCGGTGGCCAGTGCCCGCAGCGCGGCGACGTTTTGCGCCAGACCCACCGCGACGGTGATCTCCGCGAGTTCCCGGGCCGATTTCACGGCGAGGATCTCGAGCGCGACCCGGGCGAGCGGGTGGGTCTTGGTGGCGCCGCCCACGAGGCCGAGCGACATGGGCATCTCGATGCTGCCGACCAGCGCTCCGGCGTCGTCCTTCGCCCAGGTCGTGAGCGACGTGTAGCGGCCGCTGCGGCAGGCATAGGCGTGCGCGCCGGCTTCCACCGCGCGCCAGTCGTTGCCGGTGGCTACCACGACCGGGTCGATGCCGTTCATGATGCCCTTGTTGTGCGTGGCGGCGCGGTAAGGGTCGACCGCCGCGAAGGTGTAGGCGTCGAGAATGCCCTCGATCACGTCGGTGCCTGCGTACTCGGGGGTCGTCAGTGTGTCCGGCGAGAAGCGGACGCGCGCTCGTGCCAGGCGCAGGTCGGCGAGGTTGGAAAGAATGCGCAGGCGCACCCTGCCGCCGGTGATGCTTTCGACCAGGGGCGAAACCGATTCCGCCATGGTGTTCACCGTGTTCGCCCCCATCGCGTCGCGCACGTCGACGATGAGATGCATGACAGCCATGGGCCCGCGTGGCGTCTCGGGGAACACGTGGACTTCGATGTCGCGGCAGCCGCCGCCCAGACCGACGAGGACCTTGTCGCGGCTGTTGGCGAGCTCGATGATCTCCGCCTTGCGCTGTACCAGTGCATTGCGTGCCGCATTGGCATCCGGGATGCCGATGACCTGCACCTGGGCACGCATGAGCGGCTCGGTGCTCGAAGTCTCGAAGCCACCTGCAGCGCGCGCGAGCTTCGCCATGAAGGAGGCGGCCGCCACCACAGAGGGCTCCTCGACCACCATCGGGACCAGCACGTCGCGACCGTTGATGGTGAAGTTGGTGGCGATGGCGAACGGCAGCTCGAAGGTGCCGACGACGTTCTCGATCATGCCGTTGGCTGTGGCGAGCGGCAGGGCGCCTGGCTTGGAAAGCAGCGCTGCGGATTCGGGCCCGAGCGACGCTGTCCGGGCGATCTGGTCGAGACGTTGCGACGGCGAGAGCGCGCGGAAATCGGGGAGGCGGGAGTCGAGGGTCATCGGAGCTTGCAGGGGATACGCGTGGTAAGGGCGCATGGTAACTGCTGGCCCCCATCCCGACCTTCTCCCGACGAGGTCGGGGGAATGGGGCGTCCCCTCCCCCGGCTTTGCCGGGGGAGGGTTAGGGTGGGGGCAGCGGCGATCCTCGCTACGTCGCTCCTGCCTCAACGTCGAAGTCGGTATCTTCCACTGGCATGGCCGGGGGAAGGCCGGGATGGGGCCACCTACACCGCGTCGTGAAAGATGACCCCGAGCGTATGCCTTTGCCCGACCCGCACCCGACTGACGCCGTGCCGCATGTTTACCCGATACACCCCGCGCGTCCCCTGCACCGGTCGATGATGCACGGCAAACACGACCGCATCGCCCCGCCGCAACGGCACCACTTCCACCCGCGACTGCATGCGCGGCCGCTGCTCCGTCAGCACGAACTCGCCGCCGATGAAATCCTCGCCCGGTTCCGACAGCAGGATCGCCACCTGCAACGGAAACACGTGCTCGCCGTACAGATCCTGGTGCAGGCAGTTGTAGTCGTCCGGGCCGTATCGGAGCATCAGCGGTGTCGGACGCAGTTGCCCGGCAGCGTGGCATCGATCGAGGAAGATCGCGTGCTGCGAGGGATAGCGCACGTCGATACCCATGGCGATGTTCCAGAGATTCGCGATGGGGGCGAGACGTGGATACAACCCGGATCGAAGTTCCTCCACCACCGCCGGCAACGGATACGAAAAGTACTGGTACTCGCCGCGACCGAAGCCGTGGCGCTCCATGACGATGCGGCTGCGGAAACTGCGCTCGTCCGAGTAGAGGCCTGTCAGGTGCTCGCACTCGGTGGGCAGCAACAGGCCTTGGGCCATCGCGCAACCGCGTGCGTCGAGATCGGTCCCGATCCGCTCCCAGTCGATCGCTTCGATCCGCTGGGCGATGCTGCGGACCATGGGCAAGGTTGCTCGGGCGAGTGCGGTCACGACTTCGCTTCCCGCTCGAGCAGCGTGCGCTTGCGTTCGACGCCCCAGCGATAGCCCGACAGCGCCCCGTCGTTGCGCACGACGCGATGGCAGGGAATCGCGACCGCCAACGCGTTCGCGGCGCAGGCCTGGGCCACCGCGCGCACGGCCTTCGGCGCACCGATGCGTTGTGCGATCTCGGTGTAACTCGCCGTCGAGCCGATCGGAATCTTCCCGAGTGCCCGCCAGACCCGCTGCTGGAATGCGGTGCCGCGCACGTCGAGCGGCAGATCGAGGCCGATCAGGGGTGCCTCGATGAATCCCACGACCTGGGCCACGAGCTGTTCGAAGGCCCGATCGCCGCCGATCAACTGCGCGTTCGGGAAGCGGTCCTGCAACTCGTGGGCCAGGACTTCCGGATCGTCACCCAGCAGGATCGCGCATACGCCGCGAGTGCTGGCTGCCACGAGAATGGCACCGAGCGAACAGTCACCGATCGCGAAGCGGATGGCGGTCTGCGCACCGCCGGCGCGGTAGGTAGACGGTGTCATGCCGAGCACCTGGTCCGCCTGCGCGTAGAAGCGGCTGTTGGAGTTGTAGCCCGCATCGAAGATGGCTGCCGTGACTGATTCGCTGCGGGCGAGGGCGTCACGGACCTGGCGCGCGCGGTGTGCGGCCGCATAGGCTTTCGGCGTCAGACCGGTGGTCGCCTTGAACACGCGATGGAAATGGTAGGTGCTGAGGCCGGCGAGGTCGGCGAGTCGGGCGAGGCCCGGAACCGTGTCGGTAGTCTCGATCAGACGGCAGACCGCCGCGATCTTCGCAGCGTGAGTTGCCGCCAGCGGCGGTTGGTCCGGCCGGCAGCGTTTGCACGGCCGGAAACCCGCACGCTCGGCTTGGTCCCGCGTCGCGTGGAATTGCACGTTCTCGGGCCGGGCCAGGCGCGCGGCGCAGGAAGGACGGCAGTAAACGCCGGTGGTGGCGACCGAGTAGAAGAAGGTGCCGTCGGCTTTCGCGTTGCGGGCGACGACGGCGACCCAGCGCGGGTCGCTCAACGTTTCAGCAGCGCGGTGCACGATGCGGGTGGTGGCATTCATGGTGGCAGATCTCGGCGGGCGGGTGGTGGATGGGCGCACTGTAGGTCTCGCCGTGGGGTTGCGCACTCCGGGTCTTGCTTTTGAATTCGGTGTGATTCTGCATATGTCGCGGCCCCCACCCTGACCCTCCCCCGGCAAAGCCGGGGGAGGGGACGTACAGCTCCTTCCCCCAGCTTCGCTGGGGGAAGGTTGGGATGGGGGCCACCAACGCCCGCAGATACTGCGATGATATCGAGCGCGGCAGATCGCCACTCGAATCCACCTCCACGAAAACCCCATGCCCAGCAAGCTTTTCTCCCCTCTCGCACTCCGCAAGCTGCAACTCGCCAACCGCATCGTCGTCTCCCCCATGTGCCAGTACTCCGCCGAGGAGGGCAGTGCCACCGACTGGCATCTCATCCATCTGGGCACCCTCGCGCAGAGTTCCGCCGGGCTCGTCCTGATCGAGGCCACCACCGTCAGCCGCGAAGGGCGCATCGCGCCGGGTTGCCTCGGGCTGTGGAACGATGCCAACGAAGCAGCGCTGCAGCGAGTCATCGACGCGATCCGGCCCTACGCCACTTCGCCGATCGGCATCCAGCTTTCCCATTCCGGGCGCAAGGGTTCCGTCACCGCACCCTGGTTGGGCGGCAAGGGGTTGCCGGTCGCTGCGGGCGGATGGATTCCACTGGCGCCGTCCGCCATTGCCTATGCGGACGATTCGACTGTCCCGCAGGCCATGAGCACGGCCGACATCGCGCGCATCCTGGAGGATTTCGTCGCCGCCGCGCGGCGCGCCGATCGCATCGGCCTCGACGCCATCGAGCTGCACTGCGCCCACGGCTACCTGCTGCATCAATTCCTGTCGCCGCTCACCAACCGGCGCACGGACGAGTTCGGCGGGTCGCTTGCCAATCGCATGCGACTGCCCCTTGCGATCTTCGACGCGGTGCGCACCGCATGGCCTGCCCACAAACCACTCGGCGTCCGCGTGTCTGCCACGGATTGGATGGAACACACAGGCGATCCTTCCTGGACCCCGGAGCAAACCGTCGTCTTCGCGCGAGAATTGAAGCAGCGCGGCGTCGACTGGATCGATGTCTCGAGCGGTGGGCTGTCGCCGTTGCAGAAGATTACGCTGGCGCCCGGGTATCAGCTGCCGTTCGCCGAGCGCGTCAAGCGCGAGGCTGGCGTCACCACCATGGGCATCGGTCTGATCACCGAGCCGGCGATGGCCGAGTCGGCCCTCGCGAACGGTCAGGCGGACATGGTGGCTCTGGCCCGCGGCTTTCTCTGGAACCCGCGCTGGGTGTGGCAGGCTGCCGCGGCACTCGGCGCCTCCATACTGCCGCCTCCGCAGTATCGCCGTGCCCCGCCGGCCGATCTGGGGAAGGTGTTCTCGCCGCTGCCATAGACGACGCGCTGCAACGCCAGCGCGGACCTCGGGCTCACGCTTCGTGGGGCAGCGGCATCCGGCGAAACGCGATCGACAGGCGGTTCCAGGCGTTGACGGCGCCGATGGCGACGGTGAGATCGACCATCTCGCTCTCGGTGAACTGGGTGCACAACCGCTCGAAATCCTCGTCCGGTGCATGCGAGTCGACGATCCGGGTCAGGGATTCGGTCCAGGCGAGCGCAGCGCGCTCGCGTTCCGTGAAGAACGGCGTGTCGCGCCACATCGCCAGGGTGTCGAGGCGGCGTTCGCTCTCACCCCGCTTGCGGGCCTCCCGCGCATGCAGGTCGACGGAGTAGGCGCAGCCGTTGATCTGGGACGCTCGCAGCCTTACCAGGTCGAGCAGTTCGCGCTCGACGCCGAGCTGGGTAACGGCCGTGTCGAGCAACAGCAAGGCCCTCAGTGCGTCCGGCGAGGCGTGATAAGGGTTGGTGCGTTGCATGGCGAGTCTTTCCATCGGTTTGTTCATTGCACGTCTCCTGAACGATCTGCCGCCCGTCGGGACGTGTCGCAACGACCTGCCGGCATCCCGGGCCAGCAACCGAAGCCGCGCTCGTAGCGACCCGGCACCCACGGATGGTCCTCGCGGCAGACGCTATCCAACCACGGCGAGGCGGGCGTTACACTCTCTCGAAAGGGAGATGCCGCTGTCGATCGGCGCCACCGCATACTCGTGCTGCGGTCGATGCAGGCCCTAGTTGGGAATGTCCGGGTACCTTGGGAGGCGGAAGCCGATGGCGCGCGCGCCGGGAACGTGGGATAGATTCGGCCGCCGGCAGGGTCGGGCAGCGGGGGCTGGTGTCGCGACCACCCTCGGGAAGTCGGCCGCGCGGGACGAGTCTGGTGCCATGGGCACGGACGATCCGGTGGCAGTGTTTGCCCCGTTGATCGATGCGATGCGTGAGCCGGCAGCGCTGCTGGACGTCGATGCGCGCATTCTCCGCGTGAACACGGCGTTCGCGGCGTTGTTCGGTTGCGGCAGCGACGGCGTTGCCGGGCGCCCGCTGCGGGATCTGGTTGTCCTCGATGGCGACCCGGGGTCGCCCGAGGTGGTCGCCACGACGCTGCGGCATGGGGGATCCCTGGTCGGCGAAGCGGTGCAGCGTCGCGGCGACGGCTCGCGGGTGCGGGTGGCGGTGCGCGGTGCGCCGTTGCGCCTGGGCGATCGCACGGTCGGCATCGCCGCGGTCTGCCGGGACGCGACTGTGGCGGAGCGCGGCGAGGACGTGCTGAACGCCCTGTACCGCGCCAACCACATCACCCGCGCCCAGGCGAACGTGATCGAGCGCAGTCTGCACGTGGTCGTGCACGAACCCACGCTGGAATCGCTCAGCGGGCAACTGCTTCGCACCATCGTGACGGAGCTGGGGGCCGACTCCGGTGCCTTCTGGCAATGCGACGAGGATGACGAACTGCTGGCGCGCATCTACCTCGCATTCGAGGATGGGCGCATCGTCCGGGGCGAGGACAGCGCCCATCCCGGGCGGGTGCCGCGACCGATTCCGGAGGAACTCGCCGCCCAATGGCGATTGCGCCGCTACGAACCGGTGGTTTATCAGCAGGACGAGTACCAGAGGAGCGAGAGCCTGGCCTTCTGCCGCGGCTTCTACGAAAGCCGCGACGTCCGTACCGTCGTGACACTCCCATTGGTGCTGGGCGACCGCCTGTTCGGGACTTGCGCGGTCCGCTGGACCTATCGGCGCGAGCTAGATGACGAAGACCTGCGGCTCGCCACGGCGCTGGCGATGCAGGCGGCGCTGGTCCTGCAGATGGTCCGATTCGCCGAGCAGGCGCGCACTGCAGCGCTGGCGGAGGAGCGCGAACGGGCTGCCCAGGAACGTGCCGCCGCACTGGGCGTGCTCAACGAAGCATTGCGCGCCGAAGTGGCGGAACGCCGCCGTGCCGAACAGGTTGCGCGCGGGCAGACCGAGATCATCCTGCGTTCGCTCGATTCGATCCGCGGCCAGGCTTCGGTCGACGCGTTCGTCGAAGGCGTAGTGAGGACCATCGTGGAGCAGCTCGGTGGGATGGGCGCGTCCTTGTGGCTCCCGGAAGGCGAGAACGGCGTCGGACGAGTCGTTCTTGACTTCGACATGGCGCAGTTCCGTCGCGGCGAGGACATCGACCATCCGGGTCGCACGGCTCGGGGCAACGTGCACCTGCATGACGGCCAGTGGACCGGCGAGAATCCCCAGCCGATCGTTCTCGACGCGCACTACATCGATACCGATCCGTCCTACGAGGCATTCCGGCCGTGGGCGCGGCGGCTGGGTATCCGCACCGTGCTCGTCCTGCCGCTCATCTATCGCAGCCGGCTGAACGGAACGCTCGCGATCCGGTTCGATCACGACCATGTGTTTTCCCGCGACGATCTGCAGCTCACGAGCGCGCTCGCCTTGCACGCGACGCTGTCGCTGCAGCTCGCCCGGCTCGGCAACGAAGCCCGCGAGACGGCCGTGCTGCGCGAACGCGAAGAGGCGGCGCTGCGGCGCGCCGATGACCTCAGCCATGCGAATCGCATGCTTCAGGATGCCCTCCAGCTCCTCACCTCGGACCCCGACTCCAAGGCCTTCCTGTCGTTCCTGCTGCGCTCGGTGGTGGAACGGTTTCAGGCTCACAGCAGTTCGCTGCAGGTGCAGAACGGCGAGCGCACCCGCATCTGGTTTCATCAGACGTGGCAGGACGGACGCCTGCAGGATGCCGAGGAGTACGGCAACTCGCCGCTGGGGCGTGCATACGAGGAGGCGTCGGGGTTCGAGCTGCGTCGCACCGTATATGAGCGGCCGGAGGCCCATTTCGTCACGGATGTCGATACCGGGACGACGCTGACGCCGGCGCTGCGCGACGCACTGCGAACCCTGGGCGTGCAATCGCTCGCCAACGTCCCGCTGCTGCTGGGTTCGCGCGTGATCGGCCGGCTCATCATCCGGTTCGACACCGTTCGACGGGTGGGCGCGGACGACCTGCAGTTGATGCAGTCGATCGCGAACCAGATGGCCATCGCCCTGCACATGACTCAGCTGGCAGTGGAGGGGCATCACGCGGCAGTGCTGGAGGAACGGGCGCGGATGGCGCGGGATATCCACGACACGCTCGCCCAGGGGTTCACGGGAGTCATCGTCCAGCTCGAGGCGGCCAAGGATGCGTTTCATCTGCAGCGCAGCGCGGATGCCGACGCGCACATCGAACGCGCCAGCAACCTGGCGCGCGAAAGTCTGGCCGAGGCTCGACGCTCGGTGCATGCGCTGCGGCCCCTCGCACTGGAACACGGCCATGTCGGCACTGCGCTGACCCGCATGGTCGAAGCCATGACGGCCGGCACCGGCATTCGCGCTCAGGCCCGGATCGAAGGTGACATCGACGCGATGCCGTCGGCCTGGGAGGATCATCTGTTGCGCATCGGTCAGGAAGCGGTGAGCAACGCACTGAAGCATGGATCTCCAGGGCAGATAGACGTGCTCCTGCGCCGGTCGACGGCTGCGATCGTGCTCGAAGTACGCGATGACGGCTGCGGCTTCGATGCCACGAGCGAACACGGTGGCATGGGGCTCGCGACGATGCGGGAACGCTGCGAGGCCATGGGCGGGCAATTCGAACTCGAAACGGCGCCGGGTCGCGGAGTACGAGTTTGCGCGAGGCTCGACCCGGGTCCGGTGCACCGCGGATCCGTGCACGGGGGCGATCGATGAACCCGGCGCCGACGGTCGTGGCAGCGCCCGCTTCACCTCGCGAGCAGACGGCCATCCGGGTCCTCATCGCCGACGATCACGAAGTCGTGCGCGAAGGGCTGGTGGCCATGATCGGCCGCCAGGCGGACATGCACGTGGTGGCGCAGGCGGCCGACGGCATCGAGGCCGTGCGTTTGTGGCGTGAGCAGCGCCCGGACGTCGCGCTGGTGGACCTGCGCATGCCCGGGTTGGACGGCGTCGGCGTGGTCGGGCAGGTCCGGGCGGTGGATGCCATGGCGCGCATCCTCATCCTGACCACCTACGACGGCGACGAGGACATCTACCGCGGGATGCGTGCCGGCGCGATGGCCTACTTGCTGAAGGATGCGCCGCGCGAGCAACTCCTCGATTGCATCCGGGCAGTTCACGCGGGCAATACCTACGTACCCCCGGACGTCGCCGCGAAACTGACCGCCCAGGCTGCCGGCGAGCGCCTGACCGATCGCGAGCAGGAGATCCTCGTGTTGCTGGCGGCCGGCGACAGCAACAAGTCGATCGCCCGCAAGCTGATGATTACCGAAGGGACCGTGAAGACCCACGTGAAGAGCGTGCTCTTCAAGCTCGGAGCCGCAAGCCGCACCGAGGCGGCCGCGGTGGCGGCGCGTCGGGGTCTCGTGCAGCGCTGACGGCGGGGCGGGCGGATTGCGCTGCAATGCAGCGTGACGGTTGCGGCCGCCGCGGATGCGTTTTACTAAACAACCCCGTTGACCCTCTTGGGCGCCACGGGTGTTGCCGGCCAGGTCGTCCCATAGCCGTTGCTAGCTATGTGCGGCGCAGCACGAGCAACCCGCTCACGGGTCATCCGTGCGTCCGGCGTTGACAGGCTCCGTCGTTTAGTAGCAGGCTTTTACTAAACAGCTTCACTAAACAAGAAGACGGGTCGAAGGGGGAGGAGCAGGCAGTGCCCTCCGGGATCCCCTCAACGGTTTGCCGTTCCGGTTTTCGGCGCACTTCGCGCCGGCGGCGCGGCGGTGGTCCAACACTCTGGAGGAATAAAGACATGCTCAAGCTGAAGCAGTTGGCCGTCGGCGCGGCAGCGCTCGGCCTCACGTCGCTGGCGGCCGCCCCCGCCTTCGCGCAGAACAAGCAGATCACGTTGTGCTGGGCGGCGTGGGACCCGGCCAACGCGCTGGTGGAACTGTCCAAGGATTTCACCGCGAAGAGCGGCATCGCGATGAAATTCGAGTTCGTGCCGTGGCCGAACTTCGCCGACCGCATGCTCAACGAGTTGAACTCCAAGGGCAAGTTGTGCGACCTGCTGATCGGCGACAGCCAGTGGATCGGCGGCTCGGCCGAGAACGGCCACTACGTCAAGCTGAACGACTTCTTCGACAAGAACGGCATCAAGATGACCGACTTCGCGCCGGCCACCGTGTATGCCTACTCCACCTGGCCGAAGGGCTCGCCGAACTACTGGGCGCTGCCGGCCATGGGCGACGCGAACGGGTGGGTGTATCGCAAGGACTGGTTCGCCAAGCCCGAGTTGAAGGCCGAGTTCAAGAAGAAGCACAACCGCGATCTCGCTCCGCCCAAGACCTGGACCGAATTGAAGCAGGTCGCCGAGTTCTTCCAGGGTCGCGAGATCGACGGCAAGAAGGTCTATGGCGCGGCCATCTTCACCGAGCGCGGTTCCGAAGGCATCACGATGGGCGTCACCGGAGCGCTGTATTCCTGGGGCTTCCAGTACGATGACCCGAAGAAGCCGTACCACATGGAAGGCTTCGTGAACTCCAAGGATGCGGTCGAGGCGCTGGAGTTCTACAAGTCCCTCTACAAGTGCTGCACACCGCCCGGCTACACCAACGCGTACATGCAGGAAGGTCTCGACGCGTTCAAGTCGGGCCAGGCTGCGATGATGATGAACTGGTTCGCCTTCTTCCCCGGCCTGTACAAGGACGAGAAGGTGGGCGGCGAGCGCATCGGATTCTTCGTGAACCCGGGCCAGAAGGTGGAAGCATCCACTCTCGGCGGCCAGGGCATTTCGGTGGTGTCCTACTCGGCCAACAAGGACGCCGCGCTGCAGTACATCAAGTGGTTCGCGCAGCCGGACGTGCAGAAGAAGTGGTGGGCGCTGGGCGGTTACTCATGCCACAAGGCCGTGCTGGGCGATCCGAACTTCGCCAAGACCGCGCCGTTCGCCGCGGACTTCCTGAAGGCCATGAACGGCGTGAAGGACTTCTGGCAGGAGCCGGCCTATGCGCAACTGCTGCAGGCGATGCAGAAGCGCGTGCACGACTACGTGGTGGCCGACAAGGGCACCGCGAAGGAAGCGCTCGACCTGCTGGTCAAGGATTGGCAGAAGGTGTTCAAGGAAGAAGGGAAGTTGTAAGTCGTTCGAGTGTACGCGGCGACCCTTCGGGCGCGCCGCACGTGCACTCGAACGAGGTTGTGGTGCACACGAGGCTTGGGGCGGCCCGGCGCCTCGTGTGTGATCAAAGGCTGATCCCCCCTCTCCCCTGGCCCCTCTCCCCCAGGGGAGAGGGGGATGGCTGACGGGTACGTGGGTCTTGGTCGTGTGACTATCGAGGAATGGCGCAGGAACCTGGCGGAGACATGAACGACGTTGCCAAAGCGAGCTTCATCGAGCGCGCGGCTACCGCTACGCCGGCGCCGGTCGCGCGGGTGGTCAAGGGGCTGTCGGATCGCGCCATCGCGTGGCTGTTCATCTCGCCCACGATCATCCTGCTGCTCGCGATCAACATCTTTCCGCTGGTCTGGACGATCCAGCTTTCGTTCACCAACTACCGCGCCAACCGGCCCAACGCGGAAGTGAAGAACATCGGGATCGATCATTTCCAGTCGATCCTGACCGATCCGGACGTGTGGGCGGCCATGCAGGCCACCGCGCATTTCGTGTTCTGGACCATTCTCATCCAGACCATCCTCGGGTTCGCGCTGGCGTATCTCGTGGACCGGCGCTTCCGCGGTCATGGGTTCTGGACCACCGTGATCCTCATTCCGATGATGTTGTCGCCCGCGGTGGTGGGCAACTTCTGGGCGTTCCTGTACCAGCCGCAGATCGGGTTGTTCAACTACGTGATCTCGTTCTTCACCGGGCTCGATCCATCGTCGTTCGAAATGATCGGGTCGGTCAAGCTGGCACCCTGGGCCATCGTGCTCGTGGACACCTGGATGTGGACGCCGTACGTCATGCTGATCTGCCTCGCGGGGTTGCGCTCGATCCCCGAGTACATCTACGAGGCGGCCGAGGTGGATCGGGCGTCCAAGTGGCGCCAGTTCTGGACCATCACGCTGCCCATGGCGCTGCCGTTCATCATGCTGGCGGTGCTGTTCCGCGGCATCGAGAACTTCAAGATGTTCGACCTGGTGAATCTGCTCACCAACGGCGGCCCGGGGTCGACCACCGAGGTGGCGTCGATCACGCTGAAGCGTGAAGCCTTCGAGAAATGGCGTACCGGCTATTCGTCCGCCTTCGCCATCATCCTGTTCGTCACCGTGTTCGGCCTGGCGAACATCTACGTGAAGGCGCTCAACAAGGTGAAGAGCCGATGAGCCGCGGCATCTCCCACGCGCATTCCATCGTCGAGCCCGGGCCGCTGTCGCGGAACATCGCCGGGATCATCGTGATCGTCTACGCCGTGGTGGCGCTGGTGCCGCTCGCGTGGATCTTCCTCACCTCGATCAAGACCCCGCCGGATTCCATCAGCTATCCGCCGAAGGTGATCTTCGATCCTTCCCTCGAGGGCTACTGCAACCTCTTCACCACGCGCTCGCGCCAGACCGCGGAATACCTCGAAACCCTGGCGCCGCCATCCGGCCTGTGCGAGAAGATCGCGCGCGACCGCAACATGGTGATCGTGGGGCCGTCCAACTACGCGCCGCGCTTCCTCAATTCGCTGATCATCGCGTTCGGTTCCACGGCGCTCTCGGTGCTGCTCGGGACCGCTGCCGCCTACGGTTTCTCGCGTTTCAAGGTCCCGCTCAAGGATGACCTGCTGTTCTTCATCCTGTCGACGCGGATGATGCCGCCGATCGCGGTGGCGATCCCGATCTTCCTCATGTATCGCGAGCTGGGGTTGTCGGACACCAAGCTCGGCATGATCCTGTTGTACACGGCAGTGAACGTTTCGCTCGCGGTGTGGTTGCTGAAGGGCTTCATCGACGAGATTCCGCGTGAGTACGAAGAGGCCGCGATGATCGACGGTTACACGCGGCTGCAGGCGTTCTTTCGCGTGGTGCTGCCCCAGGCGACGACCGGGATCGTGGCCACCGCGATCTTCTGCCTGATCTTCGCGTGGAACGAATACGCGTTCGCCGTGCTGCTCACTTCCGGCGAAGCGCAGACCGCGCCACCGTTCATCCCGACGATCATCGGCGAAGGCGGCCAGGATTGGCCCGCGGTGGCCGCGGGGACGACGCTGTTCCTGGTGCCGATCCTCGTGTTCACCGTGCTGCTGCGCAAGCAGCTCTTGCGCGGCATCACCTTCGGGGCGGTACGCAAGTGACGGCCGCCGCGAAGTCGTCCTGGCCGAAGTGGCTGCGGCGCGGGCCGATGGAGAACGTCGCCACGGTGCTGATCGCGGCGGGCGTATTGATGCTGCTGCAGTCGTTCTCGATGACTCTGTATACCTATTCGTTCATCACGACCCTGGCGGGGACGGCGATGTTCGTGGTGGTGTCGAAGTTTCCGGAATGAGGGGTTCGCGATGATCGAACGACGGCCCCCATCCCAACCTTCCCCCAGCTGCGCTGGGGGAAGGGGTGTACGTCCCCTCCCCTGGCTTTGCCGGGGGAGGGTTAGGGTGGGGGCGCGCAGCTGACCATGGCTGAAATCCGCGTAGAAAACCTGCACAAGGCCTTCGCCAGCTTCACCGCCGTGCGCGATTCCACCTTCACCGTGCGCAACGGTGACTTCTTCTGCCTGCTCGGTCCTTCCGGCTGTGGCAAGACCACGACCTTGCGCATGATCGCGGGTCTCGAGCTACCGACCTCCGGGCGCATTCTGCTCGGTGACGAGGATGTCACGTTCAAGCAGGCATCCGCCCGCGACATAGCGTTCGTGTTCCAGCTCTTCGCGCTCTATCCGCACATGAACGTGCGCGCCAACATCTCCTATCCGCTGCGGTCCCAGGGCATGGCTCGCAACGAGGTGAAGCGGCGCGTCGAAGAGGCCGCCAAGACCCTGCGCATCACGCACCTCCTGGATCATCCGGTGTCCGGGCTGTCGAGCGGCGACCGTCAACGGGTCGCCCTCGGCCGCGCGATCGTGCGCGAACCGCTCGCCTTCCTGATGGACGAGCCGCTCGGTGCGCTCGACGCCGAGTTCCGCGAGCTGATGTGCGGTGAACTGCGCGCGCTGCACGACCGGCTCGGGGCGACCACTGTTTACGTGACCCACGATCAGCTCGAAGCCATGTCGATGGCCGACACCATCGCGGTGATGAACCAGGGCGTGATCGAGCAGCTCGGCTCGCCTCAGGAGATCTATGACCGCCCGGCGACATTGTTCGTCGCGGACTTCATCGGTTCCCCGCCCATGAACCTGCTGCGCTTCGAAGGCCGGGTGGGGCGCGGCGATCGCAACGTTCGCCTCGGGGGTGCCGACGTGGCGGTGCCGGAAGTGCACGAGGAAGGTGCGGGTGGTGCGCTGGTACTCGGGGTAAGGCCGGAACACGTCCGGTTGCAGGATGATGCGCCCTATCGAGCCCGGGTCATCGACAGCGAGTACCTGGGCACCACACAGATCGTGACCCTGGCGGGCATCGACGGCACCGGCATCAAGGCGCGCATGCCGTCGGACATCGCGGTGCGGGCGGGTGACCATGTGGGTCTCTCATTCCACGCAGAGAAACTGTCCCTGTTCGACGGAGGCTCGGGACGAGCGATCCGTACGCGGCTGCACACGGAGGCCGCCCATGGCTGAGGTCCGGCTCGAGGGGGTGTCGAAGCGTTTCGGATCGGTCGAGGCGGTGGACGACCTGCACCTCGACGCCCGCGACGGCGAATTCATCGTGCTGCTCGGTCCGACGGGCGCGGGGAAGACCACTACACTGCGGCTGGTTGCGGGTCTCGAGAAGCCGGATGCCGGCCGCGTCCATATCGGTGGCCGCGACGTCACACACACCACACCGGCGCCGCGCGACGTTTCGTTCGTGTTCCAACAGTATTCGCTCTACCCGCACCTGTCCGTGTACGACAACCTCGCTTTTCCGCTGCGCGCCCCGGCGCGGCGGCTGCCCGAACGCGAGATCGAGACCCGGGTGCGCGAGATCGCGGGCCTGCTCCATATCGAGGACAAGCTCGGCAATCGCGCCACACAGTTGTCGGGCGGGCAGATGCAGCGGGTTGCCATCGGCAGGGCACTGGTGCGCAAGCCCACGGTGTATCTGATGGACGAGCCGCTGTCGTCGCTCGATGCGAAGCTGCGCGCGGAGATGCGCGTGGAGTTGAAGCGGATCCAGCGCGAATTGGGTGCCACCATCTTGTACGTCACCCACGACCAGACCGAGGCAATGACCATGGCGAGCCGCATCGGGGTGCTCGATCGCGGCCGGCTGGTGCAGGTGGGAAGTCCGCGCGACATCTACGAGGACCCGGTCAACACCTACGTCGCGACGCGGCTGGGCAGCCCCACGATCAACCTGGTTCCGCGCAGCCTCTTCGCCGAGGTGGCGGCACCCGCGGCCACGGTGACCATCGGCGTGCGCACCGAGCACGTCCGCATCCGTCGCAATCCGAATGGAGCCGGGCGCGTCAAGCGGATCGAGCATCTCGGCGACCAGAACCATCTGCACGTCACGGTCATGGACACCGACGTGGTGGTGCTCACCGATCCCGAAGAACGCCTCGCGGTCGGCGACGTCGTCGGTCTCGAACTCGGTAAACCGCTCTTCTTCGGTGCCGACGGCGGGCGATTGAGGCACTGACCATGAATCAAGCCACGTTGCGACGGTTGATCACCGGAGTCGCCGAAACCGTGATCGCCCACGCGGAGGAACTCACCGCGCTCGATCAGGCGATCGGCGATGGCGACCACGGGCTCAACATGAAACGCGGATTCGAAGCCGTGCTGGCCGAGGTGGACAAGACCGCAGCGCTGCCGCCGGCCGATGCCCTGCAGGCAACGGGCATGGCGCTTGTCATGAAAGTGGGCGGTGCCTCGGGACCGCTCTACGGCACGCTCTTCATGGCCTTGGGCAAGGCGTGGCCCGCGACGCTGGATCGGGCCGGATTGGCCGATGCCTTCGCGGCCGCCATCGATGCGGTGAAGGCGCGGGGCAAATCGGAAGCGGGCATGAAGACCATGCTCGACGTGCTGACACCGCTGCTCGCCGAGTTGCGTGCGGGCGGCGATCTGGCCAGGCTCCGCGTCGCTGCCACAACTGCTGCCGAGGCGACCGTGCCGATGAAGGCGATCCGGGGCCGCGCTTCGTTCCTGGGGGATCGCAGCATCGGCCACATGGATCCAGGGGCGCGGTCGTCGAGCCTGATCCTGCATGCGATCGCTGATGTACTGGAGGAGCAGCACGTCGTATGAAGCACTTGAACGTCAATGCGGTAGTCGAGTGGGTGAGCACTGTGTGCCCCCATCCCAACCTTCCCCCGGCGAAGCCGGGTACTGCTGCCCCCATCCCCCGCCTTCCCCCGGCACAGCCGGGGGAAGGGGTGTACTTCCCTCTCCCTCTGGGAGAGGGACCGAGGGAGAGGGCCACTCATTCTCCCGCAAGGGGTGGCGCAGCCACCCCCTCCCCCGGCAAAGCCGGGGGAGGGTCAGGGTGGGGGCAAGCCATCGACGGAGAGTTTGATCGATGAGCACCAACGTCGGCATCGTCATCGTCTCCCACTCGCCTGACGTCGCGAAAGGCGCCGCCGACATGGTCCGCCAGATGGTCGGCGACGACGTGCCGCTCGCATGGTGCGGCGGTGCTCCGGGCGGCGGACTCGGCACCAGTGTCGAGGCGATCATGGCCGCGATCGATCGCGCCTGGTCGGAGGCGGGTGTCGCGATCCTCGTGGACCTCGGGGGTGCCGAAACCAACAGCGAGATGGCGATCGAGATGCTGCCGGACGAGCGGCGTGATCGCGTGGTGATCTGCAATGCACCGGTGGTCGAAGGTGCCGTCATGGCCGGGACCGAGGCCTCGGCCGGATCCCCGCTCGAGCATGTGCGGCGTACTGCCGAAGAACTGCGCGCCGCCTGAGAGGAAACACGAGATGTCCGCAACCGCCCAGTCGAGCGTCGTGATCGAGCATGAAGTCGGGCTGCACGCACGGCCGTCGGTCAAGCTCACCCAGCTCGCCAAGAGCTTCCAGTCGCGCATCGAGATCGCGACCGCAGCCGAGGGACCTTGGATCGACGCGAAGAGCATCGTGAAGGTGATGGGCAGCAAGACGCCGAAGGGGGCGCTGCTGCACGTCCGTGCCGAGGGCGAGGACGCCGAGACCGCCGTCCAGGCGATCGTCGCGCTGGTCGAGCGCGATTTCGAAACGGCCTGAACGTGCTGGAACTCGTCGGTACGCCCGCTGCGCCCGGCATGGCTGCGGGTCCGGTCGTTCGGTTGGGCAGTGCGCGCAGGCGCTCCCGGGTGCGCCGTGCAGCGTCGGATGAACAGTCCGGGATCGCTGGGGCGATCGCCGCCGCGCAGGCCGCGCTGGCTGCGCTGATGGAGTCGGTCGGCGACGACGAGGCCGCCGGCATCCTGGCCTTCCAGATGGCGCTGCTCGAGGACGACGAGATCACTCGACCGGTGGCCGAGGGCATTGCCGGCGGTGCGACGGCCGATGCCGCCTGGTCGAACGTGATGAGCGCGCTCATCGCCGACTACGAATCGTCGGACGATGCCTACTTTCGCGGCCGTGCTGCCGACCTGACGGATCTGCGCGAACGGGTGCTGGACGCGCTCGCCGGAACGGATGCGCAGATCATCGCGCCGGGCAGCATCGTCGTCGCCGAGGATCTCGCGCCGTCACGCTTCCTCGCGACGGACTGGAGCGGTGGCGGCCTGGTGCTGCAGCGGGGCGGGACCACCAGCCACGTGGCGATACTCGCGCGCTCCCGCGGCGTGCCGCTGCTCGTGGGTGTCGGCGCCATCGATCTTGACGATGCGACGGAGGCGCTGCTCGACTCGCACGAAGGCCTGCTGGTCATCGACCCCGACACTGCGGCGCGCGAACGCTTCGAGCGCCGTCGCACCGCCCATGAGGACCGTGCGCGGGCCGACCGCCTGCACCTCGCGAGCGAAGCCAGGACCGCCGGTGGAGCGCGCGTGCGCGTCATGATCAACGTTGCCCGTCCCGAGGAGCTGGACGCGATCGATCCGGCGCACGTCGACGGCATCGGGCTGGTACGCACCGAGTTCCTGTTTCACGATCGCCGCGAGTTGCCGTCGGAGGAGGAGCAGTACCGGGTCTACCGGCGCATCGCGGAATGGGCGCAGGGCCGCCCGGTGACCATCCGTACGCTGGATGCCGGCGGAGACAAGCCGATTCCGGGTCTGACGCGGGACGGCGAAAGCAATCCGTTCCTCGGCGTGCGCGGCGTACGCCTGTCGCTCGAACGACCGGACGTGCTCGAGGTGCAGTTGCGCGCGCTGGCGCGAGCCGCGGTGGTCGGCAATGTGAAGGTCATGGTGCCCATGGTCGCGGTGCCGCGCGAGCTCGATCGCGTGCGCGAACTGCTGGGCAAGGTAGTGCGCGACCTGAACGCGGCAGGGGTAGAAGCGGCACTGCCGCCGCTGGGCATGATGGTGGAAGTGCCCGCGGCTGCGCTCGCCGTCGAGTGCTTCGATACCGAGTTCTACTCCATCGGCAGCAACGACCTGCTGCAGTACCTGATGGCGGCAAGCCGCGACGAACCGGCCCTGGCCACGCTGTCGAAGCCGGGGCCCGCGTTCTGGCGCGTGCTGCGCGAGCTGTGCGAATACGGCGATGCTCATGGTCGCGAGGTCAGTCTGTGCGGCGATCTCGCGAGCGATGTCGGCGCGATTCCCGAGTTGATCGGCAGCGGCTTGCGGACTCTGTCGGTCGCCCAGGCCACGCTCGCTGCCGTGAAGGCGGCCGTCAGCCGTGTCTGAGGCCGTGGCCAAACCCGAGGTGCTGCAGGCGCGGGTTGCCGCGTACAAGGCGATCCTGCAGGAAGTGCTGGATGCCCGCCCGTCGGGCATGCGCCAGCGGCTGGCGGAGGTGCTCGGCAAGAACCGCAGCTTCATCTCGCAGATTTCCAACCCGGCGTACGCCGTTCCGATTCCGGTACAGCACGTGGAGCGCATCGTGGAGGTCTGCCATTTCTCGCCGCGCGAGAAGGAGCGCTTCCTCACCGCCTATCGCAAGGCCCATCCGCGGCGGCTCCAGATACTCAAGGACGAACTGCAACGGACTCACACGATCACCTTGCCGGATCTCGGGTCGGATGCGCGCAATGGCCAGCTCGATGCGATCGTGACGGCGTTCGCGGAGCAGGTGGCGCGGTTGCTCAGGGATACGTAGTCAACGACGACGGAGGACCAGCATGAAGAAACTGATCAACGCGGTCGACGCGGTGCTCACCGAGAGCCTGGCCGGCTTCTGCACAGCTCACGCGGATATCGTGGTCGCGGGCGAGGATGGGAAGTTCGTGCAGCGTGCGCGGCTCAAGGCCGGCAAGGTCGGGCTGGTGTCCGGCGGTGGTTCGGGGCACGAGCCGCTGCACGCGGGTTTCGTCGGCCACGGCATGCTCGATGCAGCTTGCCCCGGGCAGGTGTTCACCTCGCCCACACCAGACCAGATGTTGGCTGCCGCCGTCGCGGTCGATACCGGCGGTGGCGTTCTTTTCATCGTGAAGAACTACGAAGGCGACGTCATGAACTTCGACATGGCGAAGGAGATGGCCGGTGGCAAAGTTGCCACCGTCATCACCAACGACGACGTCGCCGTCGCGAACTCGACCTGGTCCACCGGACGGCGCGGCGTAGCCGGCACGATGATCGTCGAGAAGATGGTGGGCGCGGCGGCGGAGCAGGGCGGGAACCTCGCCGCGTTGCAGGCGCTGGGGGAACGGGTGAATTCCCGCACCCGGTCGATGGGTGTGGCCTTGACGAGTTGCACCGTCCCCGCGGCCGGCAAGCCCACGTTCGACATCGGTCCGGATGAAATGGAGATGGGCGTCGGAATCCATGGCGAGCCAGGGCGCCGGCGCGTGAAGCTGCAGTCGGCCGACGCCATCGCCAAGGAGATGGTGGACGCGATCGTGGCCGACCTCGGCGCAGCTGCGAAGGGCGAAGCGCTGCTGCTGGTGAACGGCTTCGGCGGGACGCCGCTGATGGAGTTGTATCTCGTCTACCACGCGGCGTCGAAGTTGCTGGCACCGGCCGGCGTGAAAGTGGTGCGGTCCCTGGTGGGCAACTACGTGACGTCGCTCGACATGGCGGGGTGCTCGATCACGGTGACGATGCTGGATGCGGAGTCGAAGGCGCTGTGGGATGCGCCGGTGCATACGGCGGCGCTGCGGTGGGGGGTGTAGCAAGAGGCATCGCGCGCCCCCATCCCGACCTTCCCCCAGCAAAGCTGGGGGAAGGAGCCGTACGTCCCCTCCCCCGGCACCGCCGGGGGAGGGCGGAGGGAGGGGGAAAGCGCAGCGCCGGCACCGCCGGGGGAGGGCGGAGGGAGGGGGCAGCGCAGCGCCGGCACCGCCGGGGGAGGGCGGGGGGAGGGGGCAGCGCACCGCCGGGGGAGGGTCAGGGTGGGGGCAGGATCCCGAGCAGATCGTCCACGCCCATCACCGTGCAATAGATGTTGTTGATGATCTCGAGCTCCTTCCTGTGGAGTTCGTCGGTCGCAGCCGCGCAACAGTCGTCCAGCACCACCACGCGGAAGCTCTCGTCGGCCAGGCTCCGCACCGTCGACGATACGCATTGATCCGTGAAGATGCCCACGCATACGACGTTGCGGATGCCGACGTTGTGCAGCAGCAGCCGCAGGTTGGTTCCGGTGAGCGCGCTGTCGGTGGTCTTGGTCACCACGATCTCGTCCTCCTGCGGCGCCAGCGCGTCGACGATGAACGACGGCGCGGTTTCCTTCGGCAGCAGCAGATTGTTGAAGCCGGGTAGCTTCTGCGACAACGATCGGTCGCGGCCGTCGCGAGTCAGACACGCGATGCGAGCGAAGAAAACTTCGATGCCGCGCTTGCGGAATTCGTCCAGGACGCGGCCGATGTTCGGAACGACGATGCCATGCATCCGATCGTGGAACGGCGTCCATCGATCGAAGTGCACCTGCTCGGCCGGCGTCAGTTGCGAGCGGTCGGGTCGCGCGAGATACGTATTCTGGACGTCGATCACCAGCAACGCCGTCTCCTTCGGATCGAGCACGGGATCGTCGGGCTCCGGCATGGTTTCATAGTAGAGCGAGCGGTAGGCGGTCTTCCAGTTCATGAGTTCCTCGAGGGTCGACAGCGACGGCGTGTCGCGCCACGGCGACGTCGTCGCAACCGCGAGACACTAGCGGAAATCCGATGTCTGCGCGATGCTGGGTGCGCCCGAAGTCTCGTCGATAGGGAGAACATCGTGAAGCCGAACCGAATTCTCATCGCACTCGCGAGTGCTTTCGTCGCAGTGCCGGCCACTGCGCAGACCGTGAGCGATCCGAACCTCGTAGTGACACCGTATCTCACCGGTTTGTCGGAACCGACCGGGATGGTGTTCTCCGGCGCCGGCGAAGGATTCGTCATCGAGAAGGCGACGGGACAGGTGAAGCGCTTCGACGGCGGCGTGCTGTCCGCCGCGCCCGTCCTCGATCTCGCCGTCAACGCCGACTCCGAACGCGGGCTGCTCGGCATCGCGCTCGATCCCGATTTCGCGAACAATGGCTACACGTATCTGTACTACAGCTCCAATGACCAGCCAGGCGCCGTGGACGGTGGCACGTGGGTCGACAACCGCGTCGTGCGCTACCAATGGGACGGCTCGGCTCTCGTGGGCGCCGGGCTGTCACGCACCTTCGGCGCGGCGTCGGACGGGCAGGCGACCGGCCCGAACCACGATGGCGGGCCGCTCGTGTTCGGTCCGGACGGCAAGCTCTACGGAGCGACCGGCGACCTCAATCGGAGCGCACTCGAGCAAAACAGCAGCACCACTGTGAGCTCCAACGTGGGCGGCATCTATCGGCTCAACACGGATCTCACGCCAGGAACCGGCAATCCGTTCGGCGGTGCCCAGGCGCCGTTCTACGCCTATGGCGTGCGCAACTCGTTCGGACTGGCGTTCGATCCGGTGACGGAAAATCTCTGGGATACGGAGAACGGGCCCGGATCCTTCGACGAGATCAATCTGGTCGCGAGCGGTTTCAACAGCGGGTGGACGCAGATCATGGGCCCCGACAGCGAGGACCCGCAGGACGTCGATGATCTCGTGGCACTGCCGGGCTCGGCATACAGCGATCCCGAGTTCTCGTTCCTCAGGCCGATCGGCATCACCGCCCTGCAGTTTCTGCACGGCTCTTCCTGGGGCAGCAGCTACGATGACGCGGTCATCGTGGGCGACAACAACACCGGCCGCCTGTTTCTCCTCCGGTTGAACGCGACCCGCACGGGCTTCGTCCTCGGCGGTGATCTCGCGGACCTCGTTGCGGACACCACCGCAGAGCGCAACTCGCTCTCGTTCGGTACCGACTTCAACGTGGTGACCGGTCTGCAGCAAGGCGCGGACGGTGCCTTGTACGTGGTCGCGCTGGGCGACGGCACCGTCTACCGGATTGCGCCCGTGCCCGAACCGACTACCTGGACGACGCTCGCGATGGGGCTCGGCCTGCTGGGGTTCATGCACTTGCGCAGGCGTCGGTCCGCGTAGCAAGTCGAGGGCGTCGGGGCAGCGACGCGAAAGATGCCGGCCACGCCCTTGGCCGCAAGGAACTTCGCGCGGCCGACGCCCATGCCCGGTTCGACGCTCGCATAGCGCTGGTCGTCCTTGCCTAACTTCGACTTTCGTTTCGTGGTGGCGGCTGACGCCAGACGGTCTGGTCAGGCGAGCCCGAACGCAGCCAGGATGTCCTGCCGGTGCTTGTCGTAGTCCACGTTGAGGGCCTTGATCGGGCCGCCGGAGAGATTGTCGACGACCACCCGCGTCGGACGCTTCCCGGCGGGCAGCTTCACGACTTCGAGAATCGCATCGGCCACATCCTGGGGCTTGGGTGCCTGCGGGCTCGAGAAGAGCTGGCCGAGGCTTTCTCCCATCTTCTGCGGAATCTGCGCGACGGGGCCGTAGCTTTCGGCTCGCGCCGGATCGTTCGCATACAACCCGTTGTCGCCGACCTTCGTCGGAAAGGCGCCGGGTTCGATCAATACGACGTCGATACCGAGCCATTTCACCTCGTCGCGCAGCGCCTCACCGAGCGCCTCCAGCGCGTACTTGGTCGCGGAGTAGGTACCCAGCGTCGGCAGCGACACGCGGCCCACGATGCTCGAGACATTCACGATCAGGCCCGAGCGCTTCGCACGCATGTGCGGCAGGACGGCACGGTTGAGCCGCAGCGGTCCGAAGACGTTGGTCTCGAACAGCGACTTGGTCTCGTCGAGGCGATAGGCCTCCTGGATGCCCATGGAGAAGCGGCCGGCGTTGTTTACCAGCACGTCGATGGCACCGCCGGTCCGCTTGGCGATGTCGGCAATGGCCGCCTCGACGGAGGCGTCGCTCGTCACGTCCAGTTCGACCACCTGCACGTTCGGGATCTTCGCGAGGTCCGCGGCGGCGGTGGCATTGCGCCCCTTGATGTCGCGCACGGTCGCGAAGACGGTGTGACCATTGCTGGCCAGAGTGCGTACGGTGAGTTGGCCGAAGCCGCTGCTGGTGCCGGTGACGATGACGTTCACGAACTTTTCCTCTCTCGATGCGGTTGAAGTGGCGCGCGCAGTGCGCCGGTTATACGAGCTTGACCAGTTGCTTGCCGAGGTTCTCGCCCTTCAGCATGCCGATGAAGGCCTTGGGGGCGGCGCGCAGTCCGTCGGCGACGGTCTCGCGGTACTTGATCTTGCCTCCGGCCACCAGCTTCGCGAGTTTCGGCAGCGCACGCTGGAACATGTCCATGCGGTCGGAGACGATGAAGCCCTGGACCTTCACGCGGTTGACCAGGATCGAACGGATCATGGTGATGCCGTAGGGCTCGGTGGTGTTGTAGTCCGCGATCAGCCCGCACAGTGCCACGCGCGAGAACGGGTTCAACACGCGCAGCACCGTATCCATCACGACGCCGCCCACGTTTTCGAAGTAGCAGTCCACGCCGTCCGGACACGCTGCCTTGAGATCGTCGAGCAGCTTGCCGCCCTTGTAGTCGACGCAGGCGTCGAAGCCCAGCTCCTGCACCGTGTACTGGCATTTCGCCGAGCCGCCGGCAATTCCGACCACGCGGCAGCCCTGCATCTTCGCGAGTTGTCCGACGACACCGCCCACCGCGCCCGAAGCGGCCGACACGAGGACGGTTTCGCCGGCTCTGGGCTGGAGGATCTCGTACAGGCCGGTCCATGCCGTGACGCCGGGCATGCCGACCACGCCCAGGTAGGCCTGCAGCGGCACTGCCTTCGGATCCACCACGCTCAGTCCTTCGCCCGAAGACGTGGCGTAAAGCTGCCAGCCGAGCGACCCCACCACGAACTGGCCGGTCTTGAGGCGAGGGTGCTTGGAATCGACGATCTCGCCGACGGTGCCGCCCACCATGACGGCGCCGATATCCACGCTGGCTGCATAGGACTTGGTCGCTGACATCCGCCCGCGCATGTAGGGGTCGAGCGACAACCAGTGGTTGCGCACCAGCACCTCTCCCGGCCGCGCCTCCTGCATGTCGGTCTCCACGACGTCGAAGTTCGCTTCCGTGACCCAGCCTTCGGGACGGCTCTTGAGCAGCACTTGGAGGTTTCGGTTCATGGTCGGCGAGTCGAGGATTCCGGTGGAAGGGAACCAAGGATTGTAGCGGAGCGGTTTCGGCCATTCGACCGCGCTCGTCGCAGGGTCATGGCATGATTCCCACCCGTGAGCCCCGTCCCGCTCGTTCTCGTTCCCGGCCTGCTGTGCGATGCGGCCCTGTGGGCGCCGCAGATTGCGGCGCTGCATGAGGTCGCTCAATGCTGGGTGGCCGACGTGACGCGGGACGACACCATGGAAGGGATGGTGCGGCGTGTCCTCGAGGAAGTGCCGTTCGAACGCTTTGCGCTGGCCGGGTTGTCCATGGGCGGCATGGTCTCGCTGGCGCTCGTCCGTGCAGCGCCGCAGCGGGTGCAGCGCCTGGCGCTGCTCGACACGAATGCCCGTCCCGACACGCCGGAGCGCACCCGCGAGCGGCTCGAGTTCCTCGCTTTCGCCGAGCGCGAACACGGCTTCGGCGTCATCCACCGGTTGATGATGCCGCGCATCCTGCATCCCTCGCGGCTGTCCGATGCGATCCTGGTGCACGCCATCGAGGCCATGGCGGATCGGGTCGGCCTCGCCGGCTACCGTAACCAGCAGTACGCCGTCATGCGGCGTTCCGACAGCCGGCCGCACCTCGCCGCGATCGCATGCCCGACGCTGGTGCTGTGCGGCCGCGAGGACGGCCTCACGCCGGTCGAGTTCCACGAAGAGATCGCGGCGGCGATCCCGGGTGCCGAACTGCTGGTCGTGGAGCACTGCGGGCACATGAGCACGCTGGAGCGCCCCGACGCGGTAACTGCGGCACTGCGGTCATGGCTCGGACCGGTCGTTCCATGAAGACGGCGACCCTCCTGCTGCTCGCGGGTCTCGGTGCGACAGCGTCGATCGCGCAGGCGGCCGACCGGGACGTGACGGCGCACCTGCAGCGCTGCGCCGACTGCCATGGCGCCGACGGGCTCTCGACCGCGATGCCCTCGAACGGCCGCATCGCCGGCCAGCATCGCGAGTATCTCGTGTATATCCTGAAGCAGTACCGCACGGGCGGCATCCGCGGCCTGAACAGCGGCATCATGTCCAACGCCGTGCGCCATCTGGACGACGCGGACATCGAAGCCATCGCGCAACACTACAGCACGCTACCCTGAAGGGAGTCGGGTCCCATGGCGATCACGTTCACGCTCAACGACAAGACCACGACCCTCGCCGTCGAGGAGGACACGCCGCTCCTCTGGGCGTTGCGCGACACGCTCGGACTCACCGGCACCAAGTACGGCTGCGGCCGCGGGCTGTGCGGGTGCTGCACGGTGCTGATCGAGGGCGAGGCCGCGCGCTCGTGTCAGGTGCCGGTGTCTGCTCTGAAGGGTTTGCGCGTGCACACCATCGAGTGGCTCGCGGCCCGTCCCGGCAACGCCGTGTTCAAGGCCTGGCAGGAGATCGACGTGCCGCAGTGCGGCTACTGCCAGCCGGGGCAGATCATGAGCGCGACCTCGCTCCTCCTGAAGCGCGACAAGCTCACCGACGAGGACATCGACGCGGCCATGTCGGGAGTGCTGTGTCGCTGCGGCACCTATCCGCGCATCCGCGCCGCGATCCATCGCGCCGCAGCCATTCGCGCGTCCGAGAAGAAGTCGTGAAGTCCGCCTGGATGCTCGCAGTGCTCGCACCGATGGTCTGCGAGGCCGGCGCCGACGAGACCCGCGGCGACCCGCGCCGCGGCCTCGAGCTGTCCGTTTCGTGCGCCTCCTGCCACGAAGGCGATGGCCGTTCGCTCGGCTACCGGCTCTATCCGCGCATCGCCGGACAGCACTATCAGTACCTGGTCAACGCCCTGACCGAGTTCCGGCGCCTCGAGCGGCACCAGGCCTACGCGTTCCAGATGTGGGATCCGACGCTGCACCTCACGGATCAGGACGTGCGGGATCTCGCCGCCTACTACGCGAAGCTGCCCTGGTAGCGCGTTGCCGCGTGCCTGAAGCGCATGCTATAACCCCGCGCCCCCTAAACGGCGACGGCGCCACGACGCACGCCGCCACACCCACCCGGAGGAAGTGATGCCTGCCGTCAGCAATCGTGCGCTCCATCTCGGCACGGAGAACGCATTCGTCGTGCTCGCCGAAGTCAACGCGCGCATCCGCGCCGGCCACGACGTGATCTCGTTCTGCATCGGGCAGCCGGATTTCCCGACCCCGGGAAACATTCAGGACGCGGCGGTCGCCGCCATTCGCGGCGGCAAGCATGGCTACACGCCGTCCGCCGGCATCGACGAGTTGCGCCAGGCGATCGCTGCCGACATCCAGCGCACGCGCGGCCTGAAGGTGGAACCGGCCGACGTGGTCGTCGGTGCGGGTGCCAAGCCGTTCATCGGCTATAGCGTACTGTCCACCACCGACTACGGCGCCGGCGACGAGGTGATCTATCCCAATCCGGGATTCCCGATCTACGACTCGCAGATCCGCGTGAACGGCGCGGTGCCGGTGCCCATCAGCCTGCGCGAGTCGCGCCAGTTCAACTTCGATCCGAACGAACTCGCCGACAAGATCACGCCCAAAACGAAACTGCTCATCCTCAATTCGCCGCAGAACCCCACCGGCGGCATCATTCCGCGCGCCGAGATGGAGGCGATCGCCGAGATCCTCCGCAAGCACGAACAGGTGTGGGTGTTCGCGGACGAGATCTACGGGCGCCTGGTGTACGACGGCGAGTTCGTGTCGATCGCCACTCTGCCGGGCATGCTCGAGCGCACGATCATCTCGGATGGCTGCTCGAAGACCTGGGCCATGACCGGCTGGCGCCTGGGCTTCGTCGCCAACGCCAAGCTCGCGCCATACCTCACCACGTGGATCACCAACACCGAGTCGTGCGCGTCGCAGATCAGCCAGTGGGCCGCCGTCGAAGCCCTGAATGGCCCGCAGACTGACGCCAAGCGCATGCGCGACATCTTCCTGCAGCGCCGGGACCTGATCGTGAAGCTGTTGAACGCCGTACCCGGTGTCACGTGCCAGTCGCCCGGCGGCGCCTTCTATGCGTGGCCCAACGTGACCGACGCCTGCCGCATGATCGGCGCTGCCGACTCGGAGGAATTCCGCAAGCGCCTGCTGAGTGAAGCCGGCGTTGCGGTGCTGGCCGACATCCACTTCGGCCCCCGGGTCGCAGGCGAGGGGCAGCACATCCGCTTCAGCTACGCCGCCTCGACCGAAGCGATCGAGCAGGGCATCGGACGCATGGCGGAGTTCGTCCGCCGCAACACCCGCTAGCGGCCGCCTGGCTGTTGCCGTGCCGATGCCGGCCTGTCCGGCCCAAATGGCTATTGACGCCATTTATGTGAATGCGAATAATTCGTATTCGATATCTCATAAAAACAACTCAGGCAGGCTCAGGCCCACCCAGGTACTGCGAGAGCGTCATGTTCTGCGTTTCGCAAATTGTTGAGTCAGAAGACTTTGTTGGCGAGCGCAGGGTGTGCGGCGACCAGTGTGCCTCGAGGTATCGAGGCGATGCCCACCATTTGCCCGCACCATCGTGATAGCTCCGTCAGCACCACGGTTTTCCCGCCCGACCTTCGTGACCGTCGTCGTTGCCCACGTGGCCGTGGCGGGGGCCTTGTTCGCCTGGTCCTTCCACCTGCGACCGGCCGAACCGCCACCGCTCCTGGTGACGTTGATGTCCGCACCACCCGAGCCGGACGTCTTGCCGGCCCCGCTGCCGGTGGCTGCGGAGCCGGTGGCACACCCCGAACCGAAACCGCTGGTACAGCCCAAGCCCGAACCGAAAGTGGTTACGCCGGAGCCGGTGCGGCAGCCGATGCCGGAAACGCGGCCAGTGGAACCCGAGCCGGCGGTCGAGCCGCCACCACCGCCGCCCATCGAACCACCCAGACCGGTGGCGGATGTGCCGGCGCCCCCGGTTCCGACACCGCCACCGGAAGTCGTCGCCGCCGCGCCGGCCGAAGTCCCTCGAGCTCCGCCGTCCCCGCCGCGGCCCGTCCCGATGGCCGAGCCGCCGCCCCAGGCTCCGGTCGCAACCGCCGCGGCCGAGGCCACGGCGCAAGCATGGAATGCGGACTACCTACGCAACCCGAAGCCGGCCTATCCGTCGGCCTCGCGCCGTCTTGGCGAGCACGGCACGGTCCTGCTGCGCGTGCTGGTCACCGCCGCGGGCGAAGCGGCGAAGGTCGAACTCAAGCAAAGCTCCGGTTACGCGCGTCTCGACGATTCCGCGGTGGAAGCCGTGCGCGGCTGGAGATTCGTGCCGGCCCGTCTCGGCGAGAAGCCGGTCGAGGCATGGGTGGTGGTTCCGATCAAGTTCTCACTCAAAGGATAGTTCCATGACGAACGACAATCCCTACGGCGTCAGCGCGTTCCTCGCGCAGGGCGATGCGGTCGGCCTGCTGGTGTTGCTGATCCTCGGCGCGATGTCGGTCGCGACCTGGTACCTCATCGCGACCAAGTCCGTGAGCAACCGGCGCATGAGCAAGCGCGTCCAGCTCTTCATGGCGCACTTCTGGGGCGCACCGTCGATCGACACGATTGCGGCGGAAATGGCGCGCCAGTCGCCCGAAGAGCCCTTCGGCCGCGTGGCGGCCCAGGCGATGGAAGCGCGCCAGCACTATCGCCGTTCCATGTCGGCCGGCCTGGTCGATGCCGGTGGACAGGGCGAGTTCCTCACCCGGTCGATCCGACGCGCGATCATCCGCGAAGCCGGTGCCCTCGAGTTCGGACTGTCGGTGCTGGCTTCCATCGGCAGCACGGCACCCTTCGTCGGCCTCTTCGGAACCGTCTGGGGCATCTATCACGCGCTGATCGGCATCGGCGCCAGCGGTGCCGCAACGCTCGACGCGGTGGCGGGGCCGGTTGGCGAGGCGCTGATCATGACGGCGGCCGGCCTGTTCGTCGCGATTCCCGCGGTGCTCGCGCACAACGCGTTCGCGCGCGGCAACCGCACGGTGCTGGCCGAGCTGGATGGTTTCGCCCACGACCTGCACGCGTTCCTGACCACCGGCGCCAAGCTGGACAGCGGCGGCTTCGTGGATCCGACCAAGCGCACGGACGTTCGCGCCACCGTTGCCAAGGCCGCATGACATGGCCTTTGGCGGATTCGACAGTCACGAGATCGACCGGCCCACTCCGGAGATCAACATGGTGCCGTTGATCGACGTGATGCTGGTGCTGCTCATCATCTTCATCGTCACCGCACCGCTGCTCACGCACGCGATCAAGATCCAGCTGCCCACCGCGTCGAACCAGGTCAATCTCGAGAAGCCCGAGACCGTGACGCTGTCGCTCGACGCGGCAGGTGCGGCATTCTGGAACGACAAACCGGTCGACGAGGCGGAGCTCCCTGCGTTGTTCGCGGAAGCCGCGGCCCACAAACCGCAGCCGGAGCTGCATCTGCGCGCCGAGAAGACCACCGAGTACCAGCGCGTGGCCGAGGTGATGGCGATGTCGCAGCGCGCCGGCTTGACCCGCGTCGGGTTCATCACGGAACCGCTGCACAAGTGAACGACGCGCAGGACAAGCCGACCTCGATCGCATCGGCGGGTTCGCAGAACCCGCCGCGCGCCACGGCGCCGCGAAGGGTGCTCGCGAGCCGCGAGCTGTTCCCCGGCGGCAGCCACGAGCTGCACATCGAGCACAACGGCTTCATCTATACGTTGCGGTTGACCAGCAAGGGGAAACTGATCCTCACGAAATGATGTGGCATGCGGTGCGGGTTGCGTGCCGCGTGCGGAAGTTCTGCGTTCCATTTTTAGCGCGAGCCAACCGGGTCGTCTCCGGATAGCCAGCCTTGACTATCACAGGGAGTGACCATGAAAACAAAACGTGCGTTGCGGCCGCTTGCGGCCGCGTTGGCTCAACTCGGACCGCGCCGCCCTGCAGGCATCGCGGGGCACTCGGCGCCGCCGCGGATCGCGATCCGCGAGGAGAGCGGGCCGCGTTCGCGAACCGCGTGGCTGCCGCTGGGTGCGATGCTGACCGGCGTCGCCTTCGCGCCGGCCTCCGCCTTCGCGCAGGACGACGCCACCAAGGGCAAGCCCAGGGAAGAGACGGTGCTTCCCGCCGTCAAGGTCGAGGATTCCGCCATGCAGACCTCCGACAGCTACCAGGGCGGCAAGACCCGTATCGGCAAGACCAACCAGCTGGCGAAAGACATCCCGCAGTCGGTCACCATCGTGCCCGAGAAACTGATCGTCGAGCGCAATGCCGACACGTTGAAGGAAGCACTGCGCAACGTGGCGGGCCTCACCTTCAACGCCGCGGAGGGTGGCCGCATCGGTGACAACATCACGCTGCGTGGTTACAGCGCCGTGGGCGACCTGTATCTCGACGGCATGCGCGATGTCGCGCAGTACAACCGCGACACGTTCAACCTGCAGCAGATCGACGTGCTGCGCGGATCGGCCTCGATGATCTTCGGTCGCGGATCCACCGGCGGCGTGATCAATCAGGTGAGCAAGACACCGATCCTGCAGGATACCGGCCGCGTCGCGATGACGGTGGGCAGCTTTGCCTATCGCCGGGTCACCGCGGACGTCAACCAGAAAGTGGGGGACAACGCAGCGATCCGCGTGAACGCGATGCTCACCAACTCCGACAGCTTTCGCGACTACGCCAGCACCGACCGCAAGGGGGTGGCGCCGTCGGTGAGTTGGGGCATCGGCACGAAGAACGAGTTCATCATGTCGCTGTACCACCTCGAGTACAACGACGTGCCGGACTACGGCATCCCGATCGTGAATCAGCCCTACGGCAAGCCGATCAACGTGCCGCTCAACACCTTCTACGGTCTGGCCGGAACCAACTACCAGAAGGACAGCGCCGACATCATGACCGGCGGCTGGATCCACCGCTTCGACGAGAAGACGGAGGTGAAGACCGTGATCCGCCGCGGGCAGTACCAGCGCGACCTGCGCGCCGTCGCCCCGAGCACCGGGGCGGCGCAGATCATCACCGATCTCACCACGGTCAACCGCGGACGGCAGGCGCGCGGCGCCAACGAGACGTCGACGACCATCCAGTCGGATCTCACGACGAACTTCGATGCGCTCGGCATGAAGCACTTCGTGCTCGCGGGCACCGAGCTCATCCGTGAAACGGCGGAGCGCTGGGGCTACGCCAATGCGAACACGACGCCGGCCGCACCGGGTGATCCGGCGACGACGGTCGGCAATCCCAACGCGTTCCCCACGCTGCCTGCCAACTACAACAACTCCTACTTCAAGGTGAACCCGCAGAACTTCACGGCGAGCACCATCGGCCTGTATGCGCAGGACATGCTGGAGATCACCAGGCAGTGGAAGGTGGTGCTCGGTGCGCGCTGGGATCACTTCGACGCCGACTACACGACGATCAGCTCGGCCACTGCAACGCTGGGGCAGCAGACCAACTTCTCGCGCCGCGACCGCGTGTGGAGCTATCGCGGCGGCATCATGTACCAGCCCACCGATCTGTCGACCTACTACGTGTCCTACGGCACCTCGTTCATCCCGTCCGCGGACCTGTATGCGCTGGATGCGCGCACGACGAACACGCCGCCGGAGAAGAGCCGCAACATCGAGGCCGGCGCCAAGTGGGAGTTGTTCGACGGCAACCTGTCGGCTCGGACGGCCGTCTTCCGCACCGAGAAGACCAACGAACGCAACACCGACCTGGCGCTGCCCGACATCGCGGTGCTCTCGGGTCGGCGTCACACGGACGGCATCGAATTGGAGGCTGCCGGGCGGATCACTCGCAATTGGGAGGTCTTCGCGGCCGTCGCCTTCATGCGCTCCGAGATCGACGAGCAGATCAACCCGTACGGGGTAGGGCTGCGACCGCAGAACACGCCGCCGTACACGGGGACGGTCTGGACCACCTACAATCTCGGCAGTGGGTGGAAGGTGGGCGGTGGCGTCGACTTCGTCGGTGACCGGCTGGGCTATGCCATCGGCAACACCGTTCCCTACCAGGCGCCGACGATCCGCATGGTGGATTCCTACATTCGTGCCGACGCGATGCTGTCCTACGATCAACCGCGCTACGGCGTGCGGCTCAACGTCTTCAACCTGTTCGACACCAAGTACTTCGAGGCGATCTATCCGAACGGGCCGTTCGCTTACCCGGGAACATCACGGGCCGTGCAAGTGACACTGACCTTGAAGTGGTGACCGCTTGCGCCGCTGCTTCCTGGAAACAGGTACGGCGGCGCGAACCGACTAGCTGAGCCACACCTGCCATCATGATGCTGCACGTCCCCCAGGCGATCTCCCTCGACGCGGTGAAGCGCATCCGCAAGCTCATCGATGCGGCGCCCTGGACGGACGGGCGCATCACGGCAGGTACCCAGTCGGCCCAGGTCAAGAACAACCGGCAGCTGCCCGAAGATGCGCCGGCCTCGCGCGAGGCCCGGCTGATCGTGCTGGACGAACTGGGCAAGAGCGCGCTGTTCTTCTCGGCAGCGCTGCCGAAGCGGATCTATCCGCCGCTGTTCAACCGGTACGAGGGTGCGCACAACGCGTTCGGCAATCACGTCGACAATGCCGTGCGCACCTTCGCTCCAACCGGAGAGCACGTGCGCACCGACCTGTCGGCCACGCTGTTCCTGTGCGATCCGGACGACTACGACGGCGGCGAACTGATGGTGCAGGACACCTACGGCGCACACTCGGTCAAACTGCCGGCGGGTGATCTGATCCTGTATCCGGCCTCGAGCCTGCACCGGGTGGAGCCGGTCACGCGCGGTGCGCGGGTGGCTTCGTTCTTCTGGATCCAGAGCATGATCCGCGATGTCGAGCGGCGCCGATTGCTGTTCGAGATGGACATGGCGATCCTGCAGCTGCGTCAGACCCAGGGCGAGACCGAACCTGTGGTGTCGCTGGTGGCCTCTTATCACAACCTCATGCGGATGTGGGCCGAGCTCTAGGAAGAGCGAAACTCTTTCACCACGAAGGACGCGAAGGGCACGAAGGAACACGAAGAACGGCTATTCGTTCTGGAACTCTACCTGGGGTTCCTTCGTGCGCTTTTCCTTCGTGTCCTTCGAGTCCTTCGTGGTGAAAGAGGTTCGCCCTCCATCTCAGGCAACCGCCCGCGGCGGAGGCTTCGACGTATCGGTAGGCGACCGCTCCAGCAGGATGTCCTGCATGCGGGTTTCGATCGCACTTTTGATCTTCTGGTGCGGCAGGATATAGAAGCGCTCGTCGCGGATCGCCTCGAACACCCGGTCGCCCACCTGTTCGGCGGTGATGCGTCCGGACGACACCGCCTTGCGCAGCAGTTCCTCGCGGGCGATCTCGTCGGCGGAACGGGTGCGCTCGGGATTGCGCAGGTCCGCCGGCCGGTTGCGTTCCGAATCGGCGATGGCGGTCGGCACGTAGGCCGGGCACAGCACCGACGCCTTCACCTTGTCCGACTGCGACGCGAGGTCGTGATGCAGGCATTCGGTCAGTGTCACGACGGCGTGCTTCGACACGCAGTAGATCGCCATGCCGGGCGGCGAAATGAGGCCGGCCACCGATGCGGTGTTGACGATGTGGGCCTCCTCGCCGTGCGCCAGCATCGCCGGCACGAAGCTCCGGATGCCGTGGATCACGCCGTAGACGTTGACCCCCAGGCACCATTCCCAATCGGCGACCGTGCTTTCCCAGGCGAGTCCGCCGGGTGCGACACCGGCGTTGTTGCAGACCACGTGCACCTTGCCGAAATGGGCCAGTGTCGCGTCGCGCAGGTGGTCCACCTGGTCCGCCTTCGATACGTCGCAACGCACGCCGATGGCGGCATGCCCGGCGGCGGAGAACTCTGCCACCGTCCGGTCGAGGGCATCCTGCTGCACGTCGGCCAGCACGATGCGCATGCCTTCGCGTGCGAAACGCTGCGCCATGGCCCGGCCCAGCCCGCTGGCTCCACCGGTGACGACGGCCACCTTGCCCCGAAAATCCTTCATCGTGCATCCCCCTGGAAACGGCGCCGAAGTCTATCTCAAGCCCTGGACCGCAGTGTATTCTGCCGCTCCACGCGAGGGAGTAGAGATGCACGAAGAGAACGTCGGCACGATGCCGGTCCAGGAGAAGCACCGGTTCGACCAAGCCGCGCTGGCCCGTTGGATGGCTGTCCATGTCGACGGATTCCAGGGCGACCTGAAAGTCGACCAGTTCAAGGGCGGGCAGTCCAATCCTACCTTCGTGTTGACGGCCGGCAGCCAGCGTTACGTGTTGCGGCGCAAGCCGCCGGGCAAGCTGCTGCCGTCGGCCCATGCCGTGGACCGCGAGTACCGCATCATCACCGCGCTGCGGGATACCGGGGTGCCGGTCGCCAGGACCTATGCGTTGTGCATCGACGAGGCGGTCATCGGCACGGCCTTCTACGTCATGGAGTACGTGCCTGGCCGGGTGCTGTGGGATCCTTCGTTGCCCGGAATGACGCGGGAACAGCGCACCGCCATCTTCGATGAGCTGAATCGCGTCATCGCGCTGCTCCATGGCGTCGACTACGACGCCGTCGGGCTCGCCGACTACGGCAAGCCGGGCAGCTACCTCGAGCGCCAGATCGCGCGCTGGACCAAGCAGTACCGGGCTTCCGAGACCGAGCGCATCGAGGCCATGGAAAACCTGATCGAGTGGCTGCCGAAGAACATTCCACCCGGTGACGAGACCACCATCGTTCACGGCGACTACCGGCTCGACAACGTGATGTTCCACGCGACCGAACCGCGCATTGCGGCGGTGCTCGACTGGGAGTTGTCCACTCTGGGCCATCCGATCGCGGACTTCGCCTACCACTGCATGACATGGCGGCTCACGCCGCAGGAATTCCGCGGCATGCACGGCTTCGATTTCGCCGCGCTCGGCATCCCCAGCGAAGAGGAGTACGTTGCGATGTACTGCCGGCGCACCGGCCGGTCCGGCATTCCGAACTGGGATTTCTACGCCGCATACAACATGTTCCGCCTCGCGGGCATCCTGCAAGGCATCATGGGGCGCGTGGTCGAGGGCACTGCATCGAGCGCGCATGCGATCCAGCAGGGCAAGCGTGCACGGCCCATGGCGGAGGCGGGCTGGCGGCAGGTCGAGAAGATCCTGCGTCAAGCAACGTCCTGAAACACGAAGGACACGAAGGGACACGAAGGAAACGGTGGAGCCAAGACTATGAATCTGGGCAAGTCTCCACAGCTTGAGGCGATTGGCGCAGATGTAGTCGATGCGGCGCTGAAGGTTCACACTGCGTTGGGGCCCGGATTGTTGGAGAGCGTGTACGAAGTCTGCCTGGCTCACGAACTCACGGAGCGACGCCGAAGCGTCGAACGTCAGAGAGCGGTACCGGTGACATACGGTCCCAATCGGTTGGAGGCAGGTTTCCGGATCGATCTGTTGGTCGATGGTCTTGTGGTGGTGGAAGTCAAGGCAGTTGAAAAGCTGGTGCAGGTTCATGTGGCGCAAGTGATTACGTACTTGAAGCTGGGCGGCTACCAGCTCGGGTACCTGCTGAATTTTGATGTGGTTCACATGAGGGATGGCGTCAAGAGACTGGTCAACTGACAGATTCCTTCGTGTTCCTTCGTGCCCTTTGTGTCCTTCGTGTTGAAAGAGGTATCGATGTGAAAGCAGTCCTCTGCAAGCAACTAGGCCCCCCCGACCGTCTCGTCGTTGAGGACATTCCGTCCCTCGTCCCCGGCAAGGGGCAGGTGGTCGTCTCGGTCAAGGCGGCTGGAGTGAATTTTCCCGACACGCTCATCATCCA
>JAIEQG010000072.1 GCA_019747905.1 Burkholderiales bacterium
ATGCCGCGCTGGGCCTTGTCGACGTCGTAGTCGCACTTCTGCAGCAGCTTCTGGATGATGTTCTCGACGTCCTCGCCCACGTAGCCGGCTTCGGTGAGAGTAGTGGCATCCGCCATCACGAAGGGCACGTTGAGCAGGCGCGCGAGGGTCTGGGCGAGCAGCGTCTTGCCCGAACCGGTCGGCCCCACCAGCAGGATGTTGCTCTTGGCGAGCTCGACGTCGTCCTTCTTGGACAGCGTCTTCAGCCGCTTGTAGTGGTTGTAGACGGCCACGGACAGGATCTTCTTGGCCTGGTCCTGGCCGATCACGTACTGGTCGAGGATGCCGCGGATCTCGGTGGGCACCGGCAGGTCGGACTTCGCGCCCTTCGTGGCCGTGTCGCCGTGGGTTTCCTCGCGGATGATGTCGTTGCAGAGCTCGATGCACTCGTCGCAGATGAACACCGACGGGCCGGCGATCAGCTTGCGCACCTCGTGCTGGCTCTTGCCGCAGAAAGAGCAGTAGAGGAGTTTTTCTCCGGCAGACTTTTCCGACATCGTGGGCCTCTTGCTCCCGCGCTAGTTCACTGCAACCTTACGAACCGCGTTACCGCGACACTGCATCAGAACGCCGAACCGCCGCGCCGTTCCCGCCATTGCTCAAACATCCGCCCGGTTGGCAAGCACCTTGTCCACCAGGCCGTACTTGACCGAATCGTCCGCGCTCAGGAAGTTGTCGCGATCGGTGTCCTTCTCGATCGTTGCAATATCCTGGCCAGTATGCTTCGCCATCAGCGAATTCAGGCGCTCGCGCAGGTACAGGATCTCGCGCGCGTGGATCTCGATGTCCGAAGCCTGGCCCTGGAAGCCGCCCATGGGCTGGTGGATCATCACCCTGGAGTTGGGCAGCACGAAACGCTTGCCCTTGGCGCCGGCGGCGAGCAGGAAGGCTCCCATACTGGCGGCCTGGCCGATGCAGAGCGTGGAGACGTCCGGCTTCACGAACTGCATGGTGTCGTAGATCGCGAGGCCCGCCGACACCGAGCCGCCGGGGGAATTGATGTAGAAGAAAATGTCCTTGTCGGGATTCTCCGACTCGAGGAACAGCAGCTGCGCCACGATCAGGTTGGCAGTCACGTCGTTCACCGGCCCCACCAGGAACACCACGCGCTCCTTCAGCAGACGCGAGTAGATGTCGTAGGCGCGTTCGCCGCGGCCGCTCTGCTCGATCACCATCGGGATCAGGCCGAGCGCCTGCGGGTCCCACGGCGTCGCGCCGCCCTGCAGATCGGTATTCATCGACTTGCCCCAGTTCATTGTGCGTTCCCCATGAGTTCCTCGAACGCGGCAGGCTTGTCCACCACCTTCGCACGCTGCAGCACCCACTCGACCACGTTGTTCTCCAGCACGACGGCCTCCACTTCGCGGACGCGGTCACCGGACTGGTAGTACCAGCGCACCACCTCGTCCGGATGCTCGTAGCTCTCGGCGTAGTCCTCGATCATGGCCTTCACCTGATCGGGCTGCGCCTTGATGTCGTTCTGCTTGACCAGTTCGTTCAACACCAGACCGATGCTGACGCGGCGTTTCGCCTCGGGCTCGAATGCGTCGCGCGGCATGTTCATCTGCTCGGGCTTCATGCCGCGGCCGCGAAGGTTTTCCGCCATCTGCGCCATCAGCCGCTCGATCTCCATGTCGACCAGCGCCTTGGGTACTTCCAGGGTCGCAGAGTCCAGTAACGACTTCAGCGCCTGATCCTTGACTCTCGCCTGCACCCGGCGCTTCACCTCGCGCTCCAGGTTGGCCCGGACATCGGCCCGCATCCGCGCGAGATCGCCGTCCTCCACCCCCAGGCTCTTGGCGAATTCGGCATCGACGGGGGGCAGTTTCTGCTCCTGGACCTTGTGCAGGGTGACTTCGAAGACGGCCTTCTTTCCAGCGACTTCCGCCCCATGATAGTCCGCGGGAAAAGTGAGTTCAAACGACTTGGTGGCGCCCGCGCTCATGCCGATCAGCGCAGCCTCGAAATCGGCCAGCAGCCGGCCTTCACCCAGGACGATGCTCTGGGCCTCGGCCGCGCCACCGTCGAAAGGCTGGCCGTCGATGGTGCCCTTGTAGTCGATCACGACGACGTCGCCCGAGGCCGCGGCACGATCCACGTCGGCGTAGCTCACGCGCTGTTTGCGCAGCACCTCGATGGTCCGGTCCACCTCGGGTTCGTCGACGCTGACAGACGGACGCTCGATGGTCGTCGCGGCCAGGTCGCCGATCTTCACTTCGGGGAAGATCTCGAAGGTGGCGGTGAACTCGAAGTCAGCCGCGGCTTCGGCACCGGGCTGGGCTTCGATTCTGGGATAGCCGGCAACCCGCAGGTTCTTTTCGCGGACGGCCTCGCCGAAGGTGCGTTCGACCGTGTCGCCAAGGACCTCCTGTCGCACTTGCGGACCGAACTGCTGCACGACCACCTTCATCGGCACCTTGCCGGGACGGAAGCCATGCAGCTTGACGGTGCGCTGCAGGCGCTTCAAGCGATTCTCGACTTCGTTGTTGATCTGATTGACCGGAACCGCAACCTTCAGGCGGCGTTCCAGGGTGCTCAAGGTTTCCAGACTGGCTTGCATACGGCGGACTCTTTCGGATCGATGGGTTGCACGCACCAGAGACCCCGGCGGGCGTCTGCAGCCCGGGCGCAACGATCGGCTCGATTGGGGTTCGAGAGAGCGATGCTGGGAAGTTCAAGCAGCGGTTTGAAGCCGCCGGCCGGAGTCTCTGGTGCGAAAGGGGGGACTCGAACCCCCAAGCCTTGCGGCGCTGGAACCTAAATCCAGTGCGTCTGCCAATTCCGCCACTTTCGCGCTGACCGCATTCTAGTACACTCCACCCGCCCCCGCACCCGGCAGCCTCGCCCGGCGCTTTCAACCTTCTGAACCACAACACCTTTCCGGGTCGGGCGCCGTTCCCATGGGCGTCGGCCACTACGAGAACTTTCCGGTCGCTTCGATCATCCTGCCGGCCCGCCTGCGTGAACCGGTGACGTGGATCTACCGGTTCGCCCGAGAAGCCGACGACATCGCCGACGAAGGCGACAGTTCGCCGCAAGAGCGCTTGGCTGCCCTGGCCGAGCGCAACACCGACCTCGATCGGATCGAGCGGGGTGAAGCCCCCCGGCTCGGCCTGTATGCAGGCGTGGCCGCGACCATCCGGGCCCATCGCCTGCCGGTCCAGCTCTTCCGCGATCTGCTCGACGCCTTCACACAGGATGTCACGACCACGCGCTACGCAACCTTCGCCGATGTCATGGACTACTGCCGGCGCTCGGCGAATCCGGTCGGCCGCCTGCTGCTGCACCTCGAAGGCGAGTTGGCGCCGCGCAGTCTCGAACTCTCCGATCACATTTGCAGCAGCCTGCAACTCATCAACTTCCTGCAGGACATCGCCATCGACTACCGCAAGAACCGGATCTATCTGCCGCAGGACGATATGAAACGTCACGGCATCGACGAAGCCCGTATCGCCCGCGGCGACGTGAGCGGGCCGTGGCGTGAGTTCATCCACACCCAGATCGCCCGAGCCCGCGACATGCTGCTCGCCGGCGCGCCGCTCGGGCGTGTGCTGAAGGGCCGATTCGGGCTCGAGCTGCGCCTCATCGTCTCGGGCGGCGAGCGGATTCTCGACAAGCTTGCCCGCATCGACGGCGACGTTTTCCGCCACCGCCCGGTGCTGCGTGCACCCGACTGGCCACTCATGCTGATGCGCGCAATGAGCCGGTAACGATACTGTGACGCCCGACGAGTATTGCCAGCGCAAGGCCGCGCAGAGCGGCTCGAGCTTCTACTACAGCTTCCTGTTCCTGCCGCCCGATCGGCGGCGTGCGATCACCGCGCTGTATGCGTTCTGTCGCGAGGTGGACGACACGGTCGACGAAACCAGCGACCCGATCGTCGCGCGCCAGCGCCTCGACTGGTGGCGTACGGAAATCGCCGCGGTTTTCTCCGGCGATCCGCAGCATCCGGTCGCCCGGGCCCTGCAGCCGATCGTGCGCAGCATGAACCTGCCGCTGGAACGCTTCCTCGAGATCATCGACGGCATGCAGATGGATCTCGACTACAACCGCTACCCCGACTTCGCCACCCTCGAGGTGTATTGCTACCGCGTCGCCGGTGTGGTCGGCCTGCTGTCGGCGCAGATCTTCGGTTATCGCAATCCCGCGACACTCGACTACGCCCGCAACCTCGGGTTGGCGCTCCAGCTCACCAACATCGTGCGCGACGTCGGCGAGGACGCACGCCGCAACCGCATCTACCTGCCGCTGGACGAGATGGCACGCCACGGCGTCGCGGTGGACGACATCATCCTGTTCCGCGAAACCGATGCGCTCGAGAACCTGCTGGCACAGCAGATCGCGCGCGCCCGCGGCTACTACGCGAAAGCCTGGGCGCTGTTGCCGCAGGAAGACCGCAAGGCGCAACGTGCCGGCCTCGTGATGGGTGCCATCTACGAGCGGCTGCTCGACGAGATCGCCACCGAAGGCCGGCGCGTGATGAACGAGCGGGTGACCCTCACGCCGCTACGCAAGCTGTGGATCGCGTGGCGCACCTGGGTGACCGCGTGAAACAGGGCCACCTCCCTAACCCTTCCCCGGCAAAGCCGCGGCTGGGAATGTACGACGCGGACTTCTCCTCGTACGTCGACGCCGGGCACTCCTTCCCCCACCACAGCTGGGGGAAGGTTGGGATGGGGGCAGCCGTCGCCAAGTGCATGCGAGTTCGATGCTGGCTCGAACACCTTCGCTATGCGTGAAACACCCCCGGTGACCCATGCAGCCATCATCGGAGGCGGTTGGGCGGGCCTCGCCGCCGCGGTGACGCTGGCGGATGCCGACGTTCCCCACACGGTGTTCGAAGCCGCGAAGTCCCTCGGCGGCCGTGCCCGCCGTGTCGACGTCGACGGACGGGTACTCGATAACGGCCTGCACATCCTGATCGGTGCCTATCGCGAGACTCTCGCATTGGTCCGAAAGGTCGCGCCGGCCGCCGCACCCTATCGCCGGCTGCCGCTCACGCTCGAGATCGCCGACCGATTCCGGCTGGTATGCCCGCACCTGCCGGCGCCGTTCCACCTCCTCGCCGGATTGGCGCGCGCACATGGCCTCGACTGGGCAGACCGGTTCGCGGCTGCACGCTTCATGATCGGCCAGCGCGCGGACGGATTTCGCGCGCGCCCCGGCGAAACGGTGGCGGCGTTGCTCGAACGCACCCGACAGCCGCCCCGCAATCGCACGCTCCTGTGGGAACCGCTGTGCGTCGCCGCGCTCAACACGCCGCCCGCCGAGGCCGACGCACAGGTGTTCCTCCATGTGGTGCGCGACGGTCTGAACGGCGCCGCCGGCGCGAGCGATCTGGTGCTGCCCGCGACCGACTTCGGTGCCATGTTGCCCGATCCCGCGGCAGCGTATGTCACCGCACGCTCGGGGACCGTCCGCACCGGCTGCGCGGTGAAGTCGATCGCCCGGGCTGGCAGCGGTTTCGTCGTGCGCAACAGCGACGACGAACTCGCCTGTACCCACGTGATCTGCGCCACCGATCCGGCACGCGCCGCTTCGCTGTGGCGAGAATTGCCCGAACTCGCGACACTTGCCGCATCGCTCGAGACGCTGCGCTACCTGCCGATCGTGTCCATCTATCTTCAGTACGCCGCCGCAGTGCGCCTGTCGTCGCCGATGCTGGGCTTCGTGGACGGGCCGGCGCAATGGGCGTTCGATCGCGGTGCATTGTGCGGTCAACACGGTCTGATCGGCGCGGTCGCGAGTGCCGCCGTCGACATCGACCGCCTGTCGGGCGACGCGTTGGCGGCCGAGGTCGACGCGCAGCTACGGCGACACGTCCCCGACCTCCCCTCGCCGGAATGGCATCGTGTGATCACCGAGCGGCGGGCCACGTTCGCGTGCGTACCCGGCATGTCGCGCCCGCCGCAGCGGACCGCCTTGCCGCGGTTCCTTCTGGCCGGCGATTACACGGCGAGCGACTACCCTGCAACCCTCGAAGCAGCGGTGCGCAGCGGCATCCACTGCGCGCACGCCGTGCTGGAAGACCGATGATCGATCCTAGGACTTACTCGGCGACGCCGGATCTGCTGCGTGACCGCGTGGTCCTGGTCACCGGAGCCGGCCGCGGCATCGGGCGCGTGGCCGCGCTCGCGTTTGCGGCTCACGGCGCGACCGTGGTACTGCACGGCCGGGACACGGAACGCCTCGCCGCCGTCTACGACGAGATCGAGGCGAGCGGCGCGCCGACGCCGGCCGCGGTGCCGCTCGACTTCGAGACGGCGGGTCCGCGCGAATTCGATGCGCTCGCCGGCGCGATCGAGCAGGCTGTCGGCAGGCTCGACGGCATCCTGCACAGCGCGCTGCACCTCGAGCGATTGGCACTGGCGGAGAGCATCGACCCGGCCGCGTGGACGCGGCTCATGCGGGTGAACTTCATCGCGCCGCTCGCACTGACGCGCGCCTGCCTGTCGATGCTGCAGCGCGCACCCGACGCTTCCGTGATCTATACGTCGGACAGCCATGTGGCCACACCGACCGCGTACTGGTCCGGCGTCGCGGCACCGAAAGCAGCTCTCCTCGCTGCGATGGGCGCGCAGGCAGACGAGTGGTCGCGTCTGCCCCACATGCGCGTCAACGCCGTCGTGCCGGGCCCGGTGGCCTCGCCCGCTCGCGCTTTCACCCACCCGGGTGCCGCGCCCGCGACGTTGCCGTCACCCGAGGCGATCCTGCCGACCTATCTGTGGTTGATGGGGGCGGACAGCCGGGGCGTATCGGGACAGATCTTCGACTGCTCCGCGCGGGCGGAATAGTTCAGGAAGCTGCCCTGAACGCGGAGGACGCGGCGGAAACTTCCAGGCCCTTCATATCTGCGTTGCACGCCGTCCGCCCGGTCCGCCGCATCGATCGTTGCTCTACCGGGGTAGCTGCAGGATTTCGCGGATACGGGCCGGCAGCGGCTTCGATTTCCCCGAAGCGATGTCGATCCACACCAGCACAGCCTCGCCCATCGAGTACACCACCGACGGATCGCCCGCCGAGCGCATGGTGTGCGCCAGCACGAAGCTCGAGTTGCCGACCTTCCCGATCCGCAGTTCGATCACCACGTCTTCCGGATAGAGGGCGGGCTTGACGAAGCGCGTCTCGATGTTCGCGAGGATCGGCCCCTCGCCTTCGTCCCCGTAGTCGATGCCCAGGGTGGCGAACCAGTGGATGCGCGCCTCTTCGAAGTAGCGGAAGTAGGCCACGTTGTTGAGGTGCCGCAGGGCATCCATTTCGCCCCAGCGCAGGCGCATGGACTCGACGTGGATCGGGGGAGTGTCGGGCGATCGGTTTATCATTCGAGAAAGACCTTCCGAAAAGCAGCAATTGTAAGGAGTCGCCGTGGCGGAACGGGAATTCATGGAGTACGACGTCGTGATCGTGGGCGCCGGTCCCTCAGGGCTCGCCTGCGCGATCCGCCTGCGCCAGTTGTGCGCCGAGCACGGCCACGAGCTGTCGGTGTGCGTCATCGAGAAGGGCTCCGAGGTCGGTGCGCACATCCTGTCCGGCGCGGTGATCGAACCGCGCGCGCTGAACGAACTGCTGCCCGACTGGCAGGCGCTCGGCGCGCCGCTCAACACGCCGGCCACCGAGGATCGGTTCCTGTTCCTCACGGCCTCCGGTTCGTGGCGGCTGCCCACGCCGCCGCAGATGCACAACCACGGCAACTATATCGTCAGCCTGGGCAACCTCTGTCGCTGGCTCGGCGCCCAGGCCGAAGCGCTCGGCGTGGAGATCTATCCGGGCTTCGCCGCCGCGGAGGTGTTGTACGACGCTGACGGCAAGGTTGCAGGCGTGGCCACCGGCGATCTGGGCATCGGTCGCGACGGCCAACCGACCGATCGCCACCAGGCCGGCATGGAACTCCACGCGAAGCAGACCATCTTCGCCGAAGGCTGTCGCGGCTCGCTCACGCGCGAGTTGATGGACCGCTTCCATCTGCGCGACGGCGTCGATCCGCAGACCTACGGGATCGGCATCAAGGAGTTGTGGGAAGTGGACCCGGCGCAGCACAAGCCCGGGCTGATCGTGCACACGGTCGGTTGGCCGCTGGCTGCCGACACCTACGGCGGGTCATTCCTGTATCACCTCGAGGGCAATCAGGTGGCGGTGGGCTTCGTGATCGGGCTCGACTACTCGAATCCGTATCTGTCGCCGTTCGACGAGATGCAACGCTACAAGACCCATCCCGCGATCCGTCCGACGTTCGAGGGCGGACGCCGCATAGCGTATGGCGCCCGGGCATTGTCCGAGGGCGGTCTGCAGTCGATCCCGAAACTCACCTTCCCCGGTGGCTTGCTGATCGGCGACACGGCGGGCTTTCTCAACGTGCCCAAGATCAAGGGCACGCACACCGCGATGAAGAGCGGCATGACGGCTGCGGAGGCCTGTTTCGACGCGCTGCGCGCGGACGCCCCGCCGGCCGAGGTGACTTCCTATCCCGAGCGCCTCAAGGCCACCTGGCTCTGGGACGAGCTTGCCCGCGTACGCAACATCCGCCCGTCGTTCCGCTGGGGCCTCTTCGGCGGCATCGGCTACTCGGCGCTCGACACGTACGTCTTGCGCGGCAAGGCTCCGTGGACCTTCCGCAACCATGCGGACCACACGCAACTGAAGCCGGCCGCACAATCGACCCCGATCGAGTACCCGAAGCCGGACGGCAAGGTGAGCTTCGACAAGCTCTCGTCGGTCTTCATCTCCAACACGAATCACGAGGAAGACCAGCGCGTCCACCTGACGCTGAAGGACCCCACGGTGCCGATCGCGATCAACCTCGCCCGCTACGACGCGCCGGAACAGCGCTACTGCCCTGCCGGCGTCTACGAGATCGTGAAGGATGCCGACGGAGCCAATCCACGCCTGCAGATCAACGCGCAGAACTGCGTGCACTGCAAGACCTGCGATATCAAGGACCCTACACAGAACATCCGCTGGGTCGTGCCCGAAGGCGGCGGCGGACCCAACTACCCGAACATGTGACCGCGGCCCACGGCACGCCCCCATGACCGAACCGCGCTCCGCCAGCGGGCTCGAAGCGCTGCTGCGGGAAATCGTAGTGTCCGCCGGCAACGATCCGGCGCTGCTCGTCGAGGTGGTCGACCAGATTCGCCCGCAGGACCCGGGCAACGCGCCCCAGGCGCTCAAGAACCTGCAGGCGTTGCAGTTCCTGCTATCCGGCGACGAGGCGCTGCGTACCGGGTTCCGCGACTACCTGCTGCGGGTCTTCGCGAAGCATCAGCAGATCACGCTCTACGCCGACCTCGGCATCCTGCCTGCCGCCGGCTTCTTCAGCGAACTGTGGCGCCGGATCGCGCAGAAGATCCTCCCGGCGGCGATCGACCCCACGGCGCTCAAGGACGTGCTGGGTGCCGCGTTCCATCGCGTCACCGACCACCGCTGGGTCAACGGCATCGGCGACGACCAATGGCTGAAGTTGCTCGACACCCTGGGGATCGATTTCTTCGCCGTGGCGCAGACCAACCGCACCGTGGCACAACTGCTCGACGCCGTGCACATCCTTTCCGCGCGCATCGCAGCGATGGGCGTGGAACCGGAACTGGCCGACGTGTATCCGCCGCTGCGGGAGCACGAGTCCCCGTTCCTCATGCAGAACGTCGAGACGCAGCGGTGGGTGCAGGAATACCGCGCCGGCCTCGGCAGCGACGAGTTGCCGGCGGAGGACGAGAAGCAGATCCGCGTGCTGCTCGAACAATGCGGCGACGTCATCGGAAGGATCCGGCGCAACACCGGCAACACCGGCATCAGCGTCGATCTAACCTACCTGCTGCAGCGTCTCACCGAAACCATCGACCGCCTCGACCGGCTGCTCGACCTGCTCGATCGCACGCCGCAAGCCGATCGGATGCTGGCGATCGTGACTCTGTTCAAGACCTTCGTCGAGGCCGACAACAAGCGCAACAACCTGCGCGAGCACTTCGCCAAGAACACCGAGCTGCTGGCGCGCGAAGTCACCGAGCATTCCGGCCGCACCGGGGAGCACTACATCACCGCCTCCCGCGCAGAGTACAAGGCCATGCTCACCTCTGCCCTGGGTGCCGGGCTGATCGTACCGTTCATGGCACTCATCAAGCTCGGCTTGCATGAACTGCATCCGGCCCCGTTGATCCAGGGTCTGTTGTTCGGACTCAACTATGCCCTGGGTTTCATGCTGATCCATGTGCTGCACTTCACCGTGGCGACCAAGCAGCCCGCCATGACCGCCTCGCGCATCGCCGCGGCGCTCGATCATCCGCCCGGTGCGAAACCGGACGTCGGACGCATGGTCGAGCTGATCGTGCGCGTGATCCGGAGCCAGTTCATCGCGGTGGTCGGCAACGTCGCGCTGGCCTTCCCGCTCGCGTACGTGCTGGCGACGAGCCTGTACCTGTCCGCGGGCTCGCACGTGATGACCCCGGATACGGCCCGAGGCACTTTGCACAGCCTCGACCCGCTCGCTAGCCTGGCGCTGTTTCACGCGGCCATCGCCGGTGTCTGGTTGTTCATGTCCGGCCTGATCGCGGGCTACCACGACAACGTCGCGATCTACAACCGCATCCCAGAGCGCATCCGGCAGCTGAAATGGCTCGAACGCAGCATCGGCGCAACGCGGCTCGGCCAGCTGGCGAACTACATCGAAGGCAACCTCGGCAGTCTTGCGGGCAACTTCTGGTTCGGGATGCTGCTGGGGCTCACTGCCACCGTCGGCTTCAACCTCGGGCTGCCCATCGACATCCGCCACATCACGTTCTCCGCGGCGAACCTCGCCACGGCGACGGTGAGCCTGGACCAGCAGGTCCCCTGGCAGACCTTTGCATGGTGCGCTGCGGGAGTGGCCCTGGTCGGCATCGTCAACCTGACCGTGAGCTTTTCTCTCGCGCTGCTGGTTGCCCTCAAGGCCCGGAGGGTGCGGTTTCGCTACGCGAGGCCGCTCGCCGCCGCTCTGTGGCGTCGATTTCTCGCCACTCCGCTGGATTTCATCCGGCCGCCGCGCGACCTCGCTGGCGAACCGTAATCCCTCGGCGACACCTCAAGTTCCCGACCCGGGCGCCGATACTGGAGGACGAGGAGAAAAAATCCCAGGGGTCAGACAATGCCGCATGCCGAAGTCCGCAGCCGCGCTGCCACGCGCGAGAGCAAGCCCGCGAAGCCGATTGCGCCGTCCTATGCCCTGATCATCCGCATCCTGAACCTCGTGCGCAACGAGGCCGAGCTGCCAGCGGTCGAAGCGGAACTGAAGCAGGACATCGCCCTGTCCTATCGGCTGATGCGCTACATCAATTCGGCCGGCATGGGATTCCCGAGCCAGATCACCTCCTACCGCCAGGCGGTCACGATCCTCGGCTATCACGAACTGTATCGTTGGCTCACGCTGCTGCTGCTGACCGCCGATCCGAACCCGGCGCACAACGCGGTGGTCAAGGCCTCGATCGTCCGCGGCCGCTTCATGGAACTACTGGGCAAGCTGCGGTTCCAGCGTACCCAGGCCGATGACCTGTTCGTCATCGGCATCTTCTCGCAGCTCGACCAGTTGCTCGAGCAGCCGATGGAGACGATCCTGGAATCGATACGCATCAGCGACGACATGCGCGATGCGCTGCTGCACCGCACAGGCCCCTATGGCGAACTGCTGGCGCTGGCCGAAGCCCTCGAAGACAGCAACGACGATTCGCGTGGCAGCATCGAAGGCCGCCTCGGGCTGGAACCGCCGGCAGTGGACGAAGCGTTCCAGACCGCCCAGAGCTGGGCCGCAAGCGTCCGGCACTAGGGCTCCACTCCCAAGGGCGAAGACTCGCCCTACAATGCGGGCTCTTTTCCGGAGGAGACCCGCGCATGTCCACACAAGAAGCGATCCGCCAGGCCCGGATCGACCTGACCGCCGCCCTGCGTTCGGCTGCACGCATGGGCTTGAACGAAGGCGTCTGCAACCACTTCAGCCTCGAACTGCCCGGGGCGCCGGACAAGTTCCTGATCAACCCCCAGGGCCTGCACTGGTCCGAGTTGACGCCCGCCGACCTGATGATCGTCGACGAGAAGGGCGAAGTGGTCGAGGGCAAGCACAAGGTCGAGCCCACGGCGTTCTTCATCCATGGCCGCATCCACTTGGGCAAGCGCAAGAAGTGCGTGCTGCACACGCACATGCCGTTCGCGACGTCGCTGTGCCTGCTCGAGGACGGCGAACTCGACTGTGCCGCCAACCAGAACGCCATGCGCTTCTGGAACCGCATCGGCTACGACGGCGAATATGGCGGTGTCGCGCTGGACGAGACCGAAGGCGACCGCATCTGCAATGCGCTCGGCGACAAGGACGTCGTGTTCCTCGCCCATCACGGCGTCATCGTCTGTGGCGAGAATGTCGCGTACGCCTTCGACGACCTGTACTACCTGGAGCGCTCGTGCATGGTGCAGGTGCTCGCGAAGGGCTCGGGCGGAAAACTCAAACGCGCTCCGATCCACCTGGTGGAACAGGCCGCGCGCCAGATCGAAGGCGAGCGGCAGCAGTCGTCACTGCATTTCGATGCGCTGAAGCGACTGCTGGATCGGCACGAGCCGGGGTGGTCGAGCGTTCATCGATGATGATCTCTGGCCGGAAGCCAATTCTTGAACCACGAAGGACACGAAGAGCACGAAGGAACACGAAGGACATCACCTTCAGCGCTCGCCCCAAGGAAGTCCTCCTTCGTGATCCTTCGTGTCCCTCGTGTCCTTCGTGTTGAACGCGGTTGACGGTTGGCGGTTGGCAGCCTAGCCGCTCACCTCACTCCTCCCGAAGCCACGTCTGCGTCCGCCCGATCAGCGACACGCCGATGAAACCGCGCACGTTCAGTTTCTTCCCGCCCTCGATCACTTCCATCTTGCAGCGATAGCTCTTCCCGTTCTTCGGGTCGAGGATCTCGCCGCCGGTGTAGATGTCGCCGTCCTTCTTGAGACCCGACAGGATGGTCATGCCCACCAGCGGCTTGTCCTTGCGGTCACCCGGACAGGCTCGGCAGATACCTTGTGGATCGTCGTCCGGTTGGCGGTTCAGCAGTTGTTCGATCCGCCCCTCGTAGACGCCGTTGACCTCGCTGATGCGCACCAGCGAGCGCGGCAGCTTGGTCTTGTCGTCGACGGTCTTCCAGAGACCAGCGGGGCTCGCCGGATCGGCGGCCGCAGCCGTCAACGCGAACAGCAGAGTCAATGCGCCCAGCACCAGTTTCGTCATGCTGCTTCCTCCTTTGGAACCTGTTCGTTGATCAAAGCGCTTCGAAGACCCCGGCCGCACCCATGCCGGTGCCCACGCACATCGTCACCATCCCGTACTTCTGCCTGCGGCGGCGCAGGCCGTGCACGATGGTCGCCGTGCGGATGGCACCCGTGGCCCCGAGCGGATGGCCCAGCGCGATCGCGCCGCCGAGCGGATTGATCTTCGTCGGGTCGAGCCCGAGATCGCGGATTACCGCCAGCGATTGCGCTGCAAACGCCTCGTTGAGTTCGATCCAGTCGAGGTCGTCCTGCTTGAGGCCGGTCTGCTTGAGGACCTTCGGAATGGCTGCAATCGGCCCGATGCCCATGATCTCAGGGGGCACTCCCGCTACCGCAAAGCCCGCGAAACGCGCCAACGGCGTGAGCGAGTAGCGCTTCAACGCCGCCTCGCTGACGAGGATCACCGCACCTGCCCCGTCCGAGGTCTGCGAGCTGTTGCCCGCCGTCACCGACCCGCTGGCCGCGAATGCCGGACGCAGCTTGGCGAGCGTCTCGAGGTTCGTCCCGGCACGAGGCCCTTCGTCGACGCTCGCTTCGCGCTTCCGGACCTGTACCTGATGGGTCGTCAGATCGGGCACGTGATCGACGATCTCGTAGGGCGCGATCTCGTCGCGGAAATGTCCGTTGGCGATACCCGCCAACGCCTTTTCGTGGCTCGCCACGGCGAAGGCGTCCTGGGCCTCGCGGGTCACCTTCCATTGCTGCGCGACCTTCTCCGCCGTGATCCCCATGCCATAGGCGATGCCGAGGTTCGCATCCTTCTCGAAGATCGCTTCGTTGAACGCGAGCTTGTTCCCGCCCATGGGGATCAAGCTCATGCTTTCGGTTCCGCCGGCGATCATCACGTCGGCCTCGCCCAGGCGGATGCGGTCTGCCGCCAGAGCCACGGCCTGCAGACCCGAAGCACAGAAGCGATTGACCGTCAGGCCGGCGATCGTGTTCGGAAAGCCGGCGAGCAACAGACCGATCCGCGCGACGTTGATCCCCTGCTCCGCTTCCGGTATCGCGCAGCCGACGATAACGTCGTCGACGGCTTTCAGATCGAGCGACGGTACCCGCTTGGCCGCCTGCACCAGCACGTGCGCGAGAAGATCGTCGGGGCGCGTGTTGCGGAACATGCCGCGCGGCGCCTTGCCGACCGGCGTCCGCACGGCCGATACGATGTAGGCGTCCTGCACCTGTTTGTTGGCCATTTCAGTTCCTCAACGGTTTGCCGGTCTTCAGCATCTGCTCGATGCGCGCCTGGGTCTTCTCGGTGGCTAGCAATGCCATGAAGGCTTCGCGTTCGAGTTCGAGCAGCCATTCCTCGTCCACCAGGCTGCCCGGGTCCACGTCGCCGCCGGTCATCACGGTCGCGAGCGAGGAGCCGATCAGATAGTCGTGATCGGAGATGTGGTTGCCGGCCAGCAGATTGGTGAGATGCGCCTTGATGGTCGCGGCGGCGCTGCGCCCCGCCACAGGAATGCGCCCGGCCGGCAGCGGCGGCCGATAGCCGGCCTCGGACAGCGCCACCAGCTCGGCCTTGGCCACGTGCAGCAGTTCGAACCGGTTCATAACGACACGATCGGTCGCGCGCAGGAACCCGATCTCGCGAGCGTTCTCGGCGCTGCGCGCCACTTGCGCTGTTGCGGCCGCCTCGAAATAACGGCGGAGGAACGGGAAGATGTCGCCGCCTTTCGCCTCCGCCGCGGCACGGATCGCGAATTCCTTGCAGCCGCCGCCGGCGGGAATCAGGCCGACGCCCACCTCCACCAACCCGATGTAGCTCTCCAGGCTGGCGACCGCACGGTCGCAATGCATCACGAATTCGCACCCACCGCCCAGCGCCATGCCGTCCACGGCAGCGATGGTCGGCACGCTGCTGTAACGCAGGGCGAGCGAGGTCGCCTGGAATTGCTGCACGACGCCCTCGACCTTCTCGAGGCGCCCGGCCATTAAGGCATCCGCCACATTGAGCTTGTGCGCGGCCTTCAGCACGGCCGACTCGGCGCTGCGCTTCACCTTCTTCATCATCGAAGCGAAACCGGAGGGCTTGGGGCCTTCCTTGCGTGGGGCCGAAGGTCCCGCGAGGTTCGCGCCGATGGAGAACGGCGGTTCGGTCTGCCAGATCACCAGACCGCGAAAACCGCGTTCGGCTTCGTCGATCGCCTGCATCATCCCGTCGAGCACGTCCTCGCCGATCGAATGCATCTTGCTCTTGAAGCTCACCACGGCGATGTCGTCGCCTGTGGTCCAGGCACGGACAGCGTCGGTCTCGAAGACAGTCGTGCCGAGATTCGCCGGTTCGCCCAACACCCGATCGGGCACCGCCTGCCGCCGGTACACGGGCAATGCCGATCGCGGACGGTACTCGCGGCGCGCCGGACTCCACGCTCCTGCGGGCGTGTGCACGCCGGTTCGTCCGCTTTCGATGGCCCACGCCGGCAACGGCACCGAGGCCATGGTCTTGCCCGCGGCGATCTCCTCCGCGATCCACCCCGCCACCTGCTGCCAGCCCGCCGCCTGCCACAATTCGAACGGGCCTTCGCGCCAGCCGAATCCCCAGCGGATCGCGAGGTCCACGTCGCGTGCGTTGTCGGCGATGGATTCGAGCTGCACAGCACAGTAGTGCAGCATGTCGCGCGTCACGGCCCACATGAATTTCGCTTGCGCGTGCTGGCTCGCTCGCAGTTGCGCGAGGCGCGCCGCCGGATCCTTGTTCTTGAGGATAGCCACCACCTCTTCGGCGGCTTCCTTGCCGGACGTGCGGTAGTCGCCCTTGGCAAGATCCAGCACCTGGATCTCCTTGCCCTGCTTGCGATACACGCCCGCCTTCGCCTTCTGCCCCAGGGCCCCGCGATCGACGAGCCCCTTGAACCAGTCGGGCGCGTCGTAGTAGCGCGCCCAGGGATCGTCCGGCAACCCGTTCTTCATCGTGTTGATGACGTGGCCGAGGGTATCGAGACCGACCACGTCGGCGGTGCGATACGTGGCGCTCTTCGGCCGGCCGATCAGCGGACCGGTCAGCGCATCGACCTCGTCGAAGCCGAGCCCCAGGGCCCTCGTGTGATGGAATGCGGCGAGGATCGAAAACACGCCGACGCGATTCGCGATGAAGTTGGGGGTGTCCTTGGCGCGAATCACGCCCTTGCCCAGCGCCGTCGTGAGGAACGTCTCGAGGCGATCGAGCATCGCAGGATCGCTGTCGGTCGCCGGGATGATCTCCACCAGATGCATGTAGCGCGGCGGATTGAAGAAATGGATCCCGCAGAAGCGGGCACGCAACTGCGCCGGCAGCGCCTGGGCAAGTGCGTTGATGGACAGACCCGAGGTGTTGCTCGCGACGATCGCCTCGGAGCCGATGTGGGGTGCGATGCGCTCGTACAACTGGCGCTTCCAGTCCATGCGCTCGGCGATGGCTTCGATCACCAGGTCGCAGCCGCCGAGCCGATCGAGGTGCTGGTCGTAGTTGGCGACGGTGATGGCGTCCGCGACCGCTGCCGTGGCAAGCGGGCTGGGTTCGAGCTTGCGCAGGCCCTCGATCGCCTTCAGCGCGATCCCGTTCGGATCGCCCTCCTTGGCGGTCAGGTCGAACAACACGGCCTCGACGCCCGCATTCACCAGGTGCGCAGCGATCTGTGCACCCATCACGCCCGCGCCCAGAACGGCGACGCGGCGGACGAAAAACCTGTCTTGCGATGCCATGACGGCATGCTCCAATCGAGAAAAGGGCCGGCCGGCGCGCTCGCGCCGGCCGCAACCGCGAGTCCTAGAACGAGAACGTGTATTGCGCGCTCAGGATGTCGGCATGGTTGTCGTAGTTGCCGCTCAAGGTCATCCCGGAAGGACCCGTGGTGGTACGTCCGATGTCCGCCGACTTGATGAACACGTGCGCGTAGGCAAGGTCCAGTCGGTGCTGCCGCGGCACGATGTCCCAGCGAACGCCGAACGACAACCAGTAGCGGTCTGAGTCTGGCAGGCTGGCCGTGCGCTCAGCGGCACCCTTCACTGCCGCCTGGTCGAACGCGAGACCGACGCGAAGCAGCCAGTTCTGGTTGACGGTGTAGTTCACGGCACCCGACACCCGGACCGAGTCCTTGAAATCGAACACGAGCGAGTTCACCGTGCTCCCTGCAAGGTTCTTCACGTTAAGCCGGTCGATTTCGCTCCACTGAGTGAACATGACGTCACCCAGCAAAGTCCAAGTATCGTTCAGCTTGTGCACGGCGCTTAACTGGGCGACCGCCGGCAAAGTCAGGTCAGCACGGATGTCGAAGTTCTGTCCTGGGACGGCCACGCCGGTCAATGTGGCGGCCTGCTGCGTACCCGCCAGTTTGTAGTCCACCTTGTCGCGATAGGTAAGGCCGAAGCGCGTCGCTTCGCTCAGCTGCCAGACGACCCCGGCGTTCGCCGACCACGCGGAAGCGTCGCCGGACAGTACAGCATTACCCTCCGTGTTGACCCCGAGCACCACCCGCTGGTGGAACTCGGCCTCGAGCTTCGAGTAATTGATGCCGACGCCGAAGGACCAGGCTTCGTTCAGCTTGTAGGAGAGCGACGGGTTGATGTTCATGGTCCGCAGTTCGGACTCGGTGGACTGGAAGCGACCGCGCCAAGTGGGGTCGTACTCGGTTCGATTGCCGAAGGTCGGCGACACGGCCAGACCGAAGGCCCACGTGCCGCCCAGCGGAATCACGGCAAAGATGTTCGGGATGAGCACCGGTGTGCCGGCGTCGCCGCCGTTGCCGCCGGTCGCCGGCACGATGGCCGCAGGCCCGGTGGATCCGCTGTTGGAGAAATTGATGCTCGGCGCCACGTAGTGACCGGCGATGGCGATCTGCCGGTCCTCGATCAGCGACATGGCCGCCGGATTCCAGTGGGCCGTACTGGCATCCTCGCCGAGCGCCGCAGCACCCGCGAGGGAATTGCCGATCGCTGCCGCGCCCTGATAGGGCAGATAGAAACCCGCTGCTGCCGCCGAACCAGCGCCGCCTCCCAGAGCTGCCGCCACCGCTCCGGCGAGAGCCCCGTAACGCCATTTGCTTTTCATGATTAGGTCCTCTTTCGATGCGGGCCGAACGGCCCTGATGGACTTGCCGACTCCTACCCTTGCCCCGGCTGCACCGGCCGTGGTTTCCGATCGCTCCCCACTGCAACGTAAGTGAGCGTCGCCTCCGTCACCTTCACCACCTCGCGCTCGAGCCCGCGCTCGGCGTAAACCTCGACATTGACCGTGATGGACGTGCGACCGACGCGCGCCACCTCGGCATAGAAACTCACCAGATCGCCGATCAGCACCGGCTGCTTGAACACGAACGAGTTCACGGCCACCGTGGCGATCCTGCCCTTGGCGAGCCGGACCGCGGGAATGGAACCGGCGATGTCCACCTGCGACATGATCCACCCGCCGAAGATGTCACCCGAAGGGTTGACGTCGGAGGGCATGGGCACGACCCGCAGCGTGGGCTCGCGATCGGTGGGCAGCGACGTCGTCAAGGCACCTTCGGAAAGAGGCATGTTCACGGCGAATCAATCCAGAAAGATGTCGGCGGCCAGGGGCACGCCGGGGGTTACGGCATAGCGCTCGAAGTCGGTCACGCCCGCGGAGCGCAGCACCGCCTCGTCGATGAAGAAGTTGCCGGTGCACTCGCGGCTCGGACGCGTCACGATCGCGTGGGCCGCATCGGCCATGATCTCCGGCAGGCGGCTGGCCGCCATGGCCTGGGGGAAGAAGGTCGCGACCGCAGCAGTGGCGATTGTAGTGCGCGGCCAGAGCGAGTTCACTGCGATGCCATCGGTGGCCAGTTCAGCCGCCAGCCCCAGGGTACACATGCTCATGCCGTACTTCGAAAGCGTGTAGGCAAGGTGCGGCTTGAACCACTTCGGCTTCAGGTTGAGGGGCGGCGACAGCGTGAGGATATGCGGGTTGCTGCCGCGCTTGAGGAACGGGATGCAGGCCTGCGCACAAACGTACGTGCCGCGCGTGTTGATCTGATGCATCAGGTCGAAACGCTTGACCGGCGTGCCGAGCGTGTCGGTGAGGCTGATGGCGCTCGCGTTGTTGACCAGCACGTCGATGCCACCAAAGGCTTCGGCGGTCTTCTTCACGGCCGCTGCGACCGCCGTCTCGTCACGGATGTCGAGCTGGATCGGCAGCGCTTTGCCTCCGGCACTTTCCACCTCAGCCGCCACGGTGTGGATCGTGCCCTCGAGCTTGGGATGGGCTTCGGCGGTCTTCGCGGCGATCACCACGTTGGCGCCGTCCGCGGCGAACCGCAGGGCGATCGAGCGCCCGATCCCGCGCGAGCCGCCGGTGATGAAGACCGTCTTACCCTTGAGTGTGGTCATCGATGAATGTTCTTGTTGTGGTTCGGCCCGGCGTCGTCATGCGCCGCGGAATGCGGGTTTGCGCTTCTCCACGAATGCCGTGACGCCTTCGCGCAGATCCGCCGTCGCCGCACAGCGCCCGAAAGCGAACAGCTCCTCCTCCATCTGCGCCTCCATGCTGCGGCCCAGGCTCGCATTCATCAACCCCTTGGCTTCGCCGTACGCGACGGTCGGGCCCTTGGCCAGCCGGCCGGCAATCTTCGCTGCCTCTGCCGCCAGTGCCGCAGCCGGCACGGTCCAGTTCACGAGACCATAGTCGCGCGCCGCGGCGGCATCGAACATGTCCGGCAGCAGCGTCAACTGCATGGCCCGCTTGTAGCCCACGAGCCGCGGCAGGAAGTGACTGCTGCCGCCGTCCGGACTGGTCCCGATGTTGGTGTAGGCAAGAGTGAAGCGGGTGTCGTCGGCAGCGATCGCGAGATCGGTGGCGCACAGGAGGCTGAAACCGGCACCCGCGACGGTGCCGTGCACCACGCCCAGCACGGGCTTGGGCGCTCGACGCAACGCCCACAGCGCGAAATGGAACTCACGCCCCATCTGCAACACGAGCTGCGGCAGATCGTCGAGCCGCTGGCCGAACAACGCCACGTCGCCGCCGGCGCAGAAGGCCGGACCTTCGCCGCGCAGCACCACCACGCGGATCGCCGGGTCGCGCGCCACCAGTTCCGACGCCGCACGCAACTGGATCATCATCTCCCCGTCCATGGCGTTCATCACGTCCGGACGGTTCAACGACAGGGTCGCGACCCCGCCGTCGATTCGCAGGAGTACGCGTTGCGTCACGCGGCCTCCTTTTGCCACTTGCCCGCTTCAGGGTCGCCAGTCGCCACATTCCGGCCGATGTCGTGCGGAAAATCGTCGACCATGATGCAGTCACGCTGCACGCGCTTGAAGCGATCGAGCAAGGCCGCTTCGTCCACAGTGATAATGCCTTGCGACAGCGCACTCGCGCGGCGTTCGTCGTTGGTCCTTCCGTGCAGCACGCCCGCCTTCGCGGCTGCACGCAGCTTGGCCTCCACGGCCTCGGCCGGCACCACGAGATCCAGGGCAACTTCGAGACGTCCGACCGGATCGGCCTCGTCCTTGCGGAGGTACATGCCGCGCGTCAGCCGATCGCGTGCCGCGGAGGGTTCGGCGAGCAGTCGCGTCACTTCTCCACCGAGTCGGTCGTCCGGACCCCGCAGAGTGCGCCCCAGCGGGAATGCCGCCAAGCGGATCAACCACGCCATCGGACGGCTCGGGAAATTCTCGACCAGGCCAGCGAAGGCGTCTTCGGCCCGATGCAGGCAATCCTGCAAGCCCCAGTGCACCAGCGGCAGGTCGGCCGCCGGACGGCCATCGTCCTCGTAGCGCTTGAGAGTGGCCGAGGCGAGATACAACTGCGACAGGACATCCCCGAGACGAGCGGACAGCTTCTCGCGCCGCTTGAGCGAACCGCCCAGCACGAGCATCGCGACATCCGCCGAGAAAGCCAGCGCCGCGGAGAGCCGCGACAACTGGCGATAATAGCGGGCGGTATGGACATCGCCGGCAGTCCCCGCGAACACGGAACCGGTGACACCATGCACCACCGCACGCAGGAAGTTGGCGATCACGAAGCGCACGTGACCCCAGAGTGCCGCGTCGAATTCGATCGACGCTTTCGCGGCATCGGTCTCGCGTGTCGCTGCGATCTCGCGCAGCACGTACGGGTGACAGCGGATGGCGCCCTGGCCGAAGATGATCATGCTGCGCGTCAGGATGTTCGCACCTTCCACCGTGATGCCGATGGGAATCTGCTGGTACGCACGGCCCAGATAATTGTTGGGCCCGAGGCAGATGCCCTTGCCGCCGTGCACGTCCATGGCGTCGTTGATCGCGATGCGGCCACGCTCGGTGGCGTGGTACTTCATGATCGCCGACACCACCGACGGCTTTTCGCCCAGATCCACGGCGCCCGCGGTCATTTCGCGTGCGGCGTCGACCACGTAGGCGTGCCCGCCGATGCGTGCCATGGCTTCCTCGACACCCTCGAAGCGCGCCACCGGAGTCTTGAACTGGCTGCGGACACGGCCGTACGCGCCGGTGGTGCGGGCGCAGAGCTTGAGCAGGCCGGTGCTCGACGACGGCAGCGAAATCGAGCGACCCGCCGCGAGGCACTCCATCAGCATGCGCCAGCCTTGCCCGACTCGCTCCTCACCGCCGATGACCCAGTCCATCGGGATGAACACATCCTTGCCCGAGTTCGGTCCGTTCATGAACGAACCGTTTAGCGGGAAATGACGGCGGCCGATGTTGACGCCAGGATGCTTCGTCGGGATCAGCGCCAGCGTGATGCCGATGTCTTCTTCCGTCCCCAGCAAATGATCGGGGTCGTACAGCTTGAACGCGAGTCCGAGCAGGGTCGCGATCGGCCCCAGCGTGATGTAGCGCTTCTCCCACGTCACGCGCATGCCCAGCACTTCGCGGCCTTCGTGCATGCCGCGGCACACGATGCCGTAGTCGGGGATGGAGCCCGCGTCCGATCCGGCGTCGGGCCCGGTGAGTGCGAAGCACGGCATTTCGAGTCCCTTGGCGAGCCGCGGCAGATAGTGGTTCTTCTGCGCGTCGGTGCCGTAGTGCAGCAGCAATTCCGCGGGCCCCAGCGAATTGGGCACCATCACCGACACTGTCCCGGTTGCACTGCGGGTCGCCAGCTTGGTGACGACGGCGCTGTGCGCCAGGGCCGAGAACCCGAGTCCGCCGTACTGCTTCGGAATGATCATCCCGAGGAAACCCCGGTCCTTGATGAACTGCCATGCGTGCGGCGGCAGGTCGTTCAGTTCGTGCGTGACTTCCCAGTCGTCGAGCATCGCGCAGAATTCCTCGACCGGACCATCGAGAAACGCCTGCTCTTCGGCACTCAGGGTCGGCTTCGGGAACGCCAGCAGGCGCTTCCAGTCGGGCCGGCCGCTGAAGAGATCGCCATCCCACCAGACGGTACCGGCATCGAGCGCCTCCTGTTCGGTCTGCGACACCTGCGGCAGGACCTTGCGGAACCAGCCCAGCATCGGGTCACTCAGCAAGCGTCGTCGCAAGGGCGCGACGCCGAGCAGGATCGCCGCGGCCGCGATCAGGCAGATGAGGAATGTCAGCATCGGAACCTCCGTGGTTGTGCTGGGTGCCGCAAGTCAGGCGGCTTCTCGGTTGGTCGTCATTTGCGGGGGCGAAGTTCGCAGCCCCTGCGGTGCAGGCGCCTTGAGCCCCGCCGCGAGGAACGGAACCAGGCGACGAATGATGGCTTCGGCATCGTCGGCGCCGTCGGCCTCGCAGGTGGTGATCAGCTGCAGCGCATCGTTGCCGGCCATGGCGTAGGCCATGGCGCCGAAAGTGAAGTGCATGCGCCACACCAGTTCCTGTTCGGGCACCTCCGGCAACGCACGCGCGAGCGCGTCCTTGAAGCGGAGCACCACGTCGCGATAGTGGATCGGGAGCACCTGTTTCATCGTGTCCGCGGGCTCGGACAGCGCCCGTCCCAACAGTCGCAGGAACACGGCGCCGCGCTTCAACGGGTCGCGCGACAACTGAACCACCGGGGTGATCATCGCCTCGAGAACCTTCTCCGGGGTCAGCGCCCGCCCCCCTGCCTCGAACTCGAGCCGTGAGAGATAGTCGAGCCGCGCCTGATTGAGCGGCCCCAGACGGCGGTCGAACACTTCGCGGATCAACGCTTCCTTGGATCCGAAGTGGTAATTCACCGCGGCGAGGTTGACCTTGGCCTTCGCCGTGATGGCGCGCAACGAAGTCGCCGCGTAACCCTGCTCCATGAACAGGGCTTCGGCCGCGGCGAGGATACGGTCCTTGGTATCGGGGCTGCCGCGGGTGGGTTCGCGGTCGAGGGGAGGCATCGGCAAGATCCAAACACGTGATTCAAACAGGTGTTTGAATCATGCGCGAGCAACTCCGAGCCTGTCAACCACCTCCGGTTTCAAACAGGAAACCGTCCTGTCAGCGGTTGGCCGGCGGCTCCAGACGAACCATCTCCAGCGCATGCAATCGCGCGCGGGCATCGGCAACGGCCTGGGTGCAGCCGGCGGCAGCCGGCCGGCCGCCCTTGCGCGCCCGCTCCCGCAGCCCATCGAGAAAGCGCTGGCGCGCCAGCACCACGTCGGCGGCGGTCTTGCCCGAACCCGCCACGATGAGCAGCACCGTCGAGCGCAAGCGCTCCGCGAGCGGCTCTTCGTCGCACGCGTAGGCCTCTGCATACAACTTCACGTCGGCGTCGAGAGTCGCGCTCTCGTCATCCGTCAGCGCAGCCGAACTCGCGGCAGGCCAGCACAACGCGGCCGCGACGAACCCGGCCGCGAACTCAGAACTGCGCTTCTTCCAGCGCAAGGACGCTCTCCGCACCGTTCACGATGGCGGCGCGGTAGGCCTGGGATAGCGGCAGGATGTGCTCGGCGTAGAAGCGTGCCGTGGCGAGCTTCGCGCGATAGAAGTCGTACTCGTCGGAACCGCCGTCGAGACGCTGCTTGGCGATGATCGCGGCGCGCGCCATCTGCCAGCCGCCGGCTACCGTACCCCACAGCTTGAGGTACGGAACGGCACCCGCAGCGGCGCCCTTCGGATTCGTGGGAAACGCCTCGAGCAACCAGTCGGTGGCCTCGACCAGCGCATCGATGCCCGCCTTCAAAGCCCCTCGCAGCACCGACAGGGCCGGATGGGATCCGTGCTTCGCGAGCTCCGCGTCCAGTGCGCGCATCTCCGCAATCACCGCACGGGCGGTGACGCCCTTCTCGAACGAGAGCTTGCGGCCGATGAGGTCGTTTGCCTGGATGCCGGTCGTCCCTTCGTAGATGGAAGTGATGCGCGCGTCGCGCAGGTGCTGAGCCGCCCCGGTCTCTTCGACGAAGCCCATGCCGCCGTGCACCTGCACGCCGAGCGACGCGATCTCGATGGACATCTCGGTGCACCAACCCTTCACGACCGGGGTTAGCAGATCGAACTTCGCCTGGCTGCGGCGTTTCACTTCCGCGTCCGGGCTCGCCAGCGCGTGATCGAGTGCCTCGGCGGCAGCCGCGGCCACCGCGCGCATCGCCTCCGAGTAAGCCTTCATGGTCATCAACATGCGGCGCACGTCGGGATGCCGGATGATCGATACGCGCTCACCCGCCTTCACGCCGGTCTCGCGGCCTTGCACGCGGTCCTTGGCATAGGCCAGCGCACGCTGGTAGGCACGCTCGGCCATCGCCACACCTTCGACGCCGACTTCGAGGCGCGCGAAGTTCATCATGGTGAACATGTACGACAGGCCCAGGTTCTCTTCGCCCACCAGGTAACCGATGGCCCCATCCTTGTCGCCGTAGGCCATCACCGACGTCGGGCTGCCGTGAATGCCGAGCTTGTGCTCGATCGAAACGCACTTGACGTCGTTACGAGCGCCGATGCTGCCGTCGTCGCCCACCATGAACTTCGGCACGACGAAGAGCGAGATCCCCTTTACCCCCTCGGGTGCGTCGGGCAGACGCGCCAGCACGAGATGGACGATGTTGTCCGTCATGTCGTGCTCGCCCCAGGTGATGAAGATCTTGGTGCCGTGGATGCGATAGTGATCGCCCTCGGGGATTGCCTTGGTGCGCACGGCGGACAGGTCCGACCCGGCCTGCGGTTCGGTGAGATTCATGGTGCCGGTCCATTCGCCGGTCACCATCTTCGGCAGGAATTTCTTCTGCAGCGCCGCGGAACCATGGCGCGCTATGGCGAGAGTTGCGCCGTTCGTCAGCATCGGACAGAGACAGAACGCCATGTTCGCCGAATTCCACATCTCCGAGAGCTGCTGCGACAGCACGTGCGGCAAACCCTGCCCGCCGAACTCCGGCAGGCCGCCGACGCCCGCCCACCCGGCCTCGACGAACTGGCGATAGGCTTCCTTGAATCCCGGGGCGGACTTCACCTCGAAGTCCTTCCACTGCGCGCCGGTCTGATCGCCGGGCCAGTTGAGCGGGTCGAGGACGCCGGCGGCGAACTTGCCCGCTTCCTCCAGCACCGCGTCCACCAGGTCGGCGGAAACCTCTTCGCATCCCGGCAAGGCGGCGATGGCGTCGAGGTCCACCAACTCCTTCAGCACGAACTTCATGTCGCGGATCGGGGCGCTGTAGGTAGACATGGGAAAACTCCGTGAACGTGCCGTGGGTCGTGCCGGTCAGCCGAGCGAATCGGTGAGCTCGGGCACGGCCTGGAACAGGTCGGCCACGAGCCAGTAATTCGCCACTTGCGTGATCGGAGCCTCGGCATCCTTGTTGATGGCGACGATGACCTTGCTGTCCTTCATGCCGGCCAGATGCTGGATGGCGCCGGAGATACCGACCGCGATGTACAGCTCGGGCGCGACGATCTTGCCAGTCTGCCCGACCTGGTAATCGTTGGGCACGAAGCCCGCATCCACCGCCGCACGCGAAGCGCCGACGGCTGCGCCCAGCTTGTCGGCAAGCTTCTCGAGGATCGCGAAATTCTCGCCGTTGCCCATGCCGCGACCGCCGGAGACGATGATGCGCGCAGCGGTGAGCTCGGGCCGGGCAGACTTGGTGAGCTCCTGTCCGACCAGTGTCGACAGGCCGGAATCTGCCGCCGCGCCTACCGACTCCACCGCTGCCGAACCGCCGTTCGCGGAGACTGCATCGAAGCCGGTGGTCCGGACCGTGATGACCTTGATCTTGTCGGACGATTGCACCGTCGCCATCGCGTTGCCGGCATAGATGGGCCGCACGAAGGTATCGGCCGATTCCACGGCGACGATGTCGGAGATCTGCGCCACGTCGAGCAAGGCTGCGACACGCGGTAGGACGTTCTTGCCGAAGGCCGTGGCCGGGGCCAGCACGTGCGAATACCCGCCCGCCAGACTCACGACCAGCGTCGACAGATTCTCCGCGAGCTGGTCGCGGTAGATGTCGCTGTCCGCGACCCGCACCTTGGCTACGCCCGCCACGGCCGCCGCAGCCTGTGCGACCGCCGCACATTGATGGCCGGCGACCAGCACATGGATGTCGCCGCCGATTTTCGCCGCCGCAGCGATGGTGTTGAGGACCGCGGACTTGAGTTTCGCGTTGTCGTGTTCTGCGATGACTAGCACGGACATGGTCAGATCACCTTCGCTTCGTTCTTCAGCTTGTCGACCAGTTCGGCCACGCTCGCCACCTGCTTGCCCGCGCCGCGTTTGGCCGGCTCGACGACCTTGAGAGTCTTGAGGCGCGGGGCGAAGTCGACGCCCAGCGCATCCGGCGTCAGCGTCTCGAGCGTCTTCTTCTTTGCCTTCATGATATTGGGCAGCGTCACGTAGCGCGGTTCGTTCAGGCGCAAGTCCGTGGTGACCACGGCCGGCAGCTTGATGGCGATGGTTTCGAGGCCGCCATCGATCTCGCGCGTGACCTGCGCACCGTCGCCCTCGACCTTCACCTTGGATGCGAAGGTCGCCTGCGACCAGCCGAGCAATGCCGCGAGCATCTGGCCGGTCTGGTTGGCATCGTCGTCGATCGCCTGCTTGCCGAGGATGACGAGCTTCGGTTGCTCCTTGTCGACCAGGGCCTTCAGGACCTTGGCGACCCCGAGCGGCTGGGTCTCCAGCGCCGTTTCCACCAGGATCGCCCGGTCGGCACCGATGGCCAATGCCGTGCGCAGAGTTTCCTGACATTGGGCGACACCGACGGAGATCGCGACGATCTCGGTGGCCACCCCCGCCTCCTTCAACCGCACCGCTTCTTCCACGGCGATCTCGTCGAACGGGTTCATCGACATCTTGACGTTGGCGGTCTCGACGCCGGTGCCGTCGGCCTTGACGCGCACCTTGACGTTGTAGTCCACCACCCGTTTCACGGGCACGAGGATCTTCATGAATAGGTCTCTTCTGGTTTCGGTCTGGAGTTTGGATTTTAGCTCAGCCGGTCCCGCAGCAGATTCTTCTGGATCTTTCCGGTCGAGGTCTTGGGCAGCGGACCGAACACCACCCGCCGCGGTGCTTTGTAGTGCGCGAGCCGCGCCCGACAGAAGGCGATCAGCTCCTGCTCGGCGATCTGAACACCATCGCGCAACGTCACGAACGCGCATGGCGTTTCGCCCCACTTCTCGTCGGGCTGCGCCACCACCGCCGCCTCCAGCACGGCGGGGTGCCGGTAGAGAATGTCCTCCACTTCGATCGACGAGATGTTCTCGCCGCCGGAAATGATGATGTCCTTGGACCGGTCCTTGATCTTCACGTAGCCGTCGGGGTAGGCCACCGCCAGATCGCCCGTGTGATACCAGCCGCCGGCGAATGCCTCCGAGGTCGCTTGCGGGTTCTTGAGGTAGCCCTTCATGGTGATGTTGCCGCGAAAGAAGATCTCGCCCATGGTTTCCCCGTCCCGGGGCACCGGCTGCATCGTTTCCGGATCGAACACCGCCATGCCCTCCTGCAGCGGATAGCGCACGCCCTGGCGGCCATTCAGGCGGACCCGATCTTCCAGCGGCAGATCGTCCCACTCCGGATGTTTCGCGCAGACGGAGGCCGGGCCATAGACCTCGGTCAGGCCGTACACGTGGGTGATGTCGAACCCCATGCGCTCCATGCCTTCGATCATCGATGCCGGGGGCGATGCCGCGGCGACGAGCCCCGAGACCTTGTGCTCGATCCCGCGCTTCCATTCCTCCGGCGCGTTGATCAGCATGCTGTGGACGATGGGTGCGCCGCAGTAGTGAGTAACGCGATGCTCGCGGATCGCATCGAGGATTGCCTTGGCGTCCACGCGCCGCAGACACACGTTGGTGCCGGCCATGAGTGCCAGCGTCCACGGAAAACACCACCCGTTGCAGTGGAACATCGGCAGCGTCCACAGGTACACGGGAAAGTGCGGCATGGCCCACGTCACCGCGTTGCCGACCGCATTGAGATACGCGCCGCGATGGTGGGTCACAACGCCCTTCGGATTGCCGGTCGTGCCCGACGTGTACGACAGCGCGATCGCGTCCCACTCGTCCTGGGGTGCGGACCAAACATAGCCCGGGTCGCCAGCGGCGAGAAAGGCCTCGTAGTCCATCTCGCCGATCAGGCGGCCGCCCTGTGCGAGCGGATCGTCGATGTCGATCACCAGCGGCTTCGTCTCCGCCATGCCGAACGCCGCGACGATGGTCTCGGAGAACTCGCGATCCGTGAGCAGCACCTTCGCCTCGCCATGCCCGAGCTGGAACGCAAGTGCCGCTGCATCGAGCCGCGTGTTGAGCGTGTTCAACACGGCACCGGTCATGGGCACGCCGAAATGCGCTTCGATCATCTGCGGCGTGTTGGCGGCCATCACCGCGACCGTATCGCCGTCTCCGATGCCGCGCGCCGCCAGGGCCGAGGCAAGGCGCCGGCTGCGGTCGAACACTTCGCGCCACGTGAGACGCCACTGCCCGTGGATCACCGCGACCCGATCCGGGAACACGTCCGCCGCGCGCGCGAGGAACGAGATCGGACTCAGGGGCACGCAATTTGCTGAATTCTTCGGGAGGTCGTCCCGATAGGGGTTTGCGTGCGACTTGTTGCTCATAACACCCTGATTCGCTTCGATTCCGTGGTTGGTCCTGCGCGTCCGACCCCGCCTGCCGTGCCAGCCTGAGTCACCGTCGGACGTTTCGGGCCCAGGGATGATAGAGCAGGTGCCGCGGGGCCCGCGAGACCGAAAGCGCCCGATCTGAAGACCCGACCGCTACCCGAAACCACCAAATCCCCTCCCGAGAAACCGTGAATACTGGTGCCAGCATGGCGCGCGTGACCGAGACCTCCAACCCTGGTACCCCGCCTGCCGCGGCGATGCTCGACCGGACCAACCGGACGTTCATCTGCAGCGTGCTGTTCCTCGACATCGTCGAGTACTCGCGCAAGCCGGTGTCCGAGCAGATCCTGCTGAAGGAGCGCTTCAACGCCCTCATCGCCGAGTCGATCCGCGACATCGCGCCCAACGACCGGATCATCCTCGACACCGGCGACGGCGCGGCGATCAACTTCCTCGGCGATCCGGAAGACGCGCTGTTCGTCGCCATGAATCTGCGCGAAGCCTTCAAGCGCCCGCTCGCCGGCGGCCTGATGCTGGAAACGCGCATCGGCCTCAACCTGGGCCCGGTGCGCCTGGTGAAGGACCTCAACAGCCAGCCCAACATCATCGGCGACGGCATCAACGTGGCGCAGCGCGTGATGAGCTTCGCCGACCCCGGACAGGTCCTGGTCTCGCGATCGTATTTCGAAGTGGTGTCGCACATCTCGGAGGGCTACGCGCAGCTCTTCTCGTACCGCGGCTCGCGCACCGACAAGCACGTGCGCGAGCACGAGATCTACGAAGTGGGCATGAAAGTACCCGAGCACATCGTCGGCAAGTCCGGCGGATTCCGGCCCCAACCGAGCCACCACGCGGGCGAGCCGCCGATCGAAACGCACCAGCTCGAGCGCACGCTCACCCCGGTATCCCACTCCGGCCCCTGGTGGCGCAACGCCCGCGCCGCCTACGTGGCCGCGCTGGTCTCGGTGCTCGCCCTGGCCGCTGCCGTGTTCATCTCCGATCACCGCGTCGATGCGACCGCAGCCGCCGATCCCGCGCCCGCCGAGAAGGTTGCCACCCCTGGTCCGCAGATGCCGATCAAACCGGTGGTTCGCAAGATGGTCGAGCTGGACGAACTGCTGTCGACCCCTCCCGCAGCGGATGCCGGAGCGGACGCCAGGGAGACCCGTCCGGCCTCGAAGCGCGCGACCAACGTCGCGTCGCACGAAGTCGCGCGGATCGCCTCGCGCCCGGAACCGCCACCACCCGCACCAGTCGTACCGGCTCCAGTGGCACCTGCCGCCGCTCAAGCCGAAACGGCCCCTGCCGAAAAAGCGGTGATCGCGCTCGCCGTGACGCCCTGGGGGGAGGTCTACGTGAACGGGGCGAAGCTCGGGGTGACCCCGCCCGTCAACGTGGTCGAGGTGAAGGCCGGCAAGGCCGAGATCGAGCTGCGTAATCCGGGTTTCCCCTCGTACACCGAAACCGTGGAACTGGCACCCGGCCAGCACATCCGGATCAAGCACAAATTCTGATCGACCTGCCGCCATGTCCCGTCTTCTCCTCAGCCTGGGTTTGAGCCTCACCGTGGCGCTCGCCGCGGGCTGCGCCAGCGGGCCCTTCAAGGATTTTCCCAAGCCCTACCTCATCGGCGACCAGGGCAAGCCCCTGCTCGAGGACGGGCTGCGCGACTACGAAGACGGCAACTACCGCCAGGCCGGCCGCAAGATCAAGACCGCGCTGGACGACGGGCTGCGCGCCAAGACCGACCGGGTGACCGCGCACAAGTACCTCGCATTCATCAACTGCGCGTCGAACCGCGAGATCCAGTGCCGCGACGAGTTTCGCCAGGCCATCGAGATCGATCCGCGCTTCGACCTGACGGCCGCCGAATCCGGCCACCCCGTCTGGGGGCCGGTGTTCCGCAGCGTGAAGGAACGCGCGCCGTGACCACCGCGCACGCGCTCACCGACGCCAAGACCACGCACCTCGGGCGCTACGAGGTGCTGGTGCGCCTCGGCGAAGGTGCCATGGGCACCGTCTACAAGGCGCACGACCCGTTGCTCGACCGTCTGGTGGCGATCAAGACGGTCAACCTGAACCTGCCCAAGGAAGACATCGCCGAATACGAGGCGCGCTTCTACCAGGAAGCCAAGGCGGCCGGCGGCCTCTCCCATCCCAACATCGTCGTCATCTACGACATCGGCAAGACCGACCGGCTCGCGTACATGGCGATGGAGTACCTCGAGGGACGCGAGTTGCGTTCCATCCTGTCGGAGCGCACCTGTGTCTCGCTCGACGAGGCCGTGAACATCGCTGCCCAGGTGGCCGATGGGCTCACCTACGCGCATGGCCGCGGCGTGATCCACCGCGACATCAAGCCCACGAACATCATGCTGAATCGCGATGGCGTGGCCAAGATCACCGACTTCGGCATCGCGCGCATGCGCAGTTCGGAACTGAAGACGATGACCGGCATGATCCTCGGCTCCCCGCGCTACATGTCGCCGGAGCAGGTGGCCGGCAAGCGTGCCGACCAGCGCAGCGACATCTTCTCGCTCGGCGTGGTGCTGTACGAGATGCTGACCGGACAGGCGCCGTTCCAGGCCGACACGGTGCACGGCGTGATGTACCAGACCATGAACGCCACGGCACCCGCGCCCAGCACGATCAAGTCGGGACTGCCCAAGATCCTCGACTACATCGTCGCGAAGGCCCTGGCGAAGGTGCCCGAGGCACGCTATCAGAGCGCGAAGGAACTGGCCGACGATCTGCGGGCAAGCCTCCTCGCCGGCAACTCCGGCGACCTCGAGAAGCGCATGCTCGCGCGCCTGCGCGAATCCGCGCGGCAGGCGGCCGACACGCAACCGGTCGGAACGCGGACCGAAGACAAGCTCGCCAAGCTGACCGGCGGCAGCGACACGACCACCGAAGAGATCCCGCTCAAGGCCGTGACGACCACGCCGAGCTTCTCGGTTTCCGATTCCTTCGATTCGAGTGCCGCGACCCTGCGCCTCGCCGCCCTCTCGGGCCTCGCGAGCGAGTTCGACGCCAAGGCCAAGTCGGCCAGGCTGGCAGCAGCGGAATCAGCGCCGGCGCGTCCCCGGCCCTCGACGATCCGGCCGTCCCGATCGACGCACGTTGCACCCTGGCTGTGGGCCGTGGCCGCGCTGTCGGCTACCGTCGCCGCCTATCTGCTGCTGCGCTGATTCCTAGCCGCGCACTGCGGCGACCGCCTGCTCGACGCGATCCACCGGTGTCACCTCGATGCCCTCGATCGGCGTCTTCGGCATGTTGGCCTTCGGAACGATGGCCCGCGTGAAGCCGAGTTTCGCGGCCTCCTTCAGGCGCTCCTGACCGCGCTGCACCGGCCGCACTTCGCCGGCGAGGCCGATCTCGCCGAACGCCACCAGCTTCCCGGGCAGCGGCTTGCCGCGCAGCGACGAGACGATGGCAAGCAGCACCGGCAGGTCGGCTGCCGGTTCGTCGATCTTCACGCCGCCCACCGCGTTCACGAAGACGTCCTGATCGAACGCCGCGATGCCGGCGTGCCGATGCAGCACCGCGAGCAGCATCGCGAGACGATTCTGCTCGAGGCCCACCGACAGCCGCCGCGGATTCGGTGCATGCGCTTCGTCCACCAACGCCTGGACTTCCACCAGCAGCGGCCGCGTGCCCTCCTGCGTGACCATCACGCACGAGCCCGGCACCTCACCGCCATGCTGCGAAAGGAACAGGGCGGAAGGATTGGATACGCCCTTCAAACCCTTGTCGGTCATGGCGAACACGCCCAGCTCGTTGACCGCGCCGAAGCGATTCTTGATGGCGCGCACCAGGCGAAAGCTGGAGTGCGTGTCGCCTTCGAAATAGAGCACGCAATCCACCATGTGCTCGAGCACGCGCGGCCCGGCGAGCGCGCCTTCCTTGGTCACGTGCCCCACCAGCAGCAGTGCGGTGCCGCTCGACTTCGCGAAGCGCGTGAGCTGCGCCGCGCATTCGCGCACCTGGGCGACGCTACCGGGAGCCGACTGCAGCGCCTCGGAGTAGACGGTCTGGATCGAATCGATCACGGCCAGGTCCGGCTTGCGCGCCTGAAGTGTTGCCAGGATGCGCTCCAGCTGGATCTCGGCCAGCATGTCGAGGTCGCCGGCGGCCAGCGCCAGCCGGCGCGTGCGCAGTGCGACCTGCTGCGCCGATTCCTCGCCGCTGACGTACAGCGCCTTGGCACCATGGGCCATGGCTGCCAGCGCCTGGAGCAGCAGCGTCGACTTGCCGATGCCGGGATCGCCGCCCAGCAGCACGACCGCACCTTCCACCAGTCCGCCGCCCAGAACGCGATCGAGTTCGGAGATGCCGGTGGAGCGGCGCGGCGCCTCCTCGGCACTCACCTCCGTCAACCGCGCCACCTTGCTCGTTTCCGTGAGCCCCTGGTAGCGCGCCGGAGCCTTCTCCGCGACACCTTCGACCAGGGTGTTCCAGAGTCCGCAGTGGGGACACTGGCCCTGCCACTTCAGGGATTCGCCCCCGCACTCCGTGCAGGTGTAGATCGTCTTTGCCTTGGCCACCGCGGGATTATCGCATCGCGGCTTCACACTTCGCAGGCGCCGCGGCACACTGCTTGCGCCAAGCAATTCCGGAGTCCGCATTGCCCTTCGCCTATTACGATCGCCTGCCCGCCGGTCGACAGCGCATCTACGATCGCAGCGACGCCATCGTCGAGTTGCCGCTGCCGCCCGGACCGGACGTGGCACCGGTCATCGCCGCGATCGCCGCGGGCCTCGAAGCCGACCGCGAGACCGCGGTGCAGCGCGCGTGCCAGCAACTGATCGACGATCTCACCAGGCGCTTCGGCGTGCCGTCGCTGCGGGTGAAGGTCTACGCCACCCGGCCGAGCGGCGACTGGGGCGAATTGCACGGCATGTACCTGCCCGAGGACGCAGGCCAGCGCGCGGTAGTGGAAGTCTGGATGCGGACCGCCCAGAAGCAGAAGGTCGTGGCGCCCCGCACGTTCCTGCGGACGGTGCTCCACGAACTGTGCCACCACCTCGACTACGAGCTGTACAAGCTGCCGGAGACCTTTCACACCGAAGGCTTCTACAAGCGCGAGTCGCACCTGCTGGTGCAACTGGCCGGCCCCCCTCCGGCGAAGAAGGGTCAGGCCACGGGCGGCGAAGCGTCGCCCAGCACCCGTACCGGCACGCGCGGCGCCAAGGCGCACAGCAACTCGTAACCCACGGTGCCGGCTGGCGCAGCGACTTCATCGACGGCGACGGCCTGCCCCCACAGCTCGACCGGCGAGCCGATGCCCGCGGATGGCACGGTCGTGAGATCGACATACAGCATGTCCATGGATACGCGGCCGAGGGTTCGCGTGCGCACGCCGTCGACCGCGACCGGCGTGCCCGTGGGCGCGAGCCTCGGGTAGCCGTCGGCGTACCCGCACGCGACGATGCCGACGCGCGTCGCCTCGCGCGCCGTGAACGTCCAGCCATAGCCCACGGACTCGCCTGCCGCCAGCGTCTGCACGGCGATCACTTGCGAAGTCAGTGTCATGACCGGTTTCAATCCGAGCGCCATGGCACTCTGGTCCGCGAACGGCGTCGCACCGTAGAGCATGATGCCCGGGCGCACCCACGCCGCCCGGGACGCCGGATACCGCAGGAGCGCCGCCGAATTGGCGAGCGACCAGGGGCCGTCGCCCGCAGCCTGCACCATGGCGAGCTGCTCGGCGACGCCACGGCCATCGTCGGCGTTGGCGAAGTGCGTCATCAGGGTGAACTTCCCGGACCAGCCCGAAGATTCGAGGCGCTGCCGCGCCTCCCGGAATGCCGGCAACCGGAATCCGAGGCGGTTCATCCCGCTGTTCAGCTTGAGCCAGACCTCCCCCGGGCACCCGCCGCGAGCTTGCAACAGCGCCTCCAGTTGCTCGTGGACGTGCACCACGGGCGTCACCCCGATCCGCAGGGCTTCGCCCAACTCGGCCGCACCGAAGCAACCTTCGAGCAGGACGACCGACCCGGCGTAGCCGTTGCCCCGCAGCCGTACCGCTGCGTCCATCTCGAGGACCGCGATGCCGTCGGCGGCCTGCGCCGCGGGCCACAGGCGATCGAGGCCATGCCCGTACGCGTTGGCCTTGAGCACCGCCAGGATCCGCGCAGGACCGGCATGGCTGCGCGCCACCGCAAGATTGTGTGCGAAGGCCGCTGGATCGACGGTGGCGCGGATCGGGCGGGACATGGCGTTACCGGCGGCGTGCGAAATCGGGCATCGACGTGATTCTAGCGGTGTGAGCCACCCCGCGAGGGGCCCCAACCGCAGGGTGGGGATCGACGGCCGGGCGAATCACCGCTGGACGCCGACACGATCACTCCGAAAACTTTATCGGTGTTGCGGAGGCTGTCGTGTGCCGTCGACGGAACGCACACCGGCTCGCGCGGTCTGTGGCTGCGTGCATTCATGGTATAAAGCCAGCGCCCCACGCGTCGCCGCGACGCGCCACGACACGATGCAGAACACCGTCACGACGGACGAATGACCCGCGGTTTCTACACCATCCTCGCGGCGCAGTTCTTCTCCGCACTCGCGGACAACGCGCTGCTGTTCGCGGCCATCGCCCTGTTGCAGGATCTGCACGCCGCCGACTGGCACACGCCCGTCCTGCAGCAGTTCTTCGTGTTCGCCTACATCGCGCTGGCACCCTTCGTCGGGCCGTTCGCCGATTCGCTGCCGAAGGGCCGCGTGATGTTCATCAGCAACGCCGTCAAGATCGGCGGCTGTGCGGCGATGCTGGCGGGCCTGCAGCCGCTCTACGCCTACGGCATCGTCGGCATCGGCGCCGCCATGTACTCCCCGGCGAAGTACGGCATCCTGACCGAGTTCCTGCCGCCGCAGAAACTGGTGCTCGCCAACGGCTGGATGGAAGGGCTGACCGTCGCCTCGATCATCCTGGGGGCCATCATCGGCGGCCTGATGGTGGGCGACCGGTTCTCGGACTGGATGTTCGGCCGCTTCGACTTCCTCGGCGACATTCCGCGCCTCGATACGGCGCCGGAAGTCGCGATCTTCCTCATCCTGCTGCTCTACCTCGCGGCCGCGCTCATCAACCTGCGCATCCCCGAGGTGGCGTTCGATCACAAGCTCCCGCGCCGCGACCCGCTCTTCCTGCTGCACGACTTCTGGCACAGCTTCAGGCTGTTGTGGCGCGATCCGCTGGGCCGCGTATCCCTGGCCGTGACGACGCTGTTCTGGGGTGCCGGTGCCACGCTGCGCCTGATCGTCCTGTCGTGGGCAGCGTTGTCACTCAACTTCACCCTCGAGCAGGCCACCCAGCTCACCGCGGTCGTGGCCGTCGGCATCGCACTGGGTTCTGTGGTGGCCGCCAAGACGGTCGCCCTGGATCACGCCGTGCGCGTGCTGCCGGTGGGCATCGCCATGGGGTTGCTGGTAGTCGGCATGGTGTTCGTGTCCGACTGGCGCCTCGCGGTGTTGCTGCTGGTGGCCGCCGGCGCGATGGGCGGCTATTTCGTGGTGCCGATGAATGCATTGCTGCAACATCGGGGGCACCTGCTGATGGGTGCCGGGCACTCCATCGCCGTGCAGAACTTCAACGAGAACCTGAGCATTCTCGCGATGCTGGGTGTCTACGCCCTGATGCTGAAGATCGAGATGTCGCTCGACTCGATCATCGTCCTGTTCGGGTTGTTCCTGGCCGGAACGATGACGGTGATCTGGCGCCGCCACGCGCACGATCAGGATCGGCCGCCCCCGACCTGATCTGCCTCGTCGCGGGAAAGGCACGGGTGTTCCCTCCCGCACGTAACTGGGAAAAGGCCCCGTCTTCCATCTCGCGCGCGTGGCGAGAGTTTGTCGCGGTGATGCCTGTCGCTGCCCCCATCCCGACCTTCCCCCACCGACGGTGGGGGAAGGGGTGTACGCCTCCCTCCCCCGGCTGCGCCGGGGGAGGGTTGGGGTGGGGGCAATCCTCGGCCGGCTACAACAGCGCCGGCCGATCCGGTAGCTCGTTCCCGCGCACACCGCTGCCCGGATAGTGCCGTGCGAGATGCGCACCAACGGCACGCACGCCCGCGAGTGCGCCTTCCTCGAAGCGCCCTTCACGGAAATGCTGCTCCATCTCGCGGCACACGGCCTCCCAGGCCTGAGCGCCGCATTTCGCATGAATGCCGCGGTCGGCCACGATCTCGACATCGCGATCGGCCATGAGCAGGTAGATCAGTACCCCGTTGTTGTCCTCTGTGTCCCACACCCGCATCAACGAGAAGACCTCGGCCGCGCGTTCGCGCGCCGTCTCGTCGGCCCAGAGCCGCGGACCGTCGAGTGAAGCCTCGATCACGACGCGAATCTGCCCGGTGTGGGTGGCCTCCGCCTCGCTGACTGCGCGTTCGATCGCATCGAGAGTCGCTGCGGGGAACGCCGCAGACACCGCGACGCGGCCGGTGAAGATATGACGGAAGAAGCGGCCCGGATCCACGTCACCACCGCCCGGAGGCACCGCCGCCTCCGCCCATGCCACCGCCGCCGCCGCCCCAGCCACCACCCCCGCTGCTCCAGCCGCCACCGCCGCCGGGGAATCCGCCACCCCACCCACCGCGACGCCCGCCGCGCATCGGCAGGCCGCTGTTGCCCGCAGCGAGCGAGAAGACGAACGCGACGATCGCGGCGATCACACCAACCGCCACGGCGCCGACGATGAGCCAGGCGGCAACGCCCGCGATGCTCCCGACGACACCCGCCGCCGGCACGCGGCCGACGATCTGCCGCAGGATCCCGCCCACCACCACGACGAGGATGAATCCGATCACGAACAGCGCTTCGAGGTTGCCCATGTTGCCGGGCTGCGGCCGCTGCGGCGCCGGGGCTGGCAGCGCTTCGCCGTCGATCAGCTTGATCATCCAGTCGACGCCGGCGTTGATCCCGCCGGCGAAGTCGCCGGCCTTGAAACGCGGCACGATGACGTCGTCGACGATGCGTTTGGACATCGCGTCGTTCAAGACGCCTTCCAGGCCATAGCGCGTATCGATGCGCAAGGTGCGATCGTCCTTCGCGACGACCAGCAGGGCGCCATCGTCCACGCCCTTGCGGCCGGGCTTCCAGGCATCGGCCACGCGAATGGCGTATTGCTCGATCGTCTCCGGCTGCGTGGTGGGCACGATCAGCACGAAGATCTGGCTGCCCTTGCGCTGCTCGAACGCGTGCAGTTTCTGTTCGAGCGCTGCGGCGTCGGCAGCACTCAAGGTGCCGGTCAAGTCCGTCACCGGCGACTTGAGCGGGGGCACCGGCACTTCGGCGCGAACGCCGAGTGCGAGCACCAGCAGCAGGCAGAGCGCGCCGAAGCGCGCCAGCGCGTACATCGCCGTCTACTTCGCCGGCGCCGGTTCCGCGGGCTTGCTGAAGTCGACCGTGGGCGGCTTGGCGATGGCAGCCTCGTTCTCGACCGAGAAGTTGGCCTTCTCCTTGTAGCCGAACACCATCGCGGTGAGATTCACCGGGAACTGCCGCACCGTCGTGTTGTAGGTCTGCACCGACTTTATGTAGCGGTTGCGCGCGACCGTGATGCGGTTCTCGGTGCCCTCGAGTTGCGCCTGCAGGTCGCGGAAGTTCTGGTCCGACTTCAATTGCGGATAATTCTCGGCGACCACCAGCAGGCGCGACAGCGCGGAGGTCATTTCGCCCTGCGCCTTGATGAACTTGTCGAGCGCGGCAGGATCGTTCACGAGTTCCGGCGTGGCCTGGATGCTGCCCACCTTCGAGCGCGCTTCGGTCACGCCGAGCAGGATTTCCTTCTCCTGCTCGGCAAAGCCCTTCACCGTATTGACCAGGTTCGGCACGAGGTCGGCGCGCCGCTGATACTGGTTCACGACCTCGCTCCAGGCCGCCTTCACCTCCTCGTCCTGCGACTGGATGGTGTTGTAGCCGCACCCCGACAGCAGCGCTGCGGCGGCCAGGGCAAAGAGGACGGCGAGACGTTTCAACATGGACGGGCTCCTCGGGTGAGTGCTACCCCCTCGATGGGGACGAACAAAGGACATCTCAAGCGGTTGCGGCCTTCAGCTTCGCCATCGTATCGCGGGCGAAGCACAGGTCTTCCCAGGCCTTCGCCTTGTCGTGCAGGTTGCGCAGCAGGTAGGCCGGGTGATAGGTGACGATCAGTGGAACGCCCCGGTACTCGTGCAGGCTGCCGCGCAGCGAAGCGATGGTGGCGTCGCGACCCAACAGGTTCGTGGCGGGAACCTTTCCCAGGGCGACGATGAGTTTCGGCCGGATCAGGTCCACCTGCCGCTGCAGGAACGGGCGGCAGCGCTCGGTCTCGAGCGGTTCGGGATTGCGATTGCCGGGCGGACGGCATTTCACGACGTTGGCGATGTAGACGTCGTCGCCGCGCTTCAGGCCGACGGCGGCCAGCATGTTGTCGAGCAGTCGGCCGGCCTGACCCACGAACGGCTCGCCGCGCTGGTCTTCCTCGGCGCCCGGGCCTTCGCCAACGAACAGCCAGTCGGCCGCTTCGTCGCCGACGCCGAACACGGTCTGGGTTCGCGTCGGCGCGAGCGGGCATGCGGTGCACGCTGCGACGCAGGCCTTGAGGGCAGGCCAATCCATGCCGAGCACCGCCGCGGCACGCGCGTCGAGATCGGACCCGGGTTCGAGCGCGAGGGGCGACGTATCCGCCACCGGCAGCGGATCGCCGCTGTCCGGCGCGCGGGCCGTCGCCGGACGATCGCGTCGGACCCATTCGGGTCCGATGCCGAGTTCTTCCAGGATCTGGATACGGGTCGGCATCGTCATTCCCTCAAAGATCGCGGCCCATGAGGATCGCATCCTCGCGTCCGCGATCGGCAGGATAGTAGTTCTTGCGCACCGCCATCTCGCGGAAGCCGGCACTGGCATACAACCCCCGCCCTGCCACGTTCGACGGCCGCACTTCCAGGAACATCACCTGGGCACCCATCTCGCGCGCCCGCCCGACGAAGAACTCCAGCAACTGGCGGCCCAGCCCGGCGCGCTGCCGTTCGCGCGCGATGCTGAGGTTGAGGAGGTGCGCTTCGTCCACCCCCATCATCAACACGCCGTAGCCCCACAGCGCCCCGTCGCACTCCAGCACCCAGCACGAATACCCGGCGCTGAGTGAATCGCGAAAGTTGCCGAGGGTCCACGGGTGGGTATAGATCTCGAGCTCGATCGCGACCACTGCATCGAGATCGGCGGCCCGCATCGGGCGATAGCGCGGCAGGGCCTGCGGGACTGCGCTCATCGTTCCGCAGTAGTGAGCGCGACCTTGTCGCGCAGGTACAGGGGCACCAGCGCATCGGCCGCGTGACGTTCACCGGCAGCAAGGCGCCGCGCCGCGATACGGGCAACGCAGCGCGCTTCCGGATGCCGGTCGTGCACGATGGCGATCGCTCCGAGGCGCGCCGTGAGCGCCGCGCCGAACCGATCGAAGCCGACGCCGCAACCGACCCAGGCGCCAGGCGGCAGGAACGGCACGGCATCGGGAGGCGCGAGTGTCGGCGCAACCACGGTATCGAAATCTTGCCCCCGACGGCGGTACGCCGCGAAATAGACTTCGCCCATGCGGGCATCGAGGGCGGTCGCGACCTCGACGGACTCGGAGCCCGCCGCCAGCGCTTCGAGGGTTCCCACCGGCACGACGGGCAATTCGGCGCCGAATGCGAGGCCTTGCCCGACCGCCGTAGCGATGCGCAGCCCCGTGAAAGAGCCGGGGCCGACCGCCGCCGCGATCGCATCGAGGCCGCGCAAGGTCAACCCGCCCTCACCGAGCAGCCGGTCGACCATGGGCAGCAACAACTGCGAATGACGCTGCCCGGCGTGCTCGAGGCATTGCCGTTCCTCGCCGTCGATCCAGAGGGCGGCGGAACAGTACTCGGTGGACGTATCGAGCGCGAGAATCTTCAAACGGGCAGCGCGGTCAACGCGTTTCGGGTCGGACCGTTGAACAAGCATCCGATTGTATCGGATGGGGAACGCGAAACCCGCCTTGTATAATCCAGCCCCGCTTGCGGGCAGCGGCGACGCTGCGCCGAATTGAAACGCCAGTCCAACAACAGGAGGAGATGCACCATGATTCGGGCGTTGTTGTCCGTCGTAGCGTCGTTCGGTTTCCTCGCCGGCCTCGTGGCAACGCCGGCCATGGCGCAGGACGCGAAGCCGCTGAAGATCGGCGTCATCACCTTCCTCTCGGGCCCGGCAGCGGGTCCGTTCGGCGTCCCGGCGAAGAACGCCGCCGACGCACTGGTGGAAGCCTTCAACAAGGGCGGCATCGTACCGGGCTACGAGCAGAAGGGCTTCGGCGGGCGCCCGATCGAGGTCGTGTACGTCGACGAAGCCGGCGGCCCCACCAAGGTGGTGACCGAGTACCGCAATCTGGTGAGCCGGCAGGAAGTCGATCTCGTGATCGGCGTCATCTCGAGCGGTGACTGTCTCGCGGTAGCACCAGTGGCAGAGGAGATGAAGAAGCTCACCGTACTGTTCGACTGCGCCACCAACCGCATCTTCGAGGAGAACTCGTACAAGTACGTGTTCCGCACGACCACCATGGCGACCCAGGAGAACGTCGCGGTGGCCCGCTACGTGGCCGAGATGTACCCCAACATCAAGACTTTCTCGGGCCTCAATCCGAACTATGCCTGGGGCCAGGACGCGTGGTCGGACTTCACCGAATCCATGAAGATGTTGAAGCCCCAGGCGCAGATCGCGACCAACATGACGCCCAAGCTCGGTGCCGGCCAATACGGCACCGAGATCTCGGCGCTGGTCGCCAGCAATGCCGAGATCATCCAGAACTCGCTGTGGGGCGGCGACCTGGAGGCGTACATCCTGCAGGCGGCTCCGCGCGGACTGCTGAAGAAGTCGCCCAATGTGATCATCTGCGGCGAGACGGTGCTCGAGCGCCTCGGTGCCCAGCTGCCTGAAGGCACGATGATCGGCGCCCGGGGCCCGAATGGCCCGTTCGCCCCCTCGACCAAGCTGAACCTCTGGTTCCGCAAGGTCTATCAGGACCAGTACAAGGCGCTGCCGGTGTACTCCTCGTACCACATGGCCACCGCGTTTCTCGGCGCGAAGGCCGCCTATGAGAAGGCAGCGAAGACGGCCGGCGGAAAGGCGCCGTCCGATGACGAGATCATCAAGGCCTTCGAGTACCTGAAGTTCGAATCGGTGGCCGGCATCGTCGACATGTCGCTCGGCAAGGGTCACCAGGCGGTGCAGAGCGTTCCGATGGGCACCGTGCGCATCGTCGATGGCAAGGCGACGCTCACCAACGTGAAGTTTTATCCCCCCGAGCAGATCAGCCCGCCCGACGGCGTGAAGAGCATCGACTGGATCCGCGGCGGCTTCAAGAAGCAGTAAGCATCGAAGAAGAAACGAGAAGCGCGCTTGGCACATCGCGCGCTTCTCGGGCCGCAACAATCCGTCACGAGATTCACCGTTGTCGGCTGCACATGTGACGTGATTAAATAACCGCCCGCCCGAACTTCGATGCGCAAGCGATCGCGACCATGGCCGTCAACTATCGCGTGACCGCGGAAGATATGATCCGCACCACCGGTGCCCGCGTCACCAATGCCCGCATCGAGATCCTCGCGAGCCTGCTGAAGGCCGAGGGAGCGCTCACGCACGCGGAAATCGAGAACCGGCTGTCGCCTGCGTGCGGTATCGACCGTGTCACGGTGTATCGCGTGCTCGACTGGCTCACCACGCAGGATCTGGCACACAAGATCAGCGGCGACGACCGTGTCTGGCGCTTCAATGCAGCCGGCAACGCGAACTCGCACAATCACGCGCACTTCAAGTGCATGTGCTGCCAGAACGTGATCTGCCTCGATGACCTGGGGACCGGCTATACGCCCGTGCTCCCTGCCGGTTTCACGCCGCAGAGCATGGACCTCACGGTGAAGGGGCTGTGCGCCGAATGCGCGCCCGGAAACAAGGGCCACGACCCGCGCAAGCACGCGCGGCTGAACGGACGACGCGGCGCAGCCGCGCGACGCTGACGTCGCGTCGGTCGGAGGGCTGGCGCACAGTGACCCGGCGCGACTCCCGATAGAATCGGGGTCACGAGCTTCGCCCAACCCGATGCAACGCAACGCTTCCCTCGAGCGCTGGCGCCAGGATCGCGCGCCGCTGCCCGCCCAGCACCACGCCTCCGAGCGCAAGGCGCGCCTCGTCTTTGCACTGACGGTCGCGACCATGGTGATCGAACTGGTGGCCGGCTGGCTCACCGGTTCGATGGCGTTGCTGGCCGACGGCTGGCACATGGGTTCGCACGCGGCCGCGCTCGGTATCGCGGCCTTTGCCTACTCCTTCGCGCGGCGGCACGCCGAGAGCGAGCGATTCTCTTTCGGTACCGGCAAGGTGAGTGCGCTGGCCGGGTTCGCCAGCGCCTTGCTGCTCGCCGTGGTCGCCGTACTGATGGCGGTCGAATCGGTGCAACGCCTGCTGCAGCCCGTCACCGTCCGGTTCGACGAGGCGATGGTGGTGGCCGTGCTGGGGCTGGCAGTCAACGTCGCGAGTGCGCTGCTGCTCTCCGGCGGTCGTGCCGCAGACCACGATCACGACCACCATGGCCACGATCATGGTCATCACCACGACCACAACCTGCGCGCAGCCTACCTGCACGTGGTCGCCGATGCCCTGACCTCGGTGCTGGCCATCGTGGCACTGGCAGCCGGCAAGTGGCTCGGCTGGCTGTGGCTCGACCCGGCCGTCGCCATCGCCGGCTCGGTACTGATCGGCTGGTGGGCCTGGGGACTGTTGAAGAGCACCGGGCTGGTGCTGCTCGACGCATCGGACGACACCAGTCTCGAAGCCGAGATCGTGCAACGGATCGAAGCCGACGCGGACAACCGTGTCGCGGATCTGCGACTGTGGCGCATAGGCGGTGATCAACGCGCCCTGATCCTGTCGATCGTGACGCACCAGCCGCGTTCCGCCGAGCACTACAAGGCACTGTTGAGCGGCATGACAGGCCTCGAACACGTCACCATCGAAGTGTTCGTCTGCCAGGACGAACCCTGTGTCACGCACGCGAGAACCTGATCCGGGGCACGATTGCTCTAGAATTCCGCGTTTCGCCAGAACGATACGAGGGGGGAGACAGTCATGAAGCCGGATCTCGCGGTGCCGGGCAAGCGCGTGCTCATCACGGCCGGGGCAGGCGGCATAGGCCGCGCCATGGCCGAGACGTTTGCGGATGCCGGTGCCCGCGTCCACATCTGCGACGTGGACATGAAGGCACTGGAAGCGCTGCGTGCGGCACGGCCGGCCATCACCAGCACGGTATGCGACGTTTCCGACTTGAAGCAGGTCGACGCGCTGTTTGCCGATGTCAAGCGCATCCTGGGCGGCCTCGATGTCCTCATCAACAACGCCGGCATCGCCGGGCCCACGGGCAAGATCGAGGACATCAGTATCGAGGATTGGGAACGCTGCATCGCCATCGATCTCAACGGCATCTTCTACTGCACGCGTCTCGGCATGCCGATGATCAAGGCAGCGGGCGGCGGCAGCATCATCAATCTGTCGTCCACCGCGGGACGACTCGGTTTTCCGCTGCGCTCTCCGTATGCCGCGGCCAAATGGGGCGTGGTCGGCCTCACCCAGAGCCTGGCGATGGAAGCCGGTCCCGACAAGGTCCGCGTCAACTGCATCCAGCCCGGCATCGTCGAAGGCGACCGCATCGATCGCGTGGCAGCGGCGAAGGCGCAGGCCTTCGGCATCAGCGTCGAGGAGCAGAAGAAACGCATGGTGGCCGATGTCTCGATGCGCATCATGGTGAGCGCCCAGGACATCGCCAACATGGCCCTGTTCCTCGCCTCCGACGCCGGCAAGCACGTGAGCGGGCAATCGCTGCCCGTGTGCGG
>JAIEQG010000143.1 GCA_019747905.1 Burkholderiales bacterium
GTCACGAAACTTGGCTTCACGACGCGATGCACACGTCATCAGCGCGTTTCTCATGACTTACTCAGAGATTCCCTAGGAATTTCCATCCTCCCGATAGGATTCGACCTGACACGAACCGATCTCGACAATCAGCTCAAGGAGCTTGACATTGGGCACCTCCAAGCACGGCTGACCCAGAACATTCGCCTGAACGCTCGAGAGGCTCTTCTTGCTGAGATTAGAACGGACCTGACTGCCGCGGCAGCAAGAACGCGCGAGTCTCAAAAGGAAACGCTCAGGGAGTTGCTCGACAGGCGTTCCCCGCCAGTCCGAAAGGCGTCCGACAACCAGCGCGCGGCGAGCTTTATACTGCCGTCGCGGCGCTCGGGCATATCTTTGCATTTGGCTACGGGCGATCTGATGCGTTTCCGAGACATAGATGCAATCGTCAACTCTGAGAACGACTATATGCAGATGGCTCGCTTCTTCGAGACTCGAACCGTGTCGTCTATGCTCAGGCGCAGAGGTGCAAGGATACGTGACGGCAGGTACGAAGACACCATTCAGCAAGAGCTCGACTGGCAGCTCCGCGATCGCGGTAGGCCTGTTCAAGTTGCGGAGGTGTTTGCAACAAGTTCAGGAGGACCAAACTGCGATCTCGTGCGAGTCAATCGGACACGCTATATCTTTCATGTGGCGGCTGTTCAGGCCGTTGACGCTCAGGGCATCGTCGTTCCATTTAAGGAACCCCACCAGATTGAGGCTTGTGTCCGATCTGCCCTCGCGAAACTTGTCGAAGTGAACGCCGCCCGCGGCATAGTCTCTCCGCCCGCGACTGAACAACGCTCTCAGCAAGAGGCTCGCGCTTCCACTGGAGAGACTCCATGCCGCAGCTTGCTGTTTCCACTGTTCGGCACGGGCCAAGGCGGCGCCGACGCTCATGAGGTAGTTCAGAGCATGCTTGCTGGCCTTACAGCCTACCTTTCCGATGAGGGCGACTCGGCAGAGGAGGTCGCACTTTCGGACATCTACCTGTCCGCCTATCGGGAGCAAGACGCGGAGCAAGCACTAGCCACATTGGAGGGCACACTCAAGCGGATTCCATAACCACTTTGCACTTTCTACGCGGTGATGCCGAACCCTTCGCTCGAGCGGACCGCCACCGGCGACGCGGCTGGGCCCTTCCGGGGGCAGCCTGATGATTGGCCCCGCTAGGGCCAAGCCGCTTCGTCGGCAGCAGCCGCTCAACTCGAACGTTGGGCCTCCTCCTGGTCAAGCGTCTAACGCGGATAGGGGTGTGCGTAGCCGCTGGTTGGGTCGCAGGCACGGTTCTCTCGCTCGTGCCCCACATTGCATACTGGCCACCGCGGTGGATCCGCACGGAAATGGAAGACTTCCCCGCAATCGCTCTCCTTGGGGCAGGGTATGTCGTAACGCTACCTTTCTTCACGCTCGCCCTGTTTTCTGTGCGGAAGCGCGACAATACGATTACTGCTGTGTCGGTCTCAGTGGGTTGGTTGCTGTTCCTGGCGCTGTGACGAGCCATCAAGCCGTATCGGTACTGGGGCGAGTTCCCGTTGTGGATGCGGTATCGTGACTTCGTCCGTCCGCTTCCTGGTGCCCTAGCTGTCGGCCTGGTATTCGGCGTCGCTGCTCGTCGGGTGCTGTCTTCTCGGCGAGGCAGTGCCGCAATCCCGCAAGCATGACAGAGAGCATTGCAATCGGTGCCAAGAGGCCCAATCTACGCTCCGACCCAGACCCCAAACGGCAGGGCTGCGGCCCCCTGTTTGCGTCCGGTCAAGCGCGTCGTTGGGCGGCGGGATGTCCTTTGTACGCAACGGGCAGGCAAAGGAAACCGAATTGAAGAAGCCAGATACTCCACAAGACGAGCCAGCTCGCCTCGAAACGCTTCGCTCTCTTGCGATTCTTGATACTCCGCCCGAAGAGCGCTTCGATCGGCTGACACGCATGGCGAAGAGATTGTTTGGTGCGCCTATCGCGCTGGTGAGCCTTGTCGATGAAAATCGACAGTGGTTCAAGTCATGCATCGGGCTGGATGTCGACCAAACGCAACGCGATATCTCCTTTTGTGGTCACGCCATACTTGGCGATGATCCTTTCGTCATACCTAATGCGAGTGAGGATGAACGCTTTGCTGACAACCCGTTGGTTTTGCAGGAGCCTCATATACGGTTTTACGCCGGATGCCCGCTCAAAGCCCCGGACGGCCGAAAGTTGGGAACCTTGTGCGTTATGGACCGGAAGCCAAGACGCCTAGAAAAGGACGATTTGGAAGCGCTTGTTGACCTCGCGTCAATGGTGGAGCGGGAGTTTTCAGCTCTCCAGCTTGCCACTATGGATGACCTTACCAACATATCGAACCGGCGGGGATTCATGATGCTCGCGCAGCACAGCCTGCATTTCTGTAATAGACAGAAACTACCCGCCACGTTGGTGTTCATGGATCTCAATCACTTTAAACCCATCAACGACAAGTTTGGCCATGCGGAAGGCGATCGCGCACTGACTGTTTTTGCCGATCAGCTAAAGAACGTCTTTCGAGATTCGGACGTCATAGCGCGACTCGGTGGCGACGAATTTACCGTTCTACTTGCAAACAATACGAAAGAGGCGGCAGAGCGTTCTATCGTGAGGCTGCGTGAGTCGCTGGACAAAGCCAATCGAGAGGGAAATCGAGGGTACGATATTTCGTTTTCTCATGGCATGGTGGAGTTTAATCCCGACAAACACAGTACGATCGAGACTCTGCTGGCGGACGGCGACGCAGTGATGTATCAAACCAAGAAATCAAGACGGTAGTCTCTTTGCTATGCCGGTCCAAACAACTTCTGCTAGTTCGCCCAGCAAGGGCCTCCAAGCCACGCCAAAAGGCGGCGCGCGTGAGCTTTCACGTTGGGAACCTCAATGAAGAAGCATCTTTAGCCTGCACCGCTGCTCTTCAGACTTCCCCTGGTAATGTAGGCAATCCGGCTCTATGGGCCAGAAAGTGTCGCCTGGGCCTCGCAACGCACCCATCATGTGCGTACCGTTGCGATCTCGCTTCCGCCTCGCCAGCCCACTGGCCACGGCGGAAACGCAGCATGAGCCGATACAAGCGACGGCACAGACGGAGACTGCACCATGGACAAGAAGGGATTGCTGATCGTCATGGCCCGCGTCAAGCCCGAGGACGAAGAGGCCTTCAACAAGTGGTACAACGAGGACCATCTGCCGAAGGCGATCGAGCGCTTTCCCGGAGTGCTCAGCGGGCGACGGTACAAGATCATGGAAGGGGAGGACGAGTATCAGTACCTCGCCATGTACGAATTCGAGAGCTACGATACGATGCACGCCACTGCCGGCTCGGAGATCATGCGAAAGCTCGCCCGCGAGTTCGATGAGGCGTTCGGGAAAGGCGGGCGCAAACGGATCCTGGCGGAGCAAGTCAAGGCGCTCACGGTTGGCTGAACTGAATCTCCTGGTCGGTCGCATGCCTGTGCGCCGAGAGGGTGCGCGAGCACGAGGCGGCCGCAGCCTCTTTTCGAGGTCTTTCGAACGCTTGTCGTCGAACGCGATAGAGAGGTCTCGTTAACCTCGCGAAGGGGTTGAGGAACGGTATGTGGGTCCTATCCGGCATTGTGGTGATACTGCTGACCGCAATGGTGCTTCTCAATGCCGTCGACGATGAGCCCACCCCGGAGGTCGTGGCGCTTATCGAGCGAGCACGCACCGAACAGATCGCGCAGGAAGACAACGCCTATTTCGCCGTTCGAGGACTGCACGCTCCAATCGGCCAGGACATCGTTGCTTTCGGAAGGGCTCTGCACGCAGCCGACCAACGTGAGGTCAGGGGGCGGTACGGCAACGGCACTTACGTGACAGGGCAGCCGCCCGCCTCGATCGGTCCGCTTCGGTTCACGGGCGAGTCGATGAACCTGTGCACGGTCTGGAACGTGTCGCTGTACAACAACGGTGTCTGTCGCTTTCAGGCCGAGACCGATCGAATGTTGCAGGACAACAGCGAGTTGCTCCGCAGGTACTACTCCCTGCTGAGCTTCCGGACCTACGAAGAACCCGCGACGACGCTCCTGCCTCTGGAGCCTGACCTCATCGGTCTGATGCGTCTTGCAAATGTCGACATGGAGCGGAAGCTCGAGCGGGGCAAACGTTCCGAGGCAGCCACGTTGATTGCACGGAACCTCGCTTTCTGGCGCAGAGCGCTCGACGGCAAGTTCGGTCGAGTGGCGGAGGCGCAGATCCGGGTCAACTACAGCTACAGTCTCTTCGCGCTTTCAGAGCTCCTATGGCGGACGCCGGAGTTGCTTGACGAGGCGGATCTCCCGAATGCGATCGGCAAGCCGATCGCGCGGAATCCGGAACGCCTTCGTCACCAGAGGGATCGAGCATTCATGGACGTGTACCTCGCCGAGGAGGGTAGTCTGTTGTACGCGGACAACCCTGATCGCGGCAGGAACCCGGCGTTCCGATGGCTCGATAACAGACTGTTCATGAGGAATGCAACGCTAAACGCCTATCTGACGTGCCTCGATGAGTACTACTCGGCGCGAATGCTGAGCGGGGCGGAACTGCAGGCGAAGGTCGCTACGCGTCGGGAACGTGAGTTGGATTCTGTCTGGGGCGAGTTCGTCAACGTCACCGGGCGACGCTTGCTGCGTTGGATCTGTCCTAACCAGAACTCGCACTGGATGCTCGATTTCGAAAGCCGCATCGAGGCCCGACGCAGGCTGCTGCTGCTCGAGATCAAGCTGCTCGGCAGCAAGCGCCCGGCTTCGAGCTACCCCGATCTGCTACGGACCGCCGGCAGCGATCTGAATGACCCTGAGACGGGAAAGCCGGCCCGGTGGGCGGCGGGCCGTCGCATGCTCTACTTCGAAGATGAGCAGGGGTGCATCGCCGACGATTCGTGGGTAAATCTGGGTCCGACCACGAAGTTCGTGCGCTGTCCGTCCCGCGGCGAGTCGGTGGAAGGCGAGGCTCGGTAGCGCGATTCGGGTAGAGCGGACTGGGAGCGCCGGGTTGATGGCAAACTGCGAGCTTTGCTCTATCGAGCGCCGTACAGCGCATCGCAGCCAAGACCCCGGAGAGATTCATGTTCGCCATTCATCAACGCACCCTGACTGCAGTGATGGTTGTTGCATTCATCGGCGTGTCGTCCCACGCGGCCGAGACTGCTGTACCGTCCGGCAAGTCCGCCATTCCCGTCAACGTCGGCAACTTCGTCCGCGCCGAAACCGATCTCTACTTCGGCAGAACCGCCAAGGCGGGCGGTTTCGGGAAATTGATGCACAACCGTCAGATGGTGCCCATCGAGAAGCAGGACGTGGTGCGGATGAATCGCGACACGCTCTACTCCGCCGGCGTGTTCGATCTCGAAGCGGCGCCGTTGACGATCGATCTGCCCGACACCGGCAAACGTTTCATGTCGATGCAGGTGATCTCGCAGGATCACTACACTATCGAGGTGGCCTACGCGCCGGGCCAGCACACCTTCACGAAGGATGACGTCGGCACGCGTTACGTGTTCGTGATCATCCGCACGTTGGCCGATCCGGAGAACAAGGCAGACCTCAAGGCCGCCGCCGCCCTGCAGGATGCGATCACGGTGCAGCAGGCGAGCACCGGTACCTTCGAAGTACAGGCGTGGGACAAGGGCTCGCAGGACAAGGTCCGCAACGCACTCATCGCCCTGGGTGCGCTTGGCGGGACGTCGGTCCGGTTCGGCAAGCGCGAGGAGGTGGACCCGGTCAGCCACCTGATCGGTACGGCCATCGGATGGGGCGGTAACCCGGAGGAAGCCGCGGTGTACGACATCGTGGTGCCGCGGTTCAACGACGGCCAGACCGTGCACCGGCTTAACGTTGCGGAAGTGCCGGTCGACGGCTTCTGGTCGCTCAGTGTCTACAACGCGAAGGGCTATTTCGAGAAGAACGCACTCAAAGCCTACTCGATCAACAGCCTCACGGCGCGACCGAATGCCGACGGTTCCGTCACCGTGCAGTTTGGCGGGTGCCGCGTACCGTTGCCGAACTGCCTGCCGATCGTCAAGGGCTGGAACTACACGGTGCGCCTGTATCGCCCGCGCCCGGAGGTCGTCGACGGTTCTTGGGATTTTCCGGCGGCGCAACCGGTGCGGTAGACCATGCGCCTCGCCCGCATCCACCACGTCGCGATCATCTGCGCCGACTACGAGCGGTCCAAGCGCTTCTATACCGAGACTCTCGGCCTGTGCGTGTTGCAGGAAAACTACCAGCCGCATCGCGGTTCGACCAAGCTCGATCTGGCGCTGCCGGACGGAGGCCAGGTGGAACTCTTCCACATTCCCGGCGCGCCGAAGCGGCCCAGCTACCCGGAGGCGCAGGGGCTGCGCCACATCGCCTTTGCCGTGAGCGACGTCGCAGCGGCGAGGGACGAGTTGTCCGCTGCCGGCGTGCCGGTCCAGGAGCTGCGGGTGGATCCGTACACCGGTCGTCGATTCTTCTTCCTCAGTGATCCCGATGACCTGCCCATCGAGTTGTACGAGCAGGCGGTGACGGCGGTCGGAACGGACCGCGAGTGAACAGGCCCGGCGGCGCATCATCCTGGCATGCGCGAGAGCCCGATCCGGGTCGGCTCCGGCCGCGTGGCTTCGCCTCGCGTACCCGCTAACATCGTCGACATGAGAGATCCAACGAGAGTTCGCGCCGCTGTATCGGTATTGGCTGCTGCATCGATCCTGGCACTTTCCGCCTGCGCCGGTTTTCGCGGCGGGTGGGAGAGCGTGCCGTACGTGGGGGATGCACCGCCCGCCTTCCCGGAGGCCAAGACGGCCTACGAGGCACAGCGCCGGATGGAGCTCGCATTCCCGGGGATCACTCTCGGCGTGGGGCTCGGCAACCGACTGCGCACTTACGACACCCAGGTCTATCTGTTCGTACTGCCGCTCTCGGTCGATCCGCGGCGCGTCTCGACGCAAAGTGTGGGCCCCGACACGACTCGCGTCTCGCTGCGCGTCACTGCGGCGGACCCCGGCTACGTCTTTCGTCCTCAGCAGGCACGGCTTACCGTGGAAGGTCAGACCGTCGGCGGCAAGGCCGCCTTCGAGTTCGGCATGTGGGACCCGGCCGGCGAACGCGTCGCGTCCGGCGGGAGATGGGATCATCGGCCGGTCGTTGACGCGCTGGCACTCACCGAAACGGGGAGGAGCTACCTGCTGTCCATCGACTTTCCGGTGAAGGCCCCGTCGCCCGAGTCGAAGGGCATCGTGCTCGATATTTCGGAGGCGTTGCGCGCACCGGAAAGACCTGCGCTGCCGTTGATTCGCTTCGCCCCGGTGCGTTGGAAGGAAGGCTACACGTAACGTTCCTGGGTTGGGCGATGGACGGCGCGGGTCACGATGGTCCCTCGCCTACAATGGCGCTCGTTTCCCTATCTTCAAAGGCTCATGCACAAGCTCCAAGGCAAACGCGCGCTGGTCACCGCCGGCGCCCAAGGTATCGGACTCGCGATCAGTCGCCAGCTGCTGGCGGCAGGTTGCGATCTCTTCGTTCACTACCGGAGCAGTGTCGCCGCCGCGCGCGCACTGGAGCCGGAGGCGAAGACGCTCGGCCGGCAGTACGCTCACTCCGCTGCCGATCTGACGAACCCCGAAGAGTGCGACCGGCTGGTCCGTGAGGCCGTTGGATTCCTCGGCGGGCTCGACGTGCTGGTCAACAATGCCGGCTCGCTGGTCGCGCGCAAACTGCTTGCCGAAGCCGACGAGGCGTTCTGGTCGGAGGTGATGTCGCTCAACGTGGGCAGTGCCCGCCGTGTCACGCGTGCCGCTGCGCCGCACCTGATCGCCGCCGCCAAGACCGGCGGCGGTGCCAGCATCGTCAACCTGTCGTCGCTGGCTGGGCGCAAGGGCGGCCACCCCGGCTCGCTGGTCTATTCCACGGCGAAAGGTGCCATCCTCACGTTCACGCGCGCATTGGCGAACGAGCTGGGTCCGCAGGGCGTGCGCGTCAACGCCATCGCGCCGGGCATGATCCTGGGGACGAGTTTCCACAACACCCATACGACGCCCGAGTCCGCCCAGGCGACCGTCGCCGGGATTCCACTCGGTCGTGGGGGCAATGCCGACGACGTGGCACGAGCCGCCGTGTTCTTCGCTAGCGAGTACGACGGATTCATCACGGGCGCCACGCTGGATGTCAACGGCGGTGTCTACAGCGCATGATTCCGATCGCTGCCGTGCCGCACGACGGCCCAGGAACGCAGAATCGTCGATGACGATAAGGCCGAGCGAGCCCGCGGATTTCGAGGGCATGTTCGAGGTCGTGAACGCAGCCGCCGTGGCTTACAAGGGCGTGATCCCCGCCGATCGCTGGCACGAACCCTATATGCCGCGAGAAGATCTCCATAATGAGATCGAGGCCGGCGTCGCGTTCTGGGTGGCGGAGGAAGAGAGTCGATTGCTGGGCATCATGGGCATCCAGGACAAGGGCGATGTCGCCCTGGTGCGGCACGCCTATGTGGCACCGAACCTCCAGAGAAAAGGCGTCGGCACGATGCTCCTTCGTCACGTGCAGTCGCTCATGGACAAGCCGGTACTGATCGGCACCTGGGCCGACGCCGCGTGGGCCATCGACTTCTACCGGCGCAACGGTTTCTCGCTCGTCTCGGACGAGATCAAGAACGCATTGCTGCGCAAGTACTGGTCGATTCCCGCGCGGCAGGTAGAAACATCCGTGGTCCTTGCAGACGCGCGGTGGGTGCAAGAAAACGCGAGCGGACCGTCGTCCCGATGATTGGGTTCATGCAAGTCTCGCCGAGTGAGAACGCGTGCCACCCCGACGCCCGGTGAGCAGATCGCGAGCAACCACGGCATCGCCTGCCGAAGCGATGGTAGTCACCGCCATCTGTTTCGGACTCTCGATCGTGGTGTCGATCGATGCCGTCATGGCCGGGTTCCCGGAAACGCCGTTCTCGGCTCCCGCCATGCTCTGGATGCTTCTTGCGGAGATCGGACTTGCCTTCACGGCGTTGCTGTTCCTGCGGTCGCGTGGCTACGATGTCGCAACGCTTGCGCCGCGGCCCACGCTTCGCGGCAGTGCCATCGGCATCGGCCTGTTCTTCGCCGCGTGGCTGGTTGGTTTCGTGCTCGTCACGCCGTTCGCGGTCGACCAGCCGGAGCAGCCGATCACCGCCATGATGGCCGGTGCTCGGATTCCGCTGCCGTTGCTCGTCGCGTTTGCTATGGTGAACGGCGTCTACGAGGAAGTCTTCCTGCTCGGTTACCTCGTGCGCGGGTTGCGCGGTTTCGGTCTCTCGGTGGCGATCGGCGTGCCGCTGCTGGTGCGGATTTCGTATCACCTCTACCAGGGGCCGCTCGGTGCTCTGTGGATCGTCGCCTTCGGTCTGGTTTTCACGCTGTACTACGTTCGTTCGGGTGACCTGTGGCCGGTCGCCTTTGCGCATATTCTTTGGGATATCGTGCCCTTCGTATCCATGTAGCGCTGCCGGGCCATCACGAACCGGAGACCATTGTGACCATTCATCTCGATCACCTCCTGGTGCCTTCCCGCGACAAGGTCGCCGGTGCGAAGTTGCTCGCGGAGTTGCTCGGCGTTCCCTGGTCCGAGACGGGCGTGGGCCCGTTCTCGCCCGTCTATGTGAACGACGGGTTGACGTTCGACTTCGACGAGTGGGCCGAACCGTTTCCGCTCATCCACTACTGCTTCCGTGTGAGCCAGGATGAGTTCGACGCCATCCTCGCACGCATTCAAGCGACGAAGATCCCGTACCGAAGCAACGTCCATGGGCCGGTGGATCATCGCGTCAACACCGACCACGGTGGGAGCATCGTGTACTGGAACGAGCCCGATGGGCACCAGTGGGAGATGCTCACGGTGAGTTACGCACGCCAGTCCTGACTGGCGCTGGCGCACCTACCCCTCGTCGATCGAATCACCTGCGCCGGAATTGCAAGGGAAAGGTCCGCAAGTACATCGGTCCGCCTGGGGGCGGGTGATACAAAGCGTGCAATTGCGTGGCCGATGGCGCCACGCTCCCGGATTCCGTCCGATCACACCAGGGAGACCGCAATGGCACACGTACCCAAGGAAGAAACCTTCGACCGCCCCGGGGGCATCCGGATCTTCTTCCGGTCCTGGAAACCTGCGGGCCGGCCGCGGGCGGTGGTGGTCATCAACCACGGGGTCAATTCCCACAGCGGGCAGTACCTTTGGACCGGGGAGCAGTTGGCGGACAAGGGGTTCGCCGTATACGCAATCGACATGCGGGGGCGTGGCAAGTCGAGCGGTGCGCGCTTGTACATCGACGACGCGGCCGAGTACGTCGGCGACCTGGCTGCATTCATCAAGCTCGCCAAGTCACGCGAGCCCGGTCTGCCCGTGTTCCTGCTGGGGCACAGCGCGGGCGGCGTGGTCGGCTGCACTTACGTTCTCGACAATCAGGCGGAACTCGCGGGGTTCATCTGCGAGAGCTTCGCGTTCCGCGTGTATGCACCCGCCTTCGCACTCGCCATACTGAAGGGGCTCAGCGCCATCGCACCGAAGCTCCCTGTTCTCAAGCTCAAGATGGACGATTTCACGCGCGACCCCAAGGCACTCGCCGCATTGAAGGCCGACCCGCTCACGTTGAACGAGACGCAGCCGGTCAAGACCGTCGTCGCCCTGGTCCGCGCCACCGAGCGGATGGCGCGCGACTTCCCGACGATCAAGCTGCCGGTCTTCATTCTGCACGGCACGAAGGACAAGGCGACGGTGCCGAGCGGCAGCCAGTTCTTCTACGACACGGTCGGTTCGAAGGACAAGACTCTCAAGCTCTATGAGGGCCACTACCACGATCTGCTGAACGACATCGGCAAGGAAGGGGTGATAGTCGACATGGTGAGCTGGATCGACAAGCGGCTTCCCGCGTGATGCTGTCCGGCTGCTGTGTGCATGATCGCTGAGCGCTATCGGACGTTCTGGCCACGGCTCTGGGCGGGCGTGATCGACGGTGCGATCCTGATGTCCGTTTACTGGGTCGCCCTCGAGTGGGAGCCGTTTGGAGAGCAACCCCTCGGTCGCGCCGTCGCCGATGCGGTGTTCTCGATTTTCGCATTCGGGTACGCCATCGTTCTGCATGGCCGCTACGGGAAGACGGTGGGCAAGATGGTAACCGGCGTCACGGTGGTGACCCACGGGACTGAACTGCCCATCGGCTATCGTCGAGCACTGCTGCGCGACAGTCCTCTGGTGATAATGGCTGGATTGGAAGGGGTCTTTTACGCGCTGACGAACTGGACCGAAAGCAGCCCTTCGGTGGGACGGGGGATGGACGCGTTCTTCGAGTGGTGCAGCTTCGGCTGGTTCCTGCTCGAGTTCGTGACCATGCTCGCCAATGACCAGCGGCGTGCGGTGCACGATTTCCTGGCCGGTACCGTGGTGGTGAGGGATACCGCCTAGACGGCGCGCAACCGCTTTCGGTTCATGCCGCGGGCTCCATGGCAGACGCGTCCTGCCCCTCTATGCATGCTGCGCGCCGCCCACTAGACTCGATGCATCGGCATTGAGGAGTGGATCGTGATGACGAAGCTGGTTGGAATACGGTGGTGTGCAGCGGTGTTGATCCTGCTGTCCGTGTCTTCATGGCGCGCCGCACAAGCGGCCGGGTCCGTGGCCATGCAGGTGGAGCACCTGGTTAAGCAGGCCGTGGCGGAATACAACACCGCCATGGAAGCCGGCGACAGCACGAGCTTCGTCAAGTACTTCGCGTCGAATGCCACGCGCGAGAGCCCGTTGTCGAAGCAGTCCGGCAGAGCGGACCTGGCCAAGTACTTCGAGGCGGAGTTCAAGGCCTACAAGGCCAGCTACCAGGTGAAGAAGATGTTCGTGCAGGAAAGCTCGGCGGCCATCGTGTTCACGTGGGAGGCCGAGGACCGCAAGAGCGGCGATACGCTCAGGATCGACATGGTCGGACTGTTCGAAGTGGGCTCGAGCGGGCAGTTCAGTTCGGCGACCTACTATTTCGATTCGGCGAAGGCCCGGGCCCTCGCCGATCTGGGCAAGTGACGCGATGAGTGACCACATGGACGCCATCAGAAACGCATTGGCGATGGCGCTGCTCGCGGCAGCCGTCGGGGGGTTGGCTGTTCCTGCGAGCGCCGCCGAAGAGGCCTCGCAAGACGCCTTCGTCTGCATGGAGGAGACGCAGGAGAAGTGCGACTACGAGAACAAGAACATGGAGCTGTTCATCCAGGGCCGGGACGCCTTCGACCGGGGCCGCGAGATCGGGGACTTCCGCGAAGCGCACGACTATGCTGCGGAACTCCTCGCCCGGGAGGACCTGAGGCACGGCAAGGGGCTGATGAAGTTCATCTACCTGCAGCTCGCCCAGGGTGCCCACAAGAACCTCGTGGAGGCCTACCGCTGGGTGGCCGCCGACATTGCCGCCGGCATGACATACCCCAGACTCGATCTCGAACGGGTTCTGGCGCAGGTGGCTGCGCGAATGACGCCGGAACAACTGGCCGAGGCCAAGCGGTAACCTCCGCACCGCCTTCCTGGCACAGGCATTACCTTGCCGGCGTCCAGCGGCGCCTCGCCCGACCGTAGATCCCCGGGCTGTGAGGCGAGGCCTCGTGCCGGATAGCTCGCTTCGCTAGAAACAAGACGGGCGCCATGCGTGAGGCATGGCGCCCGTAATCGGACTTCCCAGGAGAGATCTTCCGGCGATGCGCGCTACTTCAGGCGCAGCTCCACCTTGATGTATTTTGCGAGCACTTCCAGGGTTTCATCGTCGATCAGGCCCTTGAAGGCGGGCATGCCCTTGCCGGCACGCCCCTCGGAGATGGTCTGTACCAGCTCCTTCTCGGTCAGCTTCGTGACCCGCAGGTCCGCTCCGTAGCCGCCTTCGTTCTGGCCCCCGCGGCCGTCGCCCAGGTGGCAAGTGATGCAGCCGAACTTCTCGAATGCGGCTCGGCCCCCGGCCCGCGGCACGATGATTTCGGGGCGATCACCGGTCTCCGTTTCCGCCGATGCCGGCTTCGGCTGGAGTGACAGCGCTCCCACGCCACAAAGCCCGGCGCCGAGCAGGATCAGTGTTGTCTTGCGAATGCCGTTCATTTACGTCTACCTCGGTATTTGTGTCCGGACTCGGAGGTTCGAGCCCGACGGGTCATTCGTTTCGAGTTCGAGGCGTCACGGGGCCGGCGCAAGGCCGGCCCCGTGCGTTTCACGGTGTGCTCAGTCCTCGACCGAGAACACGTACAGCATGTTGCTCGGCACCTGCGACTTCAGCTCCGGCGTGGCGCTGACGAACCACTGGGGCCACGCGCCACCGAGACCGACTTCGATCGCGATGTACTGCTTGCCGTCGGCCATGTAGCTCATGGGCGGTGCGTTGATCGCCGAGCCGGTCTCGAACTTCCACAGTTCTTCGAGCGATTCGGCATCCAGCGCGACCACCTGGCCTTCGGCATAGCCGGCGAAGACCAGACCGCCGGCGGTCGACAGCAGGCCACCCAGCTGCGGGTGCTTGGTGGTGTGCTTCTTCACCACCTTGCCGGTACCCACGTCGATCGCGGTGATCGAGCCCCAGATACGACCGCACTCCTGATCCTCGAAGGTCGAGAACGGCGCGCCGCCCAGGAACAGCTGGCGATGCTTGAACTCGCCCGGAATGGCCACTTCCGCGAATGCCTTGTTGCAGCCATCGATGGTCGGGATGTAGTAGCGGTTGTTCTGCGGGTTGTACGTGGTGGGCGGCCAGTTCTTGCCACCCATGTGACCCGGCTTCAGCACGCCTTCCACGGTGCCGCGACCCTTGGTCGCAGTGCCGCGGCCTGCGGCCGTACCCGGCACGTAGGTCTGCACGTCCTTCTTCGGATCGTAGGTCTTCGGCTTGCACTTGGCGTCCAGGCCGCCGGACCAGTTGAGCTCCGCCACGAACTGAGTGCACCAGAGCGGTTCACCGGTCTTGCGATCCAGGGCGTAGGCGTAGCCGTTGCGGTTGGCATGCAGGGTCGCACGACGGAATGCGCCGTTGATCTGCGTATCGACGAAGGTGTTCTCGTTGATCGAGTCGTAGTCGTACGGATCGTTCGGCGTGTGCTGGAAGCCCCACTTGATCTTGCCGGTGTCCGCATCGAGCGCGATGGTCGAGTCGGTCCACAGGTTGTCGCCGGGGCGATAGGCGTTGTCCCAGTCCGGACCCGGATTCGCAGTACCCCAGACGATGAGGTTCAACTCGGGATCGTAGGAGCCGGTCACCCAGGTGGTGCCGCCGCCGGTCTTCCAGGCGCCGTGCTTGTCCTTCCAGGTTTCGCTGCCGGGCTCTCCGGGTGCCGGAATCGTGTAGGTCCGCCACTTGCGCTTGCCGGTCTTGATGTCCAGGGCTTCGATCCAGCCGCGCACGCCGTATTCCGCGCCCGCCATGCCGGTGACGACCATGTCCTTGACGATCAGCGGAGCGCCCGTGATGGTTTCGCTCTTGCCCGGATCGGCCACTTGCGCTTCCCAGACCTTGGTGCCGTCGGTCTTGTTCAGCGCGAGGATGCGGCCGTCGATGACGGGTGAGATCACCATGTTGCCGGCCAGTACCGCCCCGCGATTGTTGATGCCGCAGCAGGCCACCGTGGTCGCGTAGTCGGGATCGGGCGCCGGGTTGTACTGCCACACCATCTTGGGCACGCCGCCGCGCGTGTCCAGCTTGGTGACTACACCCCAGCCCGTGGTGATGTACAGGAAGCCGTTCTCGGCGACCGGGGTGCCCTCCAGGCCGGCAAAGGGCCACTTGATGATTTCCTTGCCGCCGCCCTGCGTGCCGCCCATCGCCCAGGTGAAGGCGACCTTCAGCTTCTTGACGTTCTTGGTGTTGATCTGGTCCAGGGCCGCGAAGCGGTGTGCTTCGAGATTGCCGTGGTGGTTGAGCCAGTTGCCCGGTTCGCGCTCGCTGTTGACGAGCCGCTCCGTCGTCACATCCCCGGCGAACGCCGCGGCGGCACAGATAACGCCCACCGCCAACGCCGTCAGTCTCCCTGCGTGTTGCCTCGTACGCATCGCTTCCTCCCAGCTTCTGGTTGATTGTCTTGCGGCGTCTCGACAACCCATGCAGCCCGGTCGTCTCAAGCGCCGTTGCTTCTGGAATGCGTTCCCAGTACCTCCCGAGACGCGCAGGCCGAAGGCCCTTGCGTCACCGCAAATGTATGCCTGAGTGCAACTGGCGGCAAACGCAAAATGAGAAGTCTGCGTTCGCAATTGGCGAAGGGTGCCTTCTGCGCTGCAACAGAACCGCGGGTGGCATCTGGCAGTCTGGGTACACTGGTGAATTCCGAACTCGGCATGCCATTGTCACGGGGGGTCTGCAGCCATGACCGAAGTCGTCGGCATCGATCACGTCTACCTCACCGTGTCCGACCTGAAGCGGTCCGAGGTGTTCTACGACCATGTCCTCGCAGGCGCGCTCGGATTTCGCAAGAACGCGTTCACGCTGGGCGACGATCCGCATGTCCAGTTCTACAACCGGCATTTCGGGATCGTGCTGCGGCCGTCCCGCGTGGAGCAGCCGCACGACGCCTATGCTCCCGGTATGCACCATCTTTGCCTGCGGGTGGATTCGATCGACGAGGTGCGCGCGCTGGCGCGACAACTGCGCGCTGCCGGCATCGAAGCGTCTGACGCGGAGCACCATCCGGAATACGCGCCTGACTACTGGGCCGTGTTCTTCGAAGATCCGGACGGCCTGCGGCTGGAGGTGACCAACTACCGGCAGGAGCGGCGCGACCGTCACGATCGCTGGAACGCCTGACGCCGGTCAGAACGAGCGGGGCAATCCCAGGATGTGTTCCGCGACGTACGAGAGGATCAGGTTGGTGGAGATGGGCGCCACCTGATACAGCCGCGTCTCGCGGAATTTCCGCTCCACGTCGTACTCGGCGGCGAAGCCGAACCCACCGTGGAACTGCAGGCAGGCATTGGCGGCTTCCCACGAGGCCTTGGCGGCAAGGTACTTCGCCATGTTGGCTTCCGCACCGCACTCCTGGTGTGCGTCGAAGAGTCGGCAGGCTTTCCAGCGCATGAGGTTGGCGGCCTCGACTTCGATGTAGCTCTCGGCGATGGGAAATTGGACGCCCTGGTTCTGCCCGATGGGTCGCCCGAAAACCTGGCGATCCTTGGTGTAGCGCGTGACGCGGTCGACGAACCAGTACCCGTCGCCGATGCACTCGGCCGCGATCAGCGTGCGCTCGGCGTTCAGGCCGTCGAGGATGTAGCGAAAGCCCTTGCCCTCTTCGCCAATGAGGTTCTCCGCCGGGATCTCGAGATCGTCGAAGAAGAGCTCGTTGGTCTCGTGGTTGACCATGTTCGGGATCTGCCGGACGGTCATGCCCTCGCGAAGCGCCTGATGCAGGTCCACCAGGAAGATGGACATGCCTTCCGACTTCTTCCGGACGTCCGCCAGCGGCGTGGTCCGCGCGAGCAGGATCATGAGGTCCGAGTGCTGCACGCGCGAGATCCACACCTTCTGGCCGTTCACGACGTAGCGATCGCCCTTGCGGACGGCCACGGTCTTGATCTTGGTCGTGTCGGTGCCGGTCGTGGGCTCGGTGACGCCCATGGACTGCAGGCGCAGCTCACCGGACGCGATCTTCGGCAGGTAGCGGCGCTTCTGCTCCTCCGAGCCGTGCCGCAGCAGCGTGCCCATGTTGTACATCTGGCCGTGGCAGGCGCCGGAATTGCCGCCGGAGCGGTTGATCTCTTCCATGATCACCGAGGCTTCGGTGAGGCCGAGCCCGGAACCGCCGTACTCCTGCGGAATCATGGCAGCGAGCCAGCCGGCCTTGGTCAGGGCGTCGACGAAGGCTTCGGGATAGGCGCGCTCGGCGTCGATCCGGCGGTGGTATTCGTCCGGGTACTCGGCGCACAGCGCGCGGACTGCGTCGCGGATGTCCTGATGCTCTTCGGTTCGGGACTGGCTCATCGGTTCGTCATCCCAGTTCGGCGCTCGCTTCCATCGTCAGCATGCCTTCGTGATCGCGGGTCCACAGCGCGACGGAGCCGCCGGCGCCGGGCTTGCCGCAGACCGTGAAGCGATGGATGTCGAACACCGGGCGCACCGCACGGAAACTGAAGCGCGCGACTTTCGCTGTCGGCAGATTGCGGTGCAGCAGGTCCAGCAACAAGGTCGCGATCAATGGTCCGTGCACGATCAGGCCGGGGTAACCCTCGACCTCAGTCACGTACGGGCGGTCGTAGTGGATGCGATGTCCGTTGAAGGTGAGCGCGGAATAGCGGAACAGCAGCACAGGGTCCGGCGCGATCTCGCGACGGAACGCTTCGTCGACGGGTGCGGGTTGCGGCTGAGGTGCCGGTGTTTCCGGTTGCGGATTCTCGCGATAGACGATGTCGTGCTCTTCGCGGATCGCCACACCCTCGCCGTCGGAGATCTCATGGTCGACCGTCACGAAGACCAGGGTGCCGCTGCGCCCCGTCTTGATGCTCACGTCGCGGATGCGCGAGATGCGCGTGATGTCGGCACCTATCACCAGTGGCCGGCGAAACTCCAGACGACCGCCGGCCCACATGCGCCGGGGCAGGGGCACCGGCGGCAGGAAGCCGCCGCGCTCCGGGTGGCCGTCGGCGCCGATCGTGCTCTGGCGGGCAAGGGGGAGGAAGTACAGCCAATGCCACAGCGGCGGCACCGCGGCGCCCGGATTCGAGTTGACTGCGTCGAGGTCGAGGGTGGCGCCGAGGGCGGCGATCGGTGTCGGCGTGACGTGGTCGGTGCGCACCTCGGTGCGGCCGATCCAGTCGCGCAGGTGATCGAGGCCGGTCGCCGGGGCGTTCACAGCGCGATGACGATCTTGCCGAAGTGCTTGCCGGCGCGCATGTGGCGGAACGCGTCGGCAGCTTGCTCGAGCGGGTATGTGGAATCCACGACCGGCCGCAGGCCGTGCTGCGCGATGGCGCGATTCATCGCTTCGAACCGCGCGCGCGAGCCCACGGCGATACCCTGGATGCGCACCATCGGGCCGATCACCGCGCGCAGCGGAATCTCGGCCTTGTAGCCGGCGACGAAGCCGACCACACCGATGAAGCCGCCGAACGCGAGCGCGGCGAGCGACTGCTGCAACGTGCTGCCGGCGGTCTCCACCACGATGTCCACGCCGCGCCCGCCGGTGGCTTCCCTGACCGGACCTTCCCAGGCCGGGGTGGTGCGGTAGTTGATGCCGGCGTCGGCACCGAGTTGCCTGGCGCGGGCGAGCTTCTCGTCGCTGGAGGACAGCGCGATGACCTTCGCGCCCGCGAGCTTGGCGAACTGCAGCGCGAACAGCGCCACGCCACCGGTGCCTTGCACCAGCACGGTGCTGCCGGGACGCAGACCGCCCTCCTGCAACGTCGACCAGGCGGTCAGCGCAGCGATGGGCAACGTGGCGGATTCGCCATCGGTCAGGTGCGCCGGCGTGAGCACGGCGTCTTCGGCCGGCACGGCGATGTAGTCCTGCAGCACGCCCGACAGCGGTGCACCGAGCGTGCGCCGGGTGCGCAGTTCCAGGGTCGGATACCCGTCGTGCCAACCCTGGGTGTAGATCGGGTTGACGCGGTCCCCGACCTTGAAGCGCGTCACGTCCTCGCCGAGTTCCACCACTTCGCCGCACGCGTCCGATGCCGGCACGTACGGCAGCGGCAGCGTCGGCAGGTAGCTCTCGACGAGCACGGCGAGGTCGCGGTAGTTGAGGCTCGCGGCCTTGATACGAACGAGAATCTCGCCGCGGCGTGGCTTCGGTACCGGGCGCTCGGCGAGCGCCAGGCTGTCGATGGAGAACGCGTGCGCTTCCATCGCGCGCATGGATGCATGAAGCGTCATGTCACCTGTTCCGTACCGGCCTCTCTCCCTCTGGGAGAGGGCCTTGAAGCTCCCTTCTCCCTGGCGGAGAAGGGGGGGATGAGGGGGAGTCACAACTGCACCGCGATCTGAGGTCGGCGTAGCCGACCTCAGATCGCGCGGCCGCCGTCGACGGGCAATTCGACACCGGTGACGAAATCCGACAGATCCGAAGCGAGGTAGAGCGCGGCCTTGGCGATGTCCACCGGCGTGGCGAGACGTCCCAGCGGAATGTTGCCGACGAACTTGGCGCGGTTCTCCGCCGTATTGGCCATGCCCATGAACGATTCGATCATGCCGGTCGGCGCCATCACCGGGCAGATCGCGTTGACGCGGATGTTGTCCGGTCCGAGTTCGGCCGCCATGGCCTTCGACACGAAATTCGCCGCGGCTTTCGAGGCGGCGTACCAGACCAGGCCCGGCCGCGGGCGGATACCGGAAACGGAGCCGATGTTGATGATGTTGCCGGACTTCTTCTGCCGCATGAGCGGCACGACCGCTTGCGCCATCAGGTAGATGGCCTTCACGTTGACGTCGAAGCAGCGGTCGAAGGTGGCTTCGTCCACTTCCAGCATGGGCGAGTTGCGGTGGGTGTAGCCGGCATTGTTCACCACTACGTCCACGGTGCCGAAAGCTTTGGTCGTGGCGGCCACCAGGTTGTCGACGTCGGCGCGCTTCGCCACGTCGCACTTCACCGCGATGGCAGCAGCACCCAGGTCTGCGGCGACCTTCTTCGCACCTTCCTCGTTGAGGTCGGCGACCGCGACCTTCGCGCCCTCGCTAACGTACAGCCGCGCGATCTCCGCCCCGAATCCGCTGGCGGCGCCCGTGACGATCGCCACCTTGTTCGACAGCATGCCCATCTCGTCTCCTCGTGCTTGTGATTCCGTCGCCGTCGCGGCGACGGTGGTGCCTCGCGACACCGGAAAACCTGCGATGCTACCCGTTTGTGCAGAAATTGCGGCCCCTTAAGCCGCCTCAGCCCACAAGAGGGCTGGCCCCCTGGGGGGAGAGGCCGAAGGCCTATCGGGGGGGGGGCTCACTCACCTCCTTGATAAGCATCGAGGGGCTGTGCGTCCCAGCTTCGCTGGACGCGGCCCCACCGCGGATAGTGACATCTCACCTCACACGACGCCTTCGGTGCGCAGATGTGCGATCGCGGCCGCGTCGTAGCCCAGCTCGCCGAGGATCGCGTCGGTATGCTCGCCGATGGCGGGGATCGGATCCATGCGCGGCTCGAAGCTCTCCGGCACGCCCGGTGGCAACAGTGCCTTGATCGGCCCGTTCGGCGTGCCCACTTCCACCCAGCGCCGGCGGGCGCGCAGTTGCGCGTGCTCCCACAGGTCGTGCATGTCGTTCATCTGCGCATTGCCGATCTGGGCGGCGTCGAGCCGCTCCACGATCTGCGCGGCCGTGAGCGTCGAGAACGCCTCGGCGATGATGGGATAGAGCTCCTTGCGAGCCTTCGAACGCAGCGGGTTCGACGAGAAGCGCGGATCGGCCTTGAGCTCCGGCTGCAACAGCACCTTGTCGCAGAACACCGCCCACTCGCGTTCGTTCTGGAGCCCCAGCATCACGGTCTTGCCGTCGCCGGCGGGGAAGGGCCCGTAGGGATAGATCGTCGCGTGCGATGCACCGGCACGCACCGGCGGCGACGCGCCGTCATAGGCGTAGTACAGGGGAAAGCTCATCCACTCCGCCATGCTCTCCAGCATCGAGATATCGATGCGGCAGCCGGTGCCGGTGCGGCCTCGCTGGATCAACGCCGCGAGGATGTTGGTGTACGCATACATGCCCGACGCGATATCGACGATGGAGCAGCCGGCCTTCGAAGGCGTTTCCGGCGTGCCGGTCACCGACAGCAATCCCGACTCGCTCTGGATCAGCAGGTCGTAGGCCTTCTTGTCGCGGTACGGGCCGTCGGCCCCATAACCCGAGATGTCGCAGACGATGAGGCGCGGGTACCGCGGTGCGAGCGCCTCGTACGAGAAGCCCATCCGCGCCGCAGCGCCGGGTGCGAGGTTCTGCACCAGCACGTCCGCGTCCGCTAGCAGTTCGTGCACGATCTTGCGGGCTTCTTCGCGTTTCAGGTCGAGCGTGATGCTTTCCTTGGAGCGATTGGTCCAGACGAAGTGGGAAGCCAGGCCGTGGACGCGTTCGTCGTAGACCCGCGCGGGATCACCCACTTCCGGCCGTTCGATCTTGATGACGCGCGCGCCGAGATCGGCGAGCTGGCGTGTGCAGAACGGACCGGCGATGACGTGTTCGAGAGCAACTACGGTGACTCCTTCCAGCGGGCGCATGTTCCTTGTTTCCGTTCAGTCGAACTGCCAGAGAATGATCCACGCGCGGGCGTCGCGCCATGCGAAATCGGGCAACCGGCCCTCGTCGAATGCGAAGGCTGGGCTCACAAGGCGAGGTAGCGGCTCTTGACCGCGTCGTCGTTGCGCAGCGCCTCGATCGAATCGCGGTAGACGATCTGGCCCTTGTCGATGATCACGGCGTGGCTCGCGATGCCGAGGCAGAAATGCAGGTTCTGCTCGGCAAGCAGCACGGTCACGCCTATGTCGCGCAGCTTGCGCAGCAGTTCGCCGATGCGCTCGACGATCACCGGCGCCAGGCCTTCGCTGGGTTCGTCCAGCAGCAGTCCGGTGGGATTGCCCATCAGCGTGCGCGCGATGGTGAGCATCTGCTGCTCGCCGCCGGACAGGCGCCCGGCCATCCGGTCCTTGAGAGGGGCCAGCAGCGGGAACATCTCGTAGACGCGAGTTGCGTTCCAGTAGTCCTGTCCCTGCGGCCCCTTCTTCGCGCCGATGACGAGATTGTCGTCCACGGTGTGCTCGGGGAAGACCTGGCGATCTTCCGGGACGAAGCCGATGCCGGCGCGGGCGATGGCGTGCGGCTTGCGACCCTGCATTTCCGCACCGCCAACTCGAACGCGGCCCTTCGCGGGCGGCGCGATGCCGGCGATGGCTTTCAGCGTGGTGGACTTGCCCGCGCCGTTGCGGCCGAGGAGCGCCAGGGTCTCACCCTCGGTGACCGCGATGCTGACGCCGAACAGGATCTGGCTTGTGCCGTAGAAGACGTCGATGCCGTCGGCTTCGAAGATGACGGGGGTGGTCATGGTGATGGCCCCCATCCCAACCTTCCCCCAACGGAGTTGGGGGAAGGGGTGTAGTGCTCCCTCCCCCGGCTTCGCCGGGGGAGGGTAGGGGTGGGGGCAAGCAGTGCTGCCATCACCCCCGCCCCTTCTCATAAGCCGTCCCGAGATACGCCTCGATCACCTTCGGGTGATTGCGGATCTCGTCGGGCTTGCCTTCCGCCAGGACCGCACCGTAGCTCAGCACCCGGATGGTCTGCGCGTACTTGAACACGATGTCCATGTCGTGCTCGATGAAGATGAGAGTCATCTGCTTGCGCTGCCACAGCTTGTGGACGGTATCGATCATCTGCCAGCGCTCCTCGGGCCCCATGCCGGCCGTAGGCTCGTCCAGCAGCAGCACGCGCGGCTCGAGCGCCAACGCGAGCGCGATGTCGAGCAGCTTCTGGTCGCCGTGGGAAAGATTGCCGGACAGCTTGTCGGCCTTCGCCGTCAGCCCGACGAGCTCCATCACTTCGTCGGCCTGGGCGTTCGCCTCTCCCAGCGGAAAGCGCCGCCGCAGCTTCGTGTGCCAGCCGCGGTGGGCGTTCACCGCCCCGAGGATCGTCTCGCGCACCGTCAACGACGGAAAGATGCTGGCGATCTGGAAGGCGCGCCCGATGCCGCGCTTCACGATGTCGGGCGAGGACAGGCCTGCGATGTCGTCGGTGCCGAACAGGATACGGCCCTGATCGGGCGCGAACGCACCGGTGATCAGGTTGAAGAACGACGTCTTGCCGGCCCCGTTGGGGCCGATGATCGCGGTGAGCGTGCCTGCGTCGAACTTGAGGTCGATGCCGTTGATGGCGTTCACGCCACCGAAGGACTTGTGCAGGTTCTCGACCGTCAGCATCTTATTGAGCGCCCGCGCGTCGACGCTCCCATGCCCACAACACGAAGCCGAGCAGTCCTTTGCGCAGGCCCAGCGCGAAGCACAGGATGATGATCCCCAGCATCAGGCTGTAGTGCTCGGTCACGCGAGTCACCACGTCGTTCAGGAGCAGCAGCATGACGGCGCCCACGAGCGGCCCGAAGAACACGCTGATGCCGCCCATCAGGATCATGAACACCGCTTCGCCCGAGACGGTCCAGTACGCGAAATCCGGATAGGCGCTCGAGACGAACAGGCTCATCAACAGCCCGCCGATCGACCCGAACACGCCGGCCACCACGAAGGCCAGCAACCGTACGCGCCACACGCGTACCCCGAGAAACTCCGCTCGACGCGGGTTGTCGCGGATCATCCGCATGGTGTAGCCGAACGGCGAGCGCACCAGGTGCCACATGATGTAGAGCGACACCACCAGGACAGCGGAGCAGAAGATGTACAGGTGCTGCGGGTCGTCCAGGCGGATTCCGAGAAACGGCGGCCGCGGCACACCGCCGGTGAGCCCCTGGTCCCCGCCGGTGAGCGGCGTCCACGCGATGATGACGCTGTGCAGGAGCATCTGGAATGCCAGCGTCAGGAAGGAGAAGTAGATCTCCTTCAGGCGGATGCAGATGGCGCCGACGACGGTGGCGACCGCCGCACTCACGCCCACAGTGGCGATGAAAGCCACGGGAATGGACGTGCCGAGCTTCTGCATCATCAGCGCGAAGCTGTAGGCGCCGAGGCCGTAGAACAGGCCGTGGCCGAAGGACACGAGCCCGGTGTATCCCACCAGCAGATTGAGGGACGTGGCGAAGATCGCGAAAGCGGACAGGCGGATCATGAAATCCGAGAAGGCCTTGCCCGGAAACACCAGCGGCAGCAGCAGGAGCACCGCCATCGCCGCTGCGGCGATCACGATGTCGAGCCAGACCGTGGAGCGCATCGGTCAGTGTTCCTTGCCGAACAGGCCGCTTGGCTTGGTGATGAGCACCAGCGTCATGAACAGGAACATGACGCCTTCGGTGAACAGCGGAAAACCGATGGTGCCGAAACTGCGCACCAGACCGATCAGCAGTGCCCCCACCAGCGCGCCGCCGATGGAACCCATGCCGCCGATCACCGTGACGATGAAGGACTCGATCAGGATCGAGAAACCCATGCCTGCCACCATCGACCGTACCGGCGCGGCGAGCGCTCCCGACAGGCCGGCGAGCAATCCGCCCAACGCGAACACGCCGCCGAACACGAGCGCCGTGTTGATTCCGAGCGCGGAGGTCATCGTCGGATTCACGGCGGCGGCGCGCACGATCTTGCCCGCGCGCGTCCTGGTGAGCAGCAACCCCAGGAGCAGCGCGACGCCGAGCGTGACCCCGATCAGGAACAGGTAGTACACCGGCAGGATGCCGCCGGCGATCATGATCGGCGGGCGCTGGAAGGCGGCCGGCATGCCCATGGACAGGAATTCGGCGCCCCAGATGATCTTGACCGCGTCGTCGAGGATCAGGATGAAGCCGTAGCACACCAGGAGCTGCATCAGCACGTCGGTGTTGTAGACGCGGCTCATGAACAGCCGCTCGAAGACGAGCCCGAAGAGCCCCACGCCGAGCGCGGCGCCGACGACCGCGATGGTGAAGTTGCCGGTTGCGGTGTACAGCGTGTAGGCGAAGTACGCCCCCAGCATGTACAGCGACCCGTGCATGAAGTTGACGACCTTCAAAGTGCCGAAGATCAGCGACAGGCCGGCCGCCACCAGGAACAGCAGCATGCCGCTGATGAGCCCGCCGGTCGTCTGCGTGATCACGCACGACGCGGTCGACAGACACGTCAGGAGGGCTTGGGGATCCAAGGTCGGCTTCTAGGCGAATGCAGAGAGAGGGCGGCCGCCCGCGGGGGCGGCCGCGTCGAACATGCCGTGGGTCAGGCGAACCCCATCTTTTTCTTCCACTCCGCCTCGTGTTCGAGGATCGACTTCCAGTCCCCCGGTGTCACGCTCGGCACATAGGGTTCCTTCGAAATCGTCGTGCCCCAGCCGATGGCGTAACCGATGGTGGTCTGATCCTCGGCGCGCATCGTCACGGTCCCGTCCGCACCGAACGGCGACTTGACCTTCATGCCGCGGATGGCATCGGCCAGCTTGGCGCCGTCGGTGGAGTTCACCTTCCTGAGCGCGGTGGTGAGGAAGGTCATCGCGAGCGAATTCTCCCAGGACCAGTTGGTGGGATAGTCGCCGAACTTCGCCTTGTACGCGTCGCCCCACGCCGCGTTCTCGGGCACGGCCGGGAAGGTCTTCAGATAGCGCGACGACGAATGGATGCCCGCCGGCAGATTCTTCACCGCCGTCAGCGTCGTGTAGTCGGCCATGTTGATGGCGAACAGGGTCGTCTGCGCGAACAGGTTGTAGATGCCCGACTGGTCGAGGAACGACACCAGGTCGCCGGCCCACAGGCAGGAGTAGAGCGCCTGCGGCTTGGCCTGCAGGATCTTGGTGATGTTCTCGGTGTAGTCGGCCTGGAACAACTTCGGCCACGCTTCGCCCACCATCTCGATCTCGGGGTGGAAGCGCTTCATGTACTCGAGGAACAGCGAGGTGTTGTCGCGGCCGTAGGCGTAGTCCGGCGAGCAGGTCATCCAGGTCTTGAGGCCCTTCGCCTTGGCGACGTTGCCGGCGTAGGCGGCACTGACGATGGCGTCGTGGATGCCCTGGCGGGCGGTGCGGAAAGCGGTGGGAACGCGGATCTTCGGATCGGCGGAGAGCGAGGAGGTCTCCGAGTTGGTGTGGATGCAGAGCACCTTCAGTTCGCGGATCACTTCCTGCACCGCGAAAGCCCCGGCGGAGGACTCGGCGCTGATGATGATCTCGCAGCCGTCACCGTTGATCAGCTGGCGGGTGTTGTTGGCTGCTTCGTCGGGCTTGCCCTTGGAATCGCGCGCGATGATTTCGAGCTTGCGGCCGTTGAGGCCGCCGGCGGCGTTGAACTTGTCCACTTCGATCTGCAGCGCGTTGCGCGACGAGATGCCGAGCTGCGCCACCCGACCCGACAGGATGGTCGGAACACCGATGCGGATCGGCTTGTCCTGGGCCCGCGCAACGTAGGGAAACGCCAATCCGCTAGCGGTGAGTGCGCCGGCAGCCTTGATGAACCCGCGGCGATTCCTGCGGGTCCGTTGGGTATCGGTCATAGCCTCCTCCTCTGGTTCGTTGTCGCTGCCGTTCGATGCGACGATCCGTACCGCTGTGGTCTCCCGGGCCTTGATGCCCGACGACTCCCGGATGCCCGCGGGTCTTCGATGCCCGCATGGCACGACAGTACAGCCTTACCAGCTTGAGGGAAACCGCGACGCCGGCGGAATCGCCGATACGGCAAGGCGGACTTCGCCGTCTGCGAAGGCCCGGCCGCTTGCCGCAGTGCGGCAACGACTACTTGCGGCCGGTCAGGTGATCCACCAGCTTGCGGGCGATCGGCGGCAGGGCGTCGTACTCGCGCACGCACACGTACATCCTGCGCCTGGCCCAGGCGTCGCTCAGGCGCACCAGCCGCAGTTGCATCGCGGACACGAACGGTTTCGCAGCGCCTTCGGGCAGGACGCCGATGCCGAGGCCGGCTTCGATCATCTTGCACAGCGCCGCGAAGCTGTGCACCTGGATCCGGTTGCGCAGCGGACGCCGGGCGACCGCCGCCTGGTCGCTCAGGAGGCGCGTGATGGCCGTACCGCTTTCGAGCGACACGAAATCGTAGTCGAGCAACGCCGAGAAGACGACGTTACGGCTGCGCAGCGGGTGCGCTTTCGGCACCACCGCCGCCAGTTGGTCGCCCTTGTAGTCGAACCATTCGAGCCCGTCCATCGGCGTGCCTTCCATGAGGACACCGACGTCGGTGGCACCTTCGCGCAATGCCTGCGCGATCTCGCCGCTGAAGCGCTCTTCCAGGGCGATCACTACTTGCGGCGCCGCAGCAGAAAAGCTCGCCAGGTCTGCCGGCAGGAATTGCGATATGGCCGAAGCGCTCGCCTGGATGCGCACGTGACCCTTGCCCCCCGATGCGTACTCGGTGAGCTCGGACTTCAGCTGATCCACTTGATTGAGGATCTGCCGCGCGCGATGCAGTACGGCCCGACCCGCCGCGGTGAGCTCCGCGCCCCGCGCCGTGCGCTCGAGCAATTTCACGCCGAACTGGTGCTCGAGCAGCGTCATGCGGCGGCTCGCCGCAGCCAGGGCGATGTGACTCGCTTCCGCCGCCTTGGTGATGCTGCGCGTTTCGGCGACCCGCACGAACAAGGCGAGCGATACGAGGTCGGGAAGCATGCTCACCCACCACCCGAAACTTGCGTAGGGGTTGTGCGCCGCAGCTGCGCTGGGCGCTGCCCAGTCACGGCCAATCGCCCCGCACGCGGGGATAGCTTGCCCACGATTGCGCCACCAGCCAGCCACCGTCCACTGGAATGTCGATGCCGGTGATCCCGGCCGCTTCGTCGGACAGCAGAAACGCCATGGCGTAGGCGGACTCTTCCGGCTCCATCAACCGGCGCAGCGCCGTCGCGCGCTCGAGGGCGGATGCGTCGCGTTCGCCGGAATCGAGCTTGGCCTGCAGCGCCGGCGAGCGTGTGAACCCGGGCGACACGGAATTGACGCGCACGCCGCTCGGCCCCCACTCGGCCGCGAGGTTCCGGGTGATGGAGACGATGGCGGCCTTGGTCGGGGCGTAGCTGTGCAAGGGTACCGAGCGCCAGGCGGTGATCGAGGCGACGTTGACGATGGCGCCGGCATGGCGCGCCTTCATGCGCAGTCCGAATGCCAGCGACGTCACGTAGGTACCGCGCTGGTTGATGTGGACCACGCGATCCCATTCCGCGATCGACAACTCCTCCGGCGGGACCGGGCTTGCGAGAATGCCGGCGGAATTCACCAGACCGAAGACCGGGCCGACTTCCTTCTCCACTCTCGCCGCGACCGCTTCCACCGCCCTCTCATCGCCGACGTCCAGGGCATAGGCGATGCCACCGATGCGCGCCGCGACCTGATGGGCACCTTCGGCATTCACGTCTAGCACCACCACCTTCCAACCCTTGGCGGCCAACACCTCGCAGGCGGCCCGGCCGATGCCGCTGGCACCTCCGGTCACGGCGACTATTTTCATTCCCTCCCCCTCGTGGTCACGAATGTGTGCAATCGACGCGCCGAGTTCGGACCCTGCGGTCCGGGCATCGGCGCCCCAGTTTCGCATACCCGGTGCTCCCGGCGCGGGCTGCTAGAAGCGATAGGCCCACCACATGGTGAAGTAGGTGACGTTCTCGCCCGGCGGTGTCTCGCGCAGGAAGCGGCCGGTCCGGAAGTACGACAGCGTCGTGAAGATCGTCACGTGCCGCGTCGGCGTCCAGGTGACCTGGAGCGTCGGTTGCGTGCCGACGTGGCGCGCGTCACTCGATCCGGGCGGGCGCAACATGTCACTGGCGATGTCGTAGATGCCGTCGGACAGCGACTGGCGCCAGAACACGCTGGTGCCGGCCGTGAGCAGGACCGACTCGCTCAGCTGGAAGCGCACCGAAGGCGCGACATTGACGCTGTTGGACGGCCCGACCAGGCCCGCCAGCCCGGAGTAGGCGGTGGCGGCGAAGAGCGGGCTGAACGTGCCGAGCACGCCGTCGCCCGGCGTGCCGTCGCCGCTGCCGATGGAGAACCGGATGCCGAGGCGCGGACGCCAGGTGGCCTCCGGCCAGGTCCACCCGTTGTCGGTGTTCACGTACCACGCACGGATGTCGCTGCCGCCCAGACGGCCGCGCTGTATGCCGGTCTCGAAGCTGTAGTCCCACTGCTCGCCGCGGCCCCACCAGCGCGTGCCGGCGGTGATGCGCTCCTCCACACCGGTGGCATCGGCGTAGACGCCGTTCGATCGCGTGCGCCGGCTCGCATACCCGACGCCGTTGCCGTCGGGCAGCAGCGTGTGCGAGCGCGCGAGGTAGAAGCCCGACATCGTCGCATCGGGACCGGACGCGTCGTCGAAGGGTCCCGGGTTGACCGGCACCACGCGCGTGGCCATCGCATGGAAGCGCCAGGTCGCGATCTCGCCCAATGCACGGACACCGTCGAAGCTCAAGCGGTCGTTCAGGCCGTCGCGGGCCGAGGTGAACTGGGCCGAACCGAGCTCCACCTCCTGGCGGCCGGCACGCACGGCGACCCAGTCGTGCTCGCGCAGCGGCGTGCGCCATTCGACGAACATCTGGTTCACGTCGATGCGGTTTTCGTCGGTCGGACGCGGACCCGCGCGCCGCCCGTCCACCAACGCGGATTCGAGTTGACCGAAGAAGCGCAGGCGCGGACCGAGATGCAGGTCGCCGTGGAACAGGTAACGCTGCAGCAGATAGCCGTTGCGATCGTCGACACCCTGGCCGAAGCCCGGATTCTCGAACCGCTCGTAGCGGATGCGCGCATCCCCGCCGAGCGAGAGGTAACGCTCGGGGCCGAGGTCGATGTATTTCACCCGATCCCATGGGTCGGTGCGGCAGCTCGGATCCGCGAGGAAGCGCCAGTTCTCCTCGTAGCGCATGGCCGGGAACGCCGGGCGCATCGGGCATTGCCCATCGGGCGCGGGCGTCTGTGCTCCCACGTAACCCGGTGCCGCGCCCAGGAGGGCGGCCAGCTGCAGGCAAAGCCCGGTGCGTCTCAGGATCATCCGGTTCCCGTAGCGCCAGTCAGCGACCCGATCGAGGCGGCGTCAGAGCATTTTCCGGCTCGACAGCTCGTCCTTGAGGTAGGCGTAGTAGATCGGAGCGGCGATCACGCCCGCCACGCCGAACGCCGCTTCCATGGACAGCATCGCGAGCAACAGCTCCCACGCGGCGGCGCGGATCTGGGTGCCCACGATGCGCGCGTTCACGAAGTATTCGAGCTTGTGGATGATCACCAGGAACGCGAGCGAGCCCACCGCAGCGCCGAGCGAGAACGACAGGCTCACGATCACGATCACCGTGTTGGAGATGAGATTGCCGAGCACCGGCAGCAACCCGGCGATGAACGTGACCGCGATCATGGTCTTGACCAGCGGCAACTGGATGCCCAGCAACGGCAGCACGCCCACCAGGTAGATGCTGGTGAGAAAAGTGTTGAGCGCGGAGATGCGGATCTGCGCGAACACGATGCGGCGGAAGGCGTTGCCGAGACGATCGGCACGCTCGGCCAGGGCTCGGGCAAGCGGGCCGAGGCCGTTGGCATCGCGCACTTCGCGCAGCGAAATCATGGCGCCGATCACCATGCCCACCAGGATGTGGGCGAAGGCGCGGCCGGCCTCCTTGCCGACGGACTGCACTTCGGTGGAATGCTCGCGCAGCCAGTCGGTGAGATTGATCCGCAGTTCCGTGGCGTTGTCCGGCAAGCGTGCCTCCATCCAGTCCGGCAGCTTGTTGCGCGCGCTGTCGAGGATGTCGGCCATCTTGGTGAGCAGCGTGCCGATGTTGCCGAGGTCGCTGCGGAAGAACGCGATGATGCCGATGACGGCGAGGGTCAGCAGCGTCACGACGATGATGGCGAGCAGGCCCACGGCCACCACCTTGGCGCGATGTCCGCCGAGCTGCACCAGGCGCAGGCGCCGCGCGATGACGTGCACCAGTTCGTAGGTGAGGAGCCCCGCGAGCAGCGCCGGCAGCAGGTGCAGCTTGAGGATCAGGAACAGGCCGACCGCCGCGAGCACCCACGCGGCGATCTCGTATCGGCTGGCTGGCGAGCTCATGCGCGTGCCCGCGCTCGCGGTGTGGCGCGCAAGCGTTCGAGCCCCGAGACGAAGCGCTCGAGGCCCTGCTCCAGCCGCGGGATGTCGGTCGCGAAACACCAGCGCACGTAGCCTTCGCCTTCGGGGCCGAACGCAATGCCGGGAGCGAGGCCGAGGCCGGCTTCGAGGACCAGCCGCTTGCACAGGTCGAAACTGTCCTCGAGCCCGGCGACGCGGAAGAACACGTACATGGCACCCGAGGGCAGGGCGGCCTCGATGCCGTCGATCGCGTTCAGGCGCTCCACCAGGAAGTCGCGCGCCTTGCGGTAGCGCGCCACGGTGCGCGCGATGACCGGTTCGCCCTCGCGCACCGCCGTGAGGCCGGCGCGCTGCACGAAACCAGGCGCACAGGAAGTGTTGTACTCGATGAGGGTACCGAGGTCCTCGGTGAGCTCGGCAGGCGCCGCGATCCAGCCCAGGCGCCAGCCGGTCATCAGCCACGACTTCGAGAACGTATTGGTCGCCACCACGCGATCCTCCGGCGTGGCGATGTCGAGGAAGCAGGGCGCGACCGGTTCCCATTCGTCGGTGCCGTTGCCGAAGTACAGGCGCTCGTAGGCGTCGTCGGCGAGAATCCAGATGCCGAGCTTGCGGCAATGGTCCAGGATCGCCAGCTGGGACGCCCGGTCGATGGTCCATCCGGTGGGATTGTTGGGCGAGTTGAGCATCAGCAGTCGCGTGCCGGGCGTCAACGCCGCGATCAGGCGGTCGAGGTCGAGAGTCCAGGCGCCGTGCCGGAAAGTGAGCGGAAAGGTCACGGCCTGGGCGCCGACGATCTTCGGGATCTCCACCAGGTTGGGCCACACGGGCGTCACGATCACCGCGCGATCGCCAGGGCCCACCAGAGCCTGGGTCGCGATCATCAGCGCCGACATGCCCGAGTTGGTGAGCACGATCTCGTCGGGCGTGGTCGGTCGGTGCAGGCGGGTCACGTAATCGGCCAACGCCTCGCGCAACGGCGGAATGCCGAGATTCTGCGTGTAGAAGGTGTCGCCTTCCTCCAGTGCCGTCATGCCGGCCCGGCGGATGAATTCGGGCGTGACCTCGTCCGGCTCCCCGAACCAGAAGGGCAGCACGTCCTCCCGACCCATGCCGGCGTTGGCCACCTCCCGGATCTTGGAGCTGCGCAGTTGGCGGACGGCGGGGCGGGCGCGGAGGTCGGGCTTCATGTCATCGGTTCTGGGGCGGGGAGCGGGATTCTCGCATGGGGCGGCCTGGGCCGGCCGTGCCCCACCGCCGGGATGCCGGAAAAAGGCGCTTGACAAGCGTTGGTAGTGTTACCAATAATGTTGGTACATTAACCAAATAGAGCAGAACCGCATGATGGCCCGCGACACCGCTACCGACGTCAAGACTCGCATCCTAGAAGCCGCGCTCGGCCTGCTGGCCGAGCACGGCGTCACCGAGCTCACCCAGCCCAAGATCGCCGCCGCGGCGGGTGTGCGGCAGAGCCACCTGACGTACTACTTTCCGACGCGAATAGATCTCCTCAAAGCCATCGCCGTGCATTCACTGCAATCGCTGATGGCAACGATGGCGGCCGGGATTCCTGACGGCGGTTTCGACCTGGAGACCTTCGCCCGCATGGCAGGGGAGCGGGTGGCCGACGTACGGCGCACGCGAGTGATGCTGGGCCTGGTCGTGACGGCCGACCAGGATCCCGACGTACGCCAGTTCATGCGCGACTTCGTCGCCACGGTACGGCATCACATGGGCAACCTGTTCCGCATGCTCGGCAAGGAGCTGGACGAAGACACCATTGCCGCGTTCCACACGCTCATGGTGGGCATTGCGATTCTCAACGTGGCGCGCAACGACGCGCGCTCGCGGAAGGAGAGTGCAGCGCTCGCGCGCATCGCGATCGAGAAATTTCTGATGGACGCGCCACCCGCCGCGGGCGAGAGGTCGCCCGCACGCCGGAGCGCATCAGCGAAGACGGGGAGAGGATCATGACGAAGTCCGCAATACTGATTGCGGCAAGCGCCGCGTTGCTGTCGGCCTGCGAGACGCAGAAGTCCACGAGCTTCCAGGGCTACGCCGAGGGCGAATACGTCCTGGTGGCAGCACCTTACGGCGGCTCGCTCGAACGCCTGAGCGTCGCACGCGGCCAGCGCATCGAGGCGGGTGCACCGCTGTTCGCCCTCGAACAGGCGAACGAGACGGCGGCGCGGCGCGAATCGGAACTGCGCCTGCGCGCCGCGGAGGCCAAGGTGTCGGACCTCAGCGGAGCGCAGCGCACGGCACAGATCCAGGCGCTCGAAGCCAACGTGGAAAAGGCCGTCGCGGCCCTCGAGTACACCAGGACGGAGTTCGCGCGCAACGAGAAGCTCCTGCACGACGGATTCATCTCGCCGGCAGGCCTCGACGTGTGGCGTACGGCGGTCGAGCGCAACCAGGCCGACTTGAGGGAAGCGCGGGCGCAACTCGCCTTCGCGAGGCAGAGCATCGGACGTCCCGCGGAACTCACGTCGGCGCGAGCCGAGGCCGGTGCGGCGCAAGCGGTGGTGGCGCAGGCGGAGTGGAAGCTCGATCAGAAGGCGCAGAAGGCGCCCGCCGGAGGCTTCGTCCAGGAGACCTTCTACGTCGCGGGCGAATGGGTACCTGCCGGCAAGCCGGTCGTAAGCCTGCTGCCGCCGGGGAACGTGAAGGTGCGTTTCTTCGTGCCGGAGACCGTCGTTGGTCAACTCAAGCTCGGCAGCACGGTGCACGTGCACTGCGACGGTTGCGGCGAAGACATCGTCGCCGCGCTGTCCTACGTGTCGTCCCAGGCCGAGTACACACCGCCAGTCATCTACAGTCGCGAGTCGCGCGCCAAGCTGGTCTTCATGGCGGAGGCACGGCCCGTTGCCAAGGACGCCATGCGCCTGAAGCCCGGCCAGCCCGTGGACGTGGTGCTGCAATGAACGCCGATCTCGTGGTCGACGTGCAGGGCTTGAACAAGCACTTCGGTCCGCGCCATGTGGTGAAGGACTTTTCGCTGCAGGTGCGGCGCGGCGAGATCTTCGGCTTCCTCGGACCGAACGGCAGCGGCAAGACCACGTCGATCCGCATGCTCTGCGGCCTGTTGACGCCTGACAGCGGCAGCGGCACCTGCCTCGGCTACGACGTGATTCGCGAGACCGCGTCGATCAAGCGCGAGGTGGGCTACATGACGCAGCGCTTCTCGCTCTGGGAAGACCTGACCATCCGCGAGAACCTCGACTTCGTCGCGCGCATGTACGGCATGCGGCAACGACGCAAGGTGGTCGACGGTGCCATCGAAGCGCTTGGGTTGGGTTCGCGCCGCGATCAACTCGCCGGATCGCTCTCGGGGGGGTGGAAACAACGGGTCGCGCTCGCGTCCTGCATGCTGCACGAACCGAAGCTGCTGCTGCTCGACGAGCCGACGGCCGGCGTCGACCCCAAGGCCCGCCGCGACTTCTGGAAGGAGATCCACTCGCTCGCGGCGACCGGCATTTCGGTACTGGTCTCGACCCACTACATGGACGAGGCGGAGCGCTGCCACCGATTGGGCTACATCGCTTACGGCGCGCTCCTCACGTCGGGAACCGTCAGCGAAGTGGTTGCACAACAGCAGCTCTCCACCTGGACCGTGACCGGCCCCGATCTGCCGCAACTGCAGGCGCGGCTGGAAAGCCTCGACGGCGTGGCCGATGTCACCCAGTTCGGCAACGCGCTGCACGTGAGCGGTGTCGATGCAGCGGCTCTCGAGCGCGACACGGCCCCGTTGCGGGCGAACGGTGTGCAGCGCTGGGAGCGCTCGGATCCCACGCTCGAGGACGTGTTCATCCACCTGATGCGCGACACCAAGGACAACTTCCAATGAACGCCCGTCGCTTTTCCTGGACGCGCTGGGTCTCCATCGTCATCAAGGAGTTCATCCAGTTGAAGCGTGACCGGCTGACCTTCGGCATGATCGTGGGCATCCCGGTGATCCAGGTGCTGCTGTTCGGCTTCGCGATCAATTCCGATCCGAAGTCGCTGCCCACGGCCCTGGTGTCGCTCGACAATGGTCGCTACACCCGGACGATCGTGTCGGCTCTGTCGAATACCGGCTACTTCCGCTTCGTGCGCGAAGCGAGCTCCGTGGCCGAGGCCGACGAACTGATCGAACGCGGCCAGGTGCAGTTCGTGGTCACCATTCCCGCGGGATTCGAGCGGGCGCTGGTGCGCGGCGATCGCCCGCAACTGCTGATCGAGGCCGATGCGACCGATCCGTCCGCCACCGGCAATGCGCTGGCGGCGGTGAACCAGGCGTTGACCACCGCGTTGGCACATGACCTGCAAGGCGTCACGGCGGATCTGGCGTCGGCACCTCCGGCGGTGGACGTACGCATCCAGCGCCGCTTCAATCCGGAAGGCATCACCGCGTTCAACATCGTGCCCGGCCTGCTCGGCGTGATTCTCACCATGACCATGGTATTGATGACGGGGCTTGCGATGACGCGCGAACGCGAGCGCGGCACCTTCGAGAACCTGCTCGCGACCCCAGCGCTTCCGGTAGAGGTGATGACCGGCAAGATCGTGCCGTACATCCTGATCGGTCTAATCCAGGTCACGCTGGCGTTGCTCGCGGCGCGCTACATCTTTTCGGTGCCGATCGAAGGCAGCCTGTTGCTGCTCTACGGCGTGGTGCTGGTCTTCATCGCCGCCAACCTCACGCTCGGCATCACCTTCAGCTCCATCGCCCGCAATCAGCTGCAGGCGATGCAGATGACGTTCTTCTTCTTCCTGCCCTCGATCCTGCTGTCGGGCTTCATGTTCCCGTTCCGCGGCATGCCCGAATGGGCCCAGGTCATCGGCAGCGTGTTGCCGCTCACGCATTTCCTGGTGCTGGTGCGCGGCATCCTGCTGAAGGGCACCACGCTGCACGAGCTGTACTCATCCATCTGGCCCATCTTCGCATTCATGGGCGCGATCCTGCTGCTGGGGCTCAGGTTCTATCGCAAGACGCTCGATTGACGTCAGCCGCCGAGCCCCGGCAGCAATTCCCGCAACCCCTCCGCCATCGTCTGGACCGCCATGGCTGCCAGCAGCAGTCCGAGGAGGCGTGTGGCGACGTTGAGCGAAGTGCGGCTGACGCGCTCCGAAATGTAGTGGGCCTTGGAAAGGACGATCCACGCCACCAGGGACACCAGCGCGATGCAGGCGATGACTACAAGCTTGTGCGTCAAGCCGCCGCGCTCCGCAGCCAGGATGGACGTGCTGATGGCCCCTGGACCTGCCAGCAGCGGTACTGCCAACGGCACGACCCCGCCCACTTCACCGGCTTCCAGTTCGCTCGCTTCCGCTGTGCTCTGCCGGACGGAACCCGCCTCGGCGTTCAGCATGGCGAGCGCCATGAGCAGCAGCACGAGACCGCCGCCGACGCGGAAGGAGGGCAGGCTCGCCCCCATGTACTCGAGCAGGGTCTCGCCCAGGAAGGTGGAGCAGGCCAGCACGAAGAACACCGTCAGCGTGATGCTGCGCGCGAGCTTCAGGCTGGATTCGCGCGGGCGTCCGTGGGTGAAGGCGAGGAAGAACGGCACCGCCAGGAACGGATCGACGACCGCCGTGAGAGTCACGATGAAGCGCAGGTAATCAGTTACGCCGGCCACGGGGGGTGTTCACCGTTCGTTGGAGGGGGCTGATGGTACACGGTGGGTGGCTGCTTGCCCCCTCCCCAGCCCTCCCCCGGCAGAGCCGGGGGAGGGAGCCGTACGCCCCTTCCCCCAACTTGTTGGGGAAAGGCGGGGATGGGGGCATCGGGATGGGGGCAAGTCACCCGACTGATGTAGCATCGCGCCTTCCTTGAGGGAGGCACATCATGAGCACGCAGCTGCACCAGAATCTCATCGCCGGCGAATGGGTCGCGGGCGCCACGACGACCCAGGACATCAACCCGTCGGATACGTCGGACGTCGTGGGCGAATACGTCCAGGCCGACGCGGCGCAGACGCTGACCGCGATCGCGGCCGCCCGTGCCGCATTCCCGGCCTGGGCCGCCTTCAACACCCAGGCGCGCGCCGATCTGCTCGAGAAGGTGGGCCTGGAGATCATCGCCCGCAAGGACGAGCTCGGGAAACTGCTCTCGCGCGAAGAGGGCAAGACCCTGCCCGAAGGCATCGGCGAAGTGGTGCGCGCCGGCAACATCTTCAAGTTCTTCGCCGGCGAAGTGCTGCGGCGCGCAGGCGAGCTGGTGCCCTCAGTGCGGCCCGGCATCGACGTCGAGATCACGCGCGAGCCGGTGGGCGTGGTCGGCATCATCGCGCCGTGGAATTTCCCCTCGGCGATTCCGGCGTGGAAGATCGCCCCGGCGCTGGCCTACGGCAACTGCGTGATCATGAAGCCGGCCGACCTGGTGCCCGGTTCTTCCTGGGCGATCGCCGACATCATCCATCGCGCCGGCTTCCCGGCGGGCGTGTTCAACCTTTGCATGGGCCGCGGCAGCATCGTCGGCGAGGCGCTGCTGACCGACCCGAGGGTCGACGCCATCACCTTCACGGGCTCCGTGGAAACCGGCAAGAAGGTGGCCGCCAAGGCCATCGCCGGCATGAAGAAGTTCCAGCTCGAGATGGGCGGCAAGAATCCGCTCGTGGTGCTGGACGATGCCGATCTGAAGACTGCCGTGGAAAGCGCGGTGAACGGTGCTTTCTTCTCCACCGGCCAACGCTGCACCGCGTCCTCGCGCATCGTGGTGACCAAGGGCATTCACGACAAGTTCGTCGCAGCCATGGTCGAGCGTTTGAAGGGCCTCGTGGTCGACAACGCGCTCAAGCAGGGTGTGCACATCGGTCCGGTGGTGGACAGCTCGCAGTTGAAGCAGGACCTGTCCTATATCGACATCGCGAAGAGCGAGGGCGGCAAGCTCGCCTTTGGCGGCAACCTGCTGAAGCGCGAGACCGAAGGCTTCTATCTCGAGCCGGCGCTCTTCACCGAGACCGAGAACGCGATGCGCATCAACCGCGAGGAAGTGTTCGGTCCGGTGGCGAGCGTGATCGCGGTCAAGGACTACGACGAAGCGCTCGCCGTGGCCAACGACACGCCGTTCGGCCTTTGCTCCGGCATCGTGACCAGTTCGCTCAAGCATGCAGCCCATTTCCGCCGCAACGCGCAATCCGGCATGGTCATGGTGAACCTGCCCACGGCGGGCGTGGACTATCACGTGCCGTTCGGCGGTCGCAAGGGTTCGAGCTACGGCCCGCGCGAACAGGGGCGCTACGCGCAGGAGTTCTTCACCACGGTGAAGACGGCGTACGTCGCCGCGCTCTGATCGGCAGCCGACTGCTCGGTGGACCTCGCGTTCTTCGCCGAGCAGTCGCCGTTCCTCGCCGCGCTTGCGGCGAGCGTGGTGGCGGGGACGCTCGCCACGGCAGCCGGAGCGCTGCCGACACTGGTGTTGAAGGGGCTCTCGGAACGCACGACCAATCTGCTGCTCGCCTTCGCGGCCGGCGTGATGCTGGCCGCGACCGTGTTCTCGCTGCTGATCCCCGGGCTCGATGCGGCGCAGGCGATGATCGGCAATCGGCGCCTCGCGACGCTCGGCATGATCGCGGCCCTCGGCGGCGGCGGTCTGCTGCTGTGGCTGATCCACCGCGCGGTGCCGCACGAGCATTTCTGCAAGGGGTGCGAGGGCGAGCAGAGCGGCCGCATCGCGCGCTTGTGGCTGTTCGTCATCGCGATCGCGCTGCACAACGTCCCGGAAGGAGCTGCCGTGGGGATCGGTGCAGCCAGCGGCGATCTCAAGGTGGGCCTCGGTGTCACGCTGGGCATCGGTCTGCAGAACTTTCCCGAAGGTCTTGCGGTAGCCGTGGGCCTGATGGCCGCGGGCTACGACCGCGTGCCGGCGTTCTGGCTCGCGGTGGCGACGGGGCTGCTCGAAACGGTCGCGGGTATCCTCGGTGCCGGATTCGTGCTGCTGTCGGCGTCGCTGCTGCCGTGGGCGCTGGGCGTCGCGGCCGGCGCGATGCTGTTCGTGATCAGCGGCGAAGTGATTCCCGAGACCCATCGGGCGGGATTCGAGCGCGGTGCTACGGCCTCGCTGTTCCTGGGTTTCTCGGTGATGCTGTTCCTCGATACCGCGCTGCTCTGAAAGCGGGGCGGAAAGTCCACGCGAGCAATGCGAGGGCGATGGTGGCGAGCGGACCGCCAAGCGACACCGGCGTCGGGATGCGTTGCGCGAATGCCGATCGTCCAAGCGCATGCGACAGCGCGTGTGCGCCTGCGCTTCCCGTGTCGAGGCGCAGATAGTCGAGCTTGAGCTCCTGCGCGAGCACCTGGAGGTAGCGCTCGCGCAATGCTGACATGTGTTCGTTGCCCGACGTGGCCCAATCGGCGGTACCCGTCTCCTCTTCGGTCTCGACGAGCTTCTCCTGGCCGACGCTGGTGGCGCGGCCCATGGAGTAAGTGTCCTGCTGCTGTACCTCGTCGGCGCGCCAGTAGCCCAGGCGCCGGCCGGCCGGATCGAACTTGGGGATGGGCATGGGCTGCAGGCCGCCGGCACCTACGATGAGCCCCGCGATCGTGCCGGGCTTGCCGTCGTAGTGCGGCCTGTGCCTCGGATTGATCGGCGGCGCCTCGTGGCCGTCGGTGATGAACACGATCGAAGGCTTGTCGGGCATCACGTCGGCCTGTCGCAACGCCCAGAAGATGCCCTTGGCGATCTCGCTGCGGCCGGCCCACGACATGCGCCCGTCGATGCTGTCGAGCGTGCTGCCCAGTTCGCGAAAATGGGCGCAGGTCTCGAGCGGTGCCAGCAGGACCAGGGTGCGGTACTCGGTGAACACGCCCCAGCCGACGCGGCTGCCGCACGGCAGCGCCTGGAGGGTCTCGTGCAAGGCCAGCCTGGCGGCGTCCAGCCGGCTCCGCGGCCGTTCGTCCGCGCTGTAGTCTTCGACGTTCATGCTCTGGGTGACGTCGAGCACGATGATGCCGTGGAAGCGGGCCAACGGCAGCGTCACCGTCGGCCCCCATGCGGCGAGGGCGAGGCACGCCGTGGCGAGCGACAACGCGCGGCGCGGCGTGAGTTTCGTGGAGCGCATCGCCTTCAAGGCAACCCGAGCGTGAAGGCGCGCATGGTGGTGAGCGCGCGTTCGGAATCCGCGGGGATCGAGGCGCCTTCGTCGTCACGTGCTTCGTCTTCGGGTGCCAGCCGCAGCGCGCGTTCGAGGTTGTAGCGCGCCGACCAGACCGACGGATCGCGTCGCAGGACTTCGCGATAGGTCTCCTTCGCGAGTTCCAGCAACGGCAATGCACCGGCGCGGTTGTCGGCGGCAGCGACCCTTCGTCCTTCACGGTGCAGGGTATTGGCGGCGTTGACGAGAGCCGCGGGGGCGAGGTCCGCGCGGGCCTCCGCGACCTGGCGATACAGCGCGACCGCGCGGGTGACCTGGCCTTCGCGGGCGGCGACGGCTGCGGCGGCAAAGCGGACTTCGGCGGGGGAGCCTTCGGTGAATTGCGGGGCGACCGGATGGTCGGTTGTGGTCGAACGCTGGATCTCGGCGTTGTCCTGCTCCGCTTTCCACCATCGCATGCCATCCCATGCGGCCAGCACGGCAAGAAGCGTGAAAGCGAGGAGGGTGCGGCGGGTGCGGGGGCTCATGATGCGACCACTTTCAGAGGAAGGTGCGGCCGTGTGGTCGCGCACGTCGGGCCCCCACTCCGATCCTCCCCCGGCGAAGCCGGGGGAGGGAGCAGTGCGCCCCTTCCCCCACGACGCAGTCGTGGGGGAAGGTTGGGATGGGGGCAGAAGTTCACGCAGCCCCCCAGCTTTCCCGCTGCCGCAGTCGCGCAACCGCAAGCAGTCCTGCACACCCCGCCGCCACCGCAAACAACCATCCAGCCAGTTCGCGCCGCGGTGCGATCGCGGTGGTGACGATCGTGTGCTTCTCCAGCTTGTCGATGTCTTCGATCGCCCGGCCCAACTCCTTCGGATCCTCCGCCTCGAAGGCGCGATACGGCACGCCGGTGCTTTCGAGGAAGCGGTGCAACGCCACTTCCGGTATCGCGTCGGAAAGTTCCATTTGCGCCGAGTCGCGGATGGTGGCGCTGCCGATGGAACGGATGTAGAGCCAATAGACGCGGGCGCGAATGCGCTGGAGGCCCTCAGTCAACCGGTGGCGCACGTCCGGATCCAGCCGGGCACCGCCATCGGACACGAGCAGGATCACGCGTGCGCCGAGGTAGGGCCTCGATTCGAAGGCTGCCACCCCGGCCTCGAGTGCCGACCCGATGTCGGTTTCGCCGAGGCCGCGGCCGACGTCGTTGGCGGTGATGGCGGCACGAATCGCAGCCGGCGCGCTGGTGAAGTCCAGGGCACGCATCGGTCGCGCGCTGAAGATGAACATCGCGAACTCGTCGAAGGGTCGTGCCGCCGTGAAACGCAGGAGCAGCTCGCGTGCGACGCGACCCTTGGAATCGCCGGTGGTCTCGGCGCGATTGCCGATGCTCGAGTTGTTGGTGAAGGGCAGATCCATGCTGCGACTGCGATCGAACAGGATGGCGATCTCCGCGCCTTCGCCTACACGGGTGATCGTCGTGGGGCCGCGGTAGGGTCCGGCGAGTCCGACGACGGCGGCTGCGAGCGCGAGCGTCGCAACGAGACGAAGCGCAACGTCGATCGCATCCGACAGGCGATCCCGCGGCAGCAGCGCGATCCACGCATGGCGCGGCAGGTCCCTGGAGCGGGACCCCCACGGCAGCAGGGCGAGCGGCAACAGCAGCAGCAACCACGGCGCCGAGAATTCGATGTCGCTCATCGTGCCTTGCGCCCGGTCGCGTACTCGTATTCGGCCAGTTGCACGGCGAGATGGCGCAGTGCATCGGCCGATGGCAGTGCCGAGCGATTCTCGGCGAAGAAATACCGATTCGATGCTGCGAAGAACGCCTGGACGTCGTTGCGCGCGGCCGCGAATCCGGGACGCAGTGCAAAGAATCGGTCGAGCGTTTCATCCGTCACCGCGAAGCCGGCGCTTTCGTCGAACGCGCGATGGATCCGACGCGTCTGTTCGGCACGAGCATCGACATCGTTGCCGAGCCGCACTACCGCTGCGCGGGCGCGGGCGAATGGCCGCCGGACGAGCAGGTTGGTGGGAACCCAGCCCTGTGCCCAGGCGAACCACGCTGCGAGCAAGGCGGCGCTCACTGCAAGCCCCATCAGGCGAATGCGAAACCCGATGGTCGCGATCCGCGGTACCGCGACGTCGGGTTGCAGTTCCTCCAGTCCGTCGCGGGCCAGCACGGCGCCCGGCGTGAGCGGCGAGACTGTCACGGGGATCCCGGGTAGCGCGACGGCGAGGTCCGGGGCACCGGCCTTGCGGAAGCGGATCGCGAGGGGTGGTGTTTCGACCGTGCGGACTTCGGTCGCGCTGTTGACGACGAGGAATCGGGCGAGGAAGCGATACTGATCACCGGAACGAGCCTCCACTTTGCCTTCGCGCAGTTCGAGCAGCGCGCCGCGACGCCCGGGTTTGGGAACGCTGTCCGCGTCGGCGACGTAGCCCCGCGGCACGGGGGCCGCGCCTTCGATGACGATCTCGTCGCCGATCACGTAACCGTACTGCCGCAGCGGTGCGACGGTGAATGCGGTTGCATCGGCCGCCACTGCACATGCCGATGCCCACAGGCTCAGAAGGCCGAGCGCGGACTCAAGCCACCGCCGCCGCATCGTCGGTGCCGCCGAGGAAGTGATGCGTCAGGTGGTCGGGATCGAACCCGTCGTCGATGAAGATCCCCCGCAGACCGTATTGGGCGAAGGTCGCCATGAGATCGGTATGGCGCTGGCGCAACGCGGAACGGATGCGCTCCGCGAGGCGGGGTCGCAGCCACAGGAAGCGGCGCGCCGCATTCTCGCTGTCGGCAAGGTCCACCAATCCGCGATCGGGCACGTTGGCAGCCGATTCCGCCGCACCCCAAACGACGACCGGCACGACGAAGTGTCCGGCCAGCGATGCAAGCAGCGCTCGCAGGGAGCCGAGATCGAAATGAAAGTCGGAGGCGAGCAGCACGAGCGTGCGGCGTTTGCCGAGATGGCGGACCGCATCGAGCAGGCCTGCGGCGTTGTCGCCGTCATAGGGTGCCTCGCGCAGCAACTCGGCCAGTCGGGAACCGGCACCCCGCGCGTGTGTGGCGGGACGGAACCATTCGGTGCGGACCGTCCGATCCGCGCCGACGAAGCCGAACGGATCGCCCGTGCGCCACGCCGACTGTCCGGCGCTTTCCACCAGGCATGCGATCGCTTCGCGCTTGTCGTCGTCGGCCATGGATGCCGACAGATCGGCGACCACGTACAGGGGCACCGACACGCGTTCGCTCATGTTGCGAACGAGCCATTGACCGTAGGGATCGGTCAGGCTGCGGCGCAGGTCGATGCGGCGTGGATTGGGGCGCGCGAGCAGGGGCTGCAATCCGAGGAAGACTCCCGATCCGCCGTCGAGGCGGCTCGGATGTGCACCGGGTCGCAGGCTCGCCGGCCGTCCGGGGATGCGGTACAGGAACTCCCCGGCGCGGGACTCGGTCACGGTGCGGGCGTGCGCGCGAACGCCTGGGCGAACAGCTCGCGCACGATTCCCGCGCGCCGCAGTTCGTACGCGGGTTCGAAGAACACGCGGTGCGCCATGGTTTCGAAGAACACGGCGTGCAGGTCGCGCGGCTCGACGTGGCCGCGTCCGTCGAGCCAGGCATGAGCGCGCGCCGCGCGCACTGCGAGACTCATGCCGCGCGGGCTGGCCCCACCCAGGATGAGGGCCGCGGTATCCACCCCGTCGATGACCACGCCATGCTCGTGCGGGCGTGCGATCGTTTGCCACAGGCGGTGGGCGTAGCGGCGCAGTGCGTCGCCCACCTGGATGGAACTCTGGATGGTGGCGGCGATATGGTTCAGTGCCCGATAGTCCACCAGCGCCTCCGGCACACGCGCGATGAGCGCGTCGACGTCGTGGAACGCGGTGTCGAACATGAGCGCCAGCTGATCGCTCTCTTCGCGCGGCGCTTCGATGCCCACTTCCATCATGAAACGGTCCTTGGCCGCGGAGGAGATCTCGAAGGTCTCTTCGCGCTCGACCCGGTTGCGGTCGGCGAACACGGTGAGGTGGGGAAAGCGGAACTCGCGGTCGAAGGCCGAGGCGCTGCGCTCGGCCATCACGCGCAGCAGTACCGAATGCACCTGGGGCCGCGCGCGGTTGATCTCGTTGAAGAACAGCACGGCGAGATCGTCACTGTTGCGCACCAGCGGCCCGGGATCGACGCGCGGCCGCCCGTCCTCGCCGATGTAGGTGTAGTAGAGGAGGTCGGCCGGCATCAGGTCCACCGTGCCCTCGATGCGGCTGAAGCTGCCGCCCACGGCGCGTGCGAATGCGCGCAGCAGTGTGGTCTTGCCCACGCCCACGTCGCCTTCCAGCAGCACGTGGCCGCGCGCGAACAGCGCGACGTCGATCAGGCGTACCGCGCGCTGCTGCCCGATGACGATGGTGTTGACCGCCGACTCGATGGCGAGTGCGCGGGCGCGCCAATCCGCGAGTGCGTTCTCCTCCTGGCTCATTGTCGTTCTCGGGTCATGCGCGGCCTACGCCCGGGGGATGCTGGCACGGAGCCTTCGCGAGGGTCAAGCGACCGGGCTACAATCGGGCAAGTTTCACTGGTGGAGTCGTCCCATGGTGCGGTGGTGCGCGTCGCTGGCCCTGGCGCTTTCGAGCGGCGCAGCCCCTGCTTTCGACGCCGGCGGTTTCGAGAGCGGCATGAGCCGTGAGGATGTCATCCGGCTCGCGTCCGCCCGCTACGACCAGGTGGGCAATGCACGCGAGTTCCTGCTCGCGGCCGGGCCGAAGGAGGTCGACGCCCCCGAATCGATCCAGTTCTGGTTCTGCCGCGACCGCCTGATTTTGGTCAACGCCAAGCCGCGCGTCGACCTATCGGTGCGCAATCTCCTGGCGCTAGCGAACGAGGAGATCGCGCAGCGTGGTCAACCGCTGCGCATCGAAACGCGTGCGCTGATGCACGGCGGCATCGGTGAATCGCGCGAACTCACCTTCATCTGGAAGACTTCACCGGACTATTTCAACGTGACTTTCGAATACCTCGAAAACCATCCGGGCCACGTGTCGCACGCGTGGTTCGCGGAGAATCCCTGCATGCGTCCGCACTGGATGCACGGCATCGAGGGCGGGAGCGGCGAGGCCCGAGCTGTCTCGCCCTTGGTCGGAGGTTGAGATGACTGCCATTCGTATCGAACCTCTGTCCGACCACAGCCCGGTGCAACTGCCGGATCCGTTGCCCTTCGGGCGCATCTTCACGCGCCGCATGTTCCTGCAGCGCTGGGACCCCGCACGGGGCTGGCACGACGCGACCATCGGCCCGCGCCGCCCGCTCGATCTCGATCCGGGCGCCCAGATCCTGCACGCCGGCCAGGCGATCTTCGAGGGGACGAAGGCCTATGCGCGACCGGACGGTCGCGTGAATCTGTTCCGGCCCGATGCCAACGCGCTGCGCTTCAACCGGTCGGCAGAGCGCATGGCGATGCCGGCGCTGCCGATGGAGAGCTTCGTGGAGGCGATCGAGACCCTGGTGCGCCTCGAACACGAATGGGTGCCGACGGGTGAGGGCTCGTCGCTCTA
>JAIEQG010000135.1 GCA_019747905.1 Burkholderiales bacterium
GCGGTTTCGCTCATGATGAGCAAGGGCATCAATGAACTAGGTGCCGGTGGCATCGTCGTGCTGCTCCTGCTTCTGCCGGTGGGCTACTTTCTTCTGCGTGGGCTTGACCGGTTCGTGGGCACGACGGGAGAGTAGACGTCCCCCCGATGGGCCTGCGGCCCTTCCCCTCCCCAAGTGGGCCAACCCGGCCCGCCATCGTCGAGTTGAGCGGCGTGCGATGCTGATACCATCTCGCGATGCCTTCTGGAGGGGAGCCGCCGTGAAATCTCACATCATCCTGGCCGTCGTTGCCGTGCTGGTTGCCGCTTGCGCGCAGACGACCGTGCGCAATGCCTGGAGAGCTTCGGACGACACTGGTCCGGCCTTGCGCAAGGTGCTGGTGGTGGGCGTCACCAACCGCGCCGACGTGCGTCGTACGTTCGAAGACGGATTCGTGAAGGAGCTGGCAGCGGCGGGTGTGACCGCCGTGCCGAGCTACGAGTCGGAGCCTGACCTGGGCCCGACCGCGGGCGAGCGCTTGCGCGCCGCAGTGGCCAAGACCGGCGTCGACGGCGTCCTCATCACGCGGCTCGTGAAGAGCGAGAAGAAGGCTCAGTACGTCCCCGGTGGACCGCCGCCCATGCATGTCGGCATGGGAATGTACGGCTACTATCCGCGCGCCTGGGCCGGCTACTACGAACCGGGGATGGTGGTGGAGTCGCAGATCGTCACCGCCGAGGTGAACCTGTTCCGTGCGGGGAACGAGAAACTGGTGTGGGCCGCGACCACCGAGACGTTCGAGCCGAGCGACATCGCGGCCTCGACCAAGGACTTCGCGAAGGTGATCATCACCGCGCTGACCAAGGACAAGCTGATCTAAGGTGGTGCCTGTCGCTCCGGTGTCGGCAGCAACTGCGGCGGCTCCGCCGCGCATCGATCTCGACATGTACCGGCGCGATGGGCTGATTGTTGCGCCCGTGGCTCTGCCTGGCACGTTGCTCGACCGCATGCGTGGGTCCCTCGACCGGCTGCTCGAGAACAGCGCCGACATCGCGCCCGAGAGCCTCATCTGCCCGCACATCCCGAACGGTGTTCGACACCCGGCGTCCGAAGCACGGACCTGGTTCGAGTATGCCACCCAGCCGTTCATCCTCGATCTGGTGGAGCAGGTAATCGGCCCCGACATCGTGCTCTGGGGCAGTCAGGTGTTCTGCAAGCCGGCACGCAAGGGTCGCGAGGTACCGTGGCACCAGGACGGCGAGTACTGGCCGATCCGGCCGCTCGCCACGTGTTCGGTCTGGATCGCCCTGGACGACGCGACCCCGGAGAACGGGTGCATGCGCTTCATCCCGGGTTCGCACGCCGCGGGCAGCCTGTACGCGCATCACGATGCCGCGCGCCCTGACCGCGTGCTGGGCCTGGAGATCGACGCCCAGGCCTACGACGTCCACACTGCGCGCGACGACGTTCTCATGGCGGGGCAGATGTCGCTGCACGACGTGTTCCTGATTCACGGTTCCGCCGCAAACCGGTCCGAGCGCCGGCGGGCGGGCTTCGTCGTTCGCTACATGCCTGCCACTTCGCGGTACGATCGCTCCGTTCCCGACAGTCAGACCCAGGCGGGCGTCTCGTTCAGTCTGAGCCGCCGCCCCATCTGGCTGGTACGCGGCGTCGATCGCGCGGGTAACGATTTCGTCACGGGTCACGGTGCAGATTTCGGCCTCGTTCCGAGGCATTCCGACGACTTGTGACGGGGGCGTGTGATCGATGGCGTTGATGCTGTTCACGGACTTCGGTTCGACCGACCTGTACGTCGGGCAGGTGGAAGCGGTGATCGACCGGTACGCACCGGGGGTGCGCATCATCCACCTGCTCAACGAGGCACCCTGCTTCAACGTGCAGTGCTCGTCGCACCTGCTCGCCGCGCTCGCGAAGCAGGTGCCGCGCGGCCACGTGTTCCTCGCCATCGTGGACCCCGGCGTCGGCAGCGACCGCAACGGCATCGTCGTGCGGATCGACGGCCGCTCCTATGTCGGTCCGGACAACGGCCTGTTGTCCGTGCTCTGGGCACGCGGCACCGTGAAATCCGCGTGGCGCATCACCGGCTGGTCACCCGATGCCGCGGTTTCGTTCCATGGGCGCGACGTGTTCGCCCCGGTCGCGGCCGCCGTGGCGACCGGCGAATTTCCGAACGAGAACGTGAAGCAGATTTCCGCACCGGAAGTGCTGCTGCCGAGCGAGGATCTGCCCGAGATCATCTACATCGACCACTACGGCAACGCATTCACCGGATTGCGGGGCGAAGGCTTGAGCACCGATCGCCGCCTGCGCATTCGCCGCATGGAGCTCGCGCACGCCCGTGTGTTCCACGAAGCACCCACTGGGCAGGGCTTCTGGTACGTGAACAGCATCGGCCTGGTGGAGATCGCAATGCCGGGCACCAGTGCGGCCAAGATGCTGGGCCTGAGGATCGGGCAAGCGGTGGAGTGGGCCGGCGGATCCTGAGCGGTCTTCCCGGCAGGGTCGGTCAGGATCGCACGCGATTGTGTCATGGCGTTTGCATGAGATCGCCCGGTGGATAGCTACAACGGAACGGCCGCGGCGTCGCCGGAAACCGCGATCGTGGTCGTATGCAGCGGGCATTCCATCATCGCGCCGCAACGTTGGTGCGTCACTCTTGTGTCTGCACATCGCGCGGCGGGATCGGTCCCGCCGATGGTCGTTTCCTTCCCCGACAAGGAGCACTGCATGGAACCTCTCGAATCCGGAATCCCCCAGGCCCGCATGCCGATCGGACTGCTCGCCGACCCGGTCGAACAGCCGCGCCACGTGCGCTGGTCGATGTTCGACCGCAATGCAGTGCCCACGCCGAGCGCCCGCTACTGCTGGCTCGATCGCGACACCGGCCGTCTCGTGTTCTCCGACTCGAAGGATCGCCCGGCACCCTGAGGTACCGGCACGGCCTTCAGTGCAGCGCTGAAGGTCCGGCCGTCGCCGGCATTCCGGCGGCTGGCCGGAAATGGTGGAACAGGAACGACAAGGCGAACGTGGTGTCGGTCAGTAGATCGGCGCGCCGTGCTCCATCCGCAGCGTTCGAATCGCCGGCGAGGGCGATCATGGGTGTCAGTGCGGCGCGGCGCATCGGGTCGTTGATCAGATCATCCCAGCGATCCCGATGGGTGTCGACGCCGCGGAGAAACCCGCGAGCCCATGTCTGTCCTCGTGTGGCATCGGAGAGATCCTCCAGCAACAAGGGTCCGACCGGCAGACCCTGGGCGAGCGTGTCCTCGATCGAGTGCCAGTGCCTGCAGAGGAGGTCGAGGTTCTCGTCCACATGCTCACGCGGGCCGGCCGGCAGCGTGCTCATGTCGCCACCGAACACGGCGAACCAGTGTTCATGCGGATTCCCGCGCACCGGCCCCACGATCAATGCTGCGAAGAACCCGTCCACCTCCTCGAGCGGCATCGACCCGGCCCGGGCGCACGACGAAAGGAACCGGGCGAGCTTCGCCAGGGCCGCGTTAGGCAAGGCTTCCACGCGTGTGGCAGGTCGCAGCTGCAGGGGCATCGGATCGATCTCCGGACGGTGGTTCTCAGGTGGATACGCGCCGCCTGCGGCACCGGTGAACGTGAAGTCACGTTGGAAACTGTATAAGTCGTACGTATTGCGCGAGCGATCGCAATGTTTGCCGCGTGTGCTGGACCGAAGGGATCAGTAGTGGAATCGAGGGTGCAATCGCGCATATGCCGCACGGTCGTAGGGGCGCACGGTCCTTCCCCCACCCTGACCCTCCCCCACGCTGCGCGCGGGGGAGGGGATGTGGTGCTTGCTTCTCAAACAACCACAGGCACTCCTTCCCCCGGCTGTGCCGGGGGAAGGTTGGGATGGGGGCAATCGCCTGTTGCGGCTTCGGTCGAGCGCTGCCCCCACCCTATCCCTCCCCCACGCTGCGCGCGGGGGAGGGGATGAGAGGCTGGGATGAAATGCACACGTCACCGCGAACCACAGGCACTCCTTCCCCCGGCTTTGCCGGGGGAAGGCTGGGATGGGGGCCAAATCAGAGCGACGTGCGAGCGAAAACTCGCATCGCCCGACTTCGCGAGTTACCGGAAACAGCAGCCGACCGGACGGGTGTCCGCGCGACGATCGTTCGCAGTGCTACCCCAACCGCGTCGGCTCGATCGGTTCCTCGACGACCGTGTCGCCCGCCTTGCGTACCTGCCACGCCATCGCACGTGGCTTCGACGAAACGGCCTGGATGAACTCGCCGTCGATGAAATGCAAACCGACCCCGTCGTCGGCCGCATACCCGTCCTTGATCGCGCCGGCGCGGATCATCGCCTGATACGTGGGGCGCCGTTCCTTCTCGCTGTCGTAGTGCGGGCAGTTGCTGCCCTTCACGAAGCCGAGGCAGGGCAGGCGTGTGAGCGGTCCGGCGATGGAGTCGGTCACGCCGTCTTCGAACCAGCAGATGGATCCCGCGCTGGAGCCACCGAGCACGATGCCGCGCTCGTAGGCGGTCTTGATGATCGCGTCGAGCCCCCAGTCGCGCCACACCGCGAGCATGGTCCGCGTGTTGCCGCCGCCCACCGCAATGGCGTCGTGCTCGAACACGAACTCGTCCAGCTTGCGCGGCGTGCGCTTGAAGAACGGCAACACCTGGGGTCGGCAGCCGAGCCGCGAGTACGCCTGGAAGAAGCGCAGGGTGTAGGGCTCGTTGTCGCCGCTCGCCGTGGGCACGAACAGGATCTTCGGCGAGTCCTTGTCCGTGAGTTCCTTGAAGTAGCGCTCGAGGAGGAGGGTGCCGTCGGGGTCGGCCAGGAAGGCGCCGCCCATTGCCAGAATATGCTTTCTCATCGTCGTCGTATCACACCGATTGTCGCGGTCGCGCAGATCATCGAGGGCGGCGCCTGCCGGCGACTCGTCTTGCTGTCGATCCCCACTCTGCGGGTGGGGCCCCTCGCCAGGTGACTCGCGCCGTCCCGCCCATTGCCAGAATATGCTTTCGCATCGGGAATCAGGAATCGGGCATCAGGGATCAGAGAATTATGGTCCTGACGGACCATGCCTCGAAAGGGCGAAAGCGGTCACTTCGGGCATGAACGCCCGGAAGTCCGCTTCGAAGCCGGCGTAGTCCGCCTCGAGCTCCTCGGCCGAACCCAGCAACGCGTTGCCCCGGGTGAGCCTGCGACCCATGCGTTCGAGGGCGGCGCCCACCTCGTCCACTTCGCGATAGGACACGAGCCAGTTCTGCCGTGCCATGTACATCACCATGCGGCCGGCGGGTTCGGGCAGGTCCGCCGCGCGATCGAGCAGCACGCCGTAGATGTCGATCGCGAAATCCTCGAGTGCCTCGTCGTGGTAGTCGCGCCAATGGCGCGCGAGGAAGTGATCGTAGAACAGGTCCACCAGAATCCCGGCATAGCGCCGCCGCACCGGTCCGACGCGCGCCTTGCTTGCGGCGAACATCGGATGGGCATCGGTGAACGTGTCGATCGCACGGTGCAGGCGGATCGCGTGCGTGATCTCGTCGTTGTAGCCGGCGCGTTCCACCGGCCCCTTCACGAAATCGCCCAGCAGGCTGCCGATCAGCGCGTCCGGTGACGGCGGCGAGAGGTACAGATGAGCGAGGAAGTTCACGCTGTCTGCCGCCCGCGGGCGGCGACGCTCTAGACGCTCAAGCCGAGGAAGTCGGCACGCGTCTTGATCCAGAGGCCCTGGAAGCCGCGCGGCAGCGGTTCGATGGACTCGCGGCGGACGACGTCAGTGCGCCCGAGCAGCGCCGTGGCGGTGGCTGCGCTATCAGTCTGGAACTCGAGCCAGACTTCGATCTCGCTCAGTTTGTCCACAGCGTCGACCCAGAGACGATTCTCGCCCAGCGCAAACACCGTCGCGGGTGCGAGCGCGTCGATGCGCTCGAGGCCAAGGGCCTTGCTGCAGTAGCCGAGGGCCTCCTGCCAGCGCTGCGGCGGCACTTTCATGGCGATGTTGGGGCCGCTGCGAAACATCAGCGTCCTTCCATGTAGTCCAGGGTGAGATTCAGGAGGGTGCGCACGCCCAGCTTGAGCGCCGATTCGTCGATCGCGAACTTCGGCGAATGGTTGTAAGGCGTCTTGTCGAGTTCCTGCGCCGGCGGCGTGCCGCCGAGGAACACGAACAGCCCCGGCACCTGTTGCGCGAAGAACGAGAAATCCTCCGCACCCATGAGGCGGTCGCGCAGGAGGACGTTGGCATCGCCCGCCGTGCGCTTCAAGGTCGGCAGCATGCGCTGCGAGAGCGCCGGATCGTTGACCGTGACCGCATAGGGCTTTTCGATCACCACCTCGGCGGTGGCGCCCGAAGCGGCGGCGATGCTTTCGGCCGTCAGCTTGATGCGGCGATGGATGTCGTCGCGTAACGCTTCGTCGAAGGTGCGGATGGTCCCGACCATGGTCACCTTGTCGGGAATGATGTTGAAGCGGATGCCGCCGTCGATGCCACCGACGGTCACCACCGCGGGTTCCTTGGCGATGTTCACCTGCCGGCTCACGATGGTCTGCAGGCCCAGCACGATCTGCGCGGCGGCGACGATCGGGTCCACGCCGCCCCACGGTGCCGAACCGTGGGTCTGCTTGCCCTTCACCGTGATGCGCAGCACGTCGGCTGCCGCCATGGCCGCGCCGGGGCGATAGCCGAGCTGCCCCGCGTGCAGCATGGAGCCGATGTGAAGGCCGAAGATCACTTCGGGCTTCGGATCCTCGAAGACACCTTCCTCGAGCATCAGCGCCGCGCCGCCTTTCTCGCCCTGGGGCGGACCTTCCTCCGCGGGCTGGAAGATGAGTTTCACGGTGCCAGGCAACTGATCGCGCACGGCGGCGAACGCTTCGGCTGCGCCCATCAGCATCGCCACATGGGTGTCGTGCCCGCATGCGTGCATGACCCCGGTTTCCTTGCCGGCGTAGGTGGTGCGCACCTTGGAGGCGAACGGCAGGTCCACTTCCTCGGTGACCGGCAGCGCATCCATGTCGGCGCGCAGGGCAACCACAGGCCCCGGTTTGCCGCCGCGCAGGACGCCCACCACACCGGTGACTGCCACCCCGGTGCGCACTTCGTAGCCGAGCGCTTTCAGGTGCTCGGCGACCAGGGCACCGGTGCGCGTTTCACGGTTGCCGAGCTCCGGATTGCGGTGAATGTCGCGCCGCCACTCGATCACCTTCGGCTCGACCTGGTCGGCGATCGCGTCGAAGCGGGACTGCAAGCCTTCTGCGTGGATGGGGAACGAGGCGATGGCGACGACACACGCGAAGGCAAAGCGCATTGCAAATCCCGGGCAGTGGTTCCGGGTTGGAGTGTCGAACCGCAGAGTGCGGTGCGTCAAGCGCTGCAGGCCCTCGATCCACAATAATTCGACGGGCGCCGCGGCGACGGATAATCCGTCGAACTCGTTACTCCCTCCCTGCCATGACCGCGCTTCCCGATCCGCGCCCCGCGCGCACGCTTTCTCCCGAGCATCCGCTGGCCGTGAGCCTCGACGCCTGGACGCGCGCCCGGTCCACCGGCGAACGCGTCGAGGCACTGACTCGTCTCGCCCGTCTGGTCCGCCGTCTGGTGCTGCGTGGTGACGACGCGTCCATCCGAGCTGCCATCGAGCACGCAGCGCCGGGTGCGCAAGCTGCCGCACTCACCGCGGCCATCGACATGGCCATCAACGGCAGCGACGGGGAGAGCGATCGCGCGGTGCTCGCGCGAGTGTTCGTGCTGCCGATCCTGTTCGTCACTGGTGGCAAGACGCCGGCCCGGGTCGAGGGCGCCATTCCGGATATCGCTGCCGTGAATGCGCTGCTCCATGAAGCGGGCGCCCTGGGGACCATCGAGAACTTCGGCCTGGGCAATGCGCTGGGGTCGCTGGAAGCGGCGGCGGGTGTGTCGCTTCAGGATCTCGTCGACGTCGTGCGCAGCCTCGACCGCGCGAAGGCGTCCGCATTGCTGGCGCTGGCACCCATCGAGGTGGCGTCCGCCGACGAGCAGGTGCATCTGCGCTTCCTGGCGGGTGCCTCCATCACCCCTTCGGACCTGCCGACGTTCCTCGAGCGTGCCGGGCAGGTCGGACGCTGGGGCATGGCGCTGTCGCAGTTGCTCGCGCGCCAGCTCGGCGAGCCGGGCTTGAGCCTCCTGCCGTTGCCGCGCGCGCCGCAACCCTGGTTCGCCGGGCTCGACGCCGGCCGCTCCGCGCGCGAGGAGATCGCCTTCAATCTGTTCGCGACCGGTGCCATCCGCCGCATCCGCAGCGAGACCGGCGATCCTTCGGCCGAGATCACCGCCACGGACGACGGTCACATTCGAATCGATCTCGTGTCGCCGCTGGACCCTTTGCAGCGTCATGGGCACGTCTGGCGGCTCGGTCCGGCGGACGACCTTGCCCGGGTCGAACTGGCGATCCGCGACCTGCTGCGCGACTGTCGTCTGGACAAGGTCGCGGTGCACGCCGAGATCCGTCCGGCCGTGCCAACAGCCAATCCGGCCCCGTTCACCCTGCTGCGGCACTGACGCCCAGGCGCGTTTGTCCTGGATCAATGCGGCCGAGGCCCGAATGCGGTGTCATGACCTCCCGGAAGCTGGAGTCGAAGGGAGGGCCCCATGCTGACACTGGAAGACTGTATCGCGCTGTCGGAACTCACCGAGGAGGAAGTGCTCGCGATCGCGGAACACGAGCACATTCCGGACATGGCCGCCGCCGAGCTCGGCAGCTATCTCATGCTGACGGCCGACGGGCAGTGCCGGGTGAGCGCGATGATCCGTGACGACATCGAGCGCGCCCACCGCTTGCAGGACTATCGGCGGGCAGCGTTGTTGCGCTGTTGCCTGCGGCACTTTCTCCAGAACCACCCGGACGCAGCGCACCGACCCTGATCAGGGTCCCGCTTCGTCGAGGAACAGCTGCACCTCACGGAAGAGCTGCAGGCGGTTGCGCTCCATGATGACCGTGTGGGTGCCCTCGCCGATCATGACGAGGCGCTTCCTGGGTGCTGCGGAGAGTTTTCCGAACAGCGTCTGGGCCATGTAGGGCGGCGTATCCTGATCCCATTCCGCCACCACCAGCAGGGTGGGGGCCTGGATCTTCGATGCGTCGTAGTACGGCTTGTCGGCGAGCCAGTATTCGCGGATGTCCTTGATCACCCCGTTGGGCGCGCGCAACTGTCCGGAGGCTGCGGACTTGGGGTCGGTGGCCCACGTGGCGTCGGCCCAGGCTTCGAACCAGCCCGCAGGAATGAGATCTGCCTTCTTGTCCTCGGGCACGCCGTTCAGCCAGCGCTGTTTGGCGGCATCCTTCGTGACGGTGCGATAGGCGGGCAACGGGCCATTGCCGGCGAGTTGCGACGGGGTGGTCCGCAACCACACCGGCGCGTAGAGCACCAGCCGGTCCACCTTGTCGGGATGGGTGGCTGCGTAGCCCCCCATGATGGTCGTGCCCCAGGACCAGCCTAGCAGGGTGACCTTGTCGACGCCGGTGGCCTTGCGCACGTGCTCGACGGCGCTGCCCACGTCGCGGATCGCCACCTCGGTGGTGACGATGGGTGAGTTGTCGGCGGCGGGCTGTTCCATCTCCGGCGGGCGCGTGCTGCGGCCATAGCCGCGCAGGTCCACGAGCCACACGTCCCACCCGTGCGCGGCGAGGTAGTCCATCCACGATTGCCCGTCGAGCGTCAGGTCGAACGCCGTCTCCGACGGATAGGTCGCGCCATGGACGTACAGCAGCACGCGCTCGGATCCGCCGGAAAGGGTGCATCCCCAACGCTTGTTGCGCACGTAGAGATCGATGCCGTTGGTGTCGGACGGGATCATCGCTTCGTGGAACTTGATGTCGGTACGGCAGTCGGCCGCGAGGGTCGGCGTGGTGATACAGGCGGTCGTGGCAACGACCAGGGTGAGCAACAGGCGAATCATCGAGCGACTCCGAGGGGTTCCGGGCAGGGGCGGAATCTAGCATGGCCCCGGCGAAAGCCGACCGTAAGGGGCAAGAACGTAGTGAAGCCAAGGCCTTTGCAGCCGTTACTGAAGGCATGGCTGCGCCGCAGCATGAACGCCATGCCGTGTTGCAGCAACTTGACGGCAGTAGGGTGAGGTCGCTAGAGTCCAGCACGATCGAACCCAGAAGATGTTGTACAACAACAGGTTGCGTCGTTCCGTGAGCTTTTCGGGCGGCGCTGCACGGAGGTCACGGACCCATGCTGTATTCACTGCACGAAATGCAGCACGCGCTGCTCGCGCCCTTCGCGGCCGCCGCCGCGGCGAGCCATGCGCTGTTCACGCACCCCCAGAGTCCGTGGAGCTATACCCCCATCGCGCGGGGCATGGCAGCTGCCAATGAACTGGTCATGCGCCTGGTGCGCCGCTACGAGAAGCCGCAGTGGAGCATCGACGCGACCGTCGTCGACGGCCGGAAGGTGCCGGTGAAGATCGAGAAGGCAATCATCAAACCCTTCTGTCACCTGCTTCACTTCAAGCGCGAAGTCGAGCGCAACGATCCGATCGTGCTGGTGGTGGCGCCGCTCTCGGGGCACCACTCGACGCTGCTGCGCGACACGGTGCGCACCATGCTGCCGGAGCATGACGTCTACATCACCGACTGGATCGATGCGCGCATGGTCCCGGTGCACGAGGGCCATTTCCATCTCGACGACTACGTCGAGTATGTGCAGGAATTCATCCGGTTCCTCGGGCCGGAGGTCCATCTGGTCTCGGTCTGCCAGCCCACCGTTCCGGTGCTTGCCGCGGTGTCCCTGATGGCCGCGAACGGTGAGCAGATCGCGCCGCGCACCATGACCATGATGGGCGGGCCCATCGACACGCGGCAGAGCCCGACCGAAGTGAACAACTTCGCCACCGGACGGCCGTTGTCCTGGTTCGAGAGCCGCGTCATCCAGCGCGTGCCGGCGAAGTATCCCGGCGTCGGGCGCCGCGTGTATCCCGGTTTCCTGCAGCACGCGAGCTTCATCGCGATGAACGCCCATCGTCACGTCGAAGCCCATCGCGAGTTCTTCAATCACCTGGTCACCGGCGACGGCGAGAGCGCCGAAGCGCATCGACGCTTCTACGACGAGTACAACGCAGTACTCGACATGCCGGCGGAGTACTACCTCGAAACCCTGCGCGTCGCCTTCAAGGAGCATGCGCTGGCGAACGGCACGTGGGACGTGCGCGGGCAGCGTGTCGATCCGTCCGCCGTCACGAAGACGGCGCTCTTCACCATCGAAGGGGAGCTGGACGACATTTCCGGCGTCGGTCAGACCGAGGCCGCGCATACGCTGTGCACCCGCATCCCCGCCGATCGCCGCGAGCACTTCCTGGTCGACGGCGTCGGCCACTACGGCATCTTCAGCGGTCGCCGCTATCGCGAACGCATCTATCCGCGCATCCGCGACTTCATCCGGAAGCACGGCTGACGTAATGACGTGTCTCCTGCCCCACGCACTGCGTGGGGCAGGATTCTGTCGTCGACGCGAGCGGTGGTCGCGATGTGAGGCATCGCTGCCCCCATCCCGACCTTCCCCCGGTGCAGCCGGGGGAAGGAGTGCCTATGGCAAGCAGCGCGGGGGGCGATGTAAAGGGTGCACACCCCTTCCCCCACTGAAAGTGGGGGAAGGTTGGGATGGGGGCCGCTCGACCCCGCTTTCGATTTTCGATAGAGAACGGCCCGACGCGAACGCCACGGTACCATTCGCGCTGAACTGCTCTGCTTTCGCTCCAACTCAAAACAAGAAGCTGCTCGCATGACGCAACGAACGTTTTCGCACTTTCTCGAGGGCAAGGTGGCTGTCGTCACCGGCGGTACCAGCGGCATCGGTCTCGCCATCGCCAAGGGTCTTTCGGAAATCGGTGCCCGAGTGGTCGTCACCGGGGTCACTCAGCCGGAAGTCGAAGCCGGCAAGGCGACCGGCCTCGAGGCAGTTCAGCTCGACGTCGCCGACGGCGAAGCCGTCACCGCCACCATCGGCGTGCTCGACCGCATCGATGTCCTCGTGAACTGTGCCGGCATCATCCGGCGCGGGGCCGAGCACGACTTGGCGGTGTTCGAGCAGGTGCTCGACGTGAACCTGACCGGCACCATGCGCTGCTGTGCTGCCGCGCGACCCCTGCTCGCCGCTGCCGGCGGCAGCATCGTGAACATCGCCTCCATGCTGTCGTTCTTCGGCGGCGGGCTGGTGCCCGGCTACAGCGCCTCGAAGGGCGGGATCGCCCAGCTCACGAAGTCCCTCGCCATCGCCTATGCGGCTGACGGGATCCGCGTGAATGCCGTGGCGCCAGGGTGGATCGCCACCCCGCTGACCACGGCGCTCAGGGCCGACGAGTCCCGCAACCGGTCCATCATGGAGCGCACGCCGATGCGCCGCTGGGGCGAGCCCGAAGATGTGCCGGGAGCGGTGTTGTTTCTCTGCTCGCCCGCCGCCGCCTTCGTGACCGGCGTGATCGTGCCGGTGGACGGCGGTTACCTGATTTCCTGAACGGCGCTGTCAGCGGTCGTCGTAGGTCGTTGGCGGTTTGGCCGTCAGGGCTTCCACGAGACGTTCCATCATCTGCGGCATCTCGAACGCACTGCGGCTGATGTAGATGCCGGAGATCGTGCCGCGCGCGCGGTCGGTCGCGGGGTGGTAGGCCGCCCCGCGGAGCGTGCCCTCGGCGCCCGCGAATGCGCGCGCTTGCACCAGTCCATCCAGCAGGCCTGCCCGTGCCATCACCAGGACTGCCCTGTCGGCAGCGAAGACCGGCTTGCCGGAACGCACCGCCGCCTGGAGGAAGTTGATGCTCTCGTCGGAGGCGAGACTGTCCGCCGATCGCCGATGACCGGGAACGTAGACGGCGTCGTAGCTTTCCACGACCACCTGATCGAGGAAGCGGTCGATGGTCGCTTCGTCTGCTTCGCCGGTCGGATTGAGCAAGCTCACATGGGTACGCTGCTGGATGACTGCGCCGGATCCCGTGGCGCGCACCAGGGCCGCCGGACGGGGCACGATCACGTCGACCGTGGCACCGCGCTCCGTGAGGAAGCGCTGAGGCACGTCGAGATCGAAGCCGTCCGCGCCGTCGGTCGCGAGGATGGCGACACGATAGCCGGCAAGCGCCTGCGGATTCTCGACTTCCTGCAGCAGGAACCGGGTGAGGCGGGCATGGGGCGGCAACGCGTCGTCGTCGTCGACCGCCGCGTGCGCGGCGGTGGTGCCGGACATCCACTGCAATGCCACGACGCCGAGCGTCGCGACCATCGTTCGGATCAGGACTTTCATGGGTATGGCTCCTCTAGATTCGGCGTGGCGGTCGATCGGCTCAACCAAACGCGCCGTGGCGGGAAAAGGCGTTTCGTTCCAGCGCCCGCATGCGGGCTTCCACATCGGCAAGGTTCTGTGCGTTCGCGAGGTAGGCCTCCCGGTCGCGCAGCTCCCGCTGCCAGATCGACTCGCGAAAAGGGCGCGACAGCCGGTTGAGCCAGGCCCGAAGGGCCGATGGCTCCTGCCCGGGCAACGCAGCCGGCTGCGCGACTGTGACGGCTTCGTGTTCGTTGCGTTGCATCAATTCGACCTCGAAACGAGGTGCCAAGCCATGGTATGCCGCTGCACTGCCGGGACTTCCGCAGGCAAGCAGCATGGCCAACCGTTCCGACCGTAACCAGTTTTCAGGCATGGATGAAATCCCCCAATTGCATGAAGGAAAATGAGTTTCAACCGACGAGCCGACTCTATAGAGGCTGCTGGCGGGGCGCCAATCGTATGTTCGGATGACCGTCATCAGCGCCGGTGATCACCCGTCAAAGGCTTGTGCTGCGACGCAGCAGCCGTATGGTAGTATCGGTCCTGGGTGTTACTGATCGAGTTGCCGTGGAGTTGACCTTGATCCGCAGTTTCGTGGCCGTGGCCGAGTTGGGCCACATGACCCGGGCTGCCGCACGTCTGCACATCAGCCAGCCGGCGCTGAGCGCCCAGATCAAGACGTTCGAGGGCATGCTCGACCTGGAACTGTTCGAACGCAGGCCGAGCGGCATGACCTTGACGCCCGCGGGCGAGCGCCTGCTGGCCGAAGCGCAGAAGGTCCTGGCAGCCGTGCAGGGCCTGCGCAACGAGGCTCGGTCGATGAAGGGTGATGCGGCAGGGGTCGTGACGGTCGGCACCGTCTCGGATCCGGAGTTCATCCGGGTGGCCCGGCTGATGGCCACGGCGGTCGAACGCCACCCGCGCCTCGAGATTCGGTTTCACCATGAAGTGTCCGGAGCGGCGTTCCAGAAGGTGCGGGACGGCGAGCTCGACGCGAGCTTCTACTACGGCGACCTGGAGCATCCGAGCGTCGCCGCCATGACGCTGCGCGAGATCACCTATCGCATCGTGGCGCCATCGGCCTGGCGCGATCGGATTGCGCAGGCCTCGTGGACCGAGATCGCCGGCGAACCGTGGGTCATGACGCCGCCGATCAGTACCCATCACCAGATTGCGAGCGGTCTGTTCCGGCGCCACGGCATCACGCCCGTCAAGGTGGTCGAAGCGGATGACGAGTTCGTCGTGAGCTCGCTGGTGGAGTCCGGCCTGGGCCTGGGACTGATGCGCGAGGATCTGGCGCAGGAAAGCGCCGCACGGGGCGGCGTCTGCCTGTGGCGGGACGTGAGGCTCACCACCACCCTCAAGTTCATCTACCTGCAAGCTCGAGGGTCCGAGCGGACTGTCGGCGCCCTCGGCGACATCGTGCGCGAGGTCTGGGCGGTGCCAACGGAACGCAAACGCCAGAGGCAGCGCGCACGGCAGGCCCAGCCCGCCTGAGTCGCGTTCTCCCGAGGCGCGCTCCGGGAGGTGCCCCCGGGCCGACGCGGCGGCACCTGCCTTCGGTGCACGATGGTCGGCGCGAGCGTGCGGACGGCTGCTAGAATCCTGCCCCTTGACGTGGCGCGCGGGAGCATCGTCGTGCCGCGCATCCGGAACAATGCGACAGAGGACCCGCAGCATGAATGCCCCAACCAGCGTCAGCCATCTCTCCGCAAAGGGCATGCTGCCCGAGATCGTCGAAATGGCGATTCCCACCGACGACCGCGTGTGGGTACCCCAGGCTCCGGATGTCTGGTTCCGCCCGCTGATGCTGAACCGCGTGACGGGGCAGTGGTGGAACCTGCTGCGCGTGACCAAGACCGGCGTGCTGAGCCGCCATCGTCACCCCTCGATGGTGACGGGTCTGGTGCTCAAGGGCCGCTGGCGCTACCTCGAGCACGACTGGATCGCCGAGGAAGGCGGCTTCGTCTACGAACCGCCGGGCGAAGTCCACACGCTCATCGTGGATCCGCCCACCAAGGAGATGATCACCTTCTTCAACGTGAACGGTGCCATGGTCTACGTCGACGAGGAGGGCAAGACCGTCGGCTACGAGGACGTACACACCAAGATCGAGATGTGCCGCGAGCACTACGAGAAAGTAGGACTGGGCGCGGACTACGTGAACCGGTTCGTTCGTTAGAACAGCATTCGAGGAGACGATAGATGCCGAAGGCAATCAGGTTCCACAAGACAGGCGGCCCCGATGTGCTGGTGTACGAAGACGTCGAGGTCGGCGCACCTGGCCCGGGCCAGGTCCGCGTCAAGCACAACGCGATCGGCATCAACTTCATCGATACCTATCACCGCTCGGGCCTGTATCCCTTGCCGCTGCCCAGCGGTATCGGCCTCGAGGGTGCCGGCGTGGTCGAGGCGGTCGGGCCCGGCGTCGACTTCGTCAAGGCGGGCGATCGCGTCGCCTATGCCGGCGGTCCGCCCGGCGGTTATTCCGAAGTGCGCGTGATGCCCGCGGAGAAGCTGGTCAAGATTCCCGCCGGCATCACCGACGAGCAGGCCGCGGCCATGATGCTGAAGGGCCTGACCGCGCAGTACCTCATTCGCAGCACCTACCCTGTGCAGGCCGGCCAGACCGTGCTGTTCCACGCTGCGGCCGGTGGCGTGGGCCTCATTGCGGGTCAATGGCTGAAGGCGCTCGGCGTCACCACGATCGGCACCGTGGGCTCGGACGAGAAAGCCAAGCTCGCCAAGGCGCACGGCTACGACCACACCATCGTGTACACGCGCGAGAACTTCGCGCAGCGCGTGAACGAGATCACCGGCGGGGCGAAGTTGCCGGTGGTGTTCGACTCCGTGGGCAAGGACACTTTCACGGGTTCGCTCGACTGCCTGCAGCCGCGCGGCTTCCTGGTGGTGTTCGGCAACGGGTCCGGACCGGTCACCGGCGTCGATCTCAACGTGTTGGCGAAGGGCTCCTACTACGTGACGCGCCCGACGCTGGCGACCTACACGGCGCGACGCGAGGACCTGGTCGCCGCGGCGAAGGAGCTGTTCGACGTGGTGAAATCCGGCAAGGTGAAGATCGAAGTGAACCAGAAATTCGCGCTCAAGGACGCGAAGCAGGCGCATATCGACCTCGAAGGTCGCAAAACCACGGGTTCGACGGTGCTGATTCCGTAGTAGCCGTCGTGCAGGACCGCGGGCCGGCGCCAAGACCGGCCCGCGCAACAACAAGAACGGGGAGGGGAGATGATCGACGATCTGAAGGGCAAGGCCGTCCTGATCACCGGCGCCAGCACCGGCATCGGTGCTGCAGCGGCTGTCGAATTCGGCCGCCACGGTGCGCACGTCGCGGTGCACTACAACTCGAGCAAGGCTGAAGCCGAGAAGGTGGCCGCCGAGATCCAGAAGGCCGGCGGCAAGGCCGTCGTCGTCCAGGGCGACGTCAGTTCGAGCGCGACATGCAAGGCGATCGTCGATCGCACCGTCGAGGCTTTCGGGCGCATCGACGTGCTGGTCAACAACGCGGGCGGCCTGATCCAGCGCGTCCCCGTGGGGGAGCTCACCGACGAGCTGTTCGACAAGGTGCTGCATCTCAACGTGCGCTCGGCACTCATGTGCATCGCCGCGGCCGTGCCGCACATGCGCAAGGCCGGCGGCGGCAAGATCATCAACGTGACCTCGGTCGCGGCACGCCACGGCGGTGGACCCGGAGCCGTGCTGTACGCAGGCTCGAAGGGCTTCGTCAGCACCATGACTCACGGCCTCGCCAAGGAACTGGTCAAGGACAACATTCGCGTCAATGCGGTGGCGCCCGGCGTGATCTATACGCCGTTCCACGAGCGCTACTCGAGCCCGCAGATGCTCGAAGGTTTCAAGGCCACGATCCCGATGAATCGCATCGGTACGGCGGACGAATGCGCCGGCGCGTTCCTGTTCCTCGCGTCGGACCAGATGAGCGGCTATGTCACCGGGCAGATCCTGGAAGTGAACGGCGGCCAGTACATGCCTTGAGATACCGCCGCCGGCTCGAGCGGCGTGCCACGACAGGAAGGGGGAGCGGATGTTCGATCTCACGGGGAAAGTAGCCCTGGTAACCGGCGCTTCACGCGGGTTGGGTTGGGGAATGGTGCAGGCACTGGCACGTGCCGGCGCGACGGTGGTGCTCAATGCGCGCGACAAGGCGGCGCTCGACGGGCGCGTGGCCGAACTGAAGTCCGCCGGTCTGAAGGGCGACGTGGCGGCGTTCGACGTGAGCGACGAGGCCGCCGCGGTCGCTGCAGTGGCAGCGATCGCGCAGCGTCACGGCCGTCTCGACATCGCCGTGCTGAACGCCGGCATCCAGCACCGCAAGCCCATCACGGAATTCGAGACCGCGGATTTCCGGCGCGTGGTGGACACCAACCTGACCGCGGTCTGGCTGCTCGCCCGCGAATGCGCCCGCATCATGATTCCCGCGAAGCGCGGCCGCATCATCATGACCGGGTCGGTCAGTGCCTTCGCGGCACGGCCGACCATTTCGGCCTATATCGCCTCCAAGGGAGCGGTGCACGCTTTCACGCGGGAACTCGCGGTGGAACTGGCGCCTCACAACATCACGGTCAATTCGATCGCGCCGGGCTACTTCGCGACCGAGATGAACACGGCGCTGATCGAGAACAAGGAGTTCAACGACTGGGTGTGCAAGCGCACCCCGGCCGGGCGGTGGGGCCGGGTGGACGAGATCGGACCGCCGTGCGTGTTCCTCGCTTCGGACGAGGCGTCGTACGTGAACGGTCATATCCTCACCGTCGACGGAGCGTTCACGGCGTCGATGTAGGGACAGCGGACGGAGCACGCGGACATTTCGAATCGCGGCCCCGAGAACAACAGGAGGAGCAACACCATGGCGGACAAATTCCGGGTCGGCATCACGCGCGACAACCTGAAGGCCGACGGCAAGCCGATCTTCGACGAATCGGCGTTGAAGGTCCTGGACGACCCGCGCATCGAGTGGGAATTCGTGGCGCAGAACGAGCCGGAGATCTCCGCCGCTTCGGCTGCCCGCTACGACGCGATGGCCGTGATGCTGGGCAAGGTCACGCGCCAGACGCTGTCCGGACCGGATCGGCGGCTCAAACTGATCTCGCGCTTCGGGGTGGGCTACGACACGGTGGACGTGCCGGCCTGTACCGACAGCGGGGTGCTCCTGTGCATCGCACCCGACGGCGTGCGCCGCCCGGTCGCCACGTCCGTGATCACCTACGTCCTGATGCTGGCACAACGTGTCCTCATCAAGGACCGCCTGACCCGTGAGGGCCGCTGGCAGGAGCGGCTCAATCACTTCGGCACCGGATTGTCGGGGCGCGTGCTGGGCTCGATCGGTGTCGGAAACATCGGCTCCGAAGTGTTCCGCCTGGCCGCACCCTTCGGCATGAAGCACATCGCCTGCGATCCGTACATCACGCAGGAATCGGTGGCACCCCTGGGCGTGAAACTGGTCGACATGGACACGCTGTTTCGCGAAGCGGATTTCATCACGGTCAACTGCCCTCTGACCGCGGAGACGCGCAAGCTGGTGGGGGCTAAGCAGTTCGCTTTGATGAAGCCGACCGCGTTCTTCATCAACACGGCTCGCGGCCCGATCGTGGACGAGAAGGCGCTGCACGAAGCGTTGGCGAACCGCCGCATCGCCGGTGCCGGCATCGACGTGTTCGAGGTGGAACCCACTCCACCCGACAATCCTCTGCTCAAGCTCGACAACATCATCGTCACACCGCACCACATCTGCCTGACCGACGAATGCATCAACACCATCGCGGCGAGCGTCTTCCATGCGTGCAAGGAACTGGCGCACGGCCGCGTGCCCAAGAACGTGGTGAACCAGCAGGTCCTGGGCCGCGTCCCCTATTTCCACGCGTGAGCACGCCAGGCGAGCGCTATACCCTGGGTTACGCGCCGGAGGCGATGGCCTTCCTCGACCGGCGCACGCTCGCGAGTCATGGCACGTTCTTCGAATCGCACCTGCTGCCCGGCCTGCGCGTGCTCGATTGCGGTTGCGGTCCGGGCGGCATCACCCGCGGTATCGCGGCGCGAATCACGCCGGGATCCGTGATCGGGGTCGACATGGATGGTGCGCAGATCGCGCTCGCCGGCGAGCGTGCCGCGGCCGCGGGACTGAAGAATGTCGAATTCCGGCAGGCGAGCGTGTACGAGCTGCCGTTCGCGGACGCCAGCTTCGATGCCGTGTTCTCGCACGCCCTGTTCGAGCACCTGGCCGACCAGGCGCGCGCTGCGCGCGAATGCCTGCGGGTGTTGAAGCCCGGCGGCGCGATCGGCGTGTGCACACCCGATTGGGGCGGGTTCGTGGTGGCGCCCGAAACGCCCGACCTCAAGGCGGCGATTGCCGCCTATGAAGATCAGCAGAACCGCAACGGCGGCGACACCCGCACCGGACGCAAGCTGGCGCAGGTGCTGACCGAGGCCGGCTTCATCAATGCGAAGTTGTCGGCTCGTTACGAGAACTATTCGCCGATCACGGCCATCGGCAACCTGATGGCCTGGCAGCTCGAGCGTGACGGCATGCCCGAGCATGGCGCGACGTTCCGGCACTGGCAGGAAGATCCGCAGGCGATGTTCGCGCAGGCGTGGCTGTCGTGCGTTGCGCGGAAGGCGGTTTGAGTGTTGGAGAGCATGCCCCCACCCTGACCCTCCCCCGGCGATAGCCGGGGGAGGGGATGTACACCCCTTCCCCCACCTTCGGTGGGGGAAGGCTGGGATGGGGGCAATGCAGGAAACAACGGGAGACAACAATGCGCGACAACCCAGTCAAGCAAAAACTGAAAAATGGCCAGGCCGTCTTCGGCACCATGGCCTTCGAGTTCTTCGTGCCCGGCCTGCCGCAGATGGTCAAGGCCGCGGGAGCGGAGTTCCTGCTGTTCGACATGGAACACAGTGGCCTCGAGTACGAGACCCTGAAGCAGCTGTTCGCAGCCTGCCGCGGCATCGGCCTGGTGCCGATGGTGCGCGTGCCTTCCGCGCAGTATCAGTTCATCGCCCGCGCGCTCGACATCGGCGCCATGGGCATCATGGTGCCCATGGTGGGTTCTGCGGAAGAAGCCGAGTTCATCGTCTCGTGTACGCGCTATCCGCCGCACGGCCGGCGCGGTGCCGCGTTCGGTTTCTCGCACGATGACTACGAAGGCGGCGACATCACCGAGAAGATGCGCATCGCCAACGAGCGCGTGATCGTGATGCCGCTGATCGAAACCAAGGAAGGGATCGACGAGGTCGACAGGATCGCCGCGGTTCCGGGCGTAGACGTGCTGTGGCTCGGCCACTTCGACCTCACGAACTTCCTCGGCATCCCGGCTCAGTTCAAGAGCGCCAAGTACCTGAAGGCGATCGATCGCATGTGCGCGGCGGCGAAGAAGCACGACAAGGTGCTGGCCTGCATGACCGGGTCGGACGAGTGGAGCCGCGAGTACTGGGACAAGGGCTTTCGCCTGTTCGCCGCCGGAGTGGATGGCCACCTGCTGCAGAACGCGCTGCGGCAGAGCATCGGCACGTTGCAGTCGCTGGATACCGCGAAACCGAAGCGCGGTGCGAAGAAACGTTGACCGCCACCGCACGAACGTTCCGATCCGAAGGAGGGTGAGATGACGAAAGCGCTTGTGGTTGTCGTGCTCGTTGCGTCCGGGCTGGTCGCTTGCGGCACAAAGGACGAATCGACACCCGCCGGTCAGGCGATGGACGCCGCCAAGGAGTCCGCGAACAAGGCCGTGGAGTCCGCGAAGGACGCCGCTGCCGCCGCGGGCGATGCCGCGAAGGAAACGGCTACGGCTGCCAAGGAGGCCACGAAGGAAGGTGTGGACAGCGCCAAGGAGGCGACCCGGAACGCCGTCGAAGCCACCAAGGAAGCGACTCGGGAAGCCGTATCGAACGCTGCCGATGCGACGAAGGCGGCCGCGAACAAGGCGGCCGACGCCACCAAGGAAGCGGTGGGTGCAGCGGCCGACAAGACTAAGGAAGCGGTCAAGAAGTAGTTCGGTACGCGAGGAGGCCAGCCATGGGCATGCGCAGGATCGCCGGCAACGTCGTTGTGATGATCGCAGTGTGCATGGCGGGTGCAGCCGGCGCCCAGCAGCCCATCACGCTGCACGGAGCCGTCCAGTTCGCCGACGAACACGCGTTCAACCGGACGCTGCTCAAGTTCGAAGAGCTCACGAAGAAGTACTACGGCAAGCCGATCAACTTCGTGCTCCATCGCAACAGCGAACTGGGCACCGAGAAGGACTACTTCGCCTACCTGAACCAGGGCATCTCGGTGGACTACGCGGTGGTATCGCCGTCGCACATGTCCACCTTCGCCAAGTCGGCGCCGCTCATGGACATGCCGTTCCTGTTTCGCGACGAGAGCCATTGGAAGAAAGTGCTCGATGCCGACGCACTGAAGCCCATCGCGGATGAAGTGGCGAAGAAGGCCGACGTGATGATCCTGGGCTATGCCGGCGGCGGTACGCGCAACCTGATCGTCAACAAGCCGGTGCGCAACCTGCAGGAACTGAAGGGGCTCTCGATTCGCGTGATGGGGGCGCCGATCCAGACCCGCATGTTCCAGGCGATCACCGCCGCGCCCACCGTCATCGCCTACACAGAGATCTACAACGCAATCCAGACCGGCGTGATCCAGGCGGCCGAGAACGAGGCCGCCGGGCTCGAACAGATGAAGTTCTACGAGGTGGGGCCGCACATCTCGCTCACCAGGCACGCGATCACGGTGCGGCCGGTTTGTTTTTCCGGCAAGACCTTCCGGCGCCTGCCGAAGGATCTGCAGGATGCCATCGTGAAGGCCGGGCGTGAGGCCGGTAGCTACGGCCGGCAGATCGAGTCGAGTGAAGACCAGCAACGGCTGCAGCGTCTCGAGAAGGAAGGCAAGCTGAAGACCTATGTCTTCACCGACCGCGACCAGCTCATGAAGCTTGCCGAACCCATCAAGCAAGGTTACGCGAAGGAAGTGGGGGCGGAGGCGGTGCTGGCGGGCATCAATGCGGTCAAGTAGGCAAGCCCCCACCCCAACCCTCCCCCGACGTAGTCGGGGGAGGGAGCGCAATACCTCGGCGCCACGGGTGGGTACGTTCCCTCCCCCGCGAGCGTTAGCTCGTGGGGGAGGGTTAGGGTGGGGGGCGCTTTTCGGAGCAATCGCCGATGCCTGCGTTTGCGCGCCGGGTCCAGCCCCATGATCTCCTCCCTGATCGGCGTGCTCTACCGCACCCTTCAGTTCCTTCTTACCGCTCTGATGGCACTGCTCATCGTGCCCGTGGTGCTGCAGATCGTCTCGCGCTTCACCGATCTCATCCCGCGCTACATCTGGACGGAGGAAGCGGCGCGCTTCTGCTTCATCTGGATCATCATGCTGGGTTCCATGATTGCGGTGCGCGACGACACCCACTTCGATCTCGAGATCCTTCCGACACCGAAGACTCCGCATGGCCGCGCGCTCGCGCGCCTGATCCGCAACGGCGCGATGCTGCTCGTGGCACTCACGTTCGTCTGGTTCGGCTACTCGTTCGCGTTGTTCGGCTTCGAGCAGGAGTCCGAGCTGTCAGGGCTCAACATGCTCGCGATACACGTCGCATGGCCACTCGCGGGTCTGGTGTACACGCTGTTCCTGGGGGAGAAGATCGTCCAGGACGTGAAGATCTACCGGGGGCGTAGGGGTGAGTAGCGTCCAGGTTGCCCTGCTGCTGTTCGGTGTGTTCTTCGCCCTGCTGCTGGTGCGCGTGCCCGTGGCCTTCGCGCTCGGACTCGCCTGCGTGCCGGTGTTCTTCATCGACGAGCGCCTGACGCCGTTCCTGCTGCTGAACGAGATGCTTAAGTCTTACAACTCGTTCCTGCTCCTGGCCATTCCGTTCTTCCTGCTGGCGGCCAACCTGATGAACGCGGCCGGCATCACGGACAAGCTCATCGCGCTGGCACGCTCGGCGGTGGGGCATCTGCCCGGCGGGCTCGGCCACGTCAACGTGGTGGTGAGCATGCTGTTCGCCGGGATCTCCGGGTCGAGCACGGCCGAGACGGCGGGCGTCGGTGGCGTGCTGATTCCTGCGATGAAGCAGCAGGGGTTCGACTCGCGATTCTCGGCGGCGTTGACCGCTTGTGCTTCCGTGATGGGGGTGATCATCCCGCCCAGCATCCTGATGGTCGTGTGGGGTGGGGTCATTTCGGTGTCCATCGGCGGACTGTTCCTCGCCGGCGTGCTCCCCGGCATCCTGATCGGCTTGTCGCTGATGGTGGTGGTGGTGATCTACGCCAAGGTGCGCGGCTATCCGGTCCACCCGCGCGCCACCCTCGGAGAGTTCGGCACGGCGTTGGTGAGATCGCTGCTGCCACTCGCCACGCCCGGAATCATCGTCGGCGGAATCGTCGGCGGCTTTTTCACGCCGACCGAGGCGAGCGTCGTCGCCGTACTGTACGCGCTCGTGCTCGGCGCATTTGTCTACCGGACGGTGCCGTTCCGCGGCATTCCGAAGGTGCTCTATGAGTCGGCACGCTTCGCGGCGATTTCGCTCTTCTGCATCGGCACCGCATCGGCCTTCGGCTGGCTGCTCGCCTACTTCCGCATCCCGCAGGTGTTCGTCGATTGGGTGTCGGGCTGGGGCGGCGGGCCGGTCAGCGTCGGTTTCATCATCGCCGGGGCGTTCCTGGTGATCGGTTGCTTCATCGATGCCATTCCCGCGATCATCATCCTCGGGACGATTCTGGCGCCCCTCGCCACCAGTGTCGGCCTGCACCCGATTCACTTCGCGATCATCGGCGTGATCTCGATCGCGTTCGGGCTCGTGACGCCGCCCTACGGGTTGTGCCTGATGATCGCCTGCGCGATCGGCAAGGTCACGATCCGCGAGACGTTGAAGGATGTCGCCATGCTGCTGATTCCGATGCTGGGTGTATTGTGTTTCGTGATCCTGTTTCCCGAGGCGATCCTGGCCTTGCCGCGCTGGCTGATGCCGACGTTCGTCAAATGAAGGAAATCCGTCGATGATCCGCATACAACCTTCCGGCGCCTGCATGGGTGCCGAACTGTTCGGCGTGGACCTGTCCCAGCCCATGGACGATGCGACATTCGCGGAAGTTCGCGAAGCATTGCACCGGCATCATGTGATCGTGCTGCGCGGTCAACCGCCCTCGCTTTCTCCGGAACGCTTCCTCGACTTCGCCGGCCGCTTCGGTCGGCCGGAGCCGCACGTGCTGGACCAGTTCCACCACCCGACCCACCCGGACATCCTGATCCTGTCGAACGTGCAGAAGGACGGCAAGCCCACCGGGCTGGCCGACGGCGGCACCTACTGGCACACGGATTACTCCTATTTCGACTTGCCGGCGCGTGCCACGTTGCTCTACTCGATCGAAGTGCCGGAGGTCGGGGGCGACACGCTGTTCTCCGATCAGGAACAGGCGTACGCCGATCTGCCCGAGGCGACGAAGCGGCGCATCGACGGTCTGGTGACACTGAATCTCTATGGCAATCGTGACGATCTCGACCCGGAGTCGCGCACCATCGCCTACCCGCTCTCCGCGGATCAGAAGCAAAAGCGCAGCATCGCGGTCATCCGGCACCCGCTCGTGCGTCGCCATCCCCATACGGGGCGCAAGGCGCTCTATTCCGTGTCGGGGACGTCGTTCGCCATCGAAGGCATGGCCGATGACGAAGGTCTCGCGTTGCTGCGCGAACTGGCAGAACACTCGACCCAGCCGAAGTATCAGTACCGCGTGAGCTACGGTGTCGGCGACGTGGTGGCCTGGGACAACGCCTCGGTGCTGCACTCCGCCACCCTGACCGATCCCCGGTACGCCCGAACCCTCTGGCGCGTCACTACCAAGGAAGCCCAGCGCCCCACGGCGTAGCTCGAAGGCATCCCGGTTGCCGCCGACCGTTTGCCAGTTGCCCCGAAAAGGAGCACACTCGGCAGGTCGGATATGCTTCTTCGGAAGTCCGCCACTCCTACCCTCGGCCGTTCGCGTCCGTCCTGGATGCGCAGGTCTCTCCCGAAAGCGTGATTTGATGCCGTCAGCGATTCCGCCGGCGGCTACGCATCCACGGGAGTACCCATGATTTCTGGCACCGTAAAGTTTTTCAATGCTACCAAGGGCTTCGGCTTCATCGCACCGCAAGACGGTTCGAAGGACGTGTTCGTCCACATCTCGGCCGTCGAGCGCGCTGGTCTCACCACGCTCGCCGAGAACCAGAAGGTCTCGTTCGACACCGAAGCCGGCCGCGACGGCCGCGTTTCAGCCGTCAACCTGAAGCCGCTCTGAACGTCGCCGCCGGCGGCGTTCCCTGTCGTTTCCTGCCGGGCCGCCCTCGAGGCCGCCCGGCTCGCTGTCATTGCGCTCGCCCGGCGATTGTCGTGCGGGCCACGACCCACGGGTAATCGCCATGGCGAAAGAAGAAGTCGTCGAACTCGAAGGTGTGGTGAACGAAGTGCTGCCGAACACCATATTCCGCGTGACGCTGGACAACGGCATTGCAATCACCGCGTACGCATCGGGAAAGATGCGCAAGCACCGCATCCGCATCCTTGCCGGCGATCGCGTCACGCTCGAGATGTCGCCCTATGACCTGACGAAAGGCCGCATCAGCTTTCGCCACAAGGACGAACGTGCGGCGCCGTCGGCGCCGCGACGGCCGGCATACCGGCCGCGATAGCGGCTGGCACGGCGCGTCCGGCGCTCGGTCTTCGGGCGAAGCGTGTTCGAGGGCTGGTGTGGGGGGACTCTGGTGATGCTTGGCCCCCATCCCCCGCCTTCCCCCGACGCAGTCGGGGGAAGGAGCCACGTCCCCTCCCCCAGCGAAGCTGGGAGAGGGCCAGGGTGGGGGCGAGCGTCAGTTCCTCAGTCGTTGATCGAAACGATCGCGACTGCGTAGGCCCCGAGCGTCAGTGCGCTGCCATCCACGGCCTTCCACGAGCGCTGGAATTTCGTCGGGTCGGTGGTGGCGGTTGCGAAGCTGTTCTCGTCCAGCACTGCTGCGAAGGCCGCTCCGGAAGCGCCGGACAGCTTCACCTTCTGCGAGTCGGCAGTGCGATTGGCGAGCCACAGGATCGTGCCGCCCTTGCCGCGCACGGCTAGGCATTCCACCTTCGCGGCATCGGACGAAGTCGCACTTGCCAGCTTCGAGCCGCTGGCCCGCGCAAGCCCGCTCACCACGTGGTACGCCGGATACACGGCAGGACCGTCGAGGGCATCGAAGTACGGCTGAGCGTTCTCGGTCTTGCGGTAGATCACACCGAGCGGCCCCGTGGGAGCGCCGATGGTGATGGCCGCGGCACCGGCGCGCGCCAGGGTCGCGATGTAGGCGAGGGTCCACGCTGCGCCAAAGAGCCCGCGTTGGCGCGGATCCATCTTCACGAGGCAGATGCGCTCGTTGTTCGGGTTCGGCGTGAACGTGGCGCCATGCGGATTGTCGCGGCAGCCGATGGCGCTGGGGCCCACGCGGTGCGCAGTCTTGCCGATGAATGAGCGCGCCGTGGCGAGTTGCCACGGCAGCGCCTCGTGGGTCTCCATCACGGAGCGATCGTCGGCCGCATGCACGATGGGGCACGTCGTGTTGGTGACGAAGTCGAGCAGTTCGGCGGGCGGGCGCTTGCGATTGAGTTCGGTGAAGAAAGAGAACATGCCTCCGCCCAGTTCGACCCCGGGGAAGGCGGCACGCGCTGCCGCATAGAGCTTGGGGAGCGGCGGGGCGGGCGGGCGTGGGCCACCGGGCAGCACCGATTTCAGATCGCCCACGGGGCACACCGCGATGGCGGCCAGCTTGAGGCCGGCCTCCTTGACCAGTTTCGCGACGCCGGCGAGTTCCTCGGCATAGCGATCGACACTTTCCACCACGATCTCGAGCACGCAGTCCGCGCCGGTCTGTTCGCACAGCAGGCGATACCCGTAGAGCTCCTTCGAGCCGTGCTTGGCACGCGGGTCGAAGTGGCAGTTGAGCACTTTCGGCGCGATGCTCTTCAAGGCCGGCAATCTGGCAGCGGCGTGCCCGATCTCTTCAGCAGGTACGCCGAGTCCGACCGGCGGCATGACATCGCGCGTGGCGCCGCCAAGCTTGATCTCGATGGCACCGCCGGTGCCGGCCTCCGCGGCCTTCGGCACATTGCCCGACAGCGAGAAGTGGATCGACTGCTTGACGGGCTCGCCGGCCTTCAGCGTGTACGGCCAGGGCAGCGCCAGCGGACGCACGTACGTCTTGAACGACGCATCGGTCCAGTTGCGGTGGTCTTCCATCTCCCACGAGTCGCCTTCCATCCGCACCTTCGCCTTCACGCCGGGCAGCACTTCGTGCGTGAGCGAGCGGATGTGCAGGAACGGCTGGATCGGATTCACCTCCTTCGGGAAGACCGACTTCTCGACCTTGCCGTCGACGTGCTCCACTTCCACCTTGTTGCCGACCACGCCCTGCAACGGATGCAGCACGACGAATCCGGTGCGCGCCGTGCGAAAGTCCGTCTTCGGTACCGCGGTACCCTTGAAATCCAGGCTGCCGTCGGCCCGGCCTTCGATCTCGATGTCGAAGGCGATCTCCATCGCGCCGCGGGCACACACCGCGTGATACGAGACCGAAAAGCCGTTCGAACGCTGGTCGATCTCGAGGTCGGTGATCTTCGGGATGTACGTGCCCCAGTTCTCGTCGCGCACCAGGAAGGCCAGCGCCCGCACGGCCTCGACACCGTTCACCTTGAGGTAGCGCAAGGCTCCGTTCTCCAGTTCGACGGTGAGCGGTCCGGCGGTCAGGATGCGACCCGGGACGTCGGGTTGCTCGGTGCCGCAGAGCTTGATCGCACGGGAAGCGGAAACGGTCTTCATGGCGGAATCCTCAGGAAACGACTTTCTCGGTGTCGGGCTCGATGATCACGGCCCGGTTCATGTCCACGGCGAGCTCGATGGGCTGCCCCGGTTGCGACGCTTCGTGCGCCTGCAATTCCGCCACCGCTTCGACACCGCCCAGCTTGAACGTGGCGTAGGTGCGCGCACCGGTCGGCTGCACCAGATCGATGACGGCACCGCAGCGCGCCAGGCCTTCCCGCGAGTCGCCCTCGCGGGCGCGGCTGATGTGCTCAGGGCGCAGGCCCAGGACGATGTGCTTGCCGGTGTAAGGCGCGAGCCGATCGGTGCGCGTCTGCGGCAACGGCAGCACGGCGCTGTCGCCGATGCGCACCGCAAGGCGACCGGCGACGGAGGCGATCTCGGCGTCGACGAAGTTCATCGAGGGCGACCCGAGGAATCCGGCGACGTACTTCGTGGCCGGACGCTCGTAGAGATCGAGCGGCGACCCTTGCTGTTCGATCTTGCCGTCACGCAGCAGCACGATGCGATCGGCCATGGTCATCGCCTCGATCTGGTCGTGCGTGACGTAGATCATGGTCTTGTCGAGTTCCTGGTGCAGCCGCTTGATCTCGCTGCGCATCTCGTCGCGCAGCTGGGCGTCCAGGTTCGACAGCGGCTCGTCGAACAGGTAGAGGCGGGCGTTGCGCACGATGGCGCGGCCGATGGCCACGCGCTGCAACTGACCGCCCGACAGCTGGCGCGGGTAGCGTTGCAGCAGATGGTCGATGGCCAGCATCTCGGCCGCGCGCTTGACCTTCGATTCGATCTCGCCGGACGGTGTCTTGCGCGCCCGCAGGCCGAAGGCGATGTTGTCGTACACGCTCATGTAGGGATAGAGCGCGTAGTTCTGGAACACCATCGCGATGTCGCGGTCGCGCGGCGGATCGTCGGTGACGTTCTGGCCGCCGATCTCGATCGTCCCGGAATCCGCATCTTCCAACCCGGCGATGGTCCGGAGCAGCGTGCTCTTGCCGCAACCCGACTGACCCACGAGCACGGTGAACTCGCCCGCGGGGATCTCCAGGTCGATGCCTTTCACGGCGTGGACCGGGCCGTAGTACTTGTTCAGTGCTGTGATCTTGAGGTCGGCCATGATCGTGGGGACTAGGGACTAGGGGCCAGGGCCTGGGGGCTAGGGGAGGCGATCATTCAGCGAGCGACGCAAGGCTCGGATCATCTTCCCGATGTCGCCTGCCAAGGCAAGAGCGTCGGACACCGATGTCGCCGGGAGGAGCTTCAGTCGTTCGCAAAGTATGAGCTGTGTTTCCATTTCCGCTATGGATCCGAGCGCCATCGAGAGGAACCGCAAGTACTCCTTAGTTGATTCTCGTGCATGTCCTTCAGCAATGTTGGATGCGACCGAGACCGAGGCCCGTCGCAGCTGCGTGACCAGGCCGAACTGCTCGGTCCGCGGAAGCTGCTCAGTCAAACCGTACAAGGTCTCGGTGAGTTCCATTGCCCTTTGCCATACCACAAGATCACGATAACTATTGATCACCGCACCCCTAGCCCCTAGCCCCTAGCCCCTCACCCCTTCACCGCACCGAGCGAGATCCCGCGCACGAGATAGCGCTGCATGAAGCCCACGACGATGAAGATGGGCACCGTGCCCAGCACCGACATCGCGGAGATCTTCGCCCAGAAGTTGGATTGCCCGCCGAAGTAGTGCGTGACCTGCACCGTGTAGGTCGACACTTCGGTGCGGGTCAGCACCAGCGCGAAAATGAAATCGTTCCACGCGAACACGAACGTGAAGATGGCGGTGGCGAACAGACCCGCGCGGCACATGGGAAAGACCACTTTCCACAGCACCTGCCAGCGCGTGCAGCCGTCCACCAGCGCGGACTCTTCCAGGGCCTTGGGGATATCGTTGATGTAGCCGCGCATCATCCAGATCACGTACGGCAGGTTGAAGGCGGTGTAGAGCAGGATCAGGCCGACGTAGGTGTCGACCAGTTTCAGCCACACGTAGAGCAGGAAGATCGGGAACACCACCGCGATCGGCGGCACCATGCGCTGCGAGATGATCCAGTTGGCGAGGTTCTCGCCCCCGGTGCGGAAACGCGCGAGGCTGTAGGCGCAGAGCGTGCCGAGGAACATGGCGAAGACGGTGCTGACACTGGCGACCACCAGGCTGTTGCCCACCGTATTGGCATCGCCGTCCTTGAACAGGACCTGATAGTTGTCGAACTGGAGTTGCGCCGGCCACCACTTCGGCGGAAAGGCGAAGATCTCCTCCGGCGTCTTGAAGGAGATCATGAACAGCCAGTAGATGGGGAACAGGAAGAAGGCGGTGATGGCGATCGCGGCGGCGAGGCGCAGGACCAGCTTCAGACGGCGGCGTCGGCGGAGATTCATGGGCCTAGCGTGCCAGTTCGACGCGCTTCAGCGCGAGCATGACGACGATCGACAGCAGCACGATGATCAGCAACGCCACCGCGGCGGTGAAGCTCGTGTCGAACTGCTGGAAGCCCTTCACGTACGCGAAGATGGAGATGGTTTCGGTCATTGTTCCGGGACCCCCTCGGGTCAGTGCCCATACGATGTCGAAGAGGCGGAAGAGGTCGAGACCGCGGATCAGGATCGCGATGGCCATCACCGGCCAGATGGCCGGCAGCACGATGCGGAAGAACGTCCGCCACCAGCCGGCGCCGTCGATGGAAGCGGCCTCGAGCTGCGATTTGTCCACCGCCGACAGTGCGGCGAGCAGCAACAGGAACATGAACGGCGTCCACTGCCAGATCTCGGCCACCAGGATCGCCGGATAGACCAGGTTCGGATTGATGGTCCAGAGGATCGTCGCCTCGCCGCCGATCAACCACCCGATGATCTGATTGATCGGCCCGAATCGGTTGTCGAACATCAGCGACCAGGTGGCCCCCGCGACGATGGGCGAGATCACCACCGGCAGCACCAGCAGGGCCACGAACACCTGCCGGCCGGGAATGCGGTCGATGAACAGTTGCGCCATGGCGAGCCCGAGCACCAGTTCCACGGGCAGGGCGATGGCGGTGAAGATGACGGTGTGCAGCAGCGACTCCCACATTCGCGTGCTGCGGATCATCTCCCGGTAGTTGAGCAGACCCTGGAACGACGTGTCCATGTCCGTCATCGTGATGTTCTGGAAGCTCACCAGGACGAGATAGACCAGCGGAAAGATGCCGATCAGCAACAGCACGAAGATCGAGGGCGCGACGAGGACGTACTTGAAGCGACGATCCCGGGTGGCGGCGAGGGTGCGGGTGGCTGCCAAGAATGCTTCCGTTGGGTTCGAATTCGTCAGTGGGAAGCAAGAGGCGGGCATCGCGCCCGCCTCTTGGATTGCGGACCCGCGCCGAAGGCGGCGCGGGCGACCAGCTGCGGGTTACTTCGGATAGGCTCCCGACTTCGCGGCCCAGGCGCTGTACACGGCCTTCTGCTTGTCGACTCCGACTTTCGCCGTGATCTCATCCCACTGCTTTGCGATGTCGTCCAGGATCTTCTTCGGATCCTCGCCCGCCCACAGCCGGCTGATGCCCTGGCGCAGCGCTTCTTCGTACTTGTCGGTCTGGATGAGCGACAGGTCGAGCAGGCCGGTCTTGGACGCGGCTTGCAGCGCAGCCAGGTAGTCCTTGGCGTCGGGCCACAGCTTCAGGTAGCCGGGGTTGGTGAAGTGCGAGTCGCGGAACGGATCGCGCAGCGCATAGGGCAGTTGCACGCGCTGGTTGGAAGTTTCCTCGCTGTTCAGCCACTGGATGAACAGGTAGGCGGCTTCCTTCTGCTTGCTGCCGGCCGCCACGGAGAGCGCGAAGCCCGCCGCCAGTTCCGGATGACCGCCCGGGGGCAGCGTGTAGCCGACCTTGCCTGCGATCTTGGACTTCGGCACCCAGGAGAGCGCCTTCTCTTCCGACAGGTAGCCGGCGGCGAAACGGCCGTATGGCGGCCACGAGATGGTCATCGCGCTCTTGCCCTCGAGGAACACCGCGAGGTTCTCGACGAAGCCGAACTTCTCCACGCCCGGGGGCATGAACTTGTTCTCGTTGCGCCACTCGGTGAGCACCTTGACGCCCTCTGGGCTGTTCACGGTCGCCTTCATGTTGGCGTCGAAGAACTTGCCGCCTTCGTTGCGGAAGCGCTCCTGGAACATGAAATTGCCGTAACCGGCTTCGCGGAACATCGAGGCGCCGTAGATGCCTTCGGACTTGAGCGCCTCGGTGAAGAACGCGCCGATCTCGCCGAATTGCTTCCAGGTCTTGGGCGGGGCCAGGTCGTAGCCGTGCTTCGCCTTGAACGCCTTCTTGAGGTCGTCGCGCGCGAAGAGATCCTTGCGGTAGTAGAAGACGAAAACGTCGCCGTCATCGGGGAAGCCGTAGATCTTCCCGTTGACCTTCATCTGGTTGTCGCGGTAGGTCGCAGCGATCGACTGGAGTTCCTTCGCGTAGCCGTACTTCTCGACGTACGGATCGAGCACTTCGAGCGCGCCGGCCTGTGCGAGGTCGGGCATCCACGCCGGGATCACATTGAGCGCGTCGTACGCGCCGGTGCCCGCACGGAATTCCTGCATGATCTTGGTGAACATCTCCGACACGGGCGCTTCCACCACCTTCACCTTGCAACCCGTGAGCTGTTCCCACTTCGGCCCGGAGAAGTTGAGCGGGTCGAGCGATTGCAGGCCCGCTTCCCAGACGATGGTGATGGTCTTGCCGCCGGCGCACAGCGGCTTCGCCGCATCGACGGCGCGTTGGGCTGCACTCTGCGCTGCTGCGCCCGTGGACCAGGCGAGCGTGACCGCGGCAAACAACGCCGCCGCCGCGCGCAAACCGAATTGCGCTTGTTTCATGGGAAGCCTCCTCCTCGCTGATTCTCGTTTTGGATGGCGGTGCGGCTGTCGCACTCGCGCCTCGCGGCCGCAGGATTATGTGGAAGCGCTACCCGGCAAGCAAGGTGCGCCCGCAGGCATCTTCATGATGCAGTGCGCAATGACTAGTGATGCGCGCCACCGATGAAACGCCGATCTCGTCGCAACCTCCGCCAGGCGTTCGTTGTTGCGCTGCGTTCGGGTGCGCCCACCCTCGAAAAAAGCCGCTATGCTTCCTCCATGCCCGACATCGCCTATGCCGCACTGGTACTCGCCGAACACCGCCTGGAGCGCGATCCCCTGGGGGAATTGCCCCCGGAGCTGCGTCCTGCGGACGAAGCCGAGGCCTATGCGATCCAGGACGAACTGCACCGGCAGCTCACGGCGCGTGGCCTCGGCGAGGTGGCGGGTCACAAGATCGGGTGCACCACACCGGTCATGCAGGCCTATCTCAAGATCGAACACCCGTGCGCCGGTGGTGTGTTCGAGCAAACCGTGCATCGAAGCCCGGCCGTCGTCCCCCATGACAAGTTCGTGCGTGTGGGGGTCGAATGCGAGATCGTCGTGCGGCTCGGAAGGGACCTGCCGCCGCGGCTCGAGCCCTATTCGCGCGCCGAAGTCGCCGACGCCGTCGTGGCGTGCATGGCCGGCATGGAGATCGTGGACGCGCGCTACGTCGACTACTCGAAACTCGACACGCCCACACTCATCGCCGACGATTTCTTTGATGCCGGTTGCGTGCTGGGTCCCGAAGTGGGGGCCTGGCGCGAGTTCGATCTGGGCGACCTCACCGGGGTGACCACGATCAACGGTGCCGAAGTGGGGCGCGGGCGGGGTGCCGATGTGATGGGCCATCCGCTCGAGGCGCTGGCTTGGCTGGCGAGCCAGCGGGCGCAGCGCGGCCACGGTCTGCGGGCCGGCGAGTTCGTGTTCACCGGCAGCGTGGTGGCGACCAAGTGGCTGGAGCCGGGGGACCACGTTGTCATGGACATCGAGCGCCTGGGCCGGGTGGAGGCGACCTTTCCGGGATAGAGCGTGTGCGCCATTTCCGGCGCGCTCCGTGCTTGCCTCGAAGGTTCCGCTGCGACCGCGACCCCAGTCATGAGCAAGAACCTGCCGATCTTCGTCCTCGCGCTGATCCTTTCGTCGAGCGCCGGTGCCGCCATCTACCGGTGGGTCGACGCCGACGGGCGCATCTTCTACTCCGACAGCCCGCCGAAGCAGGGTGGTGCCAAGTCGGTGAAGATCCAGCCGAACACCGTGGCGCCGGTCGCCCCGCTGCCGAAAGCGAAGCCGGCCGCCGCCGCGGGTGAGAAGGTGACGCTCTACACCGCCACGTGGTGCGGGTACTGCAAGAAGGCCAGGGCCTACCTCGAGTCGCGCAACATCCCGTTCGACGACGTCGACGTCGAGACCACCGACCGCGGCCGGCGCGAGTATCGCGAGATGGGCGGCAACGGTGTGCCGGTCATCTTCGTCGGGTCGCAACGCATGGACGGCTACGACCAGGGCAGTCTGCAGGCCATGCTGAAGGCCGGCGGCTGGTAGACCAGTCAGTGCAGACTGGCGCGGATCGCCTCCGTCTCCGGGCTCGGGGCCAACCCCAGCACGATCGACAGCATCTCGCGGCAGCGCCGGTAGACCTTGAGGGCTTCGGCCGGTTCGCCGAGTTCGCGATAGGTGATCATGAGCCGTCGGTGCAGCCCTTCGGCGAGGTTGTCCAGTTCCAGCGCCCGCCCGTAGAGCTCGACACACTGGTCCCAGCGTCCGCGCTCCTCCAGCCACTGGCCCGCGGTCGTGACGGCGCGCACGAACTTCGCCTTGAGTCGGTCACGGGCGGTGGCGGCCCATGGATCCTGGGTCTCGTTCTCCAGGAAGTGGCCACGGTACAGGTGCAGCAGGTCGGCCACCAGGCCGATCAGCCCGGCCTCGCTACCGGCCGGATCGTGCGTGACCTGGTCGATCCGTTCGACCACCTCTTCGACGGCCCAGACGTCGACCCAGCAGCGCGACGCCTCGAGCGTGAGGCGGCCCTCGTTGAGCGTGATCACGTCGTCCAGGTCCACGAGCTTGCGCAGACGGTGCAGGTTGCTGTCGAAGGAAAGCTTGGCGGTGTCGCCTTCGGCATCGGGCCAGAGTGAACCCATCAGTCCGGCGGAATCGACGCGGACACCGCCCCGGGCGATCAGCGCCTTCAGCAGGTCCAGAGGACGCTTCTGCACCTTGCGGCTGAACACGATCGGCTCGCCGTGGCGCAACAGCGCGAACTGACCGAGCGCATGAATCCGCAGTGGCCAGCCATCCACCTTCGGGACGGCAGGCATGGTCTTCATGCGCAGGATGCGATGGGCCGCCACCGGTCGCGCGAAGTCATCGAGATTCACGTGCTCCGCGGCCTCGGCATCCACGATGGCTTCCACCTGGGCGAGCACCGGGGCGCTCACCAGGATTTCGCCCGGCCGGGCCTCCGCCCCCAGCCGCGATGCGAGATTGGTGACGCGGCCGATCACACCGTAGCCGGTGCGCCCTTCGTACCCGATGGCACCGATGGTGGCGTAGCCGTGCGCGATGCCGATGCCCAAGGCAATCTCGTGACCGCGCTTGCGCCAGACGGCAATGAGTGTCTCGAAGCGCTGCTGCATCTCCAGCGCCATGCGCACGGCGCGACCCGCCGGATCCTCCACCACCACCGGGTCGTTGAACACCACCAGCATCGCACTGCCGGTGAACTGCTCCAGCGTGCCGCCGTGATGCAGGATGACCGCGCCCATTTCAGCGTGGTAGCGGCGCAGCAGGCTCATCACCTCCTCGGGTTCCGAAGCGTCCGCGAACGCGGTGAAGCCGCGCAGGTCGAGGACCACCACCGAGACTTCTCGCCGGTGTGTCGCCAGTGGGTCGTCCTCGTCGCCGGCGACGATGCGTTCGGCCAGGTGCGGCGGAAAGAAGCGCTTCAACTGAGTGAGTCGCTGCAACTCGGTGAGTTGCGCCTGCACGCGCTGCTCCAGGTCGGCATTGAGCGCAGCGAGTTCAGCTGCCTGAGCCTCGATCGCGTCGTGGAAGGATTTCACCCGCAGGAGCGAGCGCACGCGCGCCAGCAGTTCCGGGGCATTGATCGGCTTCACCAGGAAATCGTCGGCACCGGCTTCGAGACCCTTGACGCGTTCTTCCGTCGGGTCGAGCGCCGTCACCATGATGACCGGCAGCATCGCGGTGGCAGCGCTGGCGCGTAAAGCGCGACAGACCGCGTATCCGTCCATGCCGGGCATCACCACGTCCAGCAAGACCAGATCGATGCCGCCAGAGGCCAGTGCGGCGAGCGCCTGTTCGCCGGAGTCGGCCGTCGTTACCGCATGGCCGTGGGCCTGGAGCAGATCGGCGAGCAGGCGCCGGTTCGGCGCCTGGTCATCGACGACAAGCAACCCCCGGGGTTCGCTCACGGGGCTTCGCACCCGGACTTCGGCGCGTCGATCAGTTCGCGCATCCGGCGCAGTAAACCGGCTACGCTGACGGGCTTGAACTCGATGCCGTCGAAGCCGGCTGTCTGGAACTCCGCACGCTGCGTATTCATCACCGATGCCGTCACCGCGATGACCGGGATGGACCGTGTGGCCGGTTCCGCCCGCAGGCGCCGCAGTGCCTCCACGCCGTTGATGCCCGGCAGCTGAATGTCCATCAGGACGAGCGCCGGACCATGCTGGCTGGCAAGCGCCAGTGCCTCTTCGCCGCTCACGGCCTCCAGGGTCCGGTAGCCGGTCACCTGCAGCGCATCGCGCAGCAGCTTGCGGCTGTTCGCGTCGTCTTCGACGATCAGGATGAGATCGTGGGGCATGGTTGTTCCACCAGGGTCACCGCGAACGTCGAACCCGCGCCGGGGGCGCTCTCAACCGATACCGAGCCGCCGTGCAACTCCGCGAGGCGCCGGACCAATGCCAGCCCGAGGCCGGTGCCTTCGCGCTTCACGATCTCGTTCGTGTCGAGTTGCTGGAACGCCTGGAACAGCTTGGCCTGCTGCGCTTCGGAAATGCCGATGCCGGTATCGCGCACGGCGATCGACACCCCGGTGTCGGTCGGTTCGGCAGCCACGCGCACCTTCCCTCCAGGGGGCGTGAACTTCACGGCGTTGGACAGGAGATTGAGGAGGATCTGTTTTACCCGGCGCTCGTCGCCTGCGAAGGAGTTCAGGCGCGCATCCACAGCGAGTTCCAGTTCGATACCGCCCCAACGGGCACGCTCGCGCACGAACGCCATCGCGTTATCGATGGTTGTGGGCAAATCGAACTTCGCCACCGACAACTCCATCCGGCCAGCCTCGATCTTGGACAGGTCGAGGATGTCGTTGATGAGTGCCAGAAGATGGTGACCGGAGGCGTGAATGTCGCGCAGATACTCGGCCTGCTTCGCGTTGAGGCTGCCGAACAACCCGTCCTTCAGCACTTCCGAAAAACCGATGATCGCGTTCAGCGGCGTGCGCAGTTCGTGCGACATGTTCGCCAGGAACTCGGACTTGTGCTGGCTCGCCGCCTCGAGCTCTCCGTAGAGCCGCCCCAGTTCCTCGCTCATGCGGTTCAAGTCCGCCGCCAGTGCGCCGAGCTCGTCCCGGTTCGGCACCTGCACCGCGCGGCCGAACTCCCCCGCAGCGATCTCGCGGGTGCGTGCTTCCATCTGCCGAACCGGCTCCACGATGGAGCTCGAGATGGTGTAACCCAGTGCCAAGGCAAGGACCACGCTCGCTGCAGCGAATGCCATGACCGCACGACGGGAATTCGCGTAGGCGGTATGGCTCGCTTCCACGCTCGCGACCATGTCCGATTCGGCCTTGTTCACGAGTTCGTTGGTAAGACGCTCGAGGCGATCCGCCAGCGGCGTGGCGACCCGGACCTGAAGAGTGTGAGCTTCCGCGGACTTGCCGCTGCGGATGAGCGCCACTTCCTGGGTCACGATGCCGATGAACTCCTCGTAGTCCTCGCGAGCGCGCCGCAGCAGGTCCTTCTCGTCCTGGGCCACGTATTGCAGCCGGTCGAGGTCGTAGCCGAACTGGTTCAACTGCCGCAGCGTCGCTTCGAGCGAGCGCTCGTCAGGGGTGAGCAGGGAGGAGGCGACGCTGTAGAGCTGGCCGGTGGTGTCGTGGTTCAACTGGCGATAGGCGGCGATCTTGCGCTGCAGCTGCACCATCTCCTCGGTTCGGCGGTTCACCTCGGACAGCGCACGCAAGCCCACCACGCCCGATGCCAGCATCATCGCGGCGATCGCGAGAAACGCGACCAGCAGCTTGGAATGGATCGACGCGCGGACCCGGGCCACGGCCCTGGGCAAACCTTGCATCAAGGCGGACCTCTCTCGTTCACCAGGGTGGTGATATCGCGCAGGAATTCCTGCGGATCGAAGCGTACGCCGATGTACTGGACACGCAGCACGCCTTGCCGGTCGACCAGGGAGGTGAGGAAAGTGTGGTCGATGGCGCCGCCGCCCGGCACCGGCTTGCGGAATACCGCATACGCCCGTGTGACCGCGTCGATCTCCTGCATCGACCCCGTGAGGAAAGTGAATCGAGCCGGGTCGATGCCATGGGCTCGACCATACGCTTGCAGCACAGCGGGGGTGTCGTTGAGGGGGTCTACCGTGATCGCTGCGAAGCGCACGTCATCGACGCGAGCCCCGAGCCGGCGTTGGATCCCCACCAGTTTCGACGTGAGCAAGGGACAGGTGTCGGAACAGCCGGCGAACATGAACGTGACTACGGTGACCCGCCCACGCAGGTCATGCAGCGAAACACGGCGTCCTGACTGGCTGACCAGAGTGAACCCAGGTGCAGGACCGATGTGAGGCAACGCGGCTTCGTCGGCCGGTCTCGCTAGCGCTCCGACGGGCGCTGCCATGGCCGCGCAGGCCAATACCGTGAGCGCGCGCTTGCGCATCGCATTCCGAGCACTTTGGGCCGATCGGTTGCCGCTCGCCATCGTTCGCTGCACGAACTCAGTGCCGCTCCAGGAACTGGAGGACGGCAGCATTGAATGCGACGGGGTTGGCGAGGTGCATGGCGTGCGCCGCGTTCGGGATCGTCACCTTCTCGCTCGATTCGAGACAGGGCTCGATCGCCTCCAGCATGAGGCCGTAGGGGCGAGGGCTCTTTTCGCCGGTAACGAGCAGCACCGGTCGCGCAATACGACCTGCGTCGCCGCACGAGAACGGTGTCCTGGCGTCCGTCGGGAGGCTCTTGATGGAGTACGCGTTGTCCCGTATCACTTCCTTCTGCCGGTCCGGCATCTTCTGCCAGGCGCCCGGCGCGAGCACGCCATCGATGAACCGCTCCAGTCCACCATCGACGTCACCCTGATCCAGGCGTTCCACGGCAGCTGCTATGAACTCACGGCGTTTCTCGGCCTCCGCGGCAGCGTTGGCGGTTTGCGGCAGCATTGCCTGCAATGGCGAGGGATCCATCAGCACGACGCTGCGCAGAAGCTCCGGATGGGCGCTCGCCATGAGCAGCACGACGTCGCCGCCGCGCGAGTGCCCCACGACGTGCACGGGGCCGGCACCCAGGGTGGCGATGAAGGTCGCGAGGTCGGTCGCGTGTTGTCGCAATGAAGCGTGGTCGCCTTTGCCGTCCCAACGCTCCGGATAGTAGCGGCGCAGGCTTACGGCAATCGTTCGGAAACGCTCCGAGAACGCGTCCGTTTGTCCTGACCACGTGCGATAGTCGCTCAGGGTTCCATGAACGAGCACGACCGGCGCGCCGGTTCCACGTTCGAGATAGGCCATCTCATATCCGTTAACGGGGAGCGTCTTGATGTCGGGCGGCAACTCTCCGCTGCGCGTGGCGGTACCAGCGATCAACATCGTCACGAGCAGAAGGAACCTGACCAAACATCGATGGATCATGCTTGCTTCCTCTTCTGGCCTGCGTTCAGAAATCCACGGTGTCCGCTCGTACCCATCGGACCGGTCGTTCACGCGATCGGCGCGTGATTCCCGGTCAAGCTTTCAGTTCCTTCTTGAGTTCGTTCAGGAAGCGCCAGTCGGTTCCTCGCTCGATGAGCGTCTGCGGTGAGGACTTGATCATGCCTACGTCCCGCAGGCGCAGTGCATGAAAGCGCAGCGAATCCCCGGGGTCGTCGGTGCGCCAGCGGTCGTAGGGAAGCGCCCTGATCACCTCGCGACCCAGTTCGTAATCCGCGAAGACCCCGCGGGCTTCCATCAGGCGAGCGGCGCGGTCAGGGTCCTGCGAACACAGGTCCGCGGCTTTCAGCAATGCGCGCAGCGCGCGCTTCGTGGCCACGGGGTTCTGATGCACGAAGTCGCGACGTGCGGCTGCCAGGCAGCAGAAATACTGCGACCATGGACGATCGCGGGTCGTGTCGATGAGTGTCCTGCCGACACGCATGGCACGCACCTGAAGGGGTTGTTGGGCGAAACCCAGGAAGGCGTCCACCTGACCTTCCACGAACAGGCGCATCGATTCGTTCATGCGGTGGGTTTCGACCCAGCGTATGTCGGTGCGCGGATCGATTCCGACCCAGGCCATGATGCTCGAGATGAACACGTGATCCAGCTCACGCAGACGTATGACTGCGACGGACCTGCCCTTGAGGTCGCGCACGCTGCGAACCCGGTCGCTCGCCATCAGCTCCCAGCAGCCGGCATGAATGCCGGCGAGGACGGTGATGGGTTCATCCGCTTCGAGAGGGAGCATCGCGGCGCTCACACCCATCATCGACAAGTCCGATGCGCCATTCGCAAGGGTGCCGATGCTTCCGTCCTTTTCCGTCTTCACGTACACCACGTCGGTGAAGCCTTCCAGGCGCAGCAGTTCCTCTGCCACGTAGGTCGGTGCGAAGCAGACGGCGGGCTGATGCGAAAGCCGGATGCGCGTGACTTCCGGTGGCGGTTCCGCGTGAGCCGATCGCATGGACGGTATGGCGGTTACCGTCGCGAGCACCGCCGCACGGAGCATGAATGCGCGCCGATCCGTCTGGGATATCATGCCTTCAACTCGCGCCTCAGTTCATTGAAGAACCGCCAGTCCGTGCCGTTGGCGATGATCCGGTCCGGCGTGGATTTGATCATGCCCACCTCATGCAAGCGTAGTGCATGAAAGCGCAGCGTGTCTTCCGGATTGGCGTCACGCCAGCGGCGATACGGAAAGGTCTTGAGCACCTCCAGGGAAATCTTCTGGCGCGTTTCGTACTTGCGCTCGGCCAGCATTCGAGCGGCCGCCTCCGGATCAGCGGCGCAGATGTCGGCAGCCTTGAGGAAGGCCCGCAGAGCGCGCTTCGTCGCCACCGGATACTTGGCGACGAACTCGCGACTCGCCGTGACGACGCAGCAGAAGTACTGGGACCAGGGCCGATCGAGAGCGGTGTTCACGATCACGTGGCCGATGCCGCGTTCACGCAACTCTTGAGGCTGGGGAGCGAAGCCCATGATGGCGTCCGCCTTGCCTTCCATGAAAAGGCGCATGGTGTCGAATGTGTTCTCCATGATCCACTTCACCTCCGTGCGGGGATTGACGCCCACGTAGGCGAGCATGCTCGACACCAGCACGTGGTCGCCACCGCCGACGGCCATGATGGCGATGGTCTTGCCCTTGAGGTCGCGGATCGCGTGGATGCGATCGTTGCCGATCAGTTCGTAGCAGCCCGCGTGAATGCCGGCGAGAACCACGACCGGATTGCCGGCGTCGAGCGAATAGAGGCTGGCGGGCGCGGCATCCATCGTGATGTCGGCTTTCCGCGCTTCGATGACCTGGACCGGTGCCCCCGTGACCATCTCTTCGTAGCGGATATCGGTGAAACCCTCCGCGCGCAGGAGGTCTTCCGCCAGATATTGCGGGGCGAGGCAGATAGCGGGCGCATGGACCAAGCGGATGCGGGTGGTCTCGGGAGGTGGTTCTGCTGCCATGGTGGAAGCAAGTCCGAACAGCGAACTGCCGCTGAATGCAGTCGCGCCGAACAGAAAGCGTCTTCGGATCGCCGACGGACTCATGCCTGGAGCTCCTGTTTCAAGCGGTTGGGGCGGGTGCTCCACCGAGGATGGCGAAATCATGAACCTGAAAGGCATACAACTGGCATACGGATGAGCCGAGCCCTCCGCATCATGCATTGCGCCACCGAGGGCCTCCCGCCGAGCCAGTAGCTTGCGCAAGCAGCCTCGGAAGCTGGTTGAGGGGGCCGTTTGTCGTCGAGAAGCAGCACTGCCGATCGGTAAACCGCCAAGGGTCGAACCCGTTCGCCCGCCATGGCTACCGCGTCGCAACAAATCCGCTTCTACCTCAGTGACGGCATACACATCGCCCACGCGATCTCGCGAGAAGGTGTCCGGCCTGATGCCGCGCGTACGATGTCCGACGCTGGTCACCCAGCCCGTGATGGTGGTCGCGCATCGTTCGAGGCAGGCCGGCGGATCCCTTCCTGGGGGGAAAGCCCCGGTGCTCGCACTCGTCGTTCGCGTGCAACGGGTGATGTTCCACTGCTGCAGGTGCGTCGTTCACCCCGGCGTGTGATCGACGGACCGTTTGCGCTGCGCACCGCCACAAACGAAGAGCGCGCGGCATTCGCATGTCTCCTGTGAGCGCCCTTTGGCGATCTGCATGAGCGGTGCAGGCGTGACCCCGGCAGACTGCTTGACGAGCGGTGGCCTCATACGAGCTATCGCCACGCTGGACGCGAGCTGAATTTCAATCACTACTCGGCCCGGCGCTTCCACCACATCACGTCCTGGAGATTCGAACATGCGCAAACTTCACTCGATGGCGTTGACGGGGTTCGCAGCCGGCTTGCTCGCCTTTGCGGGCGGAATGGCCGCCGCGCAGGATCTGCCCAACTTCGTCAAGAACACGTTCCCGAAGCAATCGTTGAATGCCACGGCACAGGAACTGGCAGTGACCGACGGCAAGGAGTTCTCGCTGCCGGCAAAGTACTCGGAGCTGATCGGTCTGGCAGTGGCAGCGACGGTGCCGTGCCGGTATTGCATCTACTACCACCAGAAAGCAGCCCGCAAGTTCGGGGCAAGCGAGGCGGAGATTCGCGATGCCCTCTACCAAGCCGGTGTGGTTCGCCAGTTCAGCACCATTCTGAACGGCATGGACTACAGCGAGGACGCGTTCAAGCGCGAGGTGGACAAGATCTTCTCGGGCCAATAGCGGGAGGACCAGGGTCGACGGGCACCCGCTCGTCGATCCGTTCACTGCAGCATCGAATGGTCTGCGAGCGGCGGCTCAGGCTTTCATCTCGTGCCGCAGTTCGTCGAGAAAGCGCCAGTCCGATCCCCGCGCGATCAGTTCCTTGGGCGACGACCGGATCAGGCCGACGTCGTGGAGGCGCACGCCGTGGAAGCGCATGGCGTCAGCGGGATCGTGGGTGCGCCAGGAACCGAAGTTCGACTCGAGCAGGGTCTGGAGACCGTACTCGTAGCGTTCCACCACACGCCGGTCGACCAGAGCCCGCGCGACCCGTTCCGGTTCCCGGGTGCAGAGGTCGGCCGCCCGGATCAACGCGCGCATCACTCGCTTGGTCGCGCGCGGATGCTTTTCCAGGAACTCGCGGGACGTCAGCAGCATGCAGCAGGCGTACTGCGACCACGGCTTGTCGGTCGCCGTGTTCACGATGACCGGTCCGATGCCTCGCGCTCGCAACTCCTGGGTTTCGGGAGGGAAGCCGAGATAGGCATCCACCTTGCCGTCGATGTAGAGCTGTTTCCCGACCGGCGGCAGCTGGGTGACCCAGCGAATGTCCTTGCGGGGGTCTACGCCGACGTAGGCTGCCATGCTCGACAGCATCGCGTGCTGCGCGCCGCCCAGTCCGTCGACGGCGACGGTAGCGCCGTGCAGATCGCGGATGCTGCGCACGCGCCTGGACCCGAAGAGCTCGTAGCACCCCAGGTGTGCTCCCATCAGGGTGACGAAGTCGCTCTCGGCATCCAGCGCCAGCATGATCGAGCATACCGACATCATGTCGAAGTCGGCCTTGCCGGGGCCGACACCGACTCCGTCGTATGGCCCCACGAAGCCGACGTCGGTGAAGCCCTCGGCTGCGAGCAGCGGTTCGACGACGTGAAGCGGCGCTATGCACGCCACGGGGTAGAAGTGCAGGCGCACGCGTTGGGTCTCGGGCGGTGCGTCGGCGATCGACATGGGGACGTCGCACAAGCAAGAGGTCAAGGCCGCAGCCGACTGCGCGATGAATCGTCGCCGATGAGTATTCACGGGCAAGGTTGGAAACATGCCTTTGCTCCAGGTCCACGACCGATGTGGCTACCTTAGTCGCGCCGGGCTGCGCCTGCAACGGGGTTAGTCGGCAGATCGGGAATGCGTAAGCGCAGGGTAAGCATCGGCCGGGCACAGTGGTGACGGACGCCGGCTTGCGGCGACAGGGGCCGGCAGTCCGATCTCGAGGATTGGCTGTCACCCAAATGGAGGTGTTCCATGGCTCACGACAGAATCACCATTGCGCAGTGCTGCGGAGCGATAGCCGCAGCGCTGCTGTTGGCGTTCTCCGGCAGCGCGCTCGCGGGCAAGTATGTTCGCGTGAGCCCCGAACTGACTCTGCACTACGAGGAATCGGGATCCGGTCGACCCATCATCTTCATCCCGGGTTGGACCTTCACTACCCGATCCATGGAGCAGCAGGTTGCACATTTCTCCAAGCGCTTTCGGGCGATCAGCTACGATCCGCGCGGGCAAGGTAAGTCATCGAAGACTCGGGAGAACAACCACTACACGCAACATGGCGCCGACCTGCTGGCGTTCATGGCGGCACTGAAACTCAAGAACGTCGTCATCGTCGGTCATTCGTGGGGGTGCCAGACGACCTATGCCTACTTTCGTGCTCACGGCACGGAGAACGTGAAAGCTTTCGTATGCATCGACTCTCCGCCGAAGTTGATCGTGGAACAGGAAGGCGACTGGGGACTGGTGAAGGCTGCAGCCGAACTCAAGCCTTATCACGATGGCACGGCCTACGCCCGCGCGCATGCCACCCGGGAGTTCCTGCAGTCGATGGTGACTCGGCCGCTGAAACCGCAGGAAATCCAGGCCCTCGTCGATGAATCGATGAAGACTCCGACGTCGATCGCACTTCAGCTCGACTATGACGCGAACATGGCCGACTACACAGCGGAGGCTCGGGCGATCGACGGCAAGGTTCCGGTGCTGAACGTCCTCGCGGACCCGGGCTGGTACGACGGCTGGACTGCCGCAGGCAGAGCCTGGGTCGGCAGGCACGCACCGCACTCCGAGGTGGAAGCTTTCGGATTGCACCTGCTGCATTGGGAGTTTCCGGAGCGGTTCAACGCCGCCGTCGACGCGTTTCTCGAGCGCGCCCTGCGCTGATCTCAGGTCCGCCCCGTCTGCTGCGGGGCCGGGCAGCGCTGCGGCCGGCGGTTCGCTACACTCCTGTCATCGCGTATCGCGCGATCGAGCCGGCGTGACGCTGCTCGAACCTTAACGCAGGAGACTCGAACCATGGCCAAGGGTCAGTTACGCAGCAACAAGGAACCGAAGAAACCGAAGAAGGCCAAGGCTCCGGCCGGTGCAGCTGCACCGTTCGCCGCGACGACCGGCGCAGGGGCGAAAGGAAAGAAGAAGTAGCCGCACCCGAACGGCAGGTGCAAAAAAAAGAGCGGCCCTGAGGGCCGCTCTTTTCATCGCTTGAAACTCGCGATCAGTACAGCACTACCGGGTTGCCCGGGGAGCCCGTGCCGCCGATGATCTTGAGGGGCGCCCAGATGAAGGCACCTTCGTAGACCTTGGCATCGACGAGCGTCTTGGTGTCGACGTTCTCCAGGTTCCAGATGCCGCGCTTCGGCTGCAGTTCGGTGTGGCAGGGCACGGCATAGCCGT
>JAIEQG010000080.1 GCA_019747905.1 Burkholderiales bacterium
ACCGATCAGCGCGCTTCGCCGACGCCGGCCCTGACTTCTTCCAGCAGCCGGGCGGCCTCGCTGCCCTTTACCCGCGCAATGTCGTCCTGGTACTTCAGCAGGACGCCCAGGGTGTTGTCGATGACTTCGGGGTCGAGCGAAGTCTGGTCCCTATGAGTCAAGTCGGTGCGGAGGTCATCCCGTTCAACAGATCCGTCGGTTCAAAGGATTCCTTGTGTCCCTCGCTAGTCGAAACAGAAAAGTGCCACGGCTGATGAAGGTCCTCTGCAAGTTTCTTAGCCCAAGCTGTGTGCTTCCACCACCACACAATGCCAGATACCCACTGATTCTCCTCGAGGAACTGTGCCCCAGCATCCAACACGCTATTGCGTTGCTCTGTGTTGTGCTTGTCCACACTCGGATTTCCACTCTTAGCTAACGGTGAGACCAAAGATCGGCAATCCATCATGAGTGCGACTCGATGTCCGCTTAAGGCGATAGGACGAATTTGCTTACTCTTTTCAACTAAAGTTAGGTGAGTGACCCTTCGCAGTTCGGACCTCCAACTTTCGTCTTTTCCGTAGCTAATGGACATCGTCCTTGCCTCTCCGTCTTCGGTATGCTCAATTGTGTAGTCCTCACGCACAACTTGCGGGATAGAATCGGCTGGAGATCGAAACATCTCCGCTATGTCGCGATTAATGCGCAACTCGAGATCCAACATGTCGGAGCGAGTCCCAGACACCTTCCGTAGCGTGACACGAATGGAGTGCCAGTTCGCGTCAATTGGAGGGTGAATGCCGAATGTGGTTGCCATTCCAAAGGGCAGTCCGCGGTGCCTGGCTTCCGCGTATACAGACGTGTTGCCCACCCGAAATCGAAAGTCTGGTGTGCCATATATGGAAGGTTGCAGACCTCGTGCAGCTAGGTCAGACAACACCTCCAGTTCGAACAAGCGGCCGATATACTGATCGAGGTTCTTAAGGTCACGCCTCAATGATTGGATGCGAGGTATGTCTCGCGTGTTCAGCAGTTCCATCCCTAGTCGAAGGACGTGGACAGCACTGGACCAAGCGAAAACGTGCTGTGATAAAAAGTGTGCCACTGGATGATAGTGAAGCCACCCGAAGAATGGCGGGTGAATCCCTTGCGCAGTGGGTCCACCGATTCTGGCCAGCATCGTCTTTCTGGCCCAAGTACGTGGGAAGACATTTAAGACTTCTCCCCACGCATTCAAATAGATGTTCTCGCTGACCTGGAATGTGCCAAGAACCTGACTGTAGTTGGCCGGATCCAGAAACCATACCCAGTCTGGATTGTCCTCTTCGACTCTTTCGAGCCCAAAGAACTCTTTTGCGTTCATTAGTGGCCAGAGCTGGACACTTCCCCTTAACGAACAGGGGAACCTAAGGAAGTCGCTCCAGCTCTCATTTCTTCCAGGAGCCGCGCGGCCTCGCTGCCCTTCACCCGCGCTATGTCGTCCTGGTACTTCAGCAGGACGCCCAGGGTGTTGTCGATGACCTCCGGGTCGAGCGAGGTCTGATCGAGTTCGGTCAATGCGTCCGACCAGTCGATGGTTTCCGCGACACCCGGCGCCTTGAAGAGGTCCATGGCCCGCAACGCGTGTACGAAGGCCACGACCTCGTCGGACAGGCGTGCCGCAGCGTGCGGTACCTTGCGAGCGAGAATCTCGCGCTCGCGCACGGCGGAGGGGTAATCGACCCAGTGGTACAGGCAGCGTCGCTTCACGGCATCGTGGATCTCGCGCGTGCGGTTCGACGTGATGATCACGATGGGTGGCTCGGGCGCCTTGATGGTGCCCAACTCGGGGATGGTGATCTGGAAATCGGACAGGACTTCGAGCAGGTAGGCCTCGAAGGGCTCGTCGGTGCGGTCGAGTTCGTCGATGAGCAGCACCGGCGCCTTGCCGGGTTCGCCCTGCAGTGCCTGCAGCAGCGCACGCCGGATCAGGAACGGCTCGGAGTAGATGTTCCGGGCGAGCGCATCGCGCGTGGCACCGCCGGCCGCTTCGGCCAGGCGGATCTCGATCATCTGCCGCGCGTAGTTCCACTCGTAGACGGCAGACGCGATGTCGAGCCCTTCGTAGCACTGCAGGCGGATGAGCGGCCGGTCGAGGGTGTGCGCGAGCACCTTCGCGATCTCGGTCTTGCCCACGCCGGCCTCGCCCTCCAGGAACAGCGGGCGTCCCATGCGCAGCGCGAGGAAGACGGCGGTCGCGAGGCCGCGCTCGGCGATGTAGTCGCCACCCGCGAGCAGAGCCGCGGTGGCGTCGATGGTGGCGGGCAGGCCGGAGGCTGTCATGGATCCTGGCCTCCGGTCGGCCGGAGGAATCGTCTGGCGATCAGCGACCGAGCGCCTGCTCCACGGCTCGCCGGGCGATGACCGACACGAGATGGGCGCGATACTCGGCGGAGGCATGCATGTCGCCATTGAGGGCAGAGGCGTCGACCGAGACGCTCTTCAGCGCGTCGGCGGAGAAGCTTGCGGACAACGCCTTCTCCATGGCCGGCACCCGGAAGACGCTCGGGCCGGCACCCGTCACCGCCACGCGCACGCCCGCGCTGCCTTCCGCCACGAACACGCCGACGATGGCATAGCGCGATGCCGGGTTCGGGAATTTCACGTAGCCGGCGCGCTTCGGTATCGGGAACGACACGCCGGTGATGATCTCGCCCGTTTCGAGCGCAGTCTCGTACATGCCGCGGAAGAAGTCGTCGGCAGCGATGCGCCGCTTCTGCGTGACCACGGTGGCGCCCAACCCGACGAGCGCAGCGGGGTAGTCGGCGGCGGGATCGTTGTTCGCCACGGAGCCGCCAAGGGTGCCGGCATTGCGCACCATGCGATCACCGATGCCTTCTGCGAGATGGGCAAGCGCCGGAATTTTTCCGCGGACATCGTCCGACGCTGCCACCGCGGCGTGCGTGGTCATCGCACCGATGGTGAGGCTGGAGCCGTCGACCTTGATGCCCCGCAGTTCGCCGATCGCGGCGAGATCCACCAGATCGCTGGGCGCCGCGAGGCGCAGCTTCATCGCCGCGATGAGGGTCTGTCCGCCTGCGAGCAGCTTGCCGTCCGCGGCGGCGCCGAGTTTTGCCGCCGCGTCGGCCAGGCTCGAGGCCTTGTGATAGTTGAATGCGTACATGACTGACCGCTCCGATCAGGGGGTGCCGCGCATCGCCTTGGCGCCGGCGATGACCGATTGCACGATGTTGTGGTAGCCGGTGCAGCGGCACAGGTTGCCGTCCAGGGCTTCGCGTACTTGCGTTTCGTTCGGAGCGGGGTTTGCGCCCACGAAATCGATGGCGCTCATCACCATGCCCGGCGTACAGAAGCCGCATTGCAGGCCGTGGTGTTCGCGGAAAGCCGCCTGCATCGGATGCAATGATCCATCGGCCGGCGAGACGCCTTCAATGGTGACCACCTTGCTCCCCTGCGCTTGCAGCGCCAGCAGATTGCAGGCTTTCACGGCCTTGCCATCGAGGTGCACGGTACAGGCGCCGCATTGAGCCGTGTCGCAGCCCACGTGGGTGCCGGTGAGGTTCAAGTGCTCGCGCAGGAAATCCACCAGCAGGGTGCGCGCCTCGACCGAGGCGGTCACCGGCTTGCCGTTGACGGTGAGGGACAGCGAGACAGCCATTTCGAGGGTCTCCCTTGGGATGCGGGGCGCCTGGGTCAGTCAGCGCAACAGCCTGTAATGCTAGTGGAGCGCCTGCGGCCGACGCAAACGGAATCGCGGGTCTTTTGCGACCGCGGCCGGTGGCATAGACTCACCGGACAGCGAGGGTACCGATTGGCCATGCGCGATCCCGCGCAGCCCTCACCCCCAGCCCCTCTCCCGGGGGTAGAGGGGATGACATCTCTTCTGGAGGAATCTCATATGACCCGATTCGGCATCGGCCAGGCTGTGACGCGCCGCGAAGATCAGCGCCTTCTGACCGGGACCGGTCGCTATGTGGACGACCAGGCCTTCCCGCGGCGGGTGTATGTGGCCTTCGTTCGTTCGCCCCATGCCCACGCCCGGATCGTGTCGGTGGATGCGAGTGCGGCGAAGTCCGCACCCGGCGTGCTGGCGGTCTATTCCGGCGCCGATCTGCTGGCAGACGGCATCGGCTGCTTCCCGATCGGGGCCGGGCTCAAGAATGCCGCGGGCGAACCCATGGACGCGCCGCCTTTCTTTCCGCTGGCTACGGATGCCGCACGGTTCGTCGGGCAGGCCGTAGCCGCCGTCGTCGCCGAAACGCGCCTGCAGGCCGAAGACGCGGTCGAGCACGTTGCCGTGGACTACGAAGAACTGCCGGTCGTGGCTTCGATCGACGCGGCTCAGGCCAAGGATGCGCCGCAGCTCTGGTCCAAGGCTCCTGGCAATGTGGCGGCACAGACCGAGTTCGGCGACAAGGCGGCGTGCGACGCGGCCTTTGCCAAGGCTCACCACGTCACCAAGCTAGCCTTCTACAACCAGCGCCTGGTGCCGGTCAGCATGGAGCCGCGCGGTACCGTGGCCGAGTTCGACGCGGCGTCGGGCCGGCTCACCGTGCACACGAGCTGCCAGAACCCGGCAGGACTGCAAGGGACGCTGGCCGATGCGATCTTCAAGATCCCGAAGGACAAGGTGCGTGTGAAGGTGGGCGATGTCGGCGGCGGCTTCGGCATGAAGACGCTGCTGTATGCGGAAGACGCGGTGTGCGCCTATGCCGCGCGCAAGCTCGGCCGGCCCGTGCAGTGGCGTGCGAGCCGCAGCGAAGAATTCCTCACGTCGTCTCACGGGCGCGACCAGACCAATGCAGCGGAACTAGCGTTCGACGCGAACGGCAAGATCCTCGGGTTCCGCATCGAGATCGTCGGTAACGTGGGCGCCTATGCGAGCACGCCGGGCGCGATCATTCATGTGGCGATCGGGCCGAAGGTGATCACCGGCGTGTACCACATCCCGACGCTGCACCTTAAATCGAAGGCGCTGCTCACCAACACCAACGTCGTGTCGGCGTATCGCGGCGCCGGTCGGCCTGAAGCCATCTACCTGATCGAGCGGCTGATGGACCAGGCGGCGGTCGAGATGAAGATCGATCCGGCGGAGCTGCGCCGGCGCAACCTGATCCAGCCGACGCAGATGCCCTACACCACACCCATGGGCGAGAAGTTCGACAGCGGCAACTTCCCGCACATGCTCGATCGCATCCTGCAGGCGGCCGACTGGGCCGGTTTCGAAAAGCGCCGCGCCGAATCCAAGGCACGCGGCAAGCTGCGCGGGCGTGCGCTGTCGACATTCCTCGAATGGACCGGTGTCGTCCATGAAGAGACCATCGACCTCCATGTGGATGCCGATGGGAAGATCCGCATCTTCACGGCCATGCAGGCGATGGGGCAGGGCATCGAGACGAGCTATGTCCAGATCGTGGCGGACACGCTCGGCATCGACCCTGGCCACATCGAGATCGTGCAGGGCGACAGCGATGTCGCGCAGGGTCTCGGCAGCATGGGGAGCCGTTCGCTGTACATCGGGGGCTCGGCGATGCTGACCGCTTCCAAGCAGACCATCGACAAGGGTCGCGAGCTGGCCGCTGATGCACTGGAGGCCTCCGGTGGCGACATCGAGTATCGCGACGGCAAGTTCGTCGTGGCGGGCACCGACGTGGCCATCGGTCTATTCGATCTCGCCGGCAAGCAGCCGGAGCGGCGCATCGTCATCAAGACCTTGCAGAAGGTCGACGGACCTTCGTGGCCGAACAGCTGCCACGTGTGCGAGGTCGAAGTGGACGCGGAGACCGGCGTCACCAAGATCGTCAAGTACACCACCGTCGACGACGTGGGCCGCGTCATCAACCCGCTGATCGTGGCGGGTCAGGTGCATGGCGGCATCGCGCAGGCCGTGGGCCAGGCGTTGATGGAAGACGCGCGCTACGACCCGGACAGCGGGCAGTTGTTGACCGGTTCCCTGCTCGACTATTGCGTGCCGCGTGCGGACGATCTGCCGAGCATCGCCACGTTCACCGACGAGAGCACGCCCTGCAAGGTCAACCCGTTGGGTGCGAAAGGCGTGGGCGAACTCGGTACCGTGGGCGGGACGCCGACGGTGATCAATGCGTTGCTCGATGCGGTGCGGCCGCTCGGAGTGAAGCACATCGAGATGCCGGCTACTTCCGAGCGGGTGTGGCGGGCGCTCAAGGAAGCGAAAGCAGCGTGAGACCGCGCGTCGCTAAGTCAGGATCGCACTGACGTGGCGGCCGATCGCCAGGCTCGCCGTAAGACCTGGCGATTCGATGCCGAACAGGTTCACGAGGCCCGGCACACCGTGCTGCTGCGGGCCGTCGATGCGGAAATCCGCAGCAGGTTCCCTCGGCCCCGAGATCTTCGGGCGGATGCCGGTGTAGGCGGGCGACAGGGAGCCGTCCTTGAGTCCCGGGTAGTAGCGGCGGATCGCTTCATAGAACAGCGGTTCGCGCGAATAGTCGAATGTGTAGTCGACGCCGTCGATCCATTCGACGTCGGGGCCGAACCGCGCCTGGCCTGCGAGGTCGAGGGTGACGTGCACGCCCAGGTGAGCGTGCGTCGCGACGGGATAGACCAACCGATGGAACGGTGAGCGTCCGGTCAGGGAGTAGTAGTGCGCCTTCGCGAAGTATTGTGGCGGCACATGAGTTACCGGAAGACCATCGAGCTTGCGCGCGACTTCCGGAGCGAACAGGCCCGCCGAATTCACCACCGTGTTGCAGAGCAACGTCATCGGCTCAGCGCCGCCGACGGCGAGCTCGATCCCGTCTTCACGTACCGCTGCCTTCTCGACCGGGCTGTGGAACACGACGGCTGCGCCATGGTTCTCGGCATCCCCCTGGAACGCGAGCATCAGGCCGTGGCTGTCGATGATGCCCGTGGAGGGTGAGAGGAAGCCTGCGACGCAGCGCACTTCCGGTTCGAGTTCACGAAGTTCCTCGACGCTCAGCCAGCGCAGGTCGGTGACTCCGTTGGCATTGGCTTTGTCGACGTAGGAGCGCACCGCGGGGATCTCGTCGTCCGTGGTGGCGACGATGATCTTGCCGATGCGCTGATGCGCGATGCCGCGGTCCGCGCAGTAGTGGTAGAGCAGCTCCTTGCCCTCGACGCAGAAGCGCGCCTTGAGCGAGCCCTTCGGGTAATAGAGGCCGGCGTGGATGACTTCGGAATTGCGCGAGCTGGTGTGCTCGCCGATGCCGGCCTCGGCTTCGAGCACGACGACTTCGCGACCGGCCATGGCGAGCTCACGGGCGATGGCGAGGCCGACGACGCCGGCGCCGATGACGGCGCAGTCGATGCGTTCGGTCATGGGGTTGAACTGGCTTTCAGACAGCGTGGTTCCGTTTGTCTCGACGCGTGTCGCTGCCCCCGTCCCGACCTTCCCCCACCAATGGCGGGGGAATGGGTGTACATCCCCTCCCCCGGCTTTGCCGGGGGAGGGTTAGGGTGGGGGAAGCACGTTCTCATCGCACTGAACGCAAAAAACCCTCCCGCGTGCGAACGAGGGAGGGTTTCGAGGTAGAGGTACGTCGTTACAACCACATCAAAAGCTTGAGAGCCTTCTTACAGGAGTTCCCTGGCCGCCTTCATCGCCGCCTGCATGTCGGGCAATGCGGTGATCTCCGGCACTACCTGGATGTAGCGGACAATGTTGTCCTTGTCGGTGACGATGACTGCACGGGCCAGGAGGCCGATGGGTGCGATGTTGAGCCCGTTCTTGTCGCCGAACTCGCGCATGTTGTAGTCGGAGAGGAAGGTCACGTTCTTGATCTTGGCTTCCTTGGCGAAGCGGCCCTGCGCGAACGGTAGGTCCCGGCTCACCGTGATCATCTCCACCTGCTTGTCGAGCCCCTTGTTGTCTTCGGACAGCTGATGGGTCTGCTTCTCGCAGGTCTTGGTGTCGACCGAGGGCACGACGCTGATGATGCGGACCTTGCCGGTGGGCTGGCCGATGTCGACCGGCTTCATGTCGCCGCCGACCACCATGGCCGAGGGCATCGGCTTGCCGATCTCCACCACTCCGGAGCCGGAAAGCGGCAGCTTCGTATCCTTCTTCATGGTGACAAAGTTCCCGTCGCCGGGGCTGACGGTGCCCTTGTCGACGGGCAGGTCGGCCTGGACGGTATCCGCAGCCTGTGCGCAGACGTTCGCGCACAGTGCAGCGGCGGCTAACAGCGATAACATCGTTCGTGACATGGTGATCTCCTCGCTCAAGGTTGGGGACGGCCCCCGGGAATCGCGCCGCGGTAGCGGCGGACCCGCGCGGCGGTCGTGGATGCCGGCGTTTCGCGGAACGCCGATTGTAGTACGCAGGTCGAGCCGATTCGGTGGTGTTTCATGGAGTCGCCGATGACTGGATCGTGGAACCCGTCGTTCGGCGGTTCCCATCCGGGCATCGATACGTTGTGTCCGCCCGGCGGCTGGCCTTCGTGGCCGACTTGGCCGACGGTGACGCAGCTGCAGAGCGTGCTCGATGGGGGTGCAGTGCAGGTGACCAATGCAAAGGGAGATCCCCTGCGACTGGCAGTGAACGGGAAAGCGATGTCCGCCGTCGAGTACGAAAAGCGCATCGCACTGGACGGCGTGGTCGTGGTGCGGCCCTCGAGCTGGCACGATCTGTTCAACGTGTTTGCGTGGGCAGCCTGGCCGCGGGGCAAGGCTGCGCTGAACGCGCGACATGCAACGGACATCGCCGCCGCGACCGGAGCAAGGCGTTCGCCGGTGCGCGATGCGCTCACTGGCTTCGATGAGGATGGTGTCGTCGTTGCCGTGAGCAATCCACACCTGGAACGCCTTGCGCGCGAGTTCCGCTGGCAGGAGTTGTTCTGGGATCAACGCCGCGATCTGCAAACCGACTTCCGCGTCTTCGTGTTCGGCCACGCGCTTGCCGAGAAACTGCTCGCGCCATTCGTGGGAATCACGGGCAAGGCGATCTACTGTAAGGTCGAGCGAGAGTTTCTCGAGCTCGATGCCACGACTCAGCGCGGCCGCCTGGACGAGCGGCTGGCGGATCGATTGATCGATCTGGAGCGCTTCGTATCGCCGCGGGAACTGATGCCGCTGCCGGTGCTGGGATTGCCGGGATGGTGGCCGGGCGGCGATGCGGCGGGCTTCTACGCCGACACCTCCTACTTCCGGCCAGGGCGCATGCGCGATCGGTGATGGGAGGATGGATCGGCGCTACGACCGGCAGGCGTGGGGCGGGTTCCGGTAAGCTTGCCTGCATGATCTGCGCATCCCGACCCCGGCGCATCGCCACCGGCGGAGCGCTCGAACCGTGACGGCAGGTTCTGCGCCGTTGCGCCCGCTCCTGCTGCTGGCGGGTGCAGGATTCGTGTCTGGCGCCTCCATGCGGATCGCCGAACCGCTGCTGCCGGTGCTCGCGCACGATTTCGGCGGCTCGGTGCGGCATGCGGCCATCGTGCTCGCCGCGTTCACCTTTGCCTATGGCGCATTTCAGATCGTCCATGGCCCTCTCGGAGACCGCGTCGGCAAGCTGCGCCTGGTGACCGTGGCGCTCGGGTTTGCGGCCGTTGCGTCTTTCGTATGTGCATTCGCGGGCTCGCTGGAACTGCTCGCCGTGGCGCGCTTCGTAACCGGCATGTTCTCCGGTGCGGTGATTCCATTGTCGCTCGCGTGGATCGGCGATCGCGTGCCTTATGAGAACCGCCAGGCCCTGCTCGGGCGGTTCATCGCCGGTACGCTGCTGGGGCAGAGCTTCGGACCGCTGCTGGGCGGCGTGTTGAGCGACCTGTTCGGCTGGCGCGCGACGTTCATCGCGATGGCCCTGGCGTTCCTCGCGATCTGCGCGTTGCTCGTGCCCGAGGCGCGTGCATCGGGCAGGCCGCCGAAGATCGACCGACCGTCACCCTGGCGTCAGTACTGGCAGATCCTGCGTTCGCGTCGCGCGCAGCCGGTGCTGGTCACCGTCGGCATCGAAGGCTTCCTGTTCTTCGGCGCTTTCGGGTTCGTCGGCGCCTATCTGCACGAGACGTTCGAGCTGAGCTTTTCCCTGACAGGCCTGCTGGTGGCGGGCTTCGGCGTGGGAGGGGTTGTCTACAGCTTTCTCGTGCGACGGCTGGTGTCGCATCTGGGCGAGACAGGCCTGGTCCGGTCAGGCGGCTTCACGCTGCTCGCCTGCTTCGCCGGCATCGCCTGGGCGCCGGCATGGACCATCGCGGCACCTTTCATCATCGCGCTCGGTTTCGGCTTCTACATGCTGCACAACACGCTGCAGACGCGTGCCACCGAGATGGCCCCGGATGCGCGTGGCGCCGGGGTTTCGTTCTTCGCGTTCTCGATGTTCCTCGGGCAGGCGGCAGGGGTCAGCTGCTTCGGCTGGCTCGTCGAGCGTTTCGGCTATGCGTGGCCGTTTGCGGCGGCGGGCTTGCTGCTGCTGGTGTTGTCCTTGTGGTTCCGGCGGCGGCTGCGTATGGCGAAGGCAGCCGCCTGACCCGGACCGTCAGAAGCGATACAGCAACCCCACGGACAGCAAGCCGACGTTGGACTTGTCGTCCGGACCGTCCGGGACGTTGTAGATCTCGCCTTCGGCGCGGAGGCCCAGGCCGCCGGTGATCATGTACTCGACACCGATGCCTGCCTTCCAACTGGTCTTGGACGTGTCGTCGGTGAGGACTGCACCCGTGGAGCCCGATGCCCTCACATCCTGCTTGGTATTGATCACGCCGACCCGACCGAGCAGGGCAAAGCTGTCGCCCAGCGGAATCCTGCCCACGACGTCGACGTTGAACCCCTTGAACTTCATCTCCGCATCGACGGTGCCGAGATTGGAGGTTGTGGTCGAAGTCGTGAACTTGCCAAGGTCGAAGTAGCCGAACTCGAGGGCCACGTTGGGCGTGAAGGAGTAGCCGCCGTAGGCCTTGAAGCCGGTGCCGCTCTGGTCGCTCGTGGTCGCCACTCCCAAACCCCCCACGCCGACGACGGCCTGATTGATCGCGTCCTCGTCGATCTCGGCGCGCGTGACGCCGGCGTTGGCGCCAAGGTAGAAGCCCGTCTGGGCAAGCGCCTGGGGCGCGGCAGCAGCAAGACCGGCGACGATCAACACGAGTGCCGGTAGGGTGCGGACGATCATGTTTTCTCCCTTCGTGCGTATGGACAGGAAATGCAAGCGGCGAGGCATCGCCTCGCCGCCACGTCTCGATTATGCAGTGACCAAGCCTACAGTCTTCTTACCGATCCACCAGTCCGTTCGGACCGGGGTCGCGACACGTCACTTCACGACGAACACATCGTACATTACGTAGCTCTCGCCGCCCTTGCCGAGCCGTGCCTCGACGAACTTGTTGATGATCTGCACGCGGTTCAGGTAGTCGTACTTCTTCGACGCGGTCTGGAACGTCGGCGCGGTGACGAAGTAGTCGATGTCCTTGTGGGTGAACTTCTCGCCCGCGTTCAGCTTGGCCGCACTCGCTTCGCTGTGCTGGATGATGCCGTTGTAGGTGACGTAGATGAGGTCCCCCTCGTCGGTCTTGAGCGTCGCACGCACGTCGAGGCGCAGGACGCCCGCCGGCATCACGCGGAGCCAGTCCCCGCCCGGCGGGATGAAGCTGCCGTTGATGTTCGGCCCCTTCGCCCAGCCGCCCGGCAGCACGTTGACGATGACGAGGGTGTTGTCGATGGCATAGCCCGGTTCCAGCAGGGCCTTGTAGGTCATCAGGTATTCGAGCTTGGGTTGCGTGGTCTGCGCGTGGGCGGTTGGGAGCCACGCTGCGAGCAGCAGCGAACAAGCGGCGAGCGTGAACCGGCACAGTACGGCGGCAGCAGTCTTCATGGGGTCTCCTCGGTTGCTTGGTATTGGGTTGGTGCACGGGGTCGAGCGGAGGCCCGCCGACCGTGCCGCGGCACGTTACCGGCGCGCGCCTTACCGATGGGTTACAAATCTGCGGAAGCCGTGGGCGGTGCGTCGGTCCTCCGTCGCGGTTGCTCCCGTGCGGGCGGGGCCGGCCGCGCGTGACGCGCAGCCGGACTGGGGACGGCGACGGCTGTGCTTCAGCGCAGCTTCCAGGTCCCGGTGATCTTGTTGCAGTGCTGCAGCGTTCCGGGAACCGGCTGCGGGAACTGGGCGACGGGCGTATAGGGCCCGCTGCTGGTCATGCCGGCGTACTTGCCCGTGCCGGAGATCACTTCCCAGCGGCCATCGGCGTTTACGCGCGAGAATTTGCCGAAAATCTTGTCGCCATCCGCGTCGACCACCTGGCAATGCCCGTTTTCGTTGTAGTTGCCGCCGACCACGCTCCAGGCGCCGAGGCAATGGATGTTGGCAGCGTGGTAGAGCGTGCCTGGTTTCGTGACCATGGGGCCGATCAAGTCGAAGGAGCCGCCCATTTCGGTGTCGGACTGGACGACGGCGGGCAAGGGCCCGGCGACGCACAGCATGCCTTCGTAGTTGCCCTTGTTGGCGACTTCAACGCCGGCAAATGCACTGCTCGTGACCAGGGTGGCGATGCTGACTGCAAGAATGCGATTCTTCATTTCGTGTCTCCTGATGAACGTTCGGATGCGCGGCGATGAGGCCCGCCGCACCTGCGGCATTCACGGGGGATGCCGGCGCTCAGCATTCCACGGCCGGGATGACCGATCCCGTACCGATTTCGGTACATGCCCGGTCGGTCAGGCCGTGGCGCTGGGCCGCGCGGCAACCTCCGAGTACCAGCGCCGCAGGTGCACGCAAGCGGTCGGAATGTCGAGCTGGCACCACCGCCCGAAGTCGATCGACACGAGTGTCGTGATGTCTGCGATGCTGAATCGGTCGTTGGCCACGAAGCGGTTGCCGGCGAGCTGCCGCTCGAACTTGTCGAAGAAGCGGTGCAGGCGCTCGCGGCCGCGATCGACCAGTGCGGGAATCTGATCGACGCGATCCGCCGTGCCCTGCAGCGCACGACCGGCGCACATGGGGTGTGAATTGCGGAAGATTTCCTCGATGGCGGCGGTGCCCTCGAGGTACGCGCGCCGTTCCCACATTTCCACCAGCGCCCGATCCCTGGCGTCCGCGCCCATGAGCGGCGGGTCCGGGTAGAGAGCTTCCAGGTAACGGCAGATGGCGACCGACTCGCCGATCTGGGTCCCGTCCTCCAGTTCCAGCATCGGCGTCATGCGATGCGGATAGAGCTCACAGTACCAATCGGCGAGCATCATGCCGTCGTTGGCGTCGACCATCGGTATCGCGATGCTTTTCTCCCGCAGGAAGATCCGGATCTGGCGGCAGCTCGGCGTGGCGGCGAACTGATAGAGCTTCATTGTCGACCTCCCGGTCACCAACATGGCCGCATCGTCACGGAATGGTGCTGACCGATCGGATACCGATCGGGGAACTGCCCGAGCCGACGTTCAAGATGCGCCGATGGGGCGTGTTCACGACCGCCATTGGCAACGACACAACGGGGGCTATGCGCCTTAACCTCGCAGGGCGCGGCCCAGCCACACCCGGCAGCAGTTCAGTCGGGTGATAGCAGGGCCTTCCCGAGCGATTCGGATTGGGCGGAGGGTGCTATGCCGAGGATCACCGAGAGCGTCTGGCGCAGCTGTCGATAGACACTCGCGCCTTCCGCACGCCGGCCAAGAGTGAGGTGGCAGCGCATCAGGCCCTGGTACAGAGTCTCGGCGAGCGGCTCTGCACCGATTCCAGCTTGATAGCATGCAATGGCCTCGTCGAAGCGCGCGGCGCGCTCTAGAGCACTTGCCCGGCGGCTCACGAGAGTCCCGAAGCGCGCACGCATACGGTCGCGCATGGCCATAGTCCAGCTTTCGGCCTCGTCCAGTGGCAGGAACGGGCCTCGATACAGCGCAAGTGCCTGCTGCTGAACCTGTTCGTCGGCGTGCTCCGCGAGCCGGTCGAAGGCGAAGGCGTCCACCCATACGAGCTTCGCGTCGAGGGCGATGCGTCCGTCGTTGAGACGCAGGGCATTCGGATCGCCGAGCACCTTGCGCAGCCGGTGCAATGCCGCCGCCAGGGCCTCGGCGGCGGCGTCGCCGTCGAGTTCGGACCAGAGCAAGGCGCGCGCGCGTTCCGTGGAGAGTCCCGCCGATCCGGCGGTGATCACGGCCTTCAACAGTGCGAGCGGCCGTCTTGGCGCCTTCTGGCCGAAGTCGGCGGGTTGCCCACCCAGGAGGATCGCGAACGTACCCAGGGTGCGGACTTCGATGGCGCGCGGCCAGTCGGGCGTGTCGGGCTCGGGCGGGTCCAGCTTCCGCAGATTCACGAGCCAGCGGATGTACTCGGTCTCGATGCCTCGTGCCCACGCGGCTGCGCAGAGCGACGAAACCATGCGCGGGATCCAGGTCGCGAGGCTGCTGTAGCGATGACGGCGGCCGAGCGCCATCATGGCGCGCAAGGTGCTGTCGCGTCTGTCCACGTCGCCCAGATGGATGTGCGCACATGCCTCCATGGCGAGGAAGTTGAAGTCGTTCCAGTCGTTTTCCAGTTCAGCCAGCTGACTGCGCCAGGCGGCGATTCTTTCCAGCGCTACGGTGCCCTTGCCTTCGATGCACAGGAACCAGACCACCGCGTGGTTGTACTTCGTGTAGATCGGCACGCCCGCGGGTGGTAGCCGGGAGAACCCGTCCCAGATGCGGCGCGCTTCGGCTCGATCGTCCGCGACGAGTGCGGACCAGAGGTCGAGCCACTGGAATGCGATCGCATGCTGGTGCACCTGTGGAATCAGCATCCGCAGCAGGTCTCCGCGCAAGCGACGCATGCCATCGACGTCGCCGTTCGCGAGCAAGGTCATGGCCTGGGAGACGCGCGTTACATACTCGAGTTCGCCAAGTCCGAATTCACCCGCGATCTCGATGGCGTTCGCTTGCGCCTCGCGCGCCGCCGTGAAGTCGCTGCGGAAATACGCTTGAAAGCTCCTCCGGTACCAGGCGAAGCAACGATTGATGGGCAGGGCGTCGTCCCGGGCGAGATCCGCTTCGATGCGCTCGAAGGCGAGCCCGGAACGATCGAACTCGCCCATCTCGTCGAAGTAGTACATGAGAGTCATCGCCATCGAAAGGCGCTCGTTCGGATCGGCGGCGTGCTGGAGATTGTGTTCCACCTCGCGTGCGTACTCGGGCAGGCGAGGGTTGGTCGGCATGCGAACCAGCATGGCGTGCACCAACGCAGGCAGTGCTGCCGTACGTGCCCCGGCGGACATCGCGTCGTCGGCGGAGAGCAGGCGTTCGGTCGCTTCGATCCAATCCTCGATGGACGGCCCGTTGTTCCACTCGGAAAAGAACGAGTGCAGGATCGCGGCGCACGTCGTGAGCTGACCCGCCGCGTCATTCGTGGCGCCGAACGCTGCGAACGCCTTTTCCAGGATCGCGCGCCCTCCGGGCGGATCCGAGCCGGCGCGCGCCGAGCCTCTCCAGTACAGCAACCAGGGATTGGCCTCGAGCGTTGCCGCCGGAATGTCGTCCAGCCAGCCGAGCACGGTTCGCCAACGTCCCTTGGCCAACAGCGGTCGCGCGTGCGATGCCACGGCATCGCCGACGGCCTCCCAGTTCTTGGCCGCCCGCAGACACTCGATCGCCGCATCGGCCTCGCCGCGCCTGAACAGAATATGGGAGGCCCGATTGAGGGTCGCTTCCCAGGCCGCATCGCCGAAGGTCCGGCGCGCCTTGGCTTGCAGGAAGTCGCGAAACAGGTCGTGGTAGCGAAACGACACTTCCTGCGCGACGCGACGTTCCGTGAAGTACTGGCGCTCCGTGAGTTGATCGAGCAATGCGCCGGCCGACGCGCGTTCGGAGATCGCCGCCGCCATTTCCGCCGTGAATTGTGGGAATGCCGCCGTGGCCAGCAAGACCGCGCGGTCTGCCTCCGGAATGCTCTCGAACACTTCGGTGGCGAAGTACTCGAACAGCGCGGCGCCTTCCGACTCGGCATCCAGTCCGGGGAATGCGCGAGTGGAGCTTGCCATCAGCACCAGGCCTGCTGCCCAGCCTCCGCAGAGACGGTGCAGCTCAGCGGCCTGTCCCGGGTGCAACGTCGTCTGGCCGGACAGCAGCGACTCCGATTCCTGCGGCGTAAGCCGCAGATCTTCCCAGCCGACGTGGCCGATCGACTGGTTTGCCAGTGCACGCGACAGCACCGCCGGCACCTCGGCACGACTCACGACGACGAGCTGCCGACCCTCGGGTATTTCGGCGATGGCGTCACGCAGCAGCGCATCGAACGCGTTGCACGATGCATCGTGGTGGTTGTCGATGACCAGCGATGCGCGGGGCGGCAGGGATGCGAAAAAGCGGCGAAAGAACAGGCGGGCGAACGTAGACGTGTCGCGTTCGTGCTCGGGACCGAACCTGGGCAGGTTGCGACTGGTCGACCCGGTGGAGGCCGCAGCGAGCTCTGTCAGATATGCGAAGAAGGCGCCTGGGTCGCGGTCACCGGCATCGGCGTGGTACCACAGCGCAGGCGTCTCGGGTCGGTCCAGCCAGGTTGCGATCAGCGTGGTCTTGCCTGCGCCAGGCGGGCCGCAGACCCACAACACTTGTCGGTCGTGGTGCGCATCGAGCAGGTCGAACAGCCGCATTCGCCGCAGCGGGCGGTGCAGTCTTGGTCGCGACAGCTTTGCCAGTGGCGAGGCCCGTTCGATCACCGAATCGCATCCCGAGCGATGACTCGACGGCAGCATAGCGGCCGGCCGATCGATCGGGTAGCGCGAAGCGGGTGCGGCTTGAGCAATGCCGGGCGCCCGGTGGCAATCGGTACCCCATCGGTCAACTCAAGGTGGCGATTGCAGGCTATCGATTGAGCGCTGTCGTGGGAGCCACTACCATCCGCCATCGATTTTCCCGGTGCACCTGGACCAGCCATGGGCCTTTCCCTTGCAAGACTGATCGTCGTGTGCCTCGCGTGGGGTGCGGTCGCGGTCAGTGCCGAGCAACCTTACTTTCCCCCACCCGGCGATGCCTGGGCCACCCGGCCACCCGCCAGCGTTGGCATCGATCCCGACAAGCTCGCCGCTGCCGTCAAGTTCGCCCAGTCCAACGAAGTGGCCTGGCCCCTCGACGTGCGCGCTCAGATCGAGAAGGACACTGCCCAGGAGCCCTATCCCGAAATCATCGGGCCGGTGAAGCCGCGCGGCGGACAGAACGGGATCATCCTGCGCCACGGCCACATCGTCGCGGAGTGGGGCGACACGAAACGCGTGGACGTGACCTTCAGTGTGGCGAAGAGCTATCTGTCGCTGATGGCTGGGCTCGCGTTCGACCGCGGTCTCATTCCGGACGTCCACGAGCCTGTCGGTGTCCGGGTGAAGGACGGCGGATTCGATTCACCCCACAACAAGCCGATCACCTGGCACATGCTGCTCACCCACACCAGTGAATGGGAAGGCGTGTTGTGGGACAAGCCCGACGTCGCCGATCGCCGGCGTGGCTATTACCGCACGCTGCAGCCGCCGGGCACCTTCTGGGAGTACAACGACGTGCGCGTGAACCGGCTCGCGTTGTCGCTGCTGCGGGTGTGGCAGCGGCCGCTGCCGGAGGTGCTGAAGGAGGTCGTGATGGACCCGATCGGCGCTTCGTCGGACTGGTCTTGGCATGGCTACTTCAATTCCTACGTCGATCTCGGTGGCCGGCGCGTGCAGTCGGTGAGCGGGGGCACGCACTGGGGTGGGGGCATCTGGGCGAGCACGCGCGACCACGCGCGCTTCGGACATCTGTGGCTGCGCAAGGGCGAGTGGGCGGGCAAGCGCATCCTGTCGGAGAAGTGGATCGACATGGCGACGAAACCGGTCGACATCGCGCCGTTCTATGGCTACCTGTTCTGGCTGCCGGCGGCTTCGAGTCCGGTCTTCCGCGACGTGCCGCCGCGCAGCTATTTCGCGCTCGGCTCGGGCGGGAACATGATCTACGTCGATCCCGATCGCGATCTGGTCGCCGTCGTGCGCTGGCTCGATATCCCGAAGCTCGGTGAGTTCGTGAAGCTGGTGGCAGCCGCCGTCGACGGCGGTTCGAGCCGATGATTCGTGTGCTGCTGTTGCTTGCAATCGGCGCGCTGACGGCCGTTGCAGCGGCCGCGTCCCCGGATCGGACCTGGCCGGCTGAACTGCGGGCCGCCGAGCGCTGGGAACTCGCGTTCGATGTGGGCGGGGTTCTGCTCGAACCACTTGCGGCGGTGGGCGAGAGCATCGGTCAAGGGCAGGTCGTTGCCCGGCTCGACCCGGAGCCATTCGACGCGCGACTCGCCCGGGCGCAACAGGCGATGACTGCAGCGCAGGCGCGCTGGGTGCAGGTGACCGAAAGCATCGATCCGGAGCAACTGCGTGTGTACTCGCCTTCGATCACCACGTCGCTCGATCTGGGGCCGATGCGCATCGCGGTACTCGAAGCCGAGATGGGCATCGGGACAGCCGCCACGGAACTCAGGTACGCGCGCTGGGCGCGGGCGGCCACTCAGCTGGTGAACCCGCGGCCCGGACGCGTGACCCGGTGGTTGGCGCTACCCGGCAGCGCGGTGGCGGCGAACCAGCCGATGGTGCAACTAGAGGACGACAGCACTGCGGAAGTGATTGCCCGGATTCCTTCCTCGGTGGCTGCCGGGCTGCGTCGCGGGCGCCGCGCGGAGATCCTCGTGGCCGGGGGAATGGGGCACTACCAAGCCACCGTGCAGAGCGTGGCTGCGCGCGGTGCGCGCGATACCGAGATCGTATTGCGGATCATCGAAAAGGCGCGCCCCCCTCGCGGCGCCGTCTTAAGGTGCCGGCTGTTGCCGGGGTAACCTGCGTCGCCCGCTTCGCGGGTTTCCCTTTGGATAGCAGAGAGTTACCGCGCGATCCGACCATCGGTCCAAGGGCTTTTGACACCCGCCGGAGCCAGGCCATATACTTCGTTTACGGTTTAGATTTAGTCTAATTTCTGACCGCGCTGCAGTGCCGGGCTTTGCACCCGGATCCTGTTCATCGCATGACCTCTGGAGGCTCCTATGCAACTCAAAGGCTCGAAGACCGAGAAGAACCTGAAGGACGCGTTTGCCGGCGAATCCCAGGCGAACCGTCGCTACCTGTACTTCGCAAACAAGGCCGACGTGGAAGGCCAGAACGACGTCGCTGCCGTTTTCCGCTCCACTGCCGAAGGTGAAACCGGCCATGCGCACGGCCACCTCGAGTACCTGGAGCAGGTGGGCGACCCCGCGACCGGGCTGCCGATCGGCGGCACGCGCGACAACCTGAAGGCGTCGATCGCCGGCGAAACGCACGAGTACACCGACATGTACCCGGGCATGGCGAAGTCCGCCCGCGAAGAGGGCTTCGACGAAATCGCCGACTGGTTCGAGACGCTGGCCAAGGCGGAGCGTTCGCACGCGAACCGCTTCCAGAAGGCCCTGGACGCCCTGGCTGACTGATGAAGTCGTAAGGCGCGGGGCGGGTTCTCCGCTCCGCGCCGGTTTTACGTTCCCGATTTCCCAGATTCCCGAACATGCGCGAAGGCAGCCTCGAAGCCCCCACTCGCCACCCGATCGACTGGCAGAACCCGGAGTACTACGACGAGCAGAAGCTCAACGAAGAACTCGAACGGGTCTACGACATCTGTCACGGCTGTCGCCGGTGCGTCAGCCTGTGCAACTCCTTTCCGACACTGTTCGATCTCGTCGACAACAACGAGACCCTGGAAGTGGAGGGCGTCAAGAAGGAGGACTACGTCAAGGTGGTCGACCAGTGCTATCTGTGCGACCTCTGCTACATGACGAAATGCCCGTACGTGCCGCCGCACGAATGGAACGTGGATTTCCCGCACCTCATGCTGCGGGCCAAGGCGGTGAAGTACAAGCAGGGCAAGACGAATTTCCGCGACAAGCTGCTGTCGTCCACCGACCTCGTCGGCAAGCTCGCGTCGATTCCCGTGGTGGTGCAGGTGGTCAACACGGTCAACAAGACTCCTGCCACCCGCAAGATGATGGACAGCGTGCTCGGCATCGCCGCGGAGCGCCAGCTGCCCGAGTACGACAGTGCGAAGTTCCGCAGTACCGCCGCGCCGGATGCTTCCTTCCCCGTCAAGGACGGCAAGAACACCCCGGGCAAGGTCGCGATCTTCTCCACCTGCTACGTGAACTACAACGAGCCGGGCATCGGGCACGACCTCATCCGCATCCTGAAGCACAACGAGATCCCGCACGTGGTGGTCGAGAAGGAGAACTGCTGCGGCATGCCCAAGCTCGAGCTGGGCGATCTCGACGCCGTGAAGAAGTTGAAGGAAGGCAACATCCCGATGCTCGCGAAGTACGCGCGCGAGGGCTACGCCATCGTGACCGCCGTGCCTTCCTGTACGCTGATGTTCAAGCAGGAACTGCCGCTCATGTTTCCGGATGACGCGGACGTCAAGGCGGTGCAGGACGCGATGTTCGATCCGTTCGAGTACCTGGTCCTGCGATACAAGGACGGGATGCTGAAAACCGACTTCAAGCAACCGCTCGGCAAGGTGTCGTATCACATCCCCTGTCACCTGCGGGTTCAGAACATGGGGCAGAAGACACGCGAGATGCTCGAACTCGTGCCGGACACCAAGGTCAACGTGGTGGAGCGGTGCTCGGGTCATGACGGCACCTGGGGTGTGAAGTCCGAGTACTTCAAGGACTCGATGAAGATCGGCCGGCCGGTCTTCAAGGCCATGGGCAACAACGAACCCGCCTACGTGAGTTCGGACTGCGCCATCGCCGGCCGTCACATCCTGCAGGGCATGGGTAATCCCGACACGGCCAAGGAGCATCCGCTCTCCCTGATCCGGATCGCGTACGGCCTGTAGGGCCCCAGAACCAAGGAACCGAAGATGCAAGCTGCCATTGCCGAAAGGACTGCCATGCCGGCCATCACCCGCGAAAGCCTGATGACCCTCGAAGCCTACGCGCGCAACCGCAAGGAATTCCGCGCGAAGGTGCTTGCCCACAAGCGGCACCGCAAGGTGCACCTGGGTGACCACATCACGCTCATCTTCGAAGACGAGCTGACCCTGCGTTACCAGATCCAGGAGATGCTGCGCATCGAGAAGATCTTCGAAGAGGCGGGCATCCAGGACGAACTCGACGCGTACAATCCTCTCGTGCCCGATGGCGGCAACTGGAAGGCGACGATGCTGATCGAGTATCCGGACGTGGAGCAGCGCGTGGTGGCGCTGGCCCGGTTGAAGGGCGTCGAGGACAAGGTATACGTGCAGGTGGCGGGCCAGCCCAGGGTGTTCGCGATCGCCGACGAGGACCTCGAGCGCGAGAACGAGCAGAAGACTTCGGCGGTGCATTTCCTGCGGTTCGACCTGACGCCCGCGATGAAGCAGGCGCTGGCAGGCGGCGCTGCAGTGACGATCGGGGTGGATCATCCGAACTACGTTGCGGCGCTGGACCCGGTGGATGCCGAGACACGCCAGTCGCTCCTCGGCGACCTCAAGCCCTAGGATGAAACTGCCCCCCACGCTTTCTTCGTTCGCTGCCCCCCGAGGGCGCGTCAGTGGCTTGGGGCGGCCCGGCGCCACCCATGGCACGGGTTTGATGCGAGAGGGCCCGTGCGCCTCGGCTCCACCGGCCACTGGCTCATCGCGATAACGACCATCCCAATGCAATGAGACACGGACCGCTTGTTGCCGCGTTACCCCTCGTGCTCGTTGCGGCGTGCGCCGGAGTGACGCCCCAGCCGGCCGAGCCCGCTCGCGGTCGCGGCAACGCCGACATTCCGGACACGGCGTTACCGAGCACGCGCGCGTCGATTTTCCAGCCGCGCGAGCGCCTGCCCGAAGCCAGTCTCGACTTCCCCCCCGCGCCCTTGCCCGAAGACCTGCGCAAGATCACGCTGCGCAATCTCTCCGACAACACGGTCGAACTCGATCGCAAGGCGCTGGTGGTCACGCCCGATGCGATCGTGCGGTACACGCTGGTGGTCACGTCTGCCCAGGGTGCTCGCAACGTGTCCTACGAAGGCATCCGGTGCGATCCGGCGGAGTGGAAGTACTTCGCCCTGGGGCGTTCCGACGGCACGTGGGCCGCGCCGAGCCAGGCCGAGTGGCAGGCAGTGGAGGAGCGGGGTTACAACGCCATCCGCTACACGCTCGCCAAGGACTATTTCTGCGGCCTGGGCGGTGAACCGCTGAAGGATGCCGATGCGATCTTCGCGCGCATGCGGCAGCAGCGGGCCTTGCGCGACCGCAGAACCGACTAGGTTCCACCACAATCTCGTTCTGCCAGAGCAGAACCAAATTGTGGTTTCGGCCGGCGCTGGCGCGCCTTAACGTCGGCGAGCCGACGTTAGCCTCCACCGCAATCTCGTTCTGCTAGAGCAGAACGAGATTGTGGTTCCCACTAACCTGAAGGTTAGTGTCCACCGCAATGTGGTCCTGCTAAAGCAAGACCAAATTGTCCCGGTGGATAAGTTCGGGGTCGTCGATGTATCCCAGCCGGGCTTCGATCTCGGCCGTGGGCGCACGCAGGATGCGACGCGTTTCCGCCGCGCTGTAGTTCGCCAGGCCGCGAGCCACCTCGCGACCGGCCGGGTCCAGGCACGCGACCACTTCGCCGCGGTCGAATTCGCCGTCGAGCGCGTGCACGCCGATGGGCAGCAGGCTCTTGCCGTCGGTGACGAGCGCCTTGGTGGCACCGGCATCGAGGTGCAGGCGGCCGCGCACCTGCAGGTGATCGGCGAGCCACTGCTTGCGGGCGGCCAGGCTCATGGGTTCCGCGACCAGCTGGGTGCCGATGGTTTCCCCCGACGCGAGCCGCACCAGCACGTCGGGTTCGCGGCCCGAGGCGATGATCGTGTGGGCACCGCTGCGCGCAGCACGCTTGGCGGCGAGGATCTTGGTGAGCATGCCGCCCGAGCCGATCTGGCTGCCGGCGCCGCCGGCCATCGCCTCCAGGGTTGGGTCGCCGGCGCGAGCGCTCGCGACCAGGGTCGCGTCGGGCTGCTTGCGCGGGTCGGCCGTGAACAGCCCCGGCTGATCCGTGAGGATGACGAGGACGTCGGCTTCCACCAGGTTCGTCACCAGCGCGCCGAGGGTGTCGTTGTCACCGAAGCGGATTTCGTCGGTGGCCACGGTGTCGTTCTCGTTGATGACGGGAACAATGCCCAAATCGAGGAGCGTGCGCAGCGTCGAACGCGCATTGAGATAGCGCTTCCGGTCGGCCAGGTCGTCGTGCGTAAGGAGCACCTGCGCGGTGCGCATGTCGTGACTGCGGAAACAGGTTTCGTAGGCCTGGACGAGACCCATCTGTCCGACGGCCGCTGCTGCTTGCAGTTCGTGGAGTGCCTTCGGGCGGCGCTTCCAGCCGAGGCGTTGCATTCCCTCCGCGACGGCACCGCTCGAGACGAGGATCACCTGCTTGCCCGTTCGCGCCAGTGCGGCGATCTGCGTGGTCCACATGGCGAGCGCCTGCTGGTCCAGGCCCTGACCGCCATTGGTGACCAGGCTCGACCCGACCTTCACGACGATGCGCCGCGCCGAGGCAGCGACAGAGCGCTCAGTCATGGTCCGCGGCGACCGGCTCGGGAGCGGACTCGCGCACGCTTTCGAGGTAGTCCATCACCTTGAAGGTGAGCTCGCGGCAACCCTCACCCGTCAGTGCGGAAATCGCGAAGACCGGCGTCGAATGGCCGGCGAGGTAACCCTGTATGAACGCCTGGATGCGCTGCTGGCGCTCCGCGGGGTCGAGGGCGTCGATCTTGTTGAGCACCAGCCAGCGCGGCTTCAGGTAGAGCGTCTCGTCGTACTTGCGCAGTTCCTCGACGATGCTGCGGGCATCGCGGACGGGGTCCGCGTCCGGATCCACCGGTGCGATGTCGACGATGTGGAGCAGTACCCGGGTGCGGGCCAGGTGCCTCAGAAACTGATGGCCGAGGCCGGCACCTTCGGCGGCACCTTCGATCAGGCCCGGGATGTCGGCGATCACGAAGCTGCGGTTCGCGTCGACGCGGACCACGCCGAGATTCGGATACAGCGTCGTGAACGGATAGTCCGCCACCTTGGGCCGCGCGGCGGACACCGCGCGGATGAACGTGGACTTGCCGGCGTTGGGCAGGCCCAGCAGCCCGACGTCGGCGAGCACCTTCAGCTCGAGCTGCAACCGGCGGCTTTCGCCCGGCTGGCCGGGCGTGCATTGCCGCGGGGCGCGGTTGGTGCTCGACTTGAAATGCAGATTGCCGAGCCCGCCCTCGCCGCCCTTGGCGAGCAAGGCCCGGTCGCCGTCGTGGGCGAGATCCGCCACCCGGACTTCGGTGTCGAGGTCGGTCACCACCGTGCCGACGGGCACGCGCAGTTCGATGTCGTCCGCGCCGGCGCCGTAGCAGTCCGAACCACGCCCGTTTTCGCCGTTTCGCGCCCGGTGCATGCGGGCGTAGCGGTACTCGATCAGCGTGTTGATATTGCGGTCCGCTACGGCAAACACGCTGCCGCCGCGGCCGCCGTCACCGCCGTCCGGCCCGCCGCGCGGGACGAACTTCTCGCGCCGGAACGAGGCGACGCCGTCCCCGCCCTTGCCGGCGTGGACTTCGATGGTGACTTCGTCGACGAATTTCATGGTTCAGTGCGATGCACGCGGTTGCGATGGACCGGCGGCCGGAAACTAAAAAGCCCTACCGCGAACGATAGGGCTTTTCCGGTGGTGCCGGTGCGGCGCGCGTCAGGCAGCGGCGGGGATGATGTTGACCGTCTTGCGCTTGGTCGGGCCCTTGACGCCGAATTGCACGTGACCGTCGACCTTGGCGAACAGCGTGTGGTCCTTGCCGATGCCGACGTTGTCGCCCGCGTGCACTTGAGTGCCGCGTTGCCGGACCAGGATGCTGCCGGCCGAGACGAGTTGCCCGCCGTAGCGCTTCACCCCGAGGCGTTTCGACTCGGAATCGCGGCCGTTGCGTGAGCTGCCGCCTGCTTTCTTGTGTGCCATGGATGCTTCTCCTTAACCGGCCGAGATGCCCGAGATCTGGATCTCGGTGTAGTTCTGGCGATGGCCTGCGTGCTTCTGGTAGTGCTTGCGACGGCGATGCTTGAAGATCCGGACCTTGTCGCCGCGCCCGTGGGCGACCACGGTGGCCTTGACGGCAGCGCCGGCGAGGAGAGGCTTGCCCAGGGTGACCTTGTCGCCGTCGGCGACCATCAGCACCTGATCGAGCACCACTTCCGAGCCGACTTCGGCATCGAGGGTCTCGACCCTAACCTTCTCCCCGGCGCTGACCCGGTACTGCTTGCCGCCGGTTTTGATGACCGCGTACATGGAATGACTCCGGTAAATGCGTGCCCGGACTGCTGGAGGGCGCGACTTCGCGAAAAGCCGGGGATAGTACGAAAACCGGGGACCTTAGTCAAACTGGGAAACCTCCCGCCGGGATGGGCCCCGCCGCTCTCCGGGCCGCCTTGACAGTGGTTTTGGCCGGTTCCTACCATGGTCGTCTTTCTGACCCGGGCCTCTTCCTTGTCCCTAGACGATCTCCGCCGGTTCGTGGCGGACGACATGCAGGCCGTGGACGCCGTCATCCGCCGCCGCCTCCATTCGGAGGTGGTGCTGGTCCGGCAGGTGAGCGAGTACATCATCGGCAGCGGTGGCAAGCGCCTGCGCCCCGTGCTGGTGATTCTAGGCGCGGGTGCCTGCGGGCTGCGCGGGGCCCACGTGCACGAACTCGCCGCCGTGGTGGAGTTCATCCATACCGCCACCTTGCTGCACGACGACGTGGTCGACGGCTCGGAGATGCGCCGGGGCCGCGCGACGGCCAATGCCTCTTTCGGCAACCCGGCCTCGGTGCTCGTGGGCGACTTCCTGTACTCGCGAGCGTTCCAGATGATGGTCGAGGTTCGCAACATGCGCGTGATGGAGGTGCTGTCCGAAGCGACCAATGTGATCGCCGAGGGCGAAGTGCTGCAGCTGATGAACGTGCACGATGCGGACATCACGGAAGAGGCCTACCTTCACGTCATCCGCTACAAGACCGCGAAGCTGTTCGAGGCAGCGGGGCGGCTCGGCCCCGTGCTGGCCGGGGTGGGCGCCGAGATCGAGAATGCGATGGCGAGCTACGGCATGCACCTCGGAACCGCCTTCCAGTTGATCGACGATGTCCTCGACTACTCCGGCGATCGGGCTGCGACCGGCAAGAACCTGGGCGACGACCTCGCCGAGGGCAAACCCACGCTACCACTGATCCACGCCATGCGGGCCGGCACGCCGGACCAGGCGGCGGTGGTGCGGCACGCGATCGAGCAAGGCGGGATCGCCGATTTCGACCCGGTCGTGCGTGCCGTCGAGGCGACCCACGCACTTGATTACGCACGGTCGGTGGCCGAACGCGAAGCGCAGCTTGCGCGTGCGGCGCTGAACGCGTTGCCGCATTCGCAGTACCGGGAGAGTCTGCTAGACTTGGCGGCTTTCTCGGTGAGCCGGGACTTCTAGCGGATCGCTGCTGGTAGGATCGGGTCGCACGATGGCAGCACGTCGCCATCGACGCTTCGGGGTGTAGCTCAGCCTGGTAGAGTACTGCGTTCGGGACGCAGGAGTCGGAGGTTCGAATCCTCTCACCCCGACCAATTCGTTGGTCTTCCCGCCGATCACGGTCGTGCGGGACACAATCCGGAGTCGTGGGCGCGCGCGATTGGCGCCCGCCGACGCGCTGTGGTACAAGGCCGACCAATCGGAGTTGCGGGTCGCCTCGGCTCGCGACTCCTCACTTGGGAGCACCACCCGACTTTGGCCAAGCTTCTGCTCCTCGTGGCGGTCGTAGCGATCGTCTACGTCCTGCTCAAGAACTACAAGCGCGCGATCGCCCGCCAGGACGAGGCGGCGCGTCCCGAAAAGGCTGCTCAGCCGGGCAGCGAGGACATGGTGCAGTGTGCGCAATGCGGCGTGCATCTGCCCAAGAGCGAGAGCTTCCTGTCGCAGGGTTCCCACTACTGCAGTGACGAGCACCGCAAGCTCGGCGTCTCGCGGCGCGACAAGTAGAGCGGTGCGCCGGCGCGCATGAGCGAGGCCGCCGCCGTCCCGACCCTGTCCCTGCCGCTCGGCCGGGAGATGGACTACCCGAGCACCTACTGGCGCTCGCTGTTCTACTTCAATACCTACCGGCTGGCCGTGGCGGGCCTGCTGCTCGCGTCCACCATCGTGGTCGGGCAGAACCTGCTGTTCGGGTCGTGGAACAAGCCGCTGTTCCTGTCGGTGAGCGTGGCCTACGCGCTGTTCGCGGCAGCCTCGTTCATCACGATCAGCGCGCATCGGCCCGGGTTCCAGCTGCAGATCGCCATGCAGGTCTGCGCGGACATCGTGTTCGTGGTGTTGCTGTTGCACGCGAGCGGGGGCATCTCGAGCGGGCTGGGCCTGCTGCTGCTCGCGAACCTGGCCGCCGCCGGCATCATCAGCCGCGGGCGGCTCACGCTGTTCTATGCCTCGCTGGCAGCGGTGGCCGTCCTGCTGGAACACACCTACGAGGTGCTGTTCTTCTACGGCAGCTACGCGATGTACCTGCAGGCCGGCCTGCTCTCGATCGGCTATTTCGCCACCGCGTGGCTCGCCCATGCGCTCGCCAAGCGGGTCGTGGCGAGCGAGCAGCTGGCCGCCCAGCGCGAGGTGGACGTGGCGAGCATGGCCCAGGTGAGCCAGCTGGTGATGCAGGATATGCAGGACGGCGTCATCGTGGTCGATGGCCAGGGGACGGTGAAGCAGCTGAACGCCCGAGCCGAGGAACTGCTGGGGCCCCTGCCCAAGGAGCGGGAGGTGGCGCTCAAGGACTACAACCCCGGCGTGGCTGCGCGCCTCGCCCGCTGGCAGGAGAACCCCGATGCGGGGTTCGACCCCATGCGCACCATCCTGTCGCAGAAGCTGACCGCGGCGCGCTTCGTGCCGGTGGGCAAGGAGCACCAGCGCGGTGTCGTCATCTTCATCGAGGATCTGACGCGCATCCAGTCCCAGGCGCAACAGATGAAACTGGCCTCGCTCGGGCGCCTGACCGCCAACATCGCCCACGAAATCCGCAATCCGCTCTCGGCGATCAACCACGCCACCGAGCTGCTGCAGGAGGAGGGCGAGATCCCGGATTCGTCCGGGCGGCTGCTCGAGATCATCCACGACAACGTCCAGCGCCTCGACCGCATGGTGCAGGACGTGCTCAAGCTGAACCGCCGCGATCGAGCGGTGCGCGAGACCTTCTCCCTGGGCGACTTCCTGCGCAACTTCACCAGCCAGTTCTGCCAGATCGAGAAGGTGTCCGGCGACATCATCGCCCTGGAATTCGCCACAGAGCCGGCCGTCATGTTCGACCGCAGCCACCTCAACCAGATCATGTGGAACCTGTGCCGCAACGCCTTGCGGTACTGCCAGCGCAAGCCGGGCAGCGTCCGCATCACGGTAGGCCCGGGAACGCCGGTCAATACGATAGAATTGAGCGTTATCGACGATGGCCCGGGAATCGCCGAAGCGCTCCGAGCGCACCTGTTCGAACCGTTCTTCACGACGGCTTCGTCCGGTACGGGGCTCGGACTCTACATCGCGCGCGAGGTGTGCGAGGCCAACGGCGCCACGTTGTCCTATGTCGAGCGCAGTGCCGGGGCTCAGTTCACGATGATCATCAGGAGCGCGTGAGCCCATGGCGGCACGCCGCGTGAGGAGGTAGATCTTGAAGCGCAAGGAACAGGGCCCGACCGGTACCGTCACCCGCAACGTACTGATCGTCGACGACGAGGAGGACATCCTCGAGCTGATCGAATTGACGCTGTTGCGCATGGGGCTCGAGGTGGAGCGCGCCATGACCGTCGCGCAGGCGATCGAGAAGGTGAAGACCGGTCAGTTCGACCTGTGCCTCACCGACATGCGGTTGCCGGATGGCGAAGGCCTCCAGGTGGTCGAATTCGCCTCGCAGCACGTCCGCGACCTGCCGGTCGCCGTCATCACCGCGCACGGCAACACGGAAAACGCCGTGGCGGCGCTCAAGGCCGGGGCCTTCGACTATCTCGCCAAGCCCGTCTCCCTCGAGCAGCTGCGTACCCTGGTCAAGTCGGCGCTGTCGTTGCCGCAGGGAGGCCAGCCCAAGACCTCGAGCGAGCAGACGCTGATCGGCAGCTCGCCGATCATGCAGCACGTCCGCGACATGATCGACAAGGTGGCCCGGAGCGAGGCGCCGGTGCACGTGACTGGCGAATCGGGCAGCGGCAAGGAACTGGCTGCCCGTCTGATCCATCAGAAGAGCGTCCGGCGCGACAAGCCGTTCATGCCGGTCAATTGCGGCGCCATCCCCGAGAACCTGATGGAGAGCGAGTTCTTCGGCTACCGCAAGGGAGCGTTCACCGGTGCCGAGTCGGACCGCGACGGATTCTTCCAGGCCGCCCACGGCGGCACGCTGTTCCTCGACGAAGTGGCCGACCTGCCGCTCCCCATGCAGGTGAAGCTGCTCCGCGTGATCCAGGAAAAGAAGGTACGCAAGGTCGGCTCCACCCAGGAAGAGCCGGTGGACGTGCGCATCATCAGCGCCACCCACCAGAACCTGGGCGAATGCGTGGAAGGCGGCAAGTTCCGGCACGATCTCTATTACCGGCTGAACGTGATCGAGCTGCGCATGCCCGCGTTGCGTGACCGGCGCGAGGACGTTCCGGTGTTCGCCAACGCGATCCTCGACCGGCTCGTCCGCAGTGCGCCCGGAACCCGGCCCGAGATCGAGGCGGGTGCCATGAAGGCGCTGCAGCAGTACGACTTTCCCGGCAACGTGCGCGAGCTCGAGAACATCCTCGAGCGGGCGCTGGCCCTGTGCACCAACGGCAAGATCACCGAAGAGGATCTGCAGCTCACCCCGCCGGAGATCGTGGAACGCGATGCGCCGCCTGCCGGCAGCAACGGCAAGTGGCCGCTGCAGGACTATCTGGATGGCGTCGAGAAGGAAGCCATTCTCGAGGCGCTGGAGAAGACCCGCTACAACCGGACGGCGGCGGCCAAGCTGCTGGGCATCACGTTCCGGTCGATCCGTTATCGGATGGAGCGGCTGGGCATCGAATAGTGGCCGAGGTGGTGCGCGGCAGCCCCCATCCCAACCTTCCCCCGACTAAGTCGGGGGAAGGGGTGTACGGCTCCCTCCCCCGGCTTTGCCGGGGGAGGGTTGGGGTGGGGGCGTGCGAACAGCGTTGCGCGTGACATCCTTCGGCACGTTCAATATAGAAGGTTGGATTTCCGGCGCCCGCCGCCTGCCGTCTCCGCACTTCGATGCCCGCCCGGACGGTATGGCTGTCGAGCTGCTCGTGATCCACAACATCAGCCTGCCGCCCGAGGAATTCGGCGGGCCGGGCATCATCGACCTGTTCCTGGGCCGCCTCGACCATTCCGCCCATCCTTATTACGAGCGCATCCGCGGGCTGCGGGTGTCGTCGCATTTCCTGGTGAGGCGCGATGGCGAGCTGATCCAGTTCGTGGGCTGTGCTGAGCGCGCCTGGCACGCCGGCGAATCGACCTGGCGGGGACGCAGCCGCTGCAACGACTTTTCCGTTGGCGTCGAGTTGGAGGGTAGCGACGCCGTGCCCTTCACCGACCCGCAGTACGCCGTGCTCGCCCCGCTCACTCGGGCGCTGCAGGCGCACTATCCGATCGTGGATATCCAGGGGCACTCCGACATTGCGCCGGGGCGCAAGACCGATCCCGGCCCGCATTTCGACTGGACGCGCTACCGCGCGTCCATCGCCTCGAGGTGATGTTCGAGCCACCGGCTTGAGGATCTTCTACACCGACCACTACGTCCTGCCGCTTCCGCCAGGCCATCGCTTCCCGATGGCCAAGTACGGCAAGTTGCGCGAGCGGGTGCTGGCCGAAGGGCTGAACGGTCCCGATCCGCTGACCGTTCCCCATGCGGCCACGGACGAGGAAATCCTGCGGGCCCATGATCGCGACTACCTGCGGCGGGTGCAGGCAGGCGAACTCACCGCGGCCGAGATCCGTCGCATCGGCTTCCCCTGGTCCCCGGAAATGGTCGAACGCTCGCGCCGGTCGAGCGGCGCCACCATCGAAGCCTGCCGCGCGGCCCTCGAGCGCGGGGTCGCAGTGAACCTGGCCGGCGGGACCCATCACGCGTTCCGTGACCGCGGCGAGGGCTACTGCGTGTTCAACGACGCCGCCATCGCGGCGCTCGCGATGCAGGCCGAAGGACGCGTTCGCCGGGCGCTCGTGGTCGATTGCGACGTGCATCAGGGCAACGGCACGGCATCGATCCTGGCCGGCGACCCGTCCGTGTTCACCTTCTCGATCCATGGCGCCAGGAACTTTCCCTTCCACAAGGAAGCGAGCGACCTCGACGTGGAACTGCCCGACGGCACCGGCGACGCGGGCTACCTCGCGGCGCTCGAACCCGCGCTGTGCCGCGCGCTGTCGGCCAGCCAGCCCGATCTCGCCGTCTATCTATCGGGCGCCGATCCGCACGAGGGCGATCGCCTGGGTCGCCTTGCGCTGACGGCGCGCGGCCTCGAGTCGCGCGACCGGATGGTGTTCGGCCTGCTGCGCGACGCCGGTGTGCCGGTGGCGGTGGCGATGGCCGGCGGCTACGGCCACGACATCGACGTCACGGTCGACATCCATCTCGCCACGGTGCGCGCCGCGCGCGATTGCCTCGCTCGATAGCGACGCGAGCCACCCGGCGAGGAGCCCCAACTTCAGTTGTGGATCGACGGTCGGGCGAATCGGCGCTGGGAGCCGACGTGAGGTCGGTAGATCTCGGTGGCGGATCGGAGGCGACTGAAGCATCGATGCATGCGCGCGCGGTTTTCGTGCGTGCAATGCATGTCGTTTCGCAACGACATTTCGTTTCGGAACATAAACTTCTTGACACCAACTCATCTGCTACTAGAATTTGTTCTCAGTAGCGTCATGGAACACAAGATATTGTGTCGCGCTTCCACAGTTGGTGGTGAGCCGACAAAGAACGCACAACATGTGGTGCCCGTTTCGCGAGGAATTCGCGCATTCACGAACCGGCGACGGCACCGATCAGAACGGCACAGGGAAGGAACAAGAATGCAAGTGGTGACCTCCACGCAGGGGAATGAAGCGTTGACCGGTCCCGCGGCAGGTATCGCGTCTTCGGCGTTCGCACTGCACGAGCAGGCGGCCGCGCGCGATCCGCGCTTCGCGGAATTCAAGGTGATCCGGCGCAACGGATCGGTGGTGGGCTTCGAGCCCGGCAAGATCAGTGTGGCGATGACCAAGGCGTTCATCGCGGTGAATGGCGGGCAGGGCGCGGCGTCGGCGCGGGTGCGCGAGATCGTCGCCGGCCTGACCGAGCAGGTGGTGGGTGCGCTGATGCGCCGCCTGCCGGCCGGTGGCACGCTGCACATCGAGGACATCCAGGACCAGGTGGAGCTCTCGCTGATGCGCTCGGGCGAGCACGACGTGGCGCGTGCCTACGTGCTCTATCGCGAGGAGCGGACGCGCGAGCGGGCGCGGGCGAAGGAGGCACAGGCGCCGACGATCGTCGAACCGGCCGTGGTCAATGTGACCGAAAACGGCACCAAGCGGCCGCTCGACATCGCGCGTCTCACCGGGTTGATGAAGGACGCGTGCGAAGGGCTGGGCTCGGCGGTGGAGCCGTCGCTCATCCTCCAGAGCGTCCTTAAGGATCTGTACGAAGGCGTGCCCATGGACGAGGTGCGCAAGGGTTCCGTCCTCGCCGCCCGCGCGCTGATCGAGAAGGACCCGGCCTACAGCTACGTCACTGCCCGGTTGTTGCTGAACAGCGTCCGCCACGAGGTGCTGGGCGAGGACGTCACCCAGGGCGAGATGAACACCCGCTATGCCGAGTACTTCCCCAAGTTCATCAAGCGCGGCATCGAGGCCGAGCTTTTGGATGAGCGCCTGGGCCGTTTCGACCTGGACTCGCTCGGCCGTGCGCTGGACGCTTCGCGCGACCTCAAGTTCGGCTACCTCGGCCTGCAGACCCTGTACGACCGCTATTTCCTGCACGTGCGCGGTCATCGCATCGAGCTGCCCCAGGCGTTCTTCATGCGTGTGGCCATGGGGCTTGCCCTGAACGAAGTGGAGCGGGAAGCCCGCGCCATCGAGTTCTACAACGTGCTCTCCAGCTTCGACTTCATGAGCTCGACCCCGACCCTGTTCAACTCGGGTACGCGGCGGTCCCAGCTCTCCAGCTGCTACCTCACCACGGTATCGGACGACCTCGAGGGCATCTACGACGCCATCAAGGAGAACGCGCTGCTGTCGAAGTTCGCCGGTGGCCTCGGCAACGACTGGACGCCGGTCCGGGCCCTGGGCAGCCACATCAAGGGTACCAACGGCAAGTCGCAGGGTGTCGTGCCGTTCCTGAAAGTGGTCAACGACACCGCCGTGGCGGTGAACCAGGGCGGCAAGCGCAAGGGCGCGGTCTGCTCCTACCTGGAGACCTGGCACCTCGACATCGAGGAGTTCCTCGAGTTGCGCAAGAACACCGGCGACGACCGCCGCCGTACCCACGACATGAACACGGCCAACTGGGTGCCGGATCTGTTCATGAAACGGGTGATGGAGAACGGCGAATGGACACTGTTCTCGCCGGCCGACACCCCCGACCTGCACGACAAGTACGGCAAGGCCTTCGAGGAGGCCTATCTGCGCTACGAGCAGCGTGCCGCCGACGGGACCCTCAAGCTGCACAAGAAGGTCTCGGCCACGCAGCTCTGGCGCAAGATGCTCTCGATGCTGTTCGAGACCGGGCATCCCTGGATCACCTTCAAGGACCCCTGCAACATCCGCTCGCCCCAGCAGCACGTGGGCGTGGTCCACAGCTCCAACCTGTGCACCGAGATCACCCTGAATACGTCGGACAGCGAAATCGCCGTCTGCAACCTGGGGTCGGTCAACCTGGTCGCCCACATGAAGGGCGGCCGCCTGGATCTCGACAAGCTGCGACTGACCGTGTCGACGGCCATGCGCATGCTCGACAACGTGATCGACATCAATTACTACGCCGTCAACAAGGCCCGGAACTCCAACTTCAAGCACCGGCCGGTGGGCCTGGGCATCATGGGTTTCCAGGACTGCCTGCACGAGATGCGCGTGCCCTATGCCTCGAACGAGGCGGTGGCGTTTGCCGACCAGTCCATGGAGGCGGTGGCCTACTACGCCTACTGGGCTTCGACCGAGCTCGCCGAGGAGCGCGGCCGCTATTCGACCTTCGACGGCTCGCTCTGGTCGAAGGGCATCCTGCCCCAGGACACGTTGCGGCTACTCGCCGAGGAGCGCGGCGGCTACGTCGACGTGGACACGACCGAGACCATGGACTGGGGCATCCTGCGCGACCGGATCAAGAGGCACGGCATGCGTAATTCCAACTGCCTCGCCATCGCCCCCACCGCGACCATCGCCAACATCATCGGCGTGTCCGCCTCGATCGAGCCCAATTTCCAGAACCTGTACGTCAAGTCGAACCTGTCCGGCGAGTTCACGGTCACCAACGAGTACCTGGCCCGCGACCTGAAGAAGCTCAACCTCTGGGACGAGGTCATGATCGCCGACTTGAAGTACTTCGACGGCAGCACCGCCAAGATCGACCGGATTCCGCCGGAACTTCGGACCCTGTACGCAACCGCGTTCGAGATGGAGCCCGCCTGGCTGGTGGAGGCCGGTGCACGGCGGCAGAAATGGATCGACCAGGCCCAGTCGCTCAACATCTACATGGGTGGTGCCTCGGGCAAGAAGCTGGACGAAACCTACAAGCTCGCCTGGACCCGTGGGCTCAAGACGACCTACTACCTGCGTACGTTGTCGGCCACCTCGGCGGAAAAGTCGACCGGTCGCGGTGGTGAACTGAATGCGGTGCCGGCCCATGGCGGCATCGCGGCGGCCCCCGCGGAAGTCGCCGAGCCGAAGTTCTGCGCCATCGACGATCCGACCTGCGAGGCCTGCCAATAAGGCGGCCCACCGGTCACGAGATCAGACCACAACACCAACAAAGGGAAGCCCGACCCGATGCTGCAATTCGAAGATGCCCTGATGCCCCCGCTGCCCACCCTTGGCCTGCAACCCGCGGTGCCCAACACGGGCCGCGCTGCGCCCGCTCCGCATCCTGCGCCGGTATCCGCGCCGGCGCCGGCCGTGCACGTCGAGCCGTTCAGCCGCGTCCGCGTGGAAGACAAGCGCGTCATCAACGGCACTGCCGACGTCAACCAGCTGGTGCCCTTCAAGTACAAATGGGCCTGGGAGAAGTACCTCTCCGGCTGCGCCAACCACTGGATGCCCCAGGAAGTGAACATGAGCCGGGACATCGCCACGTGGAAGGATCCGCACGGCCTGACCGACGACGAGCGGCTCCTGGTCAAGCGCAACCTGGGTTTCTTCGTGACCGCCGACAGCCTGGCCGCGAACAATATCGTGCTCGGCACCTACCGCCACATCACGGCCCCCGAATGCCGCCAGTACCTGCTGCGCCAGGCCTTCGAGGAGGCGATCCACACCCACGCCTACCAGTACATCGTCGAGAGCCTGGGACTGGACGAGGGCGAGATCTTCAACGCCTACCACGAGGTCGCGAGCATCCGCGACAAGGACCAGTTCCTGATCCCGTTCATCGAAACGCTGACCGATCCGCAGTTCGAAACCGGCACGCCGGAGAACGATCGGAAGCTCCTGAAGAGCCTGATCGTGTTCTCCTGCATCATGGAGGGACTGTTCTTTTACGTCGGTTTTGTACAGATTCTGGCGCTTGGGCGGCAGAACAAGATGACCGGCGCGGCCGAGCAATACCAGTACATCCTGCGCGACGAGTCGATGCATTGCAGCTTCGGCGTCGACCTCGTGAACACCATCAAGCTCGAGAATCCGCACCTCTGGACCCCCGAGTTTCGCGAGGAAATCCGGGCCCTGATCCAGACCGGCGTGGAGCTCGAGTACCGCTACGCCGAGGACACCATGCCGCGCGGCGTGCTGGGTTTGAACGCCCCCATGTTCAAGGAATACCTGCGGTTCGTCGCGAACCGCCGGTGCCAGCAGATCGGCCTCGACCCCCTCTTTCCGGGCGCGTCGAATCCCTTCCCGTGGATGGCGGAAATGATCGATCTCAAGAAGGAAAAGAACTTCTTCGAGACCCGGGTGATCGACTATCAAACCGGAGGTGCATTGAGTTGGGATTGACCGCATCCGTGGTCCCCGAACGAGGGGGTGAGCGGCGTTGATCAGTGACGCACGACTCTCTTTCTCGGCAGCAACCAAGGCCGGTGTTCGCGGACTCGCGCACCGGGCTTCAGCCTCTCTCCCCCTCGATCCGGTGCTGCGTCTGGCGCGCACGCCGGATCGCTCTTTTGTCTTCCGATTGCGCGATCCGTCACGTTCCGCGACGCGATCGTTCTCCCCTCTGCACAGGCGCGGCGATGCAACGAGCATGCTTCTTGCGTAGTCGCGTTTTTGCAGTCGTTCGCACCGGATCAGCAGTAGCGATCAAGTGCGCGCGAATGCGTAGTTCAACTCTCAGAAGGAGGTATTGAAATGGCTGTAGCGAAGAAGAAGGCCCCCGCGGCCAAGAAGGCGCCGGCGAAGAAGAAAGCCGCTGCCAAGAAGCCCGCCGCTAAGAAAGCGGCGAAGAAGCCCGCCGCAAAGAAGGTCGCGGCGAAGAAGAAACCCGCCGCAAAGAAGGTAGCGAAGAAGAAGCCCGCTGCCAAGAAAGTGGCGAAGAAGAAGCCTGCTGCGAAGAAGGTAGCGGCGAAGAAGAAGCCGGCTGCGAAGAAGAAGCCGGCTGCGAAGAAGGCTGCAGCGAAGAAGCCCGCGGCGAAGAAGGCCGCGAAGAAGCCCGCTGCGAAGAAGAAGGCGGCTAAGAAGCCCGCGGCCAAGAAGAAGGCAGCGAAGAAGCCTGCGGCGAAGAAGGCCGCGAAAAAGCCCGCTGCCAAGAAGGCGGCGAAAAAGCCCGCTGCCAAGAAGAAGGCGGCGAAAAAGCCTGCTGCGAAGAAAGCAGCGGCGAAGCCTGCGGCGGCCCCGGCGGCCTCGTCGGCACCGGCTGCACCGAAGCCCATGTCCGCTCCCGCGGCTTGGCCGTTTCCGGTAGCGGGTAGGCCGAACTAAGAGCTTCCCAGATGCCTGCGGGCAGCCCTGCATCCGCGACGGATACCAGCACCTGATCCGCGGGCCTTTGGCCCCGAAGCCGTAACCGCACCGGAGCCTTGTTTGTTCCCGGGCGGCGTCAGCAGTGAACTCCTCCGACCCCTGACGGGGTGTCGGCAGCAGTCCTGTTTCTTCCGTTTCCCCGAACCTTCGTTGCGTCGGTCGGGGCGTAGCCGTGTCCGGTCGCCGCTGCTACTGGATCGTCAGCAATCCGGTTCGCCCGGCGCTGGCCGCGGTTCGAGCATGAAGGCGAACCGGGCGGGCAGCTCGTGACTCGCAGCCGGGGAGATCAGCACCCGGCGCGGGCCGTACATGAGGTGCAGGCGTCGCCCAGCGGCCCCTGAGGCGAGATCTGCCAGGCTCGATTCGTCGGCCGGATCGCCGGCGTCGGTCACGAGAAGTTCGGCGAGCGCCGCGAGATCACGGTCGCAGACGACCCCGACGCCGACATCCGTGCGCAGCACCAGCGCCCCGGTCTCGTCGATCAGCGCTTCGCGTACCTGGGTGGCAGGAATACCCGTGTGCGTCGCCAACGCCACATCGCCGTCGCGACGCTCGACCATGTGCACGTAGGGTGTGTACTCCAACCGCACGTACACGCGCTGGGGGCCGTTCTGGAAGTACCAGCGTCCCTCCAGGTCCGACTCGTAGTTGCGGTTGATGAAGGCGCTCACGAGGGGGTTCGCGATGCGCTCACCCTTGATGAGCCACTGCCCGCGCCGATCGAGCCCCAGCCAGCCGTAGACGGAAGGCACATTGGGCCACTTGGCCAACGCTCTCAGAACGGTCTCATCCATGCCCGCGAGTATAGGAGCAAGGCATCGGTCGGCGTGTACACTCGCTCGCTCTCGATATACGGAGGCACGGCATGGCGCTCACGTTCTACTATGGATCAGGCTCGCCGTACGCTTGGCGGGTGTGGCTGTCGCTCGAGTTCAAGGGTGTCCCCTACGAACAGAAGATGATGTCTTTCTCTGCCGGCGATCTGCGCACGCCCGAGTACATGGCGATCAACCCGCGACGCAAGGTGCCGGCGATCGTGGACGACGGCTTCGCGCTCTACGAATCCCAGGCGATCGTCGAGTATCTCGACGAGCGATTCCCGGATGCGCCGCGCCTGTTTCCGGGCGACGTCCGGCGCCGTGCCCTGATCCGCCGCATGGTGCAGGAGGGCGATCAGTACTTCGGTGCTGCCATGGACCCGCTGCTCGAGCAGGTCCTGTTCAGTCCGAAGGAGAAATGGGACGAGACCGTCATCGCCGCGGCCCGCACGCGCTTCGGCAAGGAAGTGGCTCGCTGGGAGAACATTTTCCTCGGCGAGTGGCTGTCGGGCGACGGTCCGACGGCGGCCGACTTCGTCCTCTACCCGCACATCGCGCTGGCGCTGCGCATGGAGAAGAAGAAACCCGACGTCGATATCCGCGGCCTAATCGGACCGAAGTTCGCGGCCTGGATGCAGCGGTTCGAAGCACTGCCGTATCTCGAGAAGACGATACCGCCGCACTGGAAGGCGTAGCAGGAGTCAGAAGCCAGAGGACAGAAGTCAGAGGGGTTCACAGCGGCGACCTGACTACACCTTGGGCGTCACCTGCCCGCTCAGGGCGGCGGCGCCTGCCGCGATGGCTAGCAGGCGATCGATGTTGGGATGTTTGCCGGGACTGCGGCGCGCGTCGTCGGTGTGCTCGGCGTAGAGGTGCAGCCCCGCATTCGCTGCGGCAGCGTCGATGCGTCCGTGCTCGCGCAACAGATGGTGATAGACCGCCAGCGATCCCGCTTGTCCCGGTTTGTTCTCGATCTGGGCGACCACGCTGCCGGACGCGTCCATCAGCTCGACCCGCTCGATCGTGGCCACGGAAGGAAGGGTCTTCAGGACTTCTGCAAATGACGTCATCGGATCGCGCTCCGGGATTGGTTACCATACGAACGACAATCCTAACAGCGGGTCACGAGGAGGCGCGATGAACATTCACCGACCGGATGCGAGTGGAGACGTGCGATGAGCGTGCTGCTCGGCTGCATCGCCGACGATTTCACCGGCGCCACCGATCTCGCGAATACGCTGGTGAAGGCGGGAATGCGCGCGGTGCAGTTGCTCGGCGTGCCGCGCCCCGATCTGGCGGTGCCGGATGCCGATGCCGTCATCGTGGCGCTCAAATCGCGGAGCAATCCGGCGCCCGAAGCGGTGTCGATGTCGCTTGTCGCCCTCGACTGGCTGCGGCGCGCGGGTGCGCGGCAGATCTACTTCAAGTACTGCTCCACCTTCGACTCCACCGACCAGGGGAACATCGGGCCGGTCGCGGACGCGCTGTGCGATGCGCTCGGGACCACGTTCACGGTGGCGAATCCGGCCTTCCCCACCAACAAGCGCACCGTGTATCAGGGCTACCTCTTCGTGGGCGATGTCCTGCTGTCCGAATCAGGCATGCGCCACCATCCGCTGACACCCATGACCGATCCGTCGCTCGTGCGCGTGCTTGCCCGGCAGACGAAGCACAAGGTCGGTCTCGTGCCCTACACCACCATCGTGCAGGGAGCCGGTGCGATTCGCGCGCATTTCGATCGGCTGCGCGAGGAGGGTGTGCGCCACGCGATACTGGATGCAATCACCGATGACCATCTGCTCGCACTCGGAGAGGCCTGCGCCGACCTGCCGCTCGTGACGGGCGGCTCCGGCATGGCCATGGGGCTGCCCGCCAACTTCGTGAAGCAGGGTCTGCTCGCCCGCGGCCAGCAATCGCGCCTGCCCGCGATCGGCGGCCCGGCAGTGGTGATATCGGGCAGTTGTTCCACGGCGACCCAGGCCCAGGTCGCGGAGATGAAGAAGACCCATGCGGCGTTCGAGATCGACCCCGTCGCGGCGGCCGCGGGGCGCGATGCCGCAGCCGAAGCGCTGGCCTGGGCTACGCCGAAGCTGGGCCAGGAGCCGATCCTGATCTACTCCACGGCTGCGCCCGAAGCGGTGAGCGCAGTGCAATCCAGGCTCGGTCGCGAACACGCAGGTGCGTTGGTCGAGGCCACGCTCTCGCAGGTCGCCAAGGGCCTCGTGACGCGCGGCGCGCGGCGCATCGTCGTGGCCGGTGGCGAGACCTCCGGCGCGGTGGTAAGCGCGCTGGGTGTGGAAGGGCTGCAGATCGGGGCAGAGATCGACCCGGGCGTGCCCTGGACCGCGAGCCTGGGCGAGCCGCGACTGGCACTGGCGCTCAAGTCGGGCAATTTCGGAACGACTGATTTCTTCCTGAAGGCATTTGCCAAGTACGGCTGAGCGCGATGAACGAATCGCAACTCAGGGATCAGATGGTGGAGCTCGGGCGCTCGCTCTACGACCGCGGCCTCACGCCGGGCTCGTCGGGCAATTTCTCGGCGAAGCTCGACGACGGCTTTCTGGTTACGCCCACCAACTCCTGCCTCGGTCGCCTCGATCCGGCACGCATCACCAAGCTCGACCTCCAGGGCAACGTCGTGGCGGGCGACAAGCCCTCCAAGGAGGCCTTCCTGCACCTGTCCATGTATGCCGAGCGGCCGCGAGCAGGGGCGGTGGTGCACCTGCATTCCACGCACTCCGTGGCGGTGTCGGTGATCGACGGGCTCGATCCGGCGCAGCCCATTCCGCCCATCACCGCCTACTACGTCATGCGGGTCGGCAAGCTCGTGCTGTTGCCCTATTTCCCGCCCGGCGACCCCACGCTCGCCAATGCGGTGCGTGAGGTGGCCGGGAAGCACCATGCCGTGCTGCTGGCGAACCACGGGCCCGTGGTGGCCGGCTCCGACCTCGAGACGGCCGTCTATGCCACCGAGGAGCTGGAGGAGACCGCCAAGCTGTTCCTGCTGCTGCGGAGCGAGAAGCTGCGCCTGCTGACGGGGGAGCAGGTGGCGGAGCTGGAGCGGCGCTACCCGTCTTAGAGTGCGGTGATCGACTCGATCGCCGCGCTCGACTCTTTCCCCCGCGACCAGCGGCGGAAGGTCGGGATGGGGGCGCCCACCGCAGAAAACAAAAGGAGCGCCTTCAAGGGGGCGCTCCTCGGGAGCGGATCAGGCCGGCCGCCAGAGCGGCCGCTACCGGATCAATCGTTGGCGGAATCGACCCAGCGACGCTTGGGTCCGCCGTATTCCTGGATGTCGGCGCTGCCGGCATCGAGGCTGTCTTCATCCTCGGCATCCACGCGGATCTCGTAGTCGACGATCTCGCGCAGCAGGGCCTCGGCACGCAAGGCGGCCTCGGTGCTCCGCGCGGAGCGCATGGTGCGGGCGAGAAGTGCTTTTGCTTCGCGGTAGTCGCGATCGGAGTGGATCGCTCGAGCAAGACGTGAACGCATCGGGGCACGCGGTTGTTGGACGACTTGGGTTTCCATCTTCGACCTCCCTTCAGTGTTTCGAGTCTCCGTCTTCACCAACGCAAGCGAAATGCCAAGTGCGCAAATGGTCCATCCTGTGACGCCCTACGTCAGTTTGATATGTTGCCACGCTCCGGAGCGCCAGCGCAGCCCCATCATCACGCCGAGGGCCACGATGTACAGCAACGCCGCCACCCACCCGCCTGCGGCACCCCATCCGAATTGCGGCAGAAACTCGACCCATCCCTCACCCCGCGCGAACGAAAACATGTGCGCCAACGGCACGAAGACCCCCCACGCCAGCACCATCAGGTACCGGGTGGGCACCCTCACGTCGCCGGCACCGCGCAGGCAGAACGCACTGGCCAGGTTGATTCCATCGAACAGCTGATAGGCGCCGCCGATCCAGACGAGATTGAGCCCCAGTTCGATGACAGCTGTTGCATTCGGGTCGCCGGTATCGATGAAGAACGGCACCAGCCAGGGGCCGGTGAGGCCGATCAGCACGCCCACGGCGCCCATGTAGGCCGTGACCAGCGCGATCGAGGTGTTGCCGAGCCGAGCCGCCCAGGGCTTGTCGCCGGCCCCGATGGACTGACCGACCAGGGTCGTGCCGGCCATGGCTATGCCGATGGCGGGCATGTAGGCGAGTGAAGTGAGCATCATGACGATCTGCGTCGCTGCACCCTCCACGGCACCGAGCCGGACCTGCATGAGCTGGAACATCGAGATCGCCACCAGGTCCACCGCGGGAAAAAGCCCCGTCGGAATTCCGAGCGCGAATACGCGCCGCAAGCCATGGCGGCTGGGGCGCCAGGTGAGCCGGGTCCGATAGGGCTCCTGCAACGACCGCGACAGGAACAGGAGCGCGGCGAGGCCGGCCCCGGCACCCACCGACAACGTCGTTGCCCAACCCGAACCGGCGATGCCCAGGCCGAACCGGAAGATCAGCACCTCGTTCAGGACCGCGTTCAACACACCCACCGCGAGCATGACGAAGAAGGTCACCCGTGTGCGGCCGATGCCGTTGAAGAAGCCGGAGAGTGCCCACAGCGCCACGGACAGCGGGCCGCCAAGCAGGCGCGGCATCCAGTAGTCCACGGCGTTCGCCTCAATGCCGGGCGGCAGGCCGAAGGGAGCGAACAGCCACGGCCCCGAGAAGGCGACCGCGAGGAACAGGGGTGTCGTCAATGCGGCTGCCCACAACCCGAGCCAGACGCCGCGCGATGCACGCAGGCTCGAGCGCGCCCCGTAAGCCTGGGCGACGAGCGTCTGCACGCACAGGCCGACGCCGCCCAGGGCCAGCAGGAACACGATCGCGAGGAAGTGCGTCGCCCCCATCGCCGCCATGGCCTCGGTCGAGATGCGACCGATGAACCAGGTGTCGGTCAGGTTGAGGATCAGCTGCACTGCGCTGTTCAGCATCAGCGGCAACGCGAGACCGGCAACCGCGTTTAGGTCGACGTGACGGTGCCCGTGGGCGTCGATGCGCACGGCCGGGACGCGCGACGGGCGGGATGCGGGGGAGGCGGACATGGTCCGAACGGCGCGCGCTGTCGTGACGCGAACGGTGCGCTACGATGCGGGGCGGCAAAAGTGAGCCGCGGAGGGTAGCGGAGGCCATCCATGAGAGCAAATGATCGACGCGCCCCGGATGAGGTGCGACGCAGGCTGTTGCAGGCGGCACTCGCCGGCGCCGCAATGGCGGCCGTGCCCTCGGCTCGGGCGCAAAGCGCGCCGCTGATCGAACAGCCCGAGGGCGGGTTCCGGTTCCTGCCGGGCAGCCAGGTGTTCGCCGGTGGTGCCGTGGCCCGCGAAGGCTTCGAGATCGTGCATGCCGTGCTCCGGCCCTGGTTGCCGCTGGAGCAAGGCTATGCGCTGATCGAACGCCACCTCGGGGTGCTGGGCCGACCGATGCGTGCGCTGTGCGGCATGGAGCTCCGCCTGCCGCGACAGCTGTCGATGGAAGAGTTTCGCGCCTTCAACCAACCGTATGTGCAACGTCTCATTGAATGGGGGTTGCTGGTGGACGGACGCAATCCGGTATCGCGCACCAACGTGGCGCCGGCGGTGGAGCCGCCGGAAGTGCCGTCATTGCACGGGTTCTCCTACGCCGTGCGCTCCGGCGCACCGATCACCACGTTCGTGATGTCCGGCATCACGGAGATCGGACCGGGCGGTCCCGTGGCGGCTGGCGACACGTCCGCGGCCGGCATGCGCGAGAAGATGACCTTCGTCATCCGCGCCGTCACGAATCGCCTGCGCGAACTGGGCCTCACGTTCCGCGACGCGTCGCAGGTGGAGGTATACCTCGCGCAGACGTCGGAGGCCGTCCTGTCCGAGGTGCTGATGCCTGCGATCGAGGAGCCGGCGCGCCGCGGCGTACGGTGGCACTTCGGGCGGCCGCCGATCACGGGCGTGGAGGTGGAACTGGAAGCGCGCGGAGTGCTGCGGGAGATCCTGCTCGCTGCCTGACCGGCGGTTTCAGCCTCCGCACCAACATCCTGGCGCAAGCTCTACCTGGTTCGCATCCAGCGCCGATTCGCCTGGCCGTCGATCCCCAGCCTGCGGCCGGGGCGCCTCGCCGGGTGGCTCACGCCGCTAGTCGGTCAGTTCAAGCAGGATCGGCTGGTGATCCGACGCCTGGACGTCAGTGTCGATCTCGATGCTGCGCAATCGCGGGACCAGGTCGTCGGTCGCGAACACGAAATCGAAGGTCGCTCGCGGCAGGTTGTCGAGGTGTACGCCGACCGTGGGCGGGGATGGCGCATCCGGATTCAGGGCTTCCCATGCGTCCACGAACGACGGCGGATCGCCGCCGAAGGGTGCCGTCATGCGTGCGTGCTCGGGACCGTCGGGCGTGCAATTGAAGTCGCCGCAGACGAGGGCGGAACGGGGGCGCGGCACCGCGTCGAACGGCTCGCCCGGCTCGCCGGAAGGTCGCGGCGCCCGCGCGTGGCCGCAAGCTTCCTGGTGCAGGCGGCGCAGGCCTTCGATCTGCGCCATCCGGATCGTCTGCGAGTAGTACTCGAGATGGGTCGAGACCACGCGCACCGGCCCGAATGGCGCCTGCACGACCAGTTCGAGAGCAACTCGCGCCATGCTCGGCACGGCCGGGTCCGCCGGCCAGGGCAGCGCATGCCGGTACACCTGCAGCACCGGCATCCGGGTAAAGATCGCGTTGCCGAATTGCCGGCGTCCGCCACGACCGTCGTCAAGATCGGTGGCCGGCGCGAAATGGCCTTGCCAACCCGGTAGCGCCGCGGACAGCAAGGCCATCTGATCTTCACCGCTGCTGCCGCCCAGGCCCGTGAAGCCGATGGCGACCTCCTGCAGGCACAGCACGTCGAAGTCGGCCAGCGCTAGTGCATTCCGGGCGATGCGTTCAGGTTCGACCCGAGCGTCGGTGCCGCGGCACCACTGGATGTTCCAGGTGATGAGCTTCACTTCCGACCAGGGGCGCAGCGCGCCTTCAGCACTCCCGCGCGCCCTTGGGGCAGGGCAGCATCGGCTGAGCGCGGCGCTTGGCGGGCGGCGGTGCAACTTCCGCTGCGGATGGTGGCGCTGGATTCACTTCGGCGGGGGGGACGGTACTCACCTCGAGTTCGGCATAGGGGCCGGTGTACTTGCCGCTGCCGTCGTATTCGGGGCGCACCTTGCCGGTCGAGCGGTAAGCGGGCAGGAGCTCCTCGTCGGACCCCCTGGGCATGGCCGGCCTGGTTGCGCTGATCCGCCCGAACGCCTCGGTGCTGGCGGGTACTTCGGCTCGCAGGGCCTCCATGCGTTGTTGGCGTCGTTCCAGGGCGCGATTGCGGATGGCCACCGCGCAGTAGGGATAGCAATGCGAGGCGAGCGGCGTGGGATACACGTAGCCGTAGACGGGAACGGGGACGTACACGATGTCGGCGACCGCGTAGCGTTGCCCATGGGCACTGTGCGCGCCAACGAGCCCTGCCGCCAGGACCCAAACGGCCATTAGATTGTGCTGACGAAGCCGCGACTTCATGGGGCTACCTCGTTCTGCGATGCGAGGCATGCCTCGCGCCGGGTATGTGGATCACAAGAACCAACCGACGGGGCCTACCAACGAGAAGCCCCGCCAGGGCGGGGCTTCTCGCGCGGCGGTCGGATTGAGTTTCAGGCGTGTGCGGGAACCGGTCGTTCCTGCTGTTCGCGCGTCGGCGCCGGTTGTGGAACCGTCTCACGCGTCTGCCTGGCTTTCTCGTTTTCCTCGCGCTCCCGCTCCTGTGCGAGCTGCGCCCAGTACAACCATTCGAACTCGAAGCACATGGTGAGCTCCTCCATGGATTCGTGAGTCACGCATTGATTCCACGACTTCTTGTTGTTGTTCGATGCTACGTCCGGCCGGAGGCCATGGCAACCGAGGCGCATGCTGCAATGCGCAACATGGAATTCCCCCAGCTCTCCGGACACTACGCTAAGCCCGCATGAGTACGTTCGAACTCGATGGGGCTGACCTGCC
>JAIEQG010000018.1 GCA_019747905.1 Burkholderiales bacterium
CTGCCTGGCGATGTGGACGAGCCCTGGACCGCCCCGATGCGGGAGCGCTTGCGCAAGCGCTTCCTCAACGCCACCGGGGAGATCGGCGCACAGCTCGAGCGGGCCGGTGACCATGAAGCGGCCCGCGCCCTGTACGCCCGCGCCCTCGAGGTCGAACCCACCGCGCCGGTATCGGGTCGGTAGCGCAACATCCGGCAGCGTGTTCAGATCCAGATTCCGCAACCCTACCCCGCCGGCCGGACACCGGTTCGAATCGGAGGAGAGCTCGTGGTCAAGCCCGTACCGACGCTGGCGAAACTGAGCCGGCCGCGGCTGTTCGACACCATCGCCCGCGAACGCCTGTTTGCGCGTCTGGACGACCACCAGCGCTCACCCGTGACACTGGTCGCCGCGCCGCCGGGAGCAGGCAAGACCACGCTCGTCGCAAGCTGGCTCGAGAGTCGCAAGCGAGGGGGCATCTGGTACCAGGTGGACCCTGGCGACGCCGACCCGGCAACGTTCTTCCACTTCCTCGGGCTGGCCGAACAGGCCCTGCCGGGGCGTCCCCGCGGGCGCCCGCCGCTGCCGCCGCTGACGCCGGAATACCTGGCCGACCTTGACGGCTTCGCACGGCGCTTCTTTCGCGAGCTGTACACCCGTCTGAAAGCACCGGCCGCGGTGGTCTTCGACAACTTCCAGGAGGCCTGCGACGAAGGGCCGCTGCACAGCGTCCTGTTGTGCGCGATCGACGAAGTGCCGCAGGGCGTACACCTGTTTCTGGTCAGCCGTCATCCCCCGCCTGACCGCTACGCGCGCCTCGCCGCGAATCGATCCATGGCGCTCGTCGACTGGGACGCCATCAAGCTGACCGCTGCCGAGACCGGCGCGATCGTCGCGGCGGGCGCGATGCCCCTCGACGCGAACGTTGCTGCCTCCCTGCATGCCCGTTCCGGCGGATGGGCGGCGGGCCTGGTCCTGCTGGCGGAGCAGTTCCGACGCGGACATTTGCCCCAATCGGTGAACGACCGGGATTCGCTCGCCCAAGTGTTCGCCTATTTCGCTGGGCAATTGTTCGATCAGGCGCCGGCCGAGGACCGTCGGCTGCTGGTTGCTCTGAGTTTCCTGCCGAGCGCCAGCGAAGCGATGGCACGCGAGTTGAGCGGCGAGGCAACCGTTGCCTTGCTCGATCGCCTTTATCGGCGGCATCTGTTCACCGACCGGCGTCAAGGTACCGATCGCGTGTATACATTTCACGCGCTGTTTCGGGCATTTCTTCAGCATCGCGCCGAGACCGAACTGAGCGGCGCCGAGCGGGTCGATATCGCACGCCGCGCCGCGAGTCTGCTCGAAGCGGCCGGACAACCGGAAGCGGCGATGCCCCTGTATGTGGCCATCGGTGACTTCGATGCGGCCGAAGCGCTCGTCCAGCGCGACGCGCCGCGACTGATAGGGCATGGTCGCTGGAAGGTGGTCATCGACTGGATCGATGCCCTGCCCGAATCCAGGGTCGCGGAGAATCCCTGGATGCTTCACTGGCGCGGTACCGCCCGCATCGGAGTCGATCCGGCATCGGCGCGCACCACTCTCGATCGAGCGCACGCCATCGCCTGCCGGCGCGAGGACGTCCTTTGCCAGGTGCTCTGCGCGGCCGGGATGGTGGAGACGTACTTTCTCGAGTACTCCGTCTTCTCGCCCATTACACCGTGGATCGCGGTGCTCGAACGCATGTTCGAGCCGGACTTCGAGTTCCCCAACCGAGAAGCCGAACTGCGCGCCCTGAGTGCCATGCTGATCGCCACGACTTATCGGGCGCCCGATCATCGTCGCATCGAGCGCTGCGCGGAGCGCGTCGGCGCACTGCTGCCCACGGACATCGATCCCAACCTGCGGGTCAGCGCCGGCACCTTCCTCACCATCTACGGCAGTTTCACCGGACATCTGCGCCAGAGCCGCGACGCCGCTGCGCTGGTGGCACCGCTGCTCGCCGATCCGACAGTCCACGTCTTCCGCCGCATCTTCGCCTGGGCCGTGATCTGCTGGTACTCGTGCAACGTCAGCGACTACGAGCTCGGCGACCGTGCGGTCGCTGCGAAGCAGGCAATCGCACGCGAGGAAGGCATGCATATCGCCGAGCGCTTCGCGTGCATCCTCGGCTACTTCCTCGACATGGATCGCCGCGATACCGAGGCTGGTCGCCGCCGGATCGAGCGCTTCGCCGAGATCATGATCCCGTCCCAGCCGTACGAGGCCGCGTCGCTGGTCAACATGCGCGCATGGCACGGCGTCTACACGCAGGACCCGGCGCAGACCCGGCGACACGCGGCCGAAGCCGTGCAGCTCTACAGCGATGCCGGGTCGATTCCGCACATCATGGTCGGGATGAACGGCTACATCTGGGGCCTGGTCGAAGGTGGCAGCGAGCACGAGACGCTGCGCGCCATAGCGGAGCACCGTCGTTGGTCGATGCGACGCAATCTGGAATGGGCGAGATGGGCACCGGATGCCGCGGAAGCGCTGCTGGCGCTACGCACCGCCGACGAGGCGACGCTGCGCGAGCGCCTGCAACGCATCTTCGGGCGGGCGCGCGACCGCTTCGATCAGTACGGTCATCAGCTGGCCTGGTGCCGCGGCTGGGCCACGGTCCTCGCGGCGGCGGCGCTCGAACGTGACGTGGAGACAGCGCACGTGCGGGCATTCATCCGCGCGTTCGCATTGGACCCACCCGCCGCCGGCTGCGACGCCTGGCCCTGGCCGATCCGCATCACCACGCTCGGCAGTTTCATGCTCGAAGTGGACGGGCAACCCGTCAGCTTCGCCGGCAAGGCGCCCCGCAAGGTACTGGCGCTGCTGAAGGCGATCATCGCGTTCGGCGGCCGCGACGTGAAGGACTATCTGCTCATCGACGCTCTATGGGCGGACCAGGAAGGCGACGTGGCCCGCGACGCCTTTCGCGTCGCACTGCACCGGCTGCGCAAACTGCTCGGACGGCCCGATGCGATCGTCGTCGAGGACGGCCGGGTCGGCTTCGATCGGGCTCTGTGCTGGGTCGACGCAATCGCGTTCGAGAGCGCGCTGCAGCGCGCGACCATGTCCCGCCGCCTGTTGGAGCGCTACGTCGGGCCCTTCCTGCCCGGCGATCTGGACGAACCCTGGACGGCTCCGATGCGCGAGCGCCTGCGCAGGCGGTTTCTGCACGCCACGGACCAGGTAGGGACGCAGCTCGAGCGCGCCGGCGAGCATGAATCGGCCCGCGCACTGTACGCGCACGCTCGCGAGGTCGAACCGGTGCCATCGGTAACAGGTCGGTAACCGCGCGCTCACTACCGTGGTCCGGCCTCCGCACTCGGCGGCACGGCAACGACCACCAACAGCTCACAGGAGGAATCGCCATGGCAATCCACCGTCACATGCTGGCACGCGTCTTGGCATTGCTGACGCTTGCATTCACCTTGTCGTCCGTAGCCTACGCTCAGGGCTTCGACCGGCGCGACGTGACCTTCACGAGCCAGGGACTCAAGCTTGCCGGCTGGTACTACGTGCCGAAGGGCATGAAAGCCGACGAGAAGCGCCCTGCCATTGTGATGGCTCACGGCTTCAGTGCCCCCAAGGAGGCGCTGCTCGCCAATTTCGCCGACCGCTTCGCCGCTGCGGGATTCGTGGTGCTGGTGTTCGACTACCGCTGCCTAGGCGCAAGCGAAGGCGAGCCGCGCGGGCAGATCTTTCCGGCCGAACAGCTGGAGGACTATCGCAATGCCATCACCTGGACCCAATCGCAGAAGGAGGTCGAAGCGGGCCGCATCGGCGTATGGGGTACCTCGTACAGCGGCGCCCACGTGCTGCACCTCGGGGCCTTCGATCGCCGCATCAAGGCCGTGGTGTCGCAGGTCATGTTGGTGGACGGGCCGGCCAACGCCGCGCGCTTGAACCGAGCCGACGTGCTGCCCAATGTCGTCGGCTTCCTGGCAGGCGATCGTGCGCAGCGCTATGCCAGCGGCAAGGTCAACTACATCCCGGTCGTCGGACCCGAAGGTTCACCCGCAGCTTTGCCGACCGCGGAATCGAACGACTTCTTCACCAAGGTGGTGGCAACCAGCGCGCCGCGGTGGGAGAACCGGGTCACGCTGGAATCCATGGAGAAATTCCTGGAGTACACGCCTGGTAGCAACATTCACCGAATCTCTCCCACCCCGCTGCTGATGGTGGTGGCGGAAGACGACCGGCTGACCCCCACGGATCTTGCGCTGGAAGCGTACGAGCGCGCGCGCGAACCGAAGAAGCTGGTGGTATTCAAGGGCGGACACTTCGATGCCTATCAGGAACCCGGCCTCAAGACCACCGCCGGCGCGGCAGTGGACTGGTTCCGGCAGTGGCTGATGCGCTGATCCCGGGCTCACGATGCCGGCCGCAACGACCGATCCCGGCCGGCATCCCCGGGGGCAATCAAAGGGGTTGTCGGCCCGGCCCGGAAGGGTCCATACTGCACCCTTGACGTTTCCGGCCGGGCCCGCCCGGGCAGATTGACGGGGGTTCGGTTTCCCGTCACCGGGGATGTCACAGGCAGGCGGCCAAGCCCGTCGGGGATGTCGATCGGAACATTTCCGGTTGCCGGTTCCCGTGAAGAAGTCGAGTAGCTAGACCATCGACTGGCTGGCCACGGAGGCGCGAGATGTCCGGTTGCGCACCCGTTAGACGAAGCCTGAATCGGCGCCGTTCCGGCGGCGCCTTCGTGCACGGCTTTGCCGTGCAGCATGTGCGGGACGGCCCGCGTGACGCGCATGCATTCCTGACCGGCGGGACGCGTACGCATTCAGGGCGTACGCCCAACTACATGTTGCAACTCTTTCCCGGGAACATCGCGCGCCGCTCATGACCGGCTTGGTACTGACGCGCGACCTGCTCGAACAGGAACTGCGCAAGGAGTGCATCGACCGAGGTCGGGGGTATGCCGACCGCGGCCGGGTCCTCGGCCTCCGCCACGATCGCGAGCGCGATCGTTTCGAGGCGTCGGTGCGCGGCACCGCACGCAAACCCTATCGCGTCCACGTAACGCTCGAGCAAGGCGCGGACGGCGTACACATCCACGGCGTCTGCTCCTGCCCCGTGCATGCCAATTGCAAGCACGTCGCCGCCGTGCTGTGGCGCGCGCTCAATACGCAGAACGAGGAAGAGGGCGGCGCTCCGCGCAAGGACGGCAAGCAGCCCGGCCGGCGCAAGGTCGGCGAACGCCGCGGCGCGCAGCCTCGCCAGAAGACTGCGGCGGCCTCCGGCCCGCTACCGGCGCACGTCAATCAATGGCTGAAGCGCGCCGAGCGGCTGGCACCCGCGGAGGTGGTTGATTCCAACTCCGATGTCGCGCAATGCCTGCTGTATGTGCTGCAGGTCAGGCCGCGCGCCCAGGGCGGCGCCGAGATCGTCGTGCGGGCAATGACCGGGCGGCGCCTGAAGGCCGGCGGCTACGGCAAGCCCTCGCCCTGGACCGGCGCGCTCGCCGCCCTGCACGAGCCGCCCGGTTTCGTCACCGAGGAAGACCTCCAGATCCTGCGCCTGCTGTTGCCGAGCGCGCGCGATCACACCAGCGGCGAATTCCAGCTCGATGCCGAAACCGGCTCGATCGTGCTGCGTGCATTGCTCGCCACGGGCCGCTTCCACTGGAATCACACGTCGTCGGCAGCGTTGCACGAAGGGCCGCCGCGTCCTGGCCGGGCCGTATGGCGCTACACCATCAATGGCGCGCAGCGCGCCACCTTCGAAAGTGAACCTCCGGCCGAAGCATTGCTGCCGCTGGCACCGCCGTGGTACATCGAACCGACCAGCGCCGAGTGCGGCCCCATCGAAGTGGGCCTGTCGCCGACGATCGCAGCCTGGCTCGCCGACGCCCCCGAGATCGCCGCGGAGCACGCGGTGCGCGTGCGCGACGTGCTGGCGCGTAGCGACCGGTTGCACGGGGCACCGCTGCCCGAGATCCCGGTCCAGGCCGAAACACGCGAAGCAGCCCCGGTGCCGATCCTGCGGCTCTACTCGTTCGAGTCGGTGCACGGCTACGGGCGCGGCCGCTACGCGCGCGGGGAATTCGTCGACGTCGCCGCGCTGCGCTTCGAGTATGCCGGCGTGCGGACCGACCGCGACAGCCCCGGCATGATGACGGTGATCCGCAACGGCGAGTTGCTGCGCCTGCGGCGCAATCACGCTGCGGAGAAGCGCGCCCACACCGCGTTGGCGCAAGCCGGCTTCGTGCGCGTCAACAGCCGCGAGCGCAACATCCCGCAGCAGCACAAGCACGACTACACCCTCGAAGGCGAACAGACCTGGCTCGAGTTCGTGACCAAGGGTGTGGCCAACCTGCGCTCGCAAGGCTGGCAGGTGGAATTCGACGAGAGCTTCCGCTTCACCCCTGTCGATACCGGCGAATGGCATGCGGAGGTCATCGAATCGGGCGGCGACTGGTTCGACCTGCGGCTCGAGATCGACATCGACGGCCGGCGCATCGACCTGCTGCCGGTGCTGATCAATACCTTGCGCCAGCGTCCCGAACTGTTGAGCGAGTCCGGAAATGGTGGCGACCCCAACGAATCCGTGCTGATTCGCCTCGATGACGGTCGCATCCTGCCGGTGCCGCTCGCGCGCGTGCGGCCGCTGGTGAACGTGCTGCACGAAATGCTCGACGAGGATTCGTCCGACACACTGCGCCTGTCGAAGCTCGACGTGGTGCGGCTGGCCGACCTGGAATCGTCCGTGCCGCTCAAGTGGCAGGGCGGCGATGCCATGCGTGCACTCGGCAAGCAGCTCGCCCAGTTCAAGGGCCTGAAGCCGATCCAGGCACCGCCCGGATTCGACGCGCAGTTGCGGCCGTACCAGGAGCAAGGCCTCGCCTGGCTTCAGTTCCTGCGCGAACACGGTCTCGGCGGCATCCTCGCCGACGACATGGGGCTCGGCAAGACGGTGCAGACCCTCGCGCACCTGCTGATCGAGAAGCAAGCGGGCCGCCTCACCAAGCCTGCACTCGTGATTGCCCCCACCAGCGTGATTCCGAACTGGAAAGCGGAGGCGGCGCGTTTCGCCCCGCAGCTTTCGGTGCACGTCTCGCACGGGTTGAAGCGGCGCGAAAACTTCGACGAGATCGGTAACTCGGACCTGGTGCTCACCACCTACGCGCTGCTGCCGCGCGACGAAGCGACTCTCACATCGCACGAGTTCCACGTGGTGATCCTGGACGAAGCGCAGCAGATCAAGAACGCCCAGACGCGCGCGGCGCGCGTGGTCGGCGATCTCAAGGCGCAGCACCGCCTGTGCCTGACCGGCACACCGCTCGAGAATCACCTCGGTGAACTGTGGTCGCTGTTCCACTTCCTGATGCCCGGTCTCCTCGGCGATGCCGCCACCTTCCGCCGCGTGTATCGCACGCCGATCGAGAAGCACGCGGATACCGCCCGGCGCGACAGTCTCGTGCGCCGCATCCGCCCGTTCCTGCTGCGCCGGACCAAGGACGAGGTCGCCACCGACCTGCCGCCGAAGACCGAAATCATCCGCACCATCGAACTGGACGGCGCACAACGCGAGCTGTACGAAACGGTGCGGGTGGCGATGGACCAGCGCATCCGCAACGAGATCGCCACGCGTGGCCTGGCCCAGAGCCAGATCGTGGTGCTCGATGCCCTGCTCAAGCTGCGCCAGATCTGCTGCGACCCGCGCCTGCTCAAGCTCGATGCGGCGAAACAGGTGCAGGAATCGGCCAAGCTCGAAGCGTTGATCGAAATGCTCGAGGAGCTGCTGCCCGAAGGCCGCCGGGTGCTGCTGTTCTCGCAGTTCACCAGCATGCTGGAACTGATCGAGAAAGAACTGCACACCCGCCAGATACCCTATGTGAAACTGACCGGCGACACCGTGGACCGTGCCGAGCCGGTGCGCGCCTTCCAGGCGGAAGAAGTGCCGCTGTTCCTGATCAGCCTGAAGGCCGGCGGCACTGGTCTTAACCTGACCGCGGCCGATACCGTGATCCACTACGACCCGTGGTGGAATCCGGCGGTGGAGAATCAGGCCACGGCACGCGCACACCGCATCGGCCAGGACAAGCCGGTGTTCGTGTACAAGCTGCTCGCAGCCGGCAGCGTCGAGGAGAAGATCGCGGCGCTGCAGACCTCCAAGGCCGCGCTCGCCGAAGGCATTCTCGGTGGTGATGCCGCCGCGGCCGGCCCGGTCTCGGAGGAAGACATCGAAGCGCTGTTCCAACCGCTCGATTGAGGTGACTCTCCCCCCGATAGGCCTTAGGGCCTCTCCCCCAGGGGGCCAGCCCTCTTGGGGCGGCCCGGCGAGGGCTGAGGTGACATTCCCCCCGATAGGCCTTGCGGCCTCTCCCCCCAGGGGGCCAGCCCTCTTGTGGGCTGAGGCCGGACACAGACAGTCCCTGCGGACTGTCTGTGCCTGCCGAAGGCCATCGACCTCCGGTCGATGGCAGGCCGGCGAGGGCTGAAAACCAGCACGATGAGCCCCGGCCACTGGGAGCGGGTGACGGGTCTCACGCTGGTGCTGTTGCCGCTCGCGGCGTTGTTCGCCTTGGTATCTTCGGTTCGGCGCATCCTGTTTCGAATGGGTGCGCTGCCCACGAACCGGATGCCGGTACCGGTCATCGTGGTGGGCAACATCACGGCGGGCGGCACCGGCAAGACGCCCTTCGTGTTGTGGCTCGTGGAGCGGCTGAAGGAACAGGGTCTGCATCCCGGCATCGTGACGCGCGGCTACCGCGCGGCGGATGCCGGACCGGCGGCGGTAGGCGTCGATGACGATCCATCGCAGGCCGGTGATGAACCCGTACTGCTTGCCCGCCGCAGCGGCGTTCCGGTATGGCGCGGCGTCGATCGCGGTCGTGCCGCCCGCGCGTTGCTCGCCGCGTGTCGCGATTGCGACGTCATCGTGAGCGACGACGGACTGCAGCACTACCGGCTCGCGCGCGACATCGAGATCGCGTTGATCGACGGCGCGCGCGGTTTCGGCAACGGCCTGCCGCTGCCCGCGGGGCCGCTGCGAGAACCCGTGAGCAGGCTCGCCCGCTGCGATTTCGTTGTCGTGAAGGCACCGCGCTCTGCCCCGATCTCCTGGAAGGGTGCAGTCGTCGAGATGCGCTTGCACGGAACAAGTTTCGTCAACCTGCTCGATCCAGCGCTTGGCGCTGGCGCCGAGGAGCTGATCGGCCCCACGGTGCACGCGGTCGCCGGCATCGGTGAACCGAAGCCCTTTTTCGCTGCGCTGCGAGCCCTGGGCCTCACCATCGTGGAACATCCGTTCCCCGACCATCATCGGTTCGTCGCGACCGACTTCGAGTTCGGCGCCGAAGCCATCGTCGTGATGACGGAGAAGGATGCCGTAAAATGCCGCCCGTTCGCGTCCCGGACGTGGTGGACGCTGCCCGTGGATGCCGAGTTGCCGACCGGATTCGCTGCCCGTATCGTGGCCGCACTCGAAAGAATCAAGAAGCCCTGACCGATGGCCCTCGATCCCAAGTTGCTCGAAATTCTCGTCGACCCGCTCACCAAGGCGCCGCTCGCCTACGACCGCGAGCGTCAGGAGCTGGTGTCCATCGAGAGCGCACTCGCCTACCCGATCCGCGAGGACATCCCCATCATGCTCGAAGACGAAGCCCGCAAGCTCTCCATCGACGAAGTGGACGCCTGGCGCAAGAAGCGCTGATACGCCCGGCCTCAACAAGGACCGTGGATTTCGTCGTCGTCATCCCGGCTCGCTACGCCTCGACACGGCTGCCGGGCAAACCGCTCGCCGACATCGCGGGCAAGCCGATGGTGGTCCGGGTCGCGGAGCAGGCCGTCAGGAGCGGCGCCCGTGAAGTGTGGATCGCTACCGATCATCAGGGCGTGGCGGATGCCGTCAAGGAGCACGGCTACGACGTGCTGATGACGCGACCGGACCATCCAACCGGCACCGATCGCATCGCCGAGGCCGCGGCCGAACTGGGCTGGGCCGACGACACCATCGTCGTCAACGTACAAGGCGACGAACCGCGCATCGCACCGGAGCTGGTCCGGGCGGTGGCCCACGACCTCGCCGTCCATGCGCAGGCCGCCATCGCCACGGCCTGTCATCCGTTTGATCGCGACGAGGATTTCTTCGATCCGAACGTCGTCAAGGTCGTGACCGATCGCGACGGCTACGCGCTGTATTTCAGCCGCGCGGCCATCCCTTTCGCCCGCGACGCATTCCGCGAAGGCCGCGTGCTGCCCTTCGGACTTCCCGCCTACCGCCACATCGGCATCTACGCCTACCGCGGCGCGTTCCTGGCCGCCTACGCATCGCTCCAACCGGCGCCCATCGAGCGCTTCGAAGCGCTTGAACAACTGCGGGCGTTGTGGCACGGCTACCGGATCGCCGTAGCGATCACCTCGCGGGCCCCGGAGGCCGGGGTCGACACGCCGGAGGACCTGGAGCGCGTCCGCGCCCTGTTCCGCACAGCCCAGGGCTGAGATCGAGGCACCCGATAGACCTACGGCCCTTCGCCCAAGGGACAACGCCGTTGTCGCAGCCCGGCGAGGGCTGTCCCACCGCTATAATCCCGCCCTCCGGCAGCCCGGATTCCCGGTCGAGCCATCACGAACATCGGGATATGTCATGCGATTGATCCTTCTGGGAGCACCGGGAGCAGGCAAGGGAACGCAGGCCGGCTTCATCGTCGAGAAGTACGGCATTCCGCAGATCTCCACCGGCGACATGCTGCGCGCCGCGCTGAAGGCTGGCACGCCGCTCGGCCTCGAAGCGAAGAAGTTCATGGACGCCGGTGCGCTGGTCCCCGACGAGGTGATCATCGGCCTCGTGAAGGAACGCATCCGTCAGTCCGATTGCGCCAATGGTTTCCTGTTCGACGGCTTTCCGCGCACGATCCCCCAGGCCGACGCCATGAAGGCCGCAGGCGTCAACCTCGATCACGTGGTGGAGATCGACGTCGATGACGCCGAGATCATCCAGCGCATGTCCGGCCGGCGCGTGCATCCCGGATCGGGCCGCACTTATCACGTCAAGTTCAATCCGCCGAAGGTCGCGGGCAAGGACGACGCTACCGGCGAAGACCTGGTCCAGCGCGCGGACGACGCCGAGGAGGTGGTGCGCAAGCGCCTCGACGTCTATCACAGCCAGACGCGGCCGCTGGTGGACTACTACCTCAACTGGGCGAAGAGCGGGGCCGCCGGTGCGCCGAAGTACGCGCGCATCGCGGGCGTGGGCAGCGTCGAGCAGATTCGCGACAAGGTCTTCGCGGCACTCAACTAAGGGGACGAACAGCATGGCGAAGAAGCGCAACGCGTTCTACGCGCAATCGGGCGGCGTGACCGCCGTCATCAACGCCTCGGCCTGCGGCGTGATCGAGACCGCGCGCAAGCACAAGGACCGCATCGGCAAGCTGTATGCGGGACGCAACGGCATCCTCGGCGCGCTCGAGGAAGACCTGATCGACACGTCGAAGGAATCGGTCGCCGCCATCGCGGCCCTGCGCCACACGCCCTCCGGCGCGTTCGGGTCCGCGCGCTACAAGCTGAAGAGCCTGGAGCAGAACCGCGCGGAGTACGAACGCCTGATCGAAGTCTTCAAGGCCCACGACATCGGCTACTTCTTCTACAACGGCGGCGGTGACTCCGCCGACACGTGCCTCAAGGTCTCGCAGCTGTCCAGCGCCATGGGTTATCCGCTGCAGGCGATCCACGTGCCGAAGACCGTCGACAACGATCTGCCGATCACCGATTGCTGCCCAGGGTTCGGATCGGTCGCCAAGTACGTGGCCACGTCGATTCGCGAAGCCGGCTTCGACGTGGAATCCATGGCGAAGACCTCCACCAAGGTCTTCGTGCTCGAAGTGATGGGGCGGCACGCAGGCTGGATCACGGCAGCGTGCGGTCTGGCGTCCGAAGCCGAAGGCGAGGCCCCGCACATCCTGCTGTTTCCCGAGATTCCATTCGATCAGGACCGCTTCATCGCCAAGGTCGAGGCAACGGTGAAGCGCGCCGGCTATTGCGTGATCGGCGTGTCCGAAGGGTTGCAGACGGCCGATGGCAAGTTCCTGTCCGACGCGGGATTGCGCGACGCCTTCGGCCACGCACAACTGGGCGGCGTTGCCCCGGTCATCGCCAGTCTCGTGCGCGAGAAGCTGAAGTTGAAGTACCACTGGGCGGTGGCCGACTACCTGCAGCGGGCGGCCCGCCATATCGCCTCGAAGACCGACGTGGCACAGGCCTATGCCGTGGGCAAGGCCGCGGTTGAACTGGCCCTGAAGGGACACAACGCGGTCATGCCCGCCATCGTCCGCAAGTCGAGCAAACCGTACAAGTGGTCGGTGGGCATCGCCGATCTCGCCAAGGTGGCGAACGTGGAGAAAAAGATGCCGCGCGACTTCATCACCGCCGACGGCTTCCACATCACGGCCAAGTGCCGCACCTATCTCGGCCCCCTGATCCAGGGGGAAGACTTTCCGCCGTTTCGCAACGGCTTGCCGCGCTACGTGCGGCTCAAGAACGTCGCGGTTCCGAAGAAGCTGGGCATGTCCTTCAAGCCCTAGAAGCAAGATCCCTCCCGATGGGCCTGCGGCCCCTCCCCCCGCGGGGGCCAGCCCGCTTGTGGGCTGAGGCCGGATACAGACAGTCCCTGCGGACTGTCTGTGCTTGACCGTTGGCCATCGGCCTCCTGCCGATGGCAGGCCCGGCGCGGGCTGAGCACTCGGGTTCGGTGGTGGGACCGCCCAACGGGTTGCTCTCGGACAAAATTTCCCATTAACATAGCGAGTTATTTGCGCTGACCGGAGTTTCCCGGGGGGCCCCACAAGGGTTGCTTCCGGTGCCGGCGGCGGGGCCCCACCGCAAGGCCTCGTGGTCGTCACAGCCCGCACCCGAGGCGGGCATACCGAACATCTACCAAGTCTTTCTGGGGGATTCATGTCTTCAAGCCTCATCTTCGCCCTGGTTTGCGCGGCGATCGCCATTGCGTATGGCGTCGTGTCGATCCAGTGGATCCTGGCGCAACCCGCGGGCAATGCGCGCATGCAGGAAATCGCCGCGGCGATCCAGCAGGGTGCCAAGGCCTACCTCAATCGCCAGTACACGACCATCGGCATCGTCGGTGTGATCCTGTTCGTGGTCCTCGGCCTCGCACTCGACTGGCTGACCGCCATCGGCTTCCTGGTCGGCGCCATCCTCTCCGGCGCCGCGGGCTACATCGGCATGAACGTATCAGTCCGGGCGAACGTCCGGACCGCCGAAGCGGCGAGCAAGGGGATCAATGCTGCGCTGGCCGTCGCGTTCCGCGGCGGCGCCATCACCGGCATGCTGGTGGTGGGCCTCGGCCTGCTCGGCGTGGCCGGCTACTACGCGTTCCTCATCGGCCTGGGCAAGGACGTGAAGGACGCGACCCACGCGCTGATCGGTCTCGCCTTCGGCTCCTCGCTGATCTCGATCTTCGCGCGGCTGGGCGGCGGCATCTTCACCAAGGGCGCCGACGTGGGCGCGGACCTGGTGGGCAAGGTGGAAGCCGGCATCCCGGAAGACGACCCGCGCAACCCTGCGGTCATCGCGGACAACGTGGGTGACAACGTCGGCGATTGTGCCGGCATGGCCGCCGACCTGTTCGAGACGTACGCGGTGACCATCGTGGCCACCATGGTGCTGGGCGCCCTGATGGTCGACAGCATCGGCGCGAACGGCATCCTGTATCCGCTCGTGCTGGGCGGCGCGTCCATCGTGGCCTCGATCATCGGCACCTTCTTCGTCAAGGCGAAGGAAGGCGGCAAGATCATGAACGCGCTCTACAAGGGCGTGGCCGTGTCGGGCGTGTTGGCAGCGATCGCGTTCTACTTCATCACCACCAAGATGATGGGCGACAGCCCGCTCGGTGCCGGCAACCTGTTCGGCGCCTCGCTCGTGGGTCTCGCCCTGACCGCGGCCATGGTGGTGATCACCGAGTACTACACCGCCACCGAATACGCCCCGGTCCGTCACGTGGCCGCGTCCTCGCAGACCGGCCATGCCACCAATATCATCGCCGGCATCGGCATCTCGATGAAATCGACGGCGCTGCCGGTGCTGGCGGTGTGCATCTCCATCTGGGCCGCCTACGCGCTCGCCGGGCTGTACGGTATCGCCATCGCGGCGACGTCCATGCTGTCCATGACCGGGATGATCGTGGCTCTGGACGCCTACGGCCCGATCACGGACAACGCCGGTGGCATCGCGGAAATGGCCGAGTTGCCCAAGCAGATCCGCAACATCACCGATCCGCTGGACGCCGTGGGCAACACCACCAAGGCCGTCACCAAAGGCTACGCCATCGGCTCCGCCGGTCTGGCCGCGCTGGTGCTCTTCGCCGACTACACCCACAACCTCGAAGCCGTGGGCAAGGCTGCGGTGTTCTCGCTGTCCGATCCGGCCGTGATCATCGGCCTATTCATCGGCGGCCTGGTGCCCTACCTGTTCGGCGCCATGGCGATGGAAGCGGTCGGTCGCGCCGCCACCTCGGTGGTGAACGAAGTGCGCCGCCAGTTCCGCGAGATCAAGGGCATCATGGAAGGCACGGGCAAACCCGAGTACGACAAGGCGGTGGACATGCTGACCAAGGCCGCGATCAAGGAGATGATCATTCCTTCGATCCTGCCGGTGCTGGTGCCGGTCATCGTCGCCTTCGGCATGAACTGGCTCATGGGGCCCGGTGCCGGCATCCGCGCATTGGGCGGCCTGCTGATCGGCACCATCGTAACCGGCCTGTTCGTGGCGATCTCGATGACCACCGGTGGCGGTGCCTGGGACAACGCCAAGAAATACATCGAGGACGGCAATTTCGGCGGCAAGGGTTCCGACGCGCACAAGGCGGCGGTCACCGGCGACACCGTGGGTGACCCCTACAAGGACACTGCGGGTCCGGCGGTCAACCCGCTCATCAAGATCATCAACATCGTGGCGCTGCTGTTGGTGCCGCTGTTGTAGGAAGCTTCGGTACCAATGCAAACGGCTCCCGAGGGAGCCGTTTGTTTTTGCACTGCTTTATTCCGGTCGGCTACCCGACCGGCACCCCCTTCAAGCCACGGCGCGGATCTGGCGCCCGCGCCGATCGCCGAAGCGGCGCTCGGGGAAATTCAGGTTCACCTGCTGCATGCGACGCTCGCCCGACCGGTTATCCACCGGTACGAAGGTGTTGGCATCGTCGGCCGTGGAGTACGCCCGATACGACGTATTGAAGGCGAGGTTGATGAGTTGCAGGCTGCGCTTGGCGGCCAGCATGACCCGCTCCTGCATCCGCTCGGTCGTGGCGTAGCGCTTGACCACTTCCATCGCGATCTTCGGATGCTCGTCGTCGTACACGGCGTGCTGCCGCATCCACTTGTACGTCTTCGGGCTCATGTCGACGCCGGGCATGCCGCGATACCCTTCGAAACCGGGCAGGATCTTGCGGCAGATGTCGCCGGTCACGCCCTCGATCGCGAAGCTGGTGGCAGCGACCGCCTCGGCCAGACTGCCCTTGGTGTTGATGTACCAGATCCAGTCGGTCAGGGACTGGACATCACGCAACACGGGGCGGCGGCCCTCGGCGAGCTCGAGCATCTGCTCCTTGCGCAGCCCGAAGCCCTGACCCATCCACAGCCACTGTTCGGCATGGGCCTTCTCGACACGGATGTTGTCGATCAGGTAGGAGCGCGCGTACTCGTCTTCCACCTTGACGAGCGCTTCCGCGAGAAACTTGGGAAAGGTGTGGATGAACGGATAGAGCTGCAGCATCCAGCCCTGCATCTCGCTCAACGACAGCTTCGTGTGGGTGATGCCCTCGACGAACTCGCCTTCGAGGATTTCGTCCCAGTACGGCTTGATGTATTCCTGGAACGGACCGACCCAGACCGGGTGCGGGGAGAACTCGTACATGATGCCCATCAGGGTCTCCTGGAATCGAAGTTTAAAAACCTCCGAAAAACCGGCAACTCTCCGGCGCCGGGCGCACAGCCACAACCCACGCTTTCTCGAACGAAGCGCTTCAAATGACAACCAGATCTTGTGGAGCTTTCCCTTGACGCGCGCCCGGATCGAGCTTGGTCCGGCAGACCAACCGGTCGCGCACAGCTTGAACGACAAGGAAAGTGTATGGGTGCCGTTTTTCGAAAGCAACGGCGCCGACAAGATTCTCCAGGTTTCCCTACAGCGCTACTGGGAGCAACCCGAGAAAATCTGACACTCCCGAAGGTTCAGGCGACCTTGACCGCCAACTGGAGGCGCGACGCGAAGGGGCGCGGCATGGCAACGCCATGCCCTTGCATGAAGTCCACGCCGATCTCGCGCAGGATGGCAACGACCCGATCGTCATCCACGAACTCGGCAATCGTCTGCTTGCCCATCACGTGCCCGACGTTGTTGATGGCCTCCACCATGGCCCGGTCGATCGGGTCATCGGCCATGTCCTTGACGAAGCCGCCGTCGATCTTGAGGAAGTCTACCGGGAGGTGCTTGAGATAGGCGAAGGAGGACATGCCGGCGCCGAAGTCGTCCAGCGAGAACCGGCAGCCCATGTCGCGCATCTCCTGGATGAAGTGGATCGCCTTGTCCAGGTTCGCGATCGCCGCCGTTTCCGTGATTTCGAAGCAGATCGTGTCGCGGGGCACGTCGAAGTGCCGCAATTGCTCGCGCACGAACTCGAGCAGGCGCTCGTCGCCTATGGAGCCGCCGGACAGGTTGATCGCGCACAGGTCCACCCGCTCGCCGCCGTCGGTCCGCAGCCGGGCCAGGGTCGCCAGGGCCGTCCGGATGACCCAGCGGTCGATCGACGGCATCAGGTTGTAGCGCTCGGCTGCCGGGATGAAGGCCATCGGCGGAACCATCTGGCCACGCTCGTCCAGCATCCGTACCAGCAGTTCGCAATGCCGCCCCGCATCCTTCTGCGGGTTCACGTGCATGATGTCCTGGGCATGGAGCACGAAGCGGTTCTCGTCCAGGGCCTTCTGCAGCCGGCCGACCCATTCCATCTCGCCCTGCCGCAGCGACAGTTCGCTGTCGTCGGGCCGGTAGACCTGCACCCGGTTGCGGCCCTTCTCCTTGGCCATGTAGCAGGCGGTGTCGGCCGTGCGCATGACCTCCGCCAGGGTGAAGAGCCCGTCCTCCACGTTGACGAGGCCGATGCTGACGCCGATGTTGAAGCTGAGATGGGCCCAGGCGAAGTGGAACTCGGTCACGGTCTGACGCAGCTTGTCGGCGATCCGCAAGGCCGCATCCGGCGGGCAGTTCTCCAGCAGGACGCCAAACTCGTCGCCCCCCAGGCGGGCCAGGGTATCGCCCTCGCGCAGGCAATGGTGCAGCAGCGTGCTCACCTGACGCATGAGCTGGTCGCCGGCCGCGTGACCGCAGGTGTCGTTGACCACCTTGAACTGGTCGAGGTCGAGGTACATCACGGCGTGATGGCGGCCGTGCTGGCTGGCCGATTGCAGAGCAGCCGCCAGGCGCCGCTCGAACTCCGAGCGGTTGATGAGGCCCGTCAGGGAATCGTGGCTGGCCTGGTAGGAGAGCTTCGCGGCGTACTGGCGCTCGCGGCTCACGTCATGGAGCACCAGCACCACACCGACCAGCGCGCCGGAGCGGTCGCGGATCGGAGCCGCGGAATGCCCGACAGGAATCTCCTCGCCGTCGTTGCGCACCAGCAGCATGTTGGCATTGGCTTCCACCGTGCGTTCCTCGGTGAGGACCAGTTCGATGGGGCTCGGCGTAGCCTGGCGCTGGGTCTCCTCCACCAGCCGGAACAATGCCTGGATCGGCAGCCCGCGGGCATCGGCCGACTTCCAGCCGGTCAGTTCCTCGGCCACCGGATTCAGGTACTCGACCCAGCCGTCGGTATCGGTCGTGATCACGCCATCGGCGATCGAAGCGAGCGTCACCAATGCCCGCTCCTTCTCGGCGAACAGTTCGGCCGCGGCCAGCTTGCGTTCGGTCACGTCGGTCAGCGCACCCGCCATCCGGACCGCTTCGCCTTCGGCATTGCGGACCGACTGACCCCTAAGGCGGAACCAGCGATACTCGCCGGAACGCGCGAGCAGGCGGATCTCGACGTCGAACGGCGTGTCCTCGTGCATGTGCAGTTCGAGCGCGCGGGAGAACATCACCTGCTCTTCCGGATGCAGGTGCGAGATGAGTGCCGACAGCGAATCCTTCATCTCGCCCTCGCCGTAGCCCAGCAGCTGCTTGAAGCGCGGCGAGTAGTACCAGACGTCGTTGACGATGTTCCAGTCCCACACGCCGTCGTTGCTGCCGCTCACGGCGAGCTGGAAGCGCTCTTCGCTCAACTTGAGGGCGCGCTCGAAGGCTTCGCCATGGCGCATCATCCGATGGGACAGATAGACCCCCACTGGCACAAGCACCGCGGCGGTGGCCAGCACCAGGCCCAACAACACGGCCTGCGCGAGGCGCGTCGCCTCGCCGAGAGTCTTGGTGAATGAATCTTCGAGGGGGGTTAGGCTCGCGTTCAGGTCGTGAATCCGCAGCAGGATGGGGCGCAACTCGTCTGCGGATGTCCGTCCGCTCGTCACTGCAGCACGCAGCGTTGCCGCGGCCTCGTCGAGTTGCGCAATATAGCCGTCGCCCTCGGTCCAGATTGCGATGACGCGACTGATCGGATCCACATGCTGAAAGCGGCGAAACAGCATGATGACGTTGGGGATATCATCAGGATGCGTCTTGCCCTCGATGAGACCCTGCCGGGCAACTTCGAAGTCCGGATCGGATTTCTGCAGTTCGAGGCGAGCCTTCTTGTCTCCCAAAGGCACCGCCATGGATTCGCGGTACTTCTGGTAGTCGCTTTCGGCGAATGTCTCCGCGTAGCGGAGCAGGTGGAACACCGCCGTTTTCTGCCCTTTGGACCAGAGGCTCTCCCCCTCCGAGTAAGCCCGAGTGGCGGCAAGAATACGCATGCTCTCACTGGAAAGCATGACCAGCACGATGACGATGACCAGGAACGGCCAGATGATGAGCAACAGCCGCCTGCCGCCGGGTATGGCGCGCAGCCGCTTCACGAGCTTGCCGGGCGACGGGTGATCAGGCGGCATGGCGTTACAGGATCATTCGTAGGCAGGTCACGATGCGATAGCGCCGGCAAGAGCGTCGCTGCGACAGGCGCCCTCCTCCGAGCTGTCACCATTGTTATGGGCAGGGCCATACCGAGGCATATCGTTAACGTGCGCCGCTGCATTTTCTTGAGCAGGTATCCGAGTGCTGACCCGGAATACGTCGCAACGATCGAGCCACCGCAGCGCCTTTCCCTGGCTGATCGATGCAGCCACGGAGTGCCTTGACGTCCGCATCTTCGCGGCAATCGGTCAAGTTGCGAGGAGCGGCATTTAACTCATATACATCAATGACTCACGACACAGAACCCCCGCTCGCCCGGTAACTCTCGACCTGCCAACCGAGGCCTTGGGCCGTTCGGTCAGTGTCGTACCGAGTCCAAGCCAGTGAAGTCCTCGTCCTCGTCTTCAGCCCCAAGGCCTTGTTCCGGCACAGATAACCACAATTCGTACCCGTCTGGATCGGTCAGGAAGCATTCGCGCGCGCCGTACGCCGTGAGTTCGATCTCCGAGACCTCGAGGCCCGCCCGCAGCAGTTGCCGACGGGTCTCGTCGATATCCTCGGGACGCAGGTACATGACCCAGCTCTGCCCCACCGCCGGCTCCAGGGTGATCTGCTGTTCGGGGGTGAGCTGCTGCAGCATCAGTTCGGCAACGCCTGCGCGCAGCCAGCACCATACCGCCTCGCCGGCGGCGTTCTCCCAGGAGTCGATCAGCGCGAAGCCGAAGAATTCCCGGTAGAAGGCGACGGATCGATGCAGGTCCGAGACCCCGAGGCTCGGTACCAGCTTGCGCACCCGCGGTTTGCTCGCTTCGGACATGGGGACGGTGCCGCGCCGGGTCAGTAGCTTGCGTCGCCCAGCGTGCAGCGATGGTTCACGCACGCGAGCTTGGGCGTCACGGCCGGCTTGCAACCCGCCGGCTTCGCCTTGCCGCGATGCTGCTCCTCTTCGATGAAGGTGTACTCGGCAGCCTTGGTCTCGATGACCGGCTTCAGATCCGGCGCGTTGTTGAATGCGATCCACGCGGTCGGATTGCCGCAGGCATCGCTGCCCATGGGCACCAGCCGACAGAACGAGACATTGCCGCAGGCGGCATCGCCCACGGTCGCGGCGATCTCGCGCTTGAGTCGCGCCATTGCCTGCGCATCGTCTTCGGCGCGCAGGGCGGATACCCCGAAGAGAGTCGCGGCACCGATCGACACGACGCGAACCACGTGAGCGCTCGAGATGCGTCGCACGATCAGTTCAGCCCGCGCCGGGCCGCCCCAAGCGGGCTGGCCCCCTGGGGGGAGAGGCCGAATGGCCTATCGGGGGGATCGTCACCTCTCAGCCCGCGCCGGGCCGCCCCAAGCGGGCTGGCCCCCTGGGGGGAGAGGCCGAATGGCCTGTCGGGGGGATCGTCACCTCTCAGCCCGCGCCGGGCCGCCCCGAGCGGGCTGGCCCCCTCGGGGGGAAAGGCCGAAAGGCCTATCGGGGGAGATATCACCTCACGCAACGGTCACGTCCTTCGACAGGTAGACGTCCTGGATCGCGTTCAGGATCTTGACGCCTTCGGGCATCGGCCGCTGGAACGCCTTGCGGCCCGAGATGAGACCCATGCCGCCCGCGCGCTTGTTGATGACGGCGGTCTTCACCGCGTCGTGCAGATCGTTCTCGCCCGACGCGCCACCGGAATTGATGAGCCCGGCGCGCCCCATGTAGCAGTTCGCCACCTGGTAGCGGGTCAGGTCGATCGGATGATCCGTCACGAGATCGGAATACATCCGCTTGTCGCTCTTGCCATAGGGGTTCTCCTTGGTGTTGAGCGAGAGGTAGCCGCCGTTGTTCTCGGGCAGCTTCTGCTTGATGATGTCCGCCTGGATGGTGACGCCGAGGTGGTTCGCCTGCCCCGTGAGGTCGGCGGACACGTGGTAATCCTTATCGGACTTGAACGCCGGATTGCGCAGGTAGCACCACAGGACGGTGGCCATGCCCATGTCGTGGGCCGCGGCGAAGGCTTCGCTCACTTCCACGATCTGTCGCGCCGACTGGTCGGAGCCGAAATAGATCGTCGCGCCCACCGCCACCGCCCCCATGTCGCGCGCCTGCTTGATGCTCGCGAAGAAGATCTGGTCGAACTTGTTCGGATAGGTCAGGAATTCGTTGTGGTTGAACTTGAGCAGGAAGGGGATCTTGTGTGCATACTTGCGCGAACATGCGCCGAGTACGCCGAGGGTCGAAGCCACGGCGTTGCAACCGCCCTCGATGGCGAGCTTCACGATGTTTTCGGGGTCGAAGTAGGCGGGATTCTTGGCGAACGACGCACCGCCGCTGTGCTCGATACCCTGGTCAACCGGAAGGATCGACAGATACCCGGTGCCACCGAGGCGACCGTGGTCGAACAGCTGCTGCAGGCTGCGCAGCACGGATGGTGACCGGTCGCTCGGCGCGAAGATGCGATCGACGAAATCCGGCCCCGGCAGGTGCAGGTTCGCCTTCGGAATCTTGGCGACGTGCTTCAATAGGCTGTCGGCCTCGGCGCCGAGCATGGCTGCGATATCGGTCATGGAACTCCCCCGGTTGGAACGATGTAAATGTGCGAAGGACGCCATTATCCCGCCCCGGACGATGCCGGACAACGAGGGGGGCCGCCTATAATCCGGGCCTCGTTCCCCTCAACCATCGCTCCCCACCCATGAAATACAGCATCGGCGAGCGCCGCGTCGACATGCACGACACCGCCTGGGTCGCCCCCAATGCCACCGTCCTCGGCTCGGTCCGCCTCGAGGCTCAATCGAGCGTCTGGTTCAACGCGGTCATCCGTGGCGACAACGACCTCATCACCATCGGTGAACGGTCGAACGTGCAGGACGGTTCGGTGCTGCACACCGACGAGAAGGTGCAGCTCAGCATCGGCCGCGACGTGACCATCGGTCACATGGTGCTGCTGCACGGCTGCACGATCGGCGACTGCACGCTGGTGGGGATCAAGGCGACGGTGCTGAACCATGCCCGCATCGGTCGCCACTGCCTGATCGGAGCCCACTCCCTCATCACCGAGGGCAAGGAGATCCCGGACCGGTCCCTGGTCATGGGAGTGCCGGGCAAGGTGATCCGCGAACTCACGGACGAGGAAGTCGCCCGCGTAATGGCCAATGCCGACCACTACGTACACAAGATTCCCCTGTACCGAAACAAGCTGACGACCCTGTAACCAGACCCGTGCCCCAGCCGGCACGCAGCGCTTTGCCGCGGCTGGCGAGACTACTCCACGATCGGCAGCCGATTTTGGCCCTTTAGTGATCTCCCGCCGTGCCGAAGTAAGGTTCCGAGGTGGGGATCCGGCCGGATCGCGCTTCGCTTCGCGGCCCCGGGGGGGCATTCGGAGTACTGCCCAAGCACAATCCCCCACACACCAGCTCAACCTAACGCACTGATTCAGCGGCGTTCATGTGTGTGGCATGATGTGCCGAAGTGCTGACCGGAGCCGACTAGTGCGGTGTGGCTACGCACGGTTACGCACTGCGGACTAGATGCTGACGGGATTCGGCACCCTTTGCCTCTGGGCCATTTCAGTAGGGTTGAGCGCCTCGGGCGACCGTGACCAACCGGAGCCACTGCTCCGGGGTCGGGACCGACTGCCGTTACGCTGATATGCTGCCTGGATCGGTGCAGGCACCGGATGAAGCTTGCAGCCGTTCACAGGCGTGCGGGTTCAAGTCCCGCCCTGCGCACCACGCCTGACTTGCACGGGCGAGCACCTATCGGGGGAAGGCGTGGACTTCTACTTCGTGTTGTTCGTCGTCGTAGCTGTCACAGTGCTGTATGTGGCTTTCAAGGTCGTAGGAAATCCTGCCCCCGCATCAGCTCGGCCCTCCGCTCGCAGCGCTGGTCCGTCGCAGCGCCCGAGTCCAGCTACCGTCATCTTCGAGAATCAGGACTGGCTCGATGAGCGGTGGAGACTCGCTGCGGCGGACGACATTGCTAAGCGAACGGATATGTTCCCTCGCTGGTACTTCAGCGAGCCTACCGAACGGCAGCTTGAGTACCTCTACAGTCTGGGTGGGACCACTCGCGCGAACCACTCGAAGGGGCAAGTCTCCGACCTGATCGGCCTGTTCAAGGAGCCCGACGAAGCTGACCTCGCCGTGCTGAAGTTCTTCAAGGCGAGTACGAGTAGCCTGAACCAGACCCGTGCGCGACACGAAGCGGCGATGCTGCTTCGCGACCCTGAGAAGGCGAAAGCATGGGAGCAGAGACCGCCAGACACCGAACAGCGCGAGTGCCTGAAGTTCTTCGGACTGCCAGTGACGAAGAGCACCACACACGCAGTAGCAGCGAACGTGATCGCTACGCTGATGGCCGACCTCTCCGAGAAGGACGATCCCAGGCTAGCGGAATGGGAGTCCTACGAGAACGTCCTGGCCGAGTTCGATGATGCCGACAATCTCCGCGAGATGTACGAGATCAAGCGGCCTAGCGCGACGCTGTTGCGCCAAGCCATCAGCGAATTGAGGGCGGAGGGTGTTACGTTGGCGAAGATGTACGGCGAGCCTGATTTGGTGCGCGACCGATTGCTGAAGCTGAAACCTGAGCTTAGCCGTCCGTTTGACGACTAGCGACCTTGATGCCCGCACCCCTATTCCGACGATTGAGCACGCGCGGCACCCGTCGCAGCATTGATGAATTCGGCTTGCTTCAGAATCTCTGACGCTTGCTTGACGTTCGCGTCATCAACGTCCTTCCCTGCGAGCATATCTTGTAGCGCCTCGATGAGACCTTGCTCAAGTTCCTCAAGCAGGAAGTAGGCCGCTTGCTCTCCATGTTCGTCAAGGAAGTTAGCGTAGTGAGGTAACGCCGCCTTGACGAGCTTTGCAAGCGAGCCCTTCTTGAGGAAGCGTGCAATGTCAGTGCCCCCTTTTATCATCATCGCGTTCATGGACGCACTAACCAGAAGTGCGTGATACGCTGAATACATAGCCCATGCCATCGGGCTCAAGTACGGCCGTGCACGAGAAGCACCAGAGAGGTCTAGGGTCTTGATGTCGAGATTCCCGAGCATCATTCCAAACATTGCTCGCACGCCTTCATCCGTTGGCGCTGCTTTTGAAGCCTCTTCTAGCTTGATGGTCTGCATCAGAGTCGCCGTAAACTTTGCCCGCGTCAACTCAGTCGTCGCGTGCCACAGCTCATCAACTGCCACGATTCGTCGCTTGTTTAGTTCGGTGCTGCGATTTTCTAACGCTGACAAGGCAACCTGGCGAAGCGCGCCAATCTCTTCTTCCTTCTCCCGCATTGCCGATTGGAATTTGTAGAGCTTCTTGTCGAACTCGTGTTGAACACTTCGAGTTAGTCGATTCGCAATCAGGTTTCTGCTGAGCCAAAGCGCCACCAAGACAAGCGCGTTTCCAGAGACCACTCCGACCCAATACTCGATAGTCATGCTGATTCCACCATATGAAGAACCCGCCCGAGAAAAAATAACCCTACTTCTTCCTCCACTCCCACGGCGGGATCGGCTCAGCGTCTGCCCATAGCCCCACCTTCTTGCCGCGCGCCTCCGTCTCCGCAGCCTCGTAGAGCTTTTGATCCGACGAGGTTTGCTCATCCGCGAACTTGCGGTACCACCATGCGAGCCCGAGCCGCACGATCTCTAGGTTGATGTCTCGGCCCTCGTACTGAATCTTCGCCACCAGCCGGCCGTAGCGATCGACCTTGTCACCGTCGAGCGTGACGATCTGCCTGAAGACGAGATCAGACAGCGCTTACTTCAATGCCTTCCCGAACGGCTGCCCGCGCTCTGGGGCGTCGATACCGGCGAGGCGCACCTTGATCTCCCGGTTCTCGGGAGAAGGGGTCAGGACTTTGACCGTGTCGCCGTCCGTGATGCCGACGACGCGACCGGCTATGATCTCAGCGCTTGCCGTCCACGATGCGAATAGCATCGCGACACCAGCTAGCAAGAGTGGAGCGTTCAGTTGAGATGCAGTACTGCTTGGAGGGCTCTCTGTCATGGGGTTTCCCTGTTTCGCACTCGAATCAACAAGTATCGACTGGCCCGCCTGGGTCCAGGCAATCGGGTCCATTGTTGCCATCGTAGCTAGCGCTGGCGTTGCTTTTTGGTTGCACTTCGAAGCCGCAAACAGCGAGAAGGCGAGGCGCCGCAAAGCCGGTGCGCTATCGGTAATGTACGCGAACGGCATTCGATGGGGTCTAGACGAGATGATTGCAGGCGCACAAGCAAACCCACCCGATGAAGGTCGATACGTGAGAGGTCGGGCAACCCTTGAGGAGACAATGCAGATACCTTTTCCGAATGGTTTTGAACTACTCCCGGAGAATGTACTTGTTGCGTTCTTGGGTGTTCGAGGTATCGGTGCGGAGGTTCGTTCAGCGCCGGTGACGATGTTCGGACCGATCGGGCCTCCTGTGGTTGCGTCTCTACTTGGGCAGATTCAAGACCGATCTCACCAACGACGCGCAGAATTAGATGCGGCGTTGCAACCGCTCGGCATCGACCCCAACGTGCCATTCTAGAGTTACTTTGCCCGCTCGCCAGTTGGGCAACCGACGAATGAAAAACGCCCGCGCACGGCGGGCGTTCGATCTAACCACGAAACTGCTTACGCCGCAGGCGGGAGCGGGAGCCCCTCATCATTGACGATCGCAGCCTCCTCGTTCCGAATCCACTCCAGAGCTTCGTCCGCAGACAGCGCGGAAGCAGTGTCCTCCACGACGGGCTTTCCCTTCTCGTACTTCGTCGTGCTGTGGTAATGCACGAAGAAGCGACCCGACGGCGTTCGGTACAGCACATTCTCGTACCGCGTTTGTAGCGCTTGCTGCGGCATCGGGGGAGCCATGTAGTCGTCAGGCTCACTCACTCCACGATCGACAGCTAGAGGGGTGGCGGTGGCCGTGTCGTAGGTCAGATCGTTCAGAATAAACTTCAACGTTCCCTCACAAATAGAGGTGTTCATTGGAAACTCCTTGGTTGGCGCAGTAGGACGTGACCGCTTCGCACGGAGCTGATTACTCAACTCAATCGGGACGTTACGACGGCTGGGGATAGGGTGTCAACGGTCGGGCTAGCGGGTTGGCACCACCGTCGCACAATTGAAAACCCCCGACGCGACTGGCGGATCGCGCCGGGGGTATCGCCACCTGACTACCTGGGGTCTCAAGCCCGAGGGCAACGGTTGCGCGCTGCTAGTACTGCTCGCATCCAGGCGGGCGGCACTCGCACGAACCACTACTGCCGGGCGTAACCCGTCACCGAGCACTCGATCACCGCGTCAGCGACGCGCAATGCCCGCGCATCGAGCGCCAGGATATCGGCCTCGCTGAACGTCCCGCTGCCCCGTTCGATCGCAGAGACCAGCTCGATCAGCACATGCGCTTCGCGGGTGTGCGTCTCGGCGATCAGCTCGTCTATTGCCGCGTAGGGGTACCGAACGAGCGAGCGCGGTGGAGGCGGCAGTCGCTCGGCCCCAGCGTAGACTTCTGGGTTAGCGACAGCTCTCCGGGACGACAGATGTGCTATTCGGCTCAGATCGAGGCGAACTACAAGTCTTACGTGAAGATGTTCGGGGCCGACATCAGCCTCCGCGAGTTCTACCGCCTCTACTGGCTGAACGCGCAGGGCAACCGGGTGAAGTACCCCAAGGCGATGGAAGCGCCGTTCGCCGAGCCCACGACGGACGCCGAGCGGGAGATCAAGGCCCTGATCGATGAATTCCACAGGGCCGAGACGATGCGCCTTGAGCCGGAGCTATTCGCTCTGCGCAAGCGGCTGGCCGACGCTGAGAGAAAGCTCCAAGAGAAACCCACCAAGACGGCTGCAGAGAGCGCTCGGATCGCGAAGTCGAAGATCGAGCAGACCCTTCGCCGCCTGGACGATCTGACCCGCACGGAGTTGAAGCCGCGGGACAGCCGCATCTTCCCGGGTTACTTCTTCCCGGTGATGGTCATGGAAACGGGCAAGCTCGTGGTCAAGCCGATGCGCTACCAGTGCCGGCCTGCGGGCAAGCCGGCCTTCTACGACACCAAGTATCCGGGCACCTTCAATGCCCGCCGGGACAACCTCGAAGGGTTCTGGAAGGGACAATTCGGGTACACGCACGGCGTCATCGTTGCCAGTGCCTTCTACGAGAACGTGGCGCGCAACAAGGCCGAAGGCCGTGAGCTGGCCGCGGGCGAGAAGGCAGAGAACGTGATCCTGGAGTTCCGTCCCGGAGGCGGTCAGGTCATGTATCTCGCCTGCCTGTGGTCACACTGGACCGGCAAAGGCGAAGAGGATTTGCTGTCGGTCGCAGCGATCACTGATGAGCCGCCACCGGAAGTCGCTGCTGCCGGGCATGACCGTTGTGTCATTCCACTCAAGCCCGAGAACGTCGCGGCTTGGTTGAACCCTGACCCCAAGAACCTCGCCGCGTCTTACGCCATCCTGGACGATCGCGAGCGCCCTTACTACGAGCACCGCCTCGCGGCCTAGCCGCGAGGCTCATACGAGGGGCGGCTCATCTGAGCGACTGCCGCGTATGAGCGAGCGAGTTTCAATGCTCAGTCCTTCTCATCGTCGGTGTCTGGCTTGAAGTAAGCCGGATCAATCCCACCATGCAGAAACTTTCGCTTTGGCATCAGACTCTTCATCTCTTGCGAAAACCGCAAGGAAATCTTCGTGTGCTTTTCGATCCCTTTGTCGATGAAGGTGTACAGCGTATCGGTTGTCATGCGCAGCTCGGTCATGAGCTTCGACCCGACACGCATCTCGACGCCAGTTAGAAACTGTTCCTCGGTCAAGTTTCCCACTGGCGCCGATGCCGCTTCGACCACCGGCTGAAACTTCTCTTTGTGAACCTGGAATCGGTCGCCCACTGCCTCCAAGGCATTGTGGAACCAGCTATCGGCAAGCATCATCTCAAAGAGTGTGGTGGCAAACGGTGTGTTGAGGACGAAATCCAGGGAATCGAACGTCAAGCGTAGATCGGGGCGCGCGATGGGTCGCGTCGGCAGCATGAAGATGTGGCGTCCTGGGCTGTCGCGGAACTTGTCCAACGATTGCTTCTTTATATTCGCCATCAAATTGAGCTGCTGGATCAGCGTGAAAATAGCGCGATTCGCAGCGGCCGACCTCCGGTCTTCTTCCTCTTGTGCCCTCGCTTTCGCTGAATAGGAGAACGCGAGTTTCGCACCGAAGTAGGCACCAACCGCAGCGGCGAAAAGGCTACTGCCGGCACCGATCAGGGCGACGATGATGTCGCTGTTCGACAGGAGACTCTCGGTGCTCTCGCCGGCCATGCGTATGCCTTCCGCCGTTGGGTAATCCGCCCATCCTACCGTCCCGCGCAGCAATTCGCAGCGCGGTATAATTCGCCTGTCGGTTCCTGCTGTCCGCTCGGACTCCAGCCGACGACTCGTTAGCCTGTAGTAACTCCCCCTTCGCCCGAGGCGCCGGCATTGCGGCCGACCGGTGCCCGAGGCTGTGAAGGCCGCGTGATGACGCGGAGGTACACATGGCAGATGCCAAGTATCGGGTCTACGCCCTCGACCATTTCGACATGGAATCGCATTGGATTCCCATCGGGGACGCTGACGATGAGGAAGACGCGCGCGAGATCGGTATCCGGCTACTCGCTGAGTTCGTTCGCGACACGCTGGACGCGGGTCACGAGAAGACCGCCGAAGATGTCCACAAGAACTGGTTGTGCCACGGCGAGACCGTGCGCGTCTGGGCACTCGACGGGAGCCCCTGCGCGGAGTTGGACAACGACAGTTACGTCTACGCGATAGCGAAGTCGATGATCGCAGTCAGGGAGCGGGCGAAGGCATGAAAACCAAAGCCGCAGTGCTGAGCGCTGTTGCCCTGCTGGCGATCCTTGCCGCGGTCGCCCTGGTCGTCAGAGCGTACCAGCAGGATGCTGTCTACCTGACCGACTCCGGCGGGCAGCGTCTCGCCGTGTTCTACGGATACAGCGAGAAGAGCGGGAACTACGGTCTGTGCGTGGACGCGCGCCTCGGGCTCAAGCTGTACGCCCCCGATCTCAACTACCGCTGCGAGTAGCCCTCTAGCGCTGCCCGGCGACCTTCGCCTTGGGCATGGGGGCGCCGGCCGTGCCGGGCACCAAGGCGCGCTCCTTCACAGGCGCAGGCTGCTTCACCGGCGGGCGCGGGTGGCTTGGTTGCATCGAAGGTCGGGGGTACTTCTTGTCGGCGGTCATGGTGTGCTCCTGGTTGGTGGGTAGGGTCGTGCGCCGGTCGCTCAGCGCGGGTAGTCGATCTTGGTACCCAGGTTCAGCTTGCGCGATTCTCCGCCGCCGAACACGCCGCCAGTGTTGTTTCCGATGCCGTACTGCATCGTGTAGTAGGACTCAGCGACCTGTCTTGAGCTTCCGAGCAGGGAGCCGATGAATGCCTTGCTCGGGCTGATCTGGTCGGCTGCACGGCGCTGCAACATGGCGTTGGTGCGCTGGTCCTGCGCTTCCATGCGGAACGCCCAAGCGTCCATCGCCGCATTGTCCCTGGTGACGCGCGCATCGATGTCGGTCATGTAGTCCGTATCGTCCAGGATGTTCAGGACCGAGGGCGAGTCGAGAGCGATGTTGCGCCGGGCGAAGGATGCCTTCTGTCGGGACTTCAAGCGCCCGCCCTGCATCTTCACCTGAGCTTCCCGCACAACACCGCGAGCAATCGCGTCTTCCGCTCGCCAGTTCAGGATCGTCGCGTTGTTGTCGGCAACGAGCGCTTGCGTTCGCAGTGCCGACTGTTGCTCCTTCGCTTGCTTCTTCGCCGTGAACGCGCCAAAGGTGGCACCGGCAGCGCCGAGGCCCAATGAGAGTGCTCCGAATTCGGCGGACAAGGTCGTCTCCTAGTGGATGGTCGCGCGCTCCAGCAGGCACGGGGGCGCCGTGCCGCTGCTGGCAAGCATGAGTGCGCCGAGCAAGAGATACTCGGCGGACGTAGGCTCGGCGGGTGTGGGCTCCCCGTCGGTAGGCTCGGCTGGTGTGGGCTCGATGGGCTTGGTCATGATTTGGGCTCCTTGCGTCTCGCAGCATTCCGCTGCTTGTCCTCCGCCATCGATCGCCACATGAGTTCATCCCTCGCGGCGAAGAAGACGATTTGCCGAAGGCCTTCTGCGAAGGCTCGCGACATTGCTTGCCTGAAAGCGACCCCGAACTCGAAATCGCCCTCGATGCCGAGCGCGTGCTCCAGCAGCAGCGCCGAGCGATCGATCGCCTTGCCGATGGCATCGGGATGAAGCTTGGTGCGCGCCAGTGCACTCGCGAGCTGCTCTCGGGTCATCTGAGACCCTCCGTGCGCGCGGCGTCCCGCCGGTGCGCGGCGCGGGCGAGCAGCTCGCGAATGCGCGTTGCGATCTGTTGCAGCTCGGGTGAGAAGTGCCCGGCCTCATCGGCCCAGCGCAGCAGATACGCGATCCGAAACGCGCGTTCGTCATCGTTCAACCGCGGGCCGTGCGTGGTGGTCTCTAGACGTTGCAACCGTTGCATGAGCAGGCTGGTCATACGAGGCCCCTCGCTTCGAGCGCTGCGAGTCGAGACTCAAGCTCAGCGAACTCCCGTAGCTTTGCGAACGAGCCGAGGGCCGTGATGAGGCCGCATGCTTCTTCGACACCGACATCGCCCCGTGTCGCGGCTGCGATGATCGCATCGGCACGCGCGACGATGTCGGAGTTCTGCGGCACTTCCACGTTGACCGGGGCGCTTTGCGGCCGCAACTTCGGCGCGATCCGATCGGCGATGGCAATCATCGCTCCCGAGTCGCCGGCTTTCGCGAGTGTCGCGACGTGTGCCCAGAACGCGCGTTCTGTCGGGAAGCTTTGCGCGATGCCTTCCAGAACGCGCAGCGAGATGTCGCGCCGTCCTGGCGGGCGACCGCCCCCGTCGCGCATCTTGGGTGCGATTCTGGTCACAGCCTGCCCTTCAACCGTTCGCGGCGTGCTAAATCGCAGAGCATCAGAACGAGCTTCGGATGGTTGCCGATCTGCCGTTGTTCGACGATCCGCGCAACTCTCGGGTCGCGGTGTAGCAGCTTCTTCGCATCGGCGAGACGTTGCTCCCACGAATCGCCGTATTGCACCTTGAGCATTTCTTCAGCCTGTCGGCCCCAGCGCGATTGTGTGCGCTCGTCCGCGATCGGTGCATTCAACACACTTGCGACTTCCGCAACTTCGTTCGAGGTCATTGATAGGTCGCCGGACATGCGGGCGAATTCGTCGGCGACGGCTCTCCGCGTTTCCGTCGGAACGCTCGTGTCGGTCAGCGTAGCCTCGAACAACTCATCGCCGAACTCGGAACCGCCGAACAACGCACTCGCCGGCTCCTTCGAGCGTTGCGCGCGGAGTTCGCGAATTTCCGCAGGAACGCCGTTGGCGATCTCAGCCTCGATGCGTTGCAGTTCGGCGTTCGGCCGCTCGCCGTAGATCGCTTCGGCTTGCCGCTCGTGTTCCGTCAGCTCGCGGGTGTCGTCTGGGTCCCGGCCCTCGTGTTCGGCTCTCCCCATCAGCGGCTCGAAGGTCGCTGCCTTGGCAGCAGGAGCAGCCCTCGGGACGGGCGGAGCCGGCGCTACGGGCTCGGGGGAAAGGTCCGAGTTCGGGTACAGAGAGGATGCGTTCATACCGGGCGGTGCTTCGGTGGGCCGTCAGCCAGAATGTTGGGATCGATCAGCGGGTTCGAGTTCGGCGCGGCTTCGGCAAGGCTCATCGCCTTGGGTTGCGGAGGTTTCGGCTGCGGCGGCACAGAAGGCATGTTGCGCGGGTCGCTTGGCGATGCGTTCGGGTCCGTCTCCTTGATGAACGCGCCATAGCCTGGGTAGACCCTACCTAGTCCCTTCGGACGCGGCAGGGCCGTCTCGGCGGGCTTCGTCGCTTCGGGCCGCGATGGGCGCAAGCTCGGCGTCGGTTTGGGCGCGGGCGGCTCGATGCGGCCGACCTGAACACCGATCTCGTTCAATCGCCGATCGAGGATGCCGAGCGCGTCCTTCGCCAGAACCTCCTCAGCGAGGAAATTCCCGGCGACCCCGAGAATGTGATCCCGATTCGGGAAAGTCGCCGCGTAAATCTGCCACAGCTCCGCCTTGAGCGCTGCGCTGAGTCGCCGCGCCTCCAGGAGAGATTCCTCCGCGAGCTGCTGGTGATCGAGGTATGCCCGGTATGCGTCGCCGATCGGTTCAAGCGTTTCCGCCAGTTGGTCGCGAGCCGCTGTCCAGGTGTCGTACCGCGCGACGGCCTCGCCCGTTCGAAGGTTCGCTTGCGCGATCTTCCGCGCCGCGTCGATTCCATCGAGTTCCGCGTCATAGCCATCAAGCTCCGAAGCCAATGCCGCGAGTTGCTTGCGCTGCTCGGGCGTCTCGATGCCATCGGCCATCGCCTGCGTGATTTGCGCTTGCTGCTCGCGGACGACCGTGCGCAGTCCGGCGAGTTCACGCTCGCGATTGTCGAGGCGTTGAAGGACTACAGCAGGGGTGGGTTGTGGTTTGGACATGACGGTCTCCGTCGAGGGACACCGTCAATCTACCGCCCTTCGGCCGCTGTGAATGTCCACCGTTAGTCCGCCGTGGACATTTGCGGAAGCCCGAGGAGGATAGGGAATGCATCGCAACGGGGGCGGTAGGTCAGCAGCCCGCTGCGGGGCGCCTTGAGACCCTGCCTGAGCGCGACAGCTAGCTCACGTTCCCCTACGTGCTCCACCAGCTCCCAGACGCGCCTGCGTAGCCGCTGAACAGCCTTGATGCGCCCGTCGTCGGTGCCGCCGTTGATCTGCACCCAGGACCCGGGCAGCGCCACAGCCCACCACGCCCGCAGCAAGTCATCGTCTTGTTCATCCGAAACGAGAATGCGTCGGCCGGGAGCCCACCCAACGAGCCAGCTCTTAGGTTTGGGCGGATCAGTTTTGAGGCGAACGAACAGCAGCGGCGCCACCGGCGGCGCCAACTCGCGCAGCCGTCGCTCAGCCTCAGCGCGCACTTTGTCGTCAGGGTGGTCGGCGGCAACAGATCGCAGAAATTCGGGATCAGGCACGGTCATGTGCGGGTCCCCCGCGGGGCGTTAGAAACACCGCGCATCAGTTCTGCAAAAAATCGCAGAAATGCGCTGCCGGGTTTGGCCGGGTTTTGCCGGGTGTTTTTCAACCCTTTCTTAATAATTGTCACTGCCATTTTTCTTTTTAGGGTTGGTAGAAACCCGGCAATACCCGGCCAAACCCGGCAACTCGCCAGAGCATCACCTCCTTTCGGTCGGGCGCGCCGGTCAGCCGCAAGCCCCCGACGATCTGGTCGCGATGCTTGGTCAGGTATTTGCCGAAGCGCTTCGCGCTCAGCACCCCATCGCTTAGCGCCTCGACTCCCTCCAACGCCTCAGCGAGAGTCGCCCCCTCCGTGCTCTCGTCCGATGCGTACCTCGCATCCAGCACGTCCGCCGCGCGAACGGCACGGTCCCCGAACTGCGCATGCCATGCCGCGAGCAACCGGCCCAGGACCGTGCGCCCTTCGTCCACGGCAGCCGACGCAGCGATCGTCGCGACGGGATCACCCAGCTCGATCTCGCTCTGAAGCCCGGCGAGCCAGCACACTGCACCGCGTACTAGGCGATCCCAATTTTCGAACGATCCGAGCAAGCCATCGACCGAACGGGGGCTTCCTGCGTTGACGTAGGCACCGAGAATCGTCAATGCCGCCGTGACAAGCTCGATCCGTTGCGCTCGCACTTTCTCCACCGGGTCGAACGCGAAGGCGCGGCTGTACGGCGCCTCGACTTGCGCATCGATACGCACCACCAGCACACGGCGAACCGTGTCTGCACGAATCGCGATATTGTTTGCCGTGACCATTAACATCGTGCGATTCGGAACATGTTCGGCCTCCGACTTACCTAGAACGCGCCCCGCGAACAGCGGTTCCGTCAGGAACTGATCCACGACGTGCCCGCCCAGCGCTCCGGGTAGGTTGTCCACGATCACGGCCTCGGCGCCTGTCCGCAGCTCGGCGAACAGAAGTTTTCGCAGCTCGTCATCCTGGTCCGGCGGCGTGAAGCTCGATGCGTTGCCGCCGGCAAGTGCCGCCACGCACCGCGCCAGCAACGTCTTGCCCGAGCCCGCGGCCGGTGCGTCGAAAGCGAACGCCGGGCACGTCGGGATCGCGCGCCTGATGCACGCGGACAACAACGCAGCAAGCATTGCTCCCCGAGCTGCTGCGTCAACGAACGGGAACCCTTCGAACGGCGCCCACAATGTATGCAGTGCCGAGATCGCATCCTCCGGTGTAGGGGTAGTCGGCACCGACGGTGCTTCGGGCTCGTCCACGAGGTACAGCAGGCCCGTCTTCTGATCGAATCCCGGGACATCGAGTACCGTGCCATTTGCGCGCATCGTGGGCGCGGTGATGACTGCGGAGAGCTTGGGCAGTCCGCGCTCGCCGGAGCGTTCCAGCACCGCCCGAGCGACTCTCTCGGGTGCATCGATTGGGCGCCATTCACTGGAGCGGCCGTCGAACCTTTCGAACCGGATCACGCGCCCTGCGAAGTCAATCAACCATCCTAGCGTCACGGGAACAACTTGACCGTCGGAGACCCGCACCATCGTTGACGATCCGAAGTCGAACGTGTCACCGCGCTCACGCATGATGTTCAGCACTTCATCGGCGATGCGCGGCGTCTCGCCGGGTTCCACTCTCAGAGTCGCAGGTTGGCGGATCAACTCGAAACGCTGACCTCCGTGCGCATGGCTGAAAAGATACGGCCGACCGCCGCTGCGCAAGTTGGCCCAGGCAATGCGCAGATCGTTGCCGTACTCCGGTTCGAGTGGATCGGCGAAACGTGTGCCGTGCCATCGATTCGGATTGTCGAGTACCTTGCCCACCGCAACGCTCTCGCCGTTCTCCGCGGTCAGCACGAAGTCGGCGAAGAGCAGTCTTCTATCGACGGCTGCGATAACGACCTCGCGCGCTCGCGCGGGATCGATGGGTCGCTCGCGCGTGAGCTGCTCTGAGCGCTCCGCAATATACGTCGCGCGAATCTGCTCTCGTTCTTCCTGCACCGCAGCGCGCGCCCTGTTTCGGTTCGCCGCGGCGCGCTCTTGTTCATCGGCGGTCAGATCACGAATGAGGCGAGTGTCGAAGGGTTCGATGCTCACGAGCGCCTCTTCGAGAATTCGCCCTTCGACCCTGCCGCGAACCAGCGGCGGTTCGCACACCGCGCCCGCCGCGAAATCCAGGTGCTCCGGCGCGTACACCGCTTTATCGATCAGGTTCCGATCGAGGAGCGTGCCCGCGCGGGAGACGGCGAACCAACCGACGCCAGACGCCCACAAGCGTTCGTACAGCGCTGCGCCTGCTCGCGGGATGTCTGCTGCATTAGCCACGATCACGTACAGACGCTGCCCGCGCAGGCCGTGCACTTCCTCGCCGGTCAACTCGTCCACCAGATAGCTCGATGCGCTGGGGCGCCAGAGCATGCGGGCAGCAGCCAGAGGCGGGCACGCCTGGATCAGTGCGGCGCGAAGCTCCTCGGGCGTGACCGGTGTGCTGCCGGGTTGCGGGTCGTGATCGATCATCAAGATGCCCGGACCCGCGGGGAAGGCGAAGTGCTTTCGATCGCGCGCGACCGCCCCCGGCGAAGAACGCAGCGCAACCTTCGTGACGACCCGTGCACGCGCCTGCTCGGCGATGCCGTAGGCAACGGCCTGGGTCGGCTCAAGAGCGTCTAGAACGGCTTGCAGCCGCTCCAGCGAGGCAATCTCGACCCGCTGCACGGTGCCTTCCACGAGCTGCGCCGCGGAACGCTTCTGAAGCGTTCCAGCGCTGTCGAGACTGAAGCTCTTCGTCAAGGGTCCGTTGCGGTTCTCGAACACGCTCAGGACCGCGGTCCTGGGCGTGTTACGATCGCCGCCGTAGTCCTTTCCTAGCTCCACCTTGTCGCCACCGGCTGCCACCGGTGGCGATGTCATTTTCGGTCTAGACGAGGCCATCGGCGAGCCACCTCGCATAGCGCGACTGGCTGATGACAAGCCGCTTTCCGACGCGGCGAACGGCCGATGCAAGGCCGTTGCCGTCGCGGTGGCGGAGCTGCCATCGCAACGTCATTTCGTTTCCGAGATTCGGGTGCCGGGCGACGAACTCCTCGATCGGCAGCCAGTCATCGAGCGCGGGCGCGTCGTGCTGGGGCGCTTCAAGCGTGGCATGCATTGCGAACTCCTTAGCAACGCCACTGCGCCGAACGAACAGGGATAGCGCAGTGGACTACCTGCGCCATCTGCCCCGCCGAGGGGGTGTCCGATTCACTTGCAGACATCCGACGGACGGCGAGTACGTCGGCGAGCCTTGCAAGTGGCCCCAGGTATAGCCCCCTGGGGTGGGTTGGTACTACGGTGACGAGCTTAAACCGCGGCAGCTTGCGTTTGCAAGTGCGAACGGGTGGAGGTGGTTACCGACCGGTGGTCTTCTTCCCGCCGAGCAGCTTCTCCGCCACGTCAACGACATCCTGCGCGGCCAAGTGCTCGTAGCGCTTCAGCATCGCGAGGGTCTGATGTCCACTCACCGCGGCAGCCTGGGCGAGGTTGGCGCCACCGCGCAGGAGCTTGGTGACGGCCGTGTGCCGCGTCGTGTGCAGCACCACGCGCTCCAACGGATCGCTGCGGTCGTTCCAGAGTCCCGCCTCCTTCCGCACCGCCTCCCAGACCTTGTCCACGTTCAGAGGTCGCTCCGGGTCTCGGGGATCGAAGAAGACGAAATCGCCCTTCAAGGGCTTCACCTTCGCGGCGTCGGCGAGCAACTCCTTTACGTCGCTCACAAGCGGCAACGCCCGCGGTCTGCCGTTCTTCGTCGTGCCCAGCACGGCGATCGAGCGATCAAGGTCGATCTGCTCCCAACGCAGATTGAGAATCTCGGAGCGACGGGCGCCGGTTGTCATCAGCATCCGGATGTAGGCATACATCGCCGGCCACGCGCTCGCCTTGGCAGCGGTGTAGAGGCGCTCTTCCTCTTCTCCAGTGAGAATGCGGCGCCGGCCCCCGTTCTCCTCAAGCTTCTTCACCTGCCCCGCCTTCATGGGGTGGAAGTCGATCAGCCCCTTGTCGAGCGCGAAGTTCAACAAGCTCGCGAGGGTGGCGATGTACTTGTTGATCGTGCCGTTGCTGAGCTTCTTGTCGGTAGTCACCGTGCCGGCCGGGGTACCGCGCCGAGCCGGTCGAGTCTGCAACGTGACAATCGCACCGTTGATGTCGCCGCGGGAGATCGCACCGACCTTCATGTCGCCGAGCGCCTCGTTCCAGAAATCGAGATGCTCCGGGCGCCAGAACTTGTATCCGCGCCGCGGGGGCGACTGGACGAACTCCTCGATCAAGGTGCTCAGGGTCTTTCCGGTACCGGCGCGTTCGAGCTTGTCGCTCCCCTCGTTCTCCCGCACCCAGTCGCGAGCCTCCTTCATCCGGTCGAAGAGCTTCGACTTCGACTGGAAGCCGACCCGCCGGATGTGCGCCCGATACCGGGTAACGGTCTTCCCTGTAGTCTTATCGCGTTTGGTCGTTATGACGATACTACCCATGCGTTCCTCCTGTGGGTGGACACCGGGACTACGCACGATCTACGCACGCGTCCTGGAAATGCCGTACAAATATACACCTACAGGATATTCGGAGTATCCTGCGGCCACCCGTCACGGAGCACCGGGGATGATCAAATACCAGTTCAAGATCCGCACGCGCGACGGCCTGACGGTCGACAACCTGAACATCCAGGGGCGCGATCAGGCGGATGCCGAACGCAAGCTGTTCCAGATGTACCCGAAGTCGGAAGTCACGGAGTGCCACGAGGTCATCGGCGGCACCTCGCGCGACGAGGGCCTGGACCTTGGCGGGATCCTGTCGCTGATTGCGAAGCAGGACAAAGAGGGGTGACTTGCACCAGCTGTCGGACATGGCGGTCGGGGCGGCAATGCTTTCCACCCCCATGCTTGGCTGTTCCAAGAACTCCTGATCGCCGCCGGCCGCGCGGCGCGAATGCTGGACTTTTCGTATAGCATTTTGTTGGCGTCGAAGTACCAGCGCGCAGGGTGGAAGTCTCGGGGCTAGGAAGCGACAGCGACATACACCAGTTCAACATCCGAACTCGATACCGCCCTTTCGTTCAACTTCAGGGAGGAGTCGATGAACGCCAAGAGAAGAGCATTGCTGGCATTGGGCGCGGCTGTGGCGGGCGCTCGGGTGCTTGAGACCGCCGCACAAACAACATCTTTCGATTTCAAGCGTGGCTCAGTACGGGCAGGCGGCATCGAGTTTCACTATCTCGAGGCCGGATCAGGACCGCTGGCGCTATGCGTCCATGGATTCCCTGATTCACCGTGGACATTCCGGTTTCTGCTGCCCCATCTTGCGCGAGCGGGATACCGTGCGGTCGCACCCTTTACACGTGGGTACGCGCCTACGCAGATTCCCCCCGACGGAGACTTCTCCACCAGTGCCCTTGCCCGAGATCCGAATGCTTTGCACGCGGCGCTCGGTGGCGATGAGAATGCAGTCCTTATCGCCCACGACTGGGGCGCATGTGCAGCATGGGGGGCGCTCGCCGACGAACCCACCCGCTGGCGCCGAGCCGTGGTCGGAAATGTACCGCCTTTCGGGCACGTAACCTTTGATTACAAGCAGTTAAAGCGCTCCTTTTACTTTTGGTTGTTTCAGATGGCAGCCGCCGATGGCATCGTGTCTGCGAACGATCTGGCGTTTATCGACGGTCTGTGGGCAGATTGGTCCCCAGGTTATGACGCTGTATACGACCTTAAGCGAGTCAAGGAATGCTTGGGTGATCCTTCGAACCTCAAGGCTGCGCTTGGCTACTATCGCGACTTCTTCGAACCCACCCACTTCGGCTCACCGAAGTGGGTGGAAGGACAGGTTGCTGCGTGGGGCCGTCCGGTCACCCAACGCGTGCTGTACCTACACGGCGCGAACGATGGCTGCATCGGAATCGATGCTGTGGCAATGGACGCGATACCGAAGGTGCTGGGGCCAAACTCAGAAGTCGAGCGCATCCCGGGCGTGGGTCATTTCTTCTGGGTTGAGAAACCTGCGCTTATCAACGAGCGAGTGGTGCGGTTTCTCAAAGGCGCCTGAGGAGCTGTTGCAGGGAGCTGGGGCGGCGCCTAACCGCGCAGCATTGAGTAGCGCCCGAGAGCGGTGCTTTCGGGCGCCCAGCACCCTCCCGGCTACGCCGGTCGGCGTCCGATCAGCGTCAACAACCTGAAGCTGAGCAACTCCAGTAGCCCTGTGCTACGAATGCCCTGCGCGACATTGCTTCGCTGGTTGACTACAACCACTTCGCCGATCAGTCGACGAACCCCGTCTCCGTCAGCTCGTCCATCAAGGCGTCATAGTCCTGGGCACCGCGGCTGCCCGGCGCATGGGTGAAGACATCCTTGTTGGAGGCGGGGCTCTCAGCGACGCTCACGCTCTCGGAAATTCGGGTCTTGCACAGCTCGTCGCCGAACCGTTCCTGGATCGACTGATAGATCTGCCAGGACATGTTGCGGCGGGAATCGAAGCGCGTCATGACGTAGCGGCGCGGCAGCCGCTTCTTCAGCACGTGCTCGAGAGCCTTGAGGGTCTTTTCCACCTGCATGACGCCCTTGACCGCCAGGTAGTCGGCGGAGACCGGAATCAGGACCCGGTCGCACGCGAAGATCGCGTTGAGGGAGAGCACTCCCAGCAGCGGGCAGCAGTCGATCACGATCGGCCGGCCGGTGTTGAGATTTTCCTTGACGATGCCGGAGTTGAGCCGGTTGAGCACGTTCGGCCCCTTGCCGAACTGCGAATCCACCTTCGAGAGTTCCACGTGCGCCGGGATCACTTCCCAGCCGCCGTTGCTGGTGCGGATCAGGCCGGCGAGCGGCTTGAACTTCTCGTAGAAGGACAGGATGCTCTCTTCGGCACTCGAGACCGTGGTGCCGCAGATATAGGAAAGATGCGCCTGAGGATCGAGGTCGATCGTCAGCGGACGCTTCCCCCGCCGAGCCAATGCGGCCGACAGATTGAGCGACGTCGTCGTCTTGCCGACGCCACCCTTCTGATTGAACACGCATATTTTGGCCATGGCTCTTCGTTTCCGGGTGGGACGTCCGGAGGGAGGATCTTTCTATAACTGAATCAATTGCTTGTCAAGGCTAGTTCCTTGGACAGGTGAGCTTCGTCACTTAACCGAAGCAAATACTCCGCCGCCGGAACCCAGACCGGTTAACGGATCGCCGCTGGTCGAGTGTAGGAGTATTTGTGCCGGGGCCCTCGGCGCCGCGGCATGCCGGGCAACGCTCACCCTGCGAGAAGTTAGTCAGCTCTCTGGAGCTTCACTGTCGACGCGCTCAGGTTCGGGCCGGACACCCCGCATGGCCATGGCCGCCGCGGCCGTCCGCGTTTCCACCCCGAGCTTCTCGTAGATGTGCTCGAGGTGCTTGTTCACCGTGCGCGGACTCAAGCCCAGGATGTCGCCGATATCCCGATTGGTCTTGCCCTTCGCCACCCAGAGCAGGACTTCCAGCTCGCGAGGCGTCAGGTTGTAGGTGTCGGTGAGTGGAACCGGTTCCGCGACCCGGCGCCCTTCTTCCAGCTTGAGCAGGAAGCCCCCGCCCGTGACCGGCCCGCCATAGGTCAGCGTGAGCTGGCGTTCAGCGCGATCCCGGGAGAATACCTTTGGTGCCTCGCCACCCATGGCGCCCTGCATCCAGCGCCACACCTCCGCCGGCAGGACGGTTTCGTCGGGACCGGTCTCGAAAAAGGCCGCGAGCCAGCGCACCGCCTGACGGGTGCACAGGGTCACCGCGCCGCTGCCGTCGACCACGACGATCGCGCTGCCCGAGGCCTCGATCGCATCGCGCGCCCGGCTCACCCGGCGCGCGCTCTGCACGTGCGCACCGATGCGCGCCACCACTTCGGCCGGCTGGATCGGCTTGGTCACGTAGTCGATACCTCCGGCGGCAAAGCCCGCGAGCACGTGCTCGGTTTCGGTGAGCCCGGTCATGAACACCACGGGAATTTCGCGCGTGTCCTCGCCAGCCTTGAGGCGGCGGCAGGTCTCGAATCCGTCGAGCCCCGGCATCACCGCATCGAGCAGGATGACGTCCGGCAAAGTCCGCTGCGCCGTCTCGATCGCCCGTTCGCCGTCGGTCGCGATCAGCACCACGTGGCCGGCGGCGCCGAGCACATCGGCGAGCACGGCGAGGTTATCGGGCACGTCGTCCACGATCAGGACGACGTCGCCCTCAGGTGGCGTGGGCGTGCCCATCGGCATACCTCCTCAAGCGCCGCGAGAACTCGTCGATGCGAAAGCGCCGGATCAGTTCGCGCAGTTCCAGCGCGAACGGTGCGAACCGCGCGTCCAGATGTTCGATCTCATCCAGCTTCGCGTGAATGCCTTTCACGTAACCGATGGCTCCGAGCTCGATCAACTGCGCGAGGTGCTCGGCCGGCGGCAAGGCGAGCGGCCCGGTCCTGATCGGCACCGGGACCTCGGCCTCGCCGCGATAGATCCATTGCAGGCCGAGGTGCCATTCGAGCTTCGCCATGAGTTCGGTCACCAGCACCGGCTTCACGATGAAGTCGCTGCAGCCCGCGGCGGTCTGCTTCTCCACGTCGTTCTCGTAGGCGTTGGCCGACACCATGATGATCGGCAGTTTGGTGAGCCCCGCCGCCCGCAGTTGCCGGCACACGGACCAGCCGTCCTGGTCGGGCATGGCGATATCGAGCAGGATCGCATCGGGATGAAAGCGTGCCGCCTCGCGCAGGCATTCCGGACCCGAAGCCGCCAGCCGCACTTCGAATCCGAGCGGCAGCAGCAGATTGCCCAGCAGTTCGCGCTGCGTGGCCTGGTCGTCCACCACGAGAATGCGCCGGACCGCGCCCCGATAGCCGGTGATGTCGGCTTCCAGGATCGGCGTCGTGCGCGGCGTGTCTACGCGCGACAGATGCAGCCGAATCTCGAAGGTGCTGCCGGCACCGGGCTCGCTTCGCACGGTAATCTCGCCGCCCATCAGTTCGGTGAGCAGGCGCGTGATCGCGAGACCGAGACCGGTGCCGACGTCGCCGCGTTGTTTCGCGGAGCCGCTGCGCTCGAAGGGCAGGAAGATGCGCTCGAGATCCTGCTTCGAGATGCCGATGCCGGTATCGCTCACCTGGAACCGCGCGATCTCGCGCAGATAGCTCACCTTGAGCGTCACGCTGCCCGCATCGGTGAACTTGACCGCATTGGCGAGCAGGTTGATGAGAATCTGCCGCAAGCGGCGTTCGTCGGCGTGCACCACCATCGGCAACGCATCGACACCGTCGAACCGGAACTCGAGCCCCTTGGCCTCGGCCTGGACCTTGAACATCTTGACGACCTGGTCCAGCAACTCGGGCAGGTGCACTTCACCGCGTTCCAGGCGCAGCTTGCCTGCCTCGATCTTGGCGATGTCGAGCAGGCCGTCGATGAGACCGAGCAGATGCTCGCCGCTGCGCCGGATCACGTCGATGGCGTCACGCCGATTGGGCGGGACCAGGGCGTCCTTCTGCAGGATCTGCGCATAGCCGAGGATGCTGTTGAGCGGCGTGCGCAGCTCATGGCTCATGCCGGTGACGTAGCGGCTCTTCGCGAGGTTCGCCGCCTCCGCCGCTTCCTTCGCCTGCTGCAGCTTCGCATCGGTGCGCCGGTGCGCCTCGATTTCGCGCATCAGCAGATTGGTCTGGCGGTTAGACTCCTCTTGCGCCACCTTGCGGCTCTCGCTCGCCAGCACCACCCACCACGCGGCGACGGCCGCGATCAGCACGAGCACCGCGAACACCTTGAGGAACACGATCCGCAGTTCCGGCAACGCCGTCGCACCGGCGCTCGCCAGCGCGATGCTCTCCTGGTAGTAGACCAGTGCCAGGATCGCGGCCAGGGCCGCGGTGAACCCGGTCAGCAACGTGAGGTAGTGCGCCAGCCGCGACTTCAGTTGCTCGGTGAGCGGCTCAGGCAGGATGCGGCCCAGGGCCCGCATCACCTGGTCGGACAGCCGTGCGTCCTCCTTGCACAGATCGTGGCACCGCGCATCGAGCGAGCAGCACAGCGAGCAGATCGTACCGCCGTACGCCGGACAATGCGCCATATCCGGATGCTCGAACGTGTTGTCGCAGATCACGCAGGTGGCCATGGTGCCGCCGCCGACGAAACGGGTCGGCTGGCGGGCGATGTAGTAGCGACCCTTGGTGAGGATCGCGATCGCCGGTGCCGTCACGAACGCCGTCACGAGCGCGATGAAGGACGAGAACGCCTGTGCCGTTGCACCGAACGCACCGAGGAACGCGGCGATCGACAGCACGGAAGCGATCAGCATCGCCCCCACGCCCACCGGATTCACGTCGTACAGATGGGCCCGCTTGAACTCGATGTGCTTCGGCGAGAAGCCGAGCGGCTTGTTCACCACCAGGTCCGCCACCAGCGCGCCCACCCACGCGATCGCGACGTTCGAGTACAGGCCGAGCACGTGCTCGAGCGCCTTGAACACGCCGAGTTCCATCAGCACCACGGCGATCAGCACGTTGAACACCAGCCACACCACGCGCCCCGGATGGCTGTGGGTGAGGCGTGCGAAGAAGTTCGACCAGGCGAGGGAGCCGGCGTACGCGTTGGTCACGTTGATCTTCACCTGAGAGACGATGACGAACAGCGTGGTCGCGGCGAGTGCCCATTCCGGGCGCGAGAAGACGTACTGGAAGCCGATGAGATACATCTGCGTGGGCTCCGACGCCTTGTCGACGCTCACCTCGTGCTGCACGGCGAGGAATGCGAGGAAGGCACCGCCCAGCAACTTCGCCGCCCCGAGGATGATCCATCCGGGACCGGCGCTGATGAGCGCGCTCCACCAGCGCACGCGGTTCGCGCGATTCTTCTCCGGGAGGAACCGCAGAAAGTCCACCTGCTCGCCGATCTGGGCGATCAGCGAGAACGCGATGGTCGCGGCGGATCCGAACAGCAGCAGGTCGAACCCCGCGCCGCCTTCGGCATGGCCGGCGAACGTCGTGAAGTTGGAGAACGCGGAGGGTTCACGCCACAACACCATCGCATAGGGCAGGATCAGCAGCACGATCCAGAGCGGTTGCGTCCAGAGCTGCAGCCGGCTGATCAGCGTGATGCCGTGCGTGACCAGCGGAATGATCACGAGCGAACTCACGAGGTACCCGACGGTGAGCGGAAGCTTGAAGTACAGCTCGAGGGCCAGCGCCATGATGGCCGCTTCGAGCGCGAAGAAGATGAAGGTGAACGAGGCGTAGATCAGCGACGTGATCGTCGACCCGATGTAACCGAAGCCGGCGCCACGGGTCAGCAGATCCATGTCCAGGCCGTATTTCGATGCGTAATAGCTGATCGGCAAGCCCGACAGGAAGATGATCGTCCCCACCACCAGGATCGCCCAGAACGCGTTGGTGAAACCGTAGGCGATCGCGATGGTGCCGCCGATCGCCTCGAGCGCGAGGAACGACACCGCGCCGATCGCCGTGTTCGCGACGCGGAACTCCGACCACTTGCGGAAGGAACGCGGCGTGAAACGCAGCGCGTAGTCCTCGAGCGTCTCGTTCGCCACCCACCGGTTGTAGTCGCGCCGGATCTTGACGATCCGTTGGGTCGCCGGGGCGTTCACGGCCTGGGATCGCTGTTCGGTTGTTCCATGGGAATTCTGCTCGGCAGGAAGGATCGATGGCCGCGCCGAGACGTGGGCAGCAGCTGCGCATCCGGTCACCGCAACAAGCGCACCAGTGCACCGCCGCAGCGGCACGCGATCAACAGTGAATCGCGCGCGTCATTCTCGCGTGCGCGTGTGCGGGCCACAACGATCACGACAGGCAAACGGCTACGTCATTTGACGTATCGGTGATGCGCGCGCGGAAAGGGTGCGCCGATTCCGGTCGAGGCACTTGTATGGTGCATTGCATCATCCAATGTCCTGGATAGTTTTCAGGATCTCCTCCTCTGCGCGCGCACATCGGTCGGTTACGTCAAAGTGCGTATTGTTGCACTCGCACATGCCCCCTTACCTTCCGCTCCGACGTGAAACGGATGTGCCGGCAGGCAGTGAGTTCTTTCACCAGCGCCGATCCCACCGTCCTCGCTCGCCCCCTCGACCGGAAGGAGAACCCCTGATGACCCGTCGCAATCGTCCTGAAACACCCGATGCCGAAACCGAAGTGCTGTCGCCCGACGCGCTGGCGCGCCGGCGCCTGTCCATGGGCCTCGCCGCGGCGCCGTTCGCTGCGGCGATTCCCGGACTTTCGTTCGCGGCCGACTATCCCACCGCGAAGGTGAACACCACCGGCCTCGCGATCACCGACAAGGAAGTCACCGTCGGTCAGCTGCATTCGGCCACCGGCACCATGGCCATCAGCGAAACCGGCTCGATCCAGGCCGAGCGCCTCGCGATCGAACAGATCAACGCCATGGGCGGCGTGCTTGGCCGCCAGATCAAGGTGATCCAGGAAGACGGCCAGAGCGACTGGCCGACCTTCGCCGAGAAGGCCAAGAAGCTGCTGGTCAACGACAAGGTGGCCGCGGTGTTCGGCTGCTGGACCTCCGCCTCGCGCAAGGCGGTGCTGCCGGTGTTCGAGAAGGAAAACGGGATGCTCTATTACCCGACATTCTACGAAGGCCTCGAGCAATCGAAGAACGTCATCTACACCGGCCAGGAAGCCACCCAGCAGATCATCTACGGCCTCGACTGGGTCGCCAAGGAGAAGGGGGCCAAGTCCTTCTTCCTCATCGGGTCGGATTACATCTGGCCGCGCACGTCCAACAAGATCGCGCGCAAGCACATCGAGAACTTCCAGAAGTCCAAGGTGGTGGGCGAGGAGTACTACCCGCTCGGCCACACCAACTTCAACTCTCTCATCAACAAGATCAAGGTGGCCAAGCCCGATTGCGTGTACGCGATCGTCGTGGGCGGCTCCAACGTGGCGTTCTACAAGCAGATGAAAGCCGCAGGCATCACTTCCGACAAGCAGCTGCTGCTCACCATCTCGGTGACGGAGGACGAACTCCTCGGCATCGGCGGCGAGAACTGCAACGGCTTCTACGCGTGCATGAAGTACTTCCAGAGCCTCGATAACGCGAACAACAAGAAGTTCGTGGATGCGTTCAAGGCGAAGTACGGCGCCAAGGCGGTCATCGGCGACGTGACCCAGGCCGCCTACCTGGGTCCGTGGCTGTGGAAGGCCACGGTCGAGAAGGCCGGCAGCTTCGACATCGACAAGGTGGCGGCCGC
>JAIEQG010000133.1 GCA_019747905.1 Burkholderiales bacterium
TTGCCCGTGCTCCAGTACAGGATGTCGAGGTCCGGATCGTAGGAACCGGTGATCCAGGTGGAACCGCCGCCGTAGGCCGAGGCCTCGGGGTCCTGAGTGCCCCAGGTGTCGAAGCCGGGTTCGCCCGGACCGGGGATGGTGTAGCGGCGCCACACCTGCGCACCGGTTTCGGAATCGAGTGCGTCGATCCAGAGGCGGGTCGGGTACTCCGCACCGGACATGCCGACCACCACCTTGCCCTTCACCACGAGGGGCGCGACGGTCATGGTCTGCGCCTTGGTCCAGTCACCGACGGTGACGTCCCACACCTTCTCGCCGGTTTCACGCTTCAACGCGATCACGTGGGCGTCGGGTGTGGCATAGAACACCTTGTCGCCGTACACCGCCGCGCCGCGATTGCCGACGTCGCAGCACATCATCTTGCCGATGTTGTCCGGCAGAGGATGCGAGTATTGCCAGAACTCCTTGCCCGTCTTGGCGTCGAGCGCATAGATCTTGCCGTGGGATGCGGTGACGTACATCACTCCGTCCACCACCAGCGGCGTAGTGTTCTGCGCGTCCAGGGTACCGAGCGAGAACGAATACACCGGCACCAGCTTCTTCACGTTCTTGGGCGTGACGCTGGCGAGCGGGCTGAAGCGCGTGCCGGCGTAGTCGCGCCCGGCCATCAGCCAGTTGTTCGGTTCCTTGGCGGCGCCGAGCAGCATGGCGTCGGTGACGGGGGTGTGCTTCTGCGCGTGGGTCGCGCCGGGCAGCGCGGCCGCGAGCAGGAGCCCGCCGAGTGCGATGCTCCTGCGCCAGGTGGGAGCTTGCGAGCTTTTGTTCGGATGCATGGTTCCTCTCCTCGAAACGGCAAATCGGATTGGTGTCGTTGTGCCCGCAGCGGGAGCGACGGGCGAGCCGCAGACCGCAAGAAGCCTGCCGCAGGAGGCATTCTGGTAGCTGCCGGGAATGACTACCACCCACCAATGGGTGATTTTTCGTGGTCCTGCGGGTACTTGGGTCGGCGGGTCCGGTATGCAGTGGCAATGCGAACGTCGGCAACGACGTCGACAACCCGCAGCGCCCGCTTCACTGCAGTGCATCGGCATGCGCCGACACCCTCAGATGGTGCCGGCGGTCCCTCAGTGGCGCCGGGACGCCTCAAGCGACCAGGACGCGCCTCATGCGGCTATGTCGAGCAGCGACCCGATGCCTGGCGCCGTTGCATTCGCGCCGCCAAAGGCCTGGATGGTGGAGAAAACGCTCGCGAGGGAGGCGGTCAGGACGCCGGCATCCCGTTCGCTCAGGCCCTGCAGCGAACCCGGCAGTCCGGTACGGCCGAGCAGCCCGTCGATGCCGAGAGCCGTGAAGAGCGCGGTCTCGGTCTGCGGTAGCGCGGTCACTCCCGTGATCCCCTGGAAGTTCGACACCAGGTCGCGGAACAGCGAACGGTCGAGCAGCGAGACCAGGTTGGTCTGGCCGACCGCGTTGTCGAGGCCCCGGGTCGGCAGCGGCCCATCCGTGGCCCGGGCCGTTTCGACGATCCGGTTGAACGCGTCCACCGGCGACTGCGGCACGGCCGGTGCCACGAAGGCCGGGATGAAACCGGCGCCGCGCACGGTCGGGGGAAGGGCGGGGATGGGGGCGAGGGCCATGGCGATATTTCAGAGCCGCGATGGGGTTGAGGTCAAGCCGCCTGTGCCGGTATCGACCTGCACCGTGGGGCGCAGTTTCCTCGGGCCGGTCCCGTCGGACCCGGTGCCCGATTCGGCGTAACCTTTCGCCACCGCGAATGGGAAGGAAACACTGTGGCTGCTGAGGCTCCCGCCACCGGCGAAGAATTCCGCGACGACGTCCGCAAACGACTGCCGCGTGAAGTGCTGGCACCGTTCACCCGCATCGACCCGGTGCGTTCCACCGCCGCTGTCGTGCAGACGTTCGCGATGATCGCGGTCGTCGTCGCGTTCGCGGTGTGGTTCTGGTCTTGGTGGGCAGCACTCATCGCCATCGTGCTCCTGGGCCCGCTCGCACACGCGCTGTTCATCCTGTCGCACGACGCGGCTCACTACCGCCTGTATGAGACGCGCTGGCTCAACGATCTCGTCGGCCGTGTTTGTGCGACCTTGCCCGGATTGTCCATGTTCACCTACCGGGTCACGCATCGGCTGCATCACAACAACCTCTACGGGCCGGAGGATCCGGACATCGCCCTGCACGGCGGCTATCCGCGCGGCAAGGCGTATCTCGTGAGGAAACTCGCGAAGGATCTCGCCGGGCTGACGGCCTGGAAGACCTACGCGTACTTCTTCGGGGCGCCGACGGCGAACGCCGATACCCACAAGGCCGCCAATCCGCTGGGCGATACGAGTCCGCGGTTGCGCGAAGCGGCGCTACGGGATCGCTGGGTCGTGCTGGGCTTTCACGTGGTGGCGCCTGTCGGCGCGTTCGCGGTTGGGTGGGGCTGGTACTACATCGTGCTGTGGGTTGTTCCGCTGCTCACGGTGACGCAGGTCATCCTGCGGCTGCGAGCGATCTGCGAGCATGGCGCGCTCACCGATTTCTCGTCGCCGCTGACGGCAGCGCGCACCAACCTGCCGAACTGGTGGCAGCGCTACTTCCTGTTCCCGCATCACGTGAACTACCACATCGAGCACCACCTCTACCCGGCGGTTCCGCACTACTACCTGCCGAGGCTGCATGCGGCGCTGCTCGCGCACGGCATCCTGGGCGGGGCGGAGATCCGCCGGCTCGACGAGACGTTCCCGAGGATCTTCGCCGATCGCGTTGCCCGAGCCGCAGGCTGACGACCCGATCAGCGCCGTCGAACCCGTCGTGCCGAAGCCGCGTGTCCCGTGCATCGGTGCACAACCTGAGTGGGGCTGGGCAGCCGATGGTCGATTCGATCAGCGATGTCCTGCCGCGGGAACCTCGGGTTTCGGTTCGCAGTCGATGGAATGAGCATTGCCATCGTCCATCAGAAGGGAGACCTGAAATGAGAACCAGCCTCAAGATCGTCCTGCCGCTCGTCCTGGCCGTCGCGCTCGGAGGAACTGCAGCCATCACCATGGCCGGCAAGGACCGTCCGCCGACGCCGGAGGAGCACGCCCGCATCATGAAGGTGCTGGAGGAGAACGGTTACTCCGCCCCTGGCGAGATCGAGATCGAAGGCAAGTACATCGAGGTGGAGGACGTGCTCCACACCGATGGGAAGCGCTACGAATTGAAGCTCGATGCCAAGACTCTCAAGATCCTGAAACGTGAGGTCGAGGACGACTGAGGGCTGTCCCTGAGGCGAGGCCGGTGCTGCACCGTCGCGGTCTGCGGGAGCTACTTCCAGCTTCGAGCAAGGTCGACCGCTGATGCCGGTACCGACCCTGCCTCGCCATCCTGATCCTGCTCGAACAGGCTTTCCAGTTCGACGATCGCGTCCTTGGTGGTCTGGATGAGCTGGGCTTCGTCCTGGTGCACGGCGAACTGGCGCAGGAGCACGTCTTCGTCGTGACGGCGGAAGCGGGCGACGGTTTCGCGTGCTTCGGCCGGGGAGAAGCCGATGCTCTCGAGCGTCTCCTGAGCCATCGCGAGCGACGACAGGAAGGTTTCGCGCGTGATCAGCTTGACGCCGAGATCCATCAGTTGATGGGCATGGAACCGATCCCGTGCCCGGGCGATGATCTTCACGTGCGGGAAATGCTTGCGGACCGTCTCCACGGCGCGGATCGAGGCTTCGACGCTGTCGATGGCGAGCACGAAGGTTTCGGCACGTTCCACCTTGGCGGCGCGCAACAGTTCCAACTTCGAGGCGTCGCCGAAGTAGGCCTGGCGACCGAACCGACGCACGGTTTCCACGTGGTCGGCGCTGATGTCGAGTGCGGTGAACGGTATGCGGCGCGCGTTGAGTACGCGCCCCACGATCTGGCCCACGCGACCGAAGCCCGCGATCACGACGCGCGGCTCCTCGGTGTCTGGGATTGCATCGAAGCGTGGTTCCACCTTGGGACGCAATCGTGGCGCGACGAAGTTCTCGTTGGCGAGAAACAGTACCGGCGTCAGCGCCATGGACAGAGTCACGGCAACGATGAGGAAGTCCACCGTCGTTGATGGCAGCACCTTCGCCGCCAGCGCCTCGTGGAACAGCACGAACGCGAACTCGCCGGCGTGGCAGAGCAGCACGGCTAGGGCGCGCGAGCCTTCGGGCGCATCCCCCGACACGCGACCGATGGGGTAGAGGATCGCCGCCTTGACCAGCATGAGTCCCAGTGCGGCACCGACGATCTGCAGCGGATGGGACAGGAACAGGCCAAGGTTCGCCGACATGCCGACGGCGATGAAGAACAGTCCCAGCAGCAGACCCTTGAACGGTTCGATGCTCGCTTCGATCTCGTGGCGATATTCGGAATCTGCCAGCAGCACGCCGGCGAGGAATGCGCCCAGCGTCATCGACAAGCCGACCGATTCCATGAGCAGGGCTACGCCGAGCACCACCAGCAGCGCCCCGGCCGTGAAGATCTCCTGGATGCCGCTGTCGGCGATGGCCTTGAGGACCGGCCGCAACAGGTGGCGTCCACCGAAGATGACCAGCGCGATCACCGCCGCGGCCTTGAACGCACCGAGCCAGGGATTGGCGGCGTGTGCGGCTTCGCCGGCCACGAGCAACGGGATGAGGGCCAGCATCGGAATGACCGACATGTCCTGGAACAGACAGATGGCGAAGGCCGAGCGGCCGTGACGGGTGGCGAGCTGTTTGCGCTCGGCCAGCAGCTGCAGCACGAAGGCCGTGGAATTCATCGACAGCGCGATGCCGATGACCAGTGCCGCCTGCCAGGTCATGCCGAAGGCGAGGGCGATAGCGCCGCAGGCGAGAGTCGTGCCGCCGACCTGCAGTCCGCCGAGCCCGAAGATGGGTTTGCGCAACGCTCGCAGGCGCGAGGGCTGCAGCTCGAGACCGATGACGAAGAGCAGCAGCACGACGCCGAGCTCGGCGAAACCCAGGATGCTCTCGACGTCGGTGATGAAGCGCAGTCCCCAGGGGCCGATGATCAGGCCCGCGGAGAGATAACCGAGGACGGCGCCGAGCTTCAGCCGCTTGAAGATCGGCACCATCACCACCGCCGCGACCAGGAAGATCGCGGTTTCCGAGAGCAGCGTCATTGCGCTACGGCGTCCTCACCGGGCTGCGATGACGCGAATCTCTACCTTGTACTTCGGTCGTGCCAGCTTCGATTCGACGCATGCGCGGGCCGGTGACTGGCCCTTCGGGACCCACGGGTCCCACACGGAATTGAGCGCATCGTAGTACGAGATGTCGGCGAGCCAGATGGTGGCGGACAGGATCTTCGTCTTGTCGCTGCCGGCTTCGGCCAGCAGCGAGTCGATCTGCGCCAGGATGTCGCGGGTCTGGGCCGCGGGGTCGTCGGATACCGGATCGCGGGCGACGATGCCGGCGGTGTACACGGTGTCCCCGTGGATGACGAGTTCGGAGAGGCGCGGGCCTACGTGTTTGCGTTCTACGGTCATTTCAAGGTCCTTTAGGCGAACAACTGCTTGAACGTGGTGTACAGCGAGGGAACGACGAAACCGACGATAAAGATGAAGGCAGCCCACAGCAGGGCGACCATCCACGGCGTGGCATGCAGCGACTTGCGCATGTGCTTGTAGTAAAGGTACAGCGTGGCACCGGAGATGATGGGGAGCATCGCGGCCTGGGCTATGCCGCCCCATGTGACCATCTGGACCGGCGCCTGGCCGACGACGAGGAACATCCCGACGGGAATCGCCGTGAGCACCACGACGAAGATGTCGCGATAGCGGTTGCGGGCCCGCAGGTCGTCGCGTTCGAAGCCACCGAGGATGCGCACGAGGTCCGAACACATGCGCGAATGGCCGGCCGTCGCCGCGACGATGGTGCCCCACAGGATGATGATGGCGCCGATGTAGAACAGATACTTGGCCCAGCCGCCCAGGGTCTCCGTATAGATCTTGGAGAGCACCGGGATCATCTCGGTGCCGTTCGGCACCTGGCCCATGGCATTGAGGATGCCCGCGCCCAGCAGATAGAAGGCGACGGTGGCGATGGTGTAGATGACCATCGAGAACACGACGTCGACGTTCATCACGTGGGCCCAGCCGCGGGCGCGGCGCCGCCACGCATCGGCATCCTCGTAGGGACCGGTGTAGCGCGCGTACCCCTTCTCGACGCACCAGTAGGTGTAGATGTAGAGCTCGGTGGCGCCCACGCCGGTGATCCCGAAGACCGCGATCGCGATGCTGAGGCCCGCGGCCGGTACCTCGAACGTGAGGCCCTTGGCGAGGTCCGCGACATGGAAACTCGGGGACGCCATCAGCAGCACCGCCGCCAGCAGGGTGATGAGGGTGAACAATCCCACTTTCACCATGGCGAGCTTTTCCATGCGTGCATAGCCGCCTCCCAGGAGCAGGACGAGAGTCAACGCCCAGAAGGCGAGCACCCAGCCCCACACCGGCAGCTCGGTCACCTGGAACATCACCTGCGAGACGCCGATGAACATCGCGGCGATCTGGAACAGCGTGAGAAAGACCATGATCGCCCAGGCTGCCACGACCCAGTTGATGCGTTTGCCGCGCGGACCGGGGATGTGGTTGACGGCGTCGAGGCCGGTCTCGGCGCGCGCGATCACGTAGCGGCCGAGGAAGGCCTGCACCACGGCCTTGATGAGACAGCTGATGATGACCAGCCACAGCATGGTGTAGCCGACCTTCGCACCCAGGGCGGTGGTGGCGATCAGCTCACCCGAACCCACGATGGAGGCGGCCAGAACCACCCCGGGCCCGATCTTGCGCAGGATCGCACCCATGGTCTCGGGCGGTTCGAGGATGTCGTGCGGGTCGAGCTGGTACGGATCGAAGTGCGGCTTCGGTGCCGATTCGGCCAGCGGCTGCGTCGCGATCGTGGTCATCGTCTCCTCCGTATGGTTATGGGTGCTGCCTCGCTGCTCGAAGCTGCGCTACTTTAACCGCTTGTGCCCCCACCCTAACCCTCCCCCGGCCAAGCCGGGGGAGGGGACGTACGCTCCTTCCCCCAGCTTTGCTGGGGGAAGGTCGGGATGGGGGCAATCCGACGCTCGTTACTGCGACGCCTTCCCCGCGCGCGCCACCTTCATCGTCACCATCTCCTCCGCGACGGTCGGATGAATCGCCACCGTGTCGTCGAAGTTGCGTTTCGTCGCTCCCATGCGTACGGCAACGGCGAACCCCTGAAGCATCTCGTCCGCTCCCGGCCCGATCGCGTGGCAGCCGACGATCTTCTCCTCGGCTCCCATCACGACGAGCTTCATGTGCATCTTCTGCGCGCGTCCCGACAGGCCGTGCAGCATGGGCGTGAACTTGGTCTCGTACACCCGTACGGCGTCGCCGAAATGCGCGACCGCTTCATCTTCCGTCATGCCGACCGTCCCGATCGGCGGGTGACTGAAGATCACCGTGGGAATGTTCTCGTAATCGAGCTTGCGTCCGGTCTGCCCGTCGAACAACCGGTCGGCCAACCGTCGTCCGGCGGCGATGGCGACCGGCGTCAGTTGATGATGGCCGATCAGATCGCCGATCGCGTAGACCCCGGCCACGTTGGTCTGCTGCCACGCGTCTACCGGAATGACGCCGTCGGCTGCGACCTCGACGCCGGTGGCGGGAAGATTCAGGGTCGCGGTGTTCGGTCGGCGGCCGATCGCCCACAGCACGCAGTCGAAGGGACCGTGACGATCCTCTCCGGCCACCACCCACAGTCCGTCGGCATCCTGTTCGAGCGCCGTCGGCGTGACCCGGGTCACCATCGTGACGCCGTTGGCCCGCATCTCGTCCATCAACGCATCGCGCAGCATCCCGTCGAAGCTGTGCAGGAAATGGTCGCGGCGCAGGAACAGCGAGAGCTCCGATCCCAGCGCGTGCATGAGTCCACCGATCTCCACGGCCACGTACCCGGCACCGATCACGGCGAGACGCGCGGGTTGTTCCTCCAATTCGAAGTAGCCATCGGACGTGATACCCAACCCCGCGCCCGGAATGTCGGGCACGAGGGGATGTCCGCCCGTGGCGATGACGACGTGATCGGCGGTGATCGTTTCACCGTTCACCGTCACCGAGCGGGGGCCGTTGAACGCGGCCCGGCCGCGCACGATTTCCACCTTGTTCGACCCGAGGTAGCGCTCGTAGGCCGCGTTCATCCTGGCGACGTAGTCGTCGCGCCCGGCCTTGAGCTTCTTCCAGTCGAGCCGGTGCGACGGCACCGAGAAACCGTAGCCGGCCGCATCCTCGAAAGCGTGCGCGAACTGCGCCGCCGTCCACATGATCTTCTTCGGCACGCAGCCGACGTTGACGCAGGTCCCGCCGAGCCGACCCATTTCGATCAATCCGACCTTGGCGCCGTAACTGCCGGCACGGTTGGCGGTGGCCACACCGCCGCTGCCGCCGCCGATGCACAGAAGGTCGAAATGTCGTGACATATCCTGCTCTTGGAGAGACTCGATCTTCCGCACCTTACCTGCAATCGCCCGGAGCGAGAAGCCGACGGCGGGTAGCCCCAATGCCTGCCTTCCCCAACCGACGGTGTGCAAACCGGTGTACGTTCCCTCCCCCGGCGAAGCCGGGGGAGGGCGGAGGGTGGGGGCAAGCGAAGCGCCGGCGAAGCCGGGGGAGGGTCGGGGAGGGGGCGGCGGGCACGCCGAAACGTATACTCGGTGATTCCTTTCCGAAGCGAGCTCCCGATGATCGACCTCTACTACTGGACCACGCCCAACGGCCACAAGATCACCATCTTCCTCGAAGAAACCGGGCTGCCCTACACCGTGAAGCCGATCAACATCGGGCGCGGCGAGCAGTTCCACGCGGACTTCCTCGAGATATCGCCGAACAACCGCATCCCCGCGATCGTCGACCGCGATCCGGGCGATGGCGGCGAGCCGATTTCCATCTTCGAATCGGGGGCCATCCTGGTGTACCTCGCCGCCAAGACCGGCCGCTTCCTGCCGCGGGAGACCCGCGCCTGGGTCGACGTGCTGCAATGGCTGATGTGGCAGAAGGCCGGCCTCGGCCCGATGGCGGGGCAGAACCATCATTTCTCCCAGTACGCACCGGAGAAGCTTCCGTATGCCATCAATCGCTACGTCAAGGAAACGTCGCGGCTCTATGCGGTGCTGAACAAGCGCCTCGCCGATCGCGAGTACGTCGCGGGCGATTACTCGATCGCGGACATGGCCTCCTACCCCTGGGTCGTGCCCTACGAGCGGCAGGGCCAGAGCCTGGATGATTTTCCGCACTTGAAGCGCTGGTTCCACGCGATCAAGGCGCGGCCCGCGGTCCAGCGCGCCTACGAACTCGCGAAGCGGGTGAACGTGAAGCCGACAGTGGACGATGAAGCGAAGAAGGTCCTGTTCGGTCAGGACGCGTCGATCGTCAAGTAGGGTCCGATGGGCATTCGCCTGTTCGAACTCGCCGGCGCCGATCCGGCCTGGCGTTTCTCGCCGTACTGCTGGCGTACGTGCCTCGCCCTGGCCCACAAGGGGCTCGCGTGGGAATCCGTACCGTGGCGCTTCACGGAAAAGGAGCGCCTCGCCGCGCACGGTTCGCAGACGGTGCCGGTGTTGCTCGATGGTGATCGGGCCGTGGCGGACTCCTGGTCCATCCAGGCCTATCTCGACGAGAACTATGCCGATCGTCCGGCACTGTTCGACGGTGCGTCGGCGCGGGCCGAGGGTCTGTTCCTGAAGTTCTGGACCGAGCGCACGCTGCACCCGATGCTCTCGCGCATGCTCCTGCGCGACATCATGGACATCCTGCGGCCGGAGGATCGGGAGTATTTCCGCACCTCGCGCGAGCAGCGCTTCGGTAAACCGCTGGAACAGATCGTCGCCGATCGCGAGACGACCTTGCTCCGGTTTCGAGAAGCGCTCGAACCGCTGCGGGCGACTCTCGGCGTGCAGCCCTTCCTCGGTGGTGCTGCCGCCAACTATGCCGACTACACGGTGTTCAGTGCATTCCTGTGGGCGCGCGGTTCTTCACCGTTCCGGTTGCTTGCCGAGGACGATCCGGTGTATGCATGGCGCGAACGCCTGTTGAACGCATTCGACGGCATGGTGCGCCGCGCGCCAGGATTTCCGGTCTAGCCTTTCGCCAGTCCGAAGCCCCCAGGTCCTGAACTTCCCGATGTCCATCTCTCATCTGCGCAAGGAATACCGCCGCGAGCGTTTCGACGAAGCCGACGCCGCCGCCGATCCCGTGGAGCAGTTCCGCCGCTGGTTCGACGAGGCGCTGAAGGCCGAGTTGCCCGAGGCGAATGCCATGACCGTGGCTACCGTCGACCGCACGGGCCGCCCGAGCGCGCGCATCCTGCTCATCAAGGCGTTCGACGCGCGCGGCTTCGTCTTCTATACGAACTACGCCAGTCGCAAGGGCCGCGAGCTCGCTGAGAATCCCCATGCGGCGCTGCTGTTCCACTGGGTGGAGCTGGAACGGCAGGTACGCATCGAAGGCATGGTGCAGAAGGTAGATGAGGCCGATTCGGATGCCTACTTCCGCGAGCGTCCGCTCGGCAGCCGCCATGGTGCCTGGGCGTCGACCCAGAGTGCTGTGCTGCCGGACCGGAAGTACCTGGAAGTCGAGGTCGAGCGGATCGCGCGCGAGATGGGGGACGATCCGCCGCGGCCGCCGCACTGGGGCGGCTATCGCCTGGTCCCCGATCGCTTCGAGTTCTGGCAGGGCCGCCCGAGCCGGCTGCACGACCGGCTGCAGTACACGCCGCACGGGCGGGGCGCCTGGAAGATCGAACGGTTGTCGCCCTGAAGTCGAAGTGAAAGCCGTCGTCACCGGTGCGACCGGCGTGGTCGGTCGCTATCTGTTGCAGCATCTGGTCGAGCGAGGTGATTGGGACATCCTCGCGCTATCCCGGCGCAAGCCCGACATCGGTGGCCGCTACGAGCACCTCGCCGTGGATCTGCTCGACCCGGCGGATTGCCGTCAGAAGCTCGCCGGCCATCGCGACGTGACCCACGTGTTCTACACGGCGTTCCTGCAGGATCCCGATCCCGCCCGGCACGTACGGCGCAACACCGCGATGCTCGTCAATCTGGTCGAGGCGGTCGAAGCGGTCTCGCCGGCGCTCGTGCACGTGAATCTCGTGGAGGGCACGAAATGGTACGGCAGCCATCTCGGGTCATTCCGCACGCCCGCGAAAGAAGAGCATCCGCGCCACGGCGGTACCAACTTCTATTTCGATCAGCAGGACTGGCTCGAAGCGCGGCAACGCGGCAAGGCGTGGACATGGTCCGCAGTGCGGCCCCATGCCGTTTGTGGATTCAGCGTCGGCAGTCCGATGAATCTGGCGCTGGCGCTGGCGGTGTACGGCACGCTGTGCCGGGAGCTCGGGGAATCGTTCTCGCATCCGGGGCCGGCGGCGAACTTCCACTGCCTGTACCAGCTTACCGATTCGACATTGCTCGCCAACGCGATGGTGTGGATGGCGACCGAACCGCGATGCGCGAACCAGGCCTTCAACGTGACCAACGGCGACCTGATCCGCTGGGAGAACCTGTGGCCGCGGCTGGCGCGGTTCTTCGGTGTGGAATCCGGTCCGCAGCGGCAGTTCAGCCTCAAGTCCCGCTTCGGCGACCAGGGCAACGCCTGGCGCGAGATCGTTAAGAAGCACGGCCTGCAAGCGTTGCGCTACGAAGACATCGCCGGCTGGGGGTTCGCCGATTTCGTGTTCGGTTCCACCTGGGACATCGTCTCGGACACCGGCAAGGCGCGGCGTTTCGGTTTCTGCGAAGCGGTGGATTCCGAGGAGATGCTGCTGGCACTGCTCGACGGATTCCGCAGGCAGCGCGTCATTCCCTGAACGACCGCTTCCCGGTCAGTCTTGCGAGCGGTAGTTGGGGTGCGTCCTGATCGCGTTCGCCACGAACTCGGCGATGGCGGGCGGCAGCCGCTTGCTCGCGTCGACGAACAGCCGCTCCACGATCGCCGCGTCGAACGTGCCGTCCGCGACCAGGATCGGCGCTGCCTTGTGGCTGGCGCCGAAACGCTCGCCATCGTCGACCGCCGTATGGCGGAATCCCTGCGCAGGTTTCCAGGTGATGGCGCGCTCGTAGCCGCGCTTGTCGTAGCAGAGCTGAAAGCCGATCGGCGTGCCGTCTTCCCGGCACCACACGATGAGATCCAGGTCGTCGGATGCGTACCATCGGCGCGCCGGTTCGCCCGGGATCTGCCGCGTGGGGAGCAGTTCCTCCAGCATCGCAGTCGCTCGAGTCAGTCGATCGCCTTGTATTCCACGGAGACGATGTCGAGCGTCTCGTCGCCACCGGGCGTGTGCACCACCACCCGATCGCCTTCGCGCGTCTTGAGCAACTGTCGCGCGAGCGGTGAGATCCAGCTGATGCGCCCGCGTGCGACATCGGCCTCGTCGATTCCGACGATGGAGTAGGTGCGCTCGTCGCCCTTCTCATCGGCGACCGTGACCGTGGCGCCGAAGAACACCTGATCGGTGGTTTCGCGGGTGGCCGGATCGATCACCTCGGCGTTGTCGAGACGACGCGTCAGGAAGCGGATGCGTCGATCGATCTCGCGCAGGCGTCGCTTGCCGTAGATGTAGTCGGCATTCTCCGAGCGGTCGCCGTTCGATGCCGCCCAGGCGATGACCTTGGTGAGTTCGGGCCGTTCTTTGTCGAGCAGGCGCAGCGCTTCGTCCTTCAGGCGCTTGTGCCCGGCAGGGGTCATGTAATTCTTGGTGCCGGCCGGCAGTGGCGAGGGCTCGTCGAGTTCCTCGTCGTCCTGGTCCTGATCGGATTCCTTGGTGAATGCTTTATTCATGGGTGTTCGTCTGAAAGTTTCGTGCAGCGCCTGCTGGCGCAGCACGAAACTTTCAGCCGTTTCTGTAGTGTGATTCGGGCTTGGGGCGGCCCGGCGCCCGAATCAAGGGGAAAGGCACGCAACACCGCAACGTCTCGAATTATAGGCGGTGGTGAGTTCAGTGCCGATTCGCTGCCCGCCGGCCGGCGTAGAATTTGGGCACGTTTAATCCGGGAGGAGTGGCCATGACGATCAAGGTTGGGGACAAGTTGCCCGCAGGCACGGTGTGGGAATTCATCGAGGAAGAGACACCGGGGTGCAGCATCGGGCCCAACAGCTTCGAGGTGGAGAAGATCGCGGCGGGCAAGAAGATCGCGCTGTTCGGCTTGCCGGGGGCGTACACGCCCACCTGCTCGGCCAAGCATCTGCCCGGCTACATTCAGCAGGCGGCGCAGTTGAAGTCCAAGGGATTCGACGAAATCTGGTGCCTGTCGGTCAACGACGCGTTCGTGATGGGTGCGTGGGGCAAGGAGCAGGGCGCCACGGGCAAGGTCCGGATGCTGGCAGACGGTTCTGCCACCTACGCCAAAGCGCTGGGCCTGGAACTGGACCTCAACGCGCGAGGCCTCGGGACGCGCGTGCAGCGCTTCTCCGCCATCATCGTCGACGGGGTGGTCAAGAGCCTCAACGTGGAAGGGCCTGGAAAGTTCGAGGTGTCGGATGCCGAGACCTTGCTGAAGCAGGCGGAGAAGGTCATCAACTACATGCCTTGAGGCCAGCGGCCGCTTTGCCCCCACCCTGACCCTCGCCCACGACTACGTCGCGGGGGAGGGAACGCAAAGGAGAGGCACTGCTTCCCCCACCACATATGGGGAGAAGGTTGGGATGGGGGCCAAGCGCCTAACTCTTCGCCGGCCTGATCGCGGACTTCGGCCGGAACGCCTTGCACACCTCCGGCCGGGTCTCCAGGTACGGCCCGCCGATAAGATCGATGCAGTAGGGCACCGCGGCGAAGATGCCCGGCACCAGTTGATCGCCTTCGCTGCTGCGCAGACCCTCGAGCGTCTCGCGGATCGACTTCGGCTGCCCGGGCAGGTTGATGATCAGCGCGCCCTTGCGGATCACGGCAACCTGGCGCGACAGGATCGCGGTCGGCACGAACTTTAGGCTGATCTGCCGCATCTGTTCGCCGAAGCCGGGCATCAGCTTCTCGCCGACGGCGAGCGTGGCTTCCGGCGTCACGTCGCGCGGAGCCGGGCCGGTGCCGCCGGTGGTGAGCACCAGATGGCACTTCGCTTCGTCGACCAGGCTCTTCAAGGCGGCCTCGATCTCCGGCTGTTCGTCCGGAATGAGCCGCTCTTCGAACCGCACCGGGTTCAGCAATGCCCGCTCCAGCCACTCGCGCAGCGCCGGCAGGCCTTCGTCGCGATACACGCCCTTCGACGCGCGGTCGCTGACCGAGACGAGACCGATGGTGACCGATTCCTGTTCGCTCATGGTGTTTCGTCCGCCGCGGGCGTCTCCGGCATGAGTTCCCGCAACACCTGGAACAACTCGCGAAAGGACTTCGGCGGTTTGCCTTGCGCCTGTTCGCGCTCGGCATTGCGGATGAGCGCGCGCAGTTTCGGCACGTCCGCGCCGGGATGGGCGGCCAGCAGTTCGGTCAGCGCGTCGTCGTCGGCGAGGAGGCGTTCGCGCCAGCGCTCGAGGCGGTGCAGCCAGGCCGTATGGGTGCGCGAATGCCCCTCGAGTGCGTCGAGCTGCGCGCGGATGGGCGCGGGATCGACCTCGCGCATGATGCGGCCGACGTATTGCAACTGGCGGCGTTGCGCCCCATGTTTGCTGATGCGCTTGGCTTCACGTACCGCGTCGCGCAGGTCGTCCGGCAGGTCGAGGCCCGCGAGCCGCTCGTCCGACAGCGCCACGAGTTCCTCCCCCAGGGCCTGGAGGGCGAGCATGTCGCGTTTGAGGCGTGTCTTGCTGGGACGCTCGTCGAGATCGTCCGTGTCCTGCGTTGTAGCCATGGCGGGCTATCATAGCCGATCGCCTCGCCCGGTCCCTCCTTCGAAGAAAGTTCGCCGTCCAGTGTCCGACACCAACCGCTTTTCCCACGACCTCGCCACGCTCCGATCCATTGCCGCCGACGTGCTGCGGCATGCGGCCACGCAGGGTGCCACCAGCGCCGAAGTGGACGTGACCGAGGGCTTCGGCCAGGGCGTGACCGTGCGCCACGGCGCCGTCGAGACCATCGAATACAACCGCGACAAGGGCGTGGGGGTCACGGTGTACGTGGGTCAGCAACGCGGCCACGCTTCCAGCTCGGACCTTTCGCCCAGGGCCCTCGAAGATACGGTCCGGGCGGCGCTAACCATCGCGCGCTACACGGCGACCGATGAATGCGCGGGGCTCGCCGACGCGGACCTGCTGGCTCGCGAGGTGCCGGATCTGGACCTGTACCATCCGTGGGACGTATCCGTGGAACGGGCGATCGACATCGCGCGCGATTGCGAAGCCGCGGCACTCGGCGTGGATCCGCGCATCGCCAACAGCGAAGGCGCCTCGGTGCACACGCAGGAGTCGCAGTTCGTCTACGCGAACTCGCTCGGTTTCAACGCCGGCTATCCGGGGTCGCGTCACAGCATCTCCTGCTCGGTCATCGCCGGCAAGGGCGACGACATGCAGCGCGACGACTGGTACACCATCTCCCGGGTGCCGGGCGCGCTGGACGACGGTCGCAGCGTGGGAGAGAAGGCGGGGCGTCGCTGCGTCGCGCGCCTCGGCAGCCGCAAGATCGCGACCACACAGGTGCCCGTGCTGTTCGAGGCGCCGATCGCGGCTTCGCTGCTCGGACATTTCGCCGGCGCGGTGAGCGGCGGCAGTCTCTACCGCAAATCGTCCTTCCTGCTGGACAAGCTGGGCGAGGCGGTGTTCTCCCCGAACGTGATGATCCGCGACCTGGCGCACGTGCCGCGCGGCCTCGCGAGCAGCCCCTTCGACGACGAAGGTGTGGCGACACACGATCGCAGCGTCGTGACCGACGGGGTGCTCCAAGGCTATTTCCTCGGCAGCTACTCGGCGCGCAAGCTCAAGATGCGCTCGACCGGCAACGCCGGCGGCAATCACAACCTGGTGCTCGATTCCACTGGCGAAGATTTCGCGGCGCTGCTGCGCAAGCTTGGTACCGGCCTCCTGGTGACCGACCTGCTGGGCCATGGCATCAACATGGTGACCGGGGACTACTCGCGCGGAGCAGCCGGTTTCTGGGTGGAGAACGGGGTGATCGCCTACCCGGTGCAGGAGATCACCGTCGCCGGCAATCTGGCCGACATGTTCAAGGACATCGTCGCGGTGGGCACGGACGTGATCGCGCGCGGTGCGCGGCAGTGCGGATCGGTGCTGATCGGGCGCATGACCGTGGCAGGGGAATGATCCCCTCCGCTGGGTCGGTGTTCCCGGCGAGGGCTGCGTGAACCCGCTGCTGCTGCGTACCGGATTCCTGCTCGTCGCGGCGGCGCTGCTGCTGGCGGCGTGTGGCGGCAGGCCGCCGGCGCTGCCGCGTCTCGCACCCGACGATGTCATCGTCGCGTTCGGCGACAGCCTGACCTTCGGTACCGGAGCGCAGCCGGCTGAAAGTTATCCCGCGGTGCTCGGCGAATTGATCGGTCGCGAAGTGATTGCTGCCGGCGTGCCGGGCGAGGTCACGGCGCAGGGCATGCAGCGCCTGCCGCAGGTGCTGGATCGCTATCGGCCACGCCTCGTGCTGCTCTGTCTCGGTGGCAACGATCTGCTGCGCAAGGTCGAGCCGCAATCGATCGAAGCGAATCTCAGGACCATGGTGCGCACGCTGCGCGATCGCGGCATTGCCGTGGTGCTGATCGGAGTACCGAAGCCGAGCCTGCTGCCGAGTACCGCCGGGTTCTACGCGACCATCGCCGAGGACCTGCAGGTTCCGCTCGAGGACGAGGTACTCGAGGACATCCTGACGAAGAACGAATACAAGTCCGATCCGATCCATCCCAATGCGGCGGGCTATCGGAGGATGGCGGAGGCGGTGGCGAAGTTACTGCGGGAGACGGGGGCGATCTGAGAATTGGTTTGCCCCCATCCCCCGCCTTCCCCCAACGAAGTTGGGCGCTTCGCTGCCCCCATCCCCCGCCTTCCCCCAACGAAGTTGGGCGCTTCGCTGCCCCCATCCCCCGCCTTCCCCCAACGAAGTTGGGGGAAGGAGCCGTACGTCCCCTCCCCCGGCTGCGCCGGGGGAGGGCGGAGGGAGGGGGCGCGCCGCGCCGGCGAAGCCGGGGGAGGGCGGAGGGAGGGGGCGCGCCGCGCCGGCGAAGCCGGGGGAGGGCGGAGGGAGGGGGCGCGTGCAGTGCTACGCGGTTCGCAAAGTCAGCAACACCGCGTGACCCCGTCCCACTTCCGATCCTGCTCGGCCCTGAAGAACTCCGGACGCGTCATCGGCTCGAGGTCCGGGTGGACCTTCGCGTGGCGCTTGAGATAGCGCTCGTACGCGTCATCCCCCGACACCTCGCGCACGAAATCCCAGAGCTTCTGGAGATCTTCGCGGAGGTTGCCGGGGAGACCCAGGGGGGTACTCAATCGCGTGCCCAGGCGAGTTGGGTCGGCGAGTGCGGGGCTTCCGACAGCGGCTGAACCTGCTTGCCGTTGAGGAAGCGGTAGGTCATGCGCAGCATGTCGGCGATCACGATCCACAGGATGATCGCGAACAGCAGTGCGAGCGCCGCATCGATGCGTTGGCCCAGGATCAGCGCGGGCGCCGAGGCGACTTTCTCGGGCGGCAGCGCTCCGGATGCGAGCTTCTGCGCGAGATCGTTCGCACCGGCCAGGAAGCCCACCGCAGGATTGGCGCTGAACACCTTCTGCCAGGCCGCCGTGGTGCAGACGATGGCGAGCCAGGTGAGCGGCAGGCCGGTGACCCAGGCGTAGCGCAGCTTGCCCATCTTGATCAGGATGCCGGTGGCCACCGTCAATGCGATGCCGGCCAGCAGCTGGTTGGAGATGCCGAAGAGCGGCCAGAGGATGTTCACCCCGCCCAGCGGGTCCTGCACACCCTGCACCAGGAAGTAGCCCCACGCGGCGACGAAGATGGCGCTGGCGACGACCGTGGCGGGATAGGAGGAGACATCCCCCAGCGGCTTCGATACGTGCTTCAGCAGGTCCTGCAGCATGAAGCGGCCCACGCGCGTGCCTGCATCGAGGGTGGTGAGGATGAACAGCACCTCGAACATGATGGCGAAGTGGTACCACATGTCGAGCAGCTTGCCGCCGAACGTGGTGCTGAAGATGGTCGCCATGCCGACCGCGAGCGACGGCGCGCCGCCGACGCGTCCGAACAGGGTCTTCTCGCCCATCTCCGTGGCGAGCGCGCTCATCTGTTCGACCGTGACCGGATAGCCCCACGACGTGATCTTGGCTACCGCGTCTGCCGCTTCCTTGCCGACCACGCCGGGCGGGCTGTTGATGGCGAAGTAGACGCCTGGCTCCATCACGCAGGCGGCGATCACGGCCATGATGGCGACGAAGGATTCGAGCGCCATGCTGCCGTAGCCGATCATGCGGATCTCCTTTTCGTTCGCGAGCAACTTCGGCGTGGTGCCGGAGGACACGAGCGAGTGGAAGCCGGAGATGGCGCCGCAGGCGATGGTGATGAAGACGAAGGGGAACAGATCGCCCTTGAAGATGGGTCCGGTGCCGTCGATGAACTGGGTGAGCGGCGGCATCTTCACTTCCGGCGCGAGGAGCAGGATCGCGCCAGCCAGCATGAAGACCACTCCCAGCTTGAGGAACGTGGACAGATAGTCACGCGGCGCCAGCAGCAGCCAGACGGGCAAGGCCGCGGCGGCGAAGCCGTAGATCATCACGAACCACGCGCAGGTCATGTCGTTCCAGTCGAAGTAGCCCTTGAGCGACTCGCTGCCGTTGACGAACCCGCCGCCCCATACACATACCAGCAACAGGGCGATTCCGATGATGGAGCCCTCCAGCACCCGTCCGGGCCGGATGCCGCGCATGTAGATACCGATCAGCATCGCGACCGGTATGGTCCCCAGCACCGTGGCCGTGGCCCAGGGGCTGTGCTTCATGGCCTTGACGATCACGAGCCCGAGCACTGCGATCAGGATGACGATGATCATCAGCGAGCCGATCAGGGCTGCCCATCCGCCCACGGGGCCCAGTTCGTCGCGCGCCATCTGCCCGAGCGAGCGGCCATCGCGCCGGGTGGAGCAGAACATGATCACCATGTCCTGCACGCAGCCGCCGAGCACCGCGCCGGCCAGGATCCAGAGGGTGCCCGGCAGGTAGCCAAACTGCATCGCAAGGGTCGGGCCGATCAGCGGGCCGGGACCGGCGATGGCCGCGAAGTGATGCCCGAAGGCCACCCACTTGTTGGTGGGAACGAAGTCGCGGCCGTTGTTGAACCGCTCGGCCGGGGTTGCCCGGGTCTCGTCCAGCACCAGCACCTTGGCGCAGATCCAGGCGCTGTAGAACCGGTACGCCACGAGGTAGGTGCCGGCCGCCGCGGCGATGAACCAGAGGGCGTTGATGTGTTCGCCGCGGTGGATGGCGATACCGCCGATGGCCGACGCGCCCATGACGGCGATCGCCATCCAGACCAGTTTCGACAGGATGCTTCGAGGCATTGCCCAACCCTCCCTCAATCTCGTTGTTCTAGTGCCGATACCTGCCAGAAAGGTAGCGGATCGGCACCATGATACTAGCTGTCCCCTGGGTAGGCTTCCCCGGCAGACGACGGGCCCTGTTGCGAAGCCCTCGGCTTGCGCCCCGACCTGGATTAGACTGGAACGGGGTGAAGGACAAGGTTACGGAACGGTCGATGCCCGATGCAATCGGCGCGGGCCTGGGCCCGTGTAGTCTCTGGATGAAGCGCTCACCGGCCGGTTCACGGGCCGAGTCGGACCTGCCCACGCAGTGTCCTGGGCCGGTTCCGACCATGGTGCCGGTGCAAGGCGATGCCTGATCGCCTGCGCGTGCTTCTGGTCGAAGACGTCGGGGCCGACGCCGAACTGATCGCGCACGCCCTCAAGCGGGACGGCTTCGACGCCGTATTCGAACGGGTCTATACCGAGGCAGATCTGACCGCCCGAGTCGCCAGCTTCGTGCCGCAGGTGGTGCTGTCGGATTTCTCGCTGCCGGGTTACAGCGGCATGGCGGCCCTGGAACTCGTCCAGAGCCTGAGTCCGCACACGCCCTTCATCTTCGTGTCGGGCACGATCGGCGAGGAGCGGGCCATCGAGTCGCTGAAGTGCGGGGCGAGCGACTACGTGCTCAAGACCAACCTCGCGCGGCTCGGGTCGGCGGTACGTCGAGCGCTGGAACGCACCGCCGAGCGAACGGCGCGCGCGCGCGCCGAGGCCGAACTTGCCGAAGCCCACCAGCGCCAGCGCATGCTGTCGCGTCGCCTGATCCGGGCGCAGGAGCGGGAGCGTGCAGAGCTTGCCCGCGAACTGCACGACGAAGTCGGGCAGGCGTTCACGGCACTCAAGATCCAGCTCGAGATGCTGCGCCGTGCCAAGGATCCCGACGAAACTTCGGTGCGCATCGACGAGTGCGCCGACATCGTGGCGTCCGCGCTGTCGCAGGTTCGCAACCTGTCCCTCGGCCTGCGCCCGCCCCAGCTCGACGAGTTCGGTCTGGTTTCGGCGCTGCGTTCGCACGTGGAGCGGATGGCGCGGACCGCCACGATCGAAATCGCGTTCGAGGCCGATCCGCAGATCGGTCGACTGCATCCCGATATCGAGATCGCCTGCTTCCGCATCGCCCAGGAATCGCTGACGAACGCGCTGCGGCACGCCGAGGCGCGCCGTGTGCGCATCGTGCTGCGCATCAACGCCGATACGCTCGCCTTGATCGTGCAGGACGACGGCCGCGGTTTCGACGTGCACGCCGCGAACGAGAAGGCGCTGAACGGCACCAGCATGGGCGTCGCGGGCCTGCAGGAGCGCGCCCTGCTGGCGGGCGGATTCGTGAAGATCGAGTCGGAAGTCGGCTCCGGCACGGAGGTGGTGGCCCGGTTCCCCCTGAAGGCCCCCGGGCGCACTGCTCCGGGCTCGGGAGGCTGACGCGCCGTGTCGTCCCCGGCAACGTCGAAGCGGGGTAGCGACACCGGAATGTCCACGGTAGCGAACAAGTCTGTGGTTTCGCCGCAGGTCGGCTTCGCGGTGGCGATCGCCGTGTCCCTCGCCGTTTCGGTGCTGGCTGTGGTGAAGCTGTCCCAGTTCAACGAAGAGGCGCGCTGGGTCGACCATACCCATCAGGCGATGCGAGCACTCGAAGACGTGCAGGCCGCGACGGTGGCGGCCCAGAGCGGTTCGCGCGGCTACGTGGTCTCCGGCAGGGAGCGATTTCTGCCGCCCTACCGCGACGCGCTGAGTCGCATCGGCACCACCATGGACCGATTGACGCGGCTGATGCAGGACAACCCTGCCCAGTTGGCGCGGGCTGAGGCGCTGCGACCGCGCATCGAGGATCAGTTGAGCTATTTCGAGGAGCTGGCGGGCCTGGTGAAAAGCGGCAACGTCGCAGCGGCCCAGATCATCGTCGGTTCCGGCCGGGGCGAGGACGCCATGGGCGATATCCACCGGCGCATCCGCGAAATGTCGGAAGTCGAGGAGGCGTTGCTGGTGCAACGCTCCAGAACGGCCGAGCGCGGCGGCAAGGTGGCGCGTATCCTGGTGGTCGGCGGCGCGATCCTGAGTTTCCTGATGCTCCTCGGCGCCTACTTCGCACTGCGCCGCGAAGTCGCGCGCGCGGCGGCTTCGGCAGCGGCCGCGCACGACGCCAACGCGTTCCTCGACAAGATGTTCGAGTCCGTGCCGCACATCCTCTACGTGAAATCGGTTCCGGAGTTCCGCTACATGCGCGTCAACCGGGCGCACGAGGAGATGTTCGCGATCCCGCGCGACCTGCTGGTCGGCAAGCGCGATGCCGAGCTGTTCGCAGCCCCGCAGGCGCAGCAGATCGAAGCGGAGGATCGCGCGGCTCTCACGGGCACCGGGGTGTTCGACACCGAAGTCGATCAACTGGTGAGTCCGGGCCGCGGCGTGCGCACGCTCCACAAGAAGAAGGTCATCATCCCCAATGCCCAAGGCGAGCCGATGTACCTGCTCGGTATTGCCGAGGACGTCACCGAGCACCGGCAGGCCCAGCACGAGATCGCGCGCCTCAACGAGACGCTGCATCGGCGTGCCCGCGAGCTCGAGATCACCAACAAGGAACTCGAGGCATTCACCTACTCGGTGTCGCACGACCTGCGGGCGCCGTTGCGGGCGATCAACGGATTCGCGCTCATGCTGAGCGAGGACTACGGCGACCGCCTCGACGAAGAGGGCAAGCGCCTGCTGGGTGTCGTGCGCGCCAACGCCCAGCGCATGGGGGACCTGATCGACGACCTGCTCGCGTTCTCGCGGATCGGGCGCGCGGTAGTGCACCGCGTCGAGGTGGACATGAATGCGCTTGTCGCCTCGGTGCTGACCGAACTCGGCGAGCCCGCGGAGAGCGTCATGCCGCCCTGCGAGGTCGGTGTGCTGCCGCCCGTGGTCGGGGACCCGATGTTGCTGAAGCAGGTCTGGACCAATCTCATCGCCAACGCGGTCAAGTACAGCGGCAAGAGCGCGGCGCCGAGGGTCAAGGTCGTGGGCGAGCGGATCAACGGCGAATGCATCTACCGGGTCGCGGACAACGGCGCGGGCTTCGACATGCGCTATGCCGATAAACTGTTCGGTGTCTTCCAGCGTCTGCACCGGGCCGATGAGTTCCCGGGCACCGGCGTGGGCCTCGCCATCGTCCAGCGGATCGTGGTCCGGCACGGCGGCAGAGTGTGGGCCGAGGGCAAGGTCAACGAAGGGGCGACGTTCCATTTCGCCCTGCCAATCGAGGAGACGGTGCATGGGTGAACTTGGGGCGGTGGAGATCCTGCTGGCCGAGGACAGCGAGACCGACGCGGAAATGACCATGCGGGCGCTCAAGCAGAACAAGCTGACCAATGCCGTGGTCTGGGTGAAGGACGGTGCGGAGGCGCTCGACTACCTGAAACGGGAAGGCAGCTTCGCCGATCGCGCCCCGACCTTGCCCAAGCTGGTGTTGCTCGACATCAAGATGCCGAAAGTCGATGGCATCGAGGTACTGCGTGCCATCAAGGCCGACGAGTCCCTGCGCTCGATCCCGGTGGTGATGCTCACGTCGAGCGCCGAGGAGCGCGACATCGTCGAGAGCTACGAGCTGGGCGTGAACAGCTACCTCGTGAAGCCCGTGGAGTTCGAGCGCTTCGTGGACGAAGTGGCTCGCGCCGGCTGCTACTGGACGTTAATGAACAAGGTGCCGCAGCCGGCCTAGGTCCCACCGGCCTGCGGCGGTCGGCGGCCCCTCGGCGCCGGCCGGGCACGGCGGCGCACGGCGCGAATGCTAGAATCCGCGACCTTCGCCCCTGGAGGAAATGCGCCCATGTTCACCGCCGACGACACCATCCAGAGCTTCGACCCGGACCTGTGGGCTGCCCTGGAGGCCGAGCGTACCCGCCAGGAAGACCATATCGAGCTGATCGCCTCGGAGAACTACGCGAGCCCGCGCGTGCTCGCTGCCCAGGGCTCGGTCCTCACCAACAAGTACGCCGAAGGCTATCCGGGCAAGCGCTACTACGGTGGCTGCGAGTATGTCGATGTCGCCGAACAGCTGGCAATCGATCGCTGCAAGGCACTGTTCCGTGCGGAGTTCGCCAATGTGCAGGCCCATTCGGGTTCGCAGGCGAACCAGGCGGTCTACGCGGCGTTCCTGCAGCCCGGCGACACCATCCTCGGCATGTCGCTCGCTCATGGCGGCCATCTCACCCACGGCTCGCCGGTCAATCTGTCGGGCAAGCTGTACAAGGTGGTGGCCTATGGCCTCGATGCCAACGAGGTGATCGATTATGCCCAGGTCGAACGGCTGGCCCACGAACACAAGCCGAAGATGATCGTGGCGGGTGCCTCGGCCTACTCGCTGCGCATCGACTTCAAGCGTTTCCGTGCCATCGCCGACAGCGTCGGCGCGATGCTGATGGTGGACATGGCGCATTACGCGGGGCTGATCGCGGCCGGGCTGTATCCCAACCCGGTGGGTGTGGCGCACGTGTCCACCAGCACCACCCACAAGACGCTGCGCGGGCCGCGCGGCGGCATCATCCTCGCCGGACTGGAGCACGAGAAGGCGATCAATTCCGCGATCTTCCCGGGTATCCAGGGCGGCCCGTTGATGCACGTGATCGCGGCGAAGGCCGTAGCGTTCAAGGAAGCCATGAGCCCGGCGTTCCGGCGCTACCAGGAACAGGTCCTCGACAACGCGATGGTGATGGCGAAGGTCCTGACCGAGCGCGGCTTGCGCATCGTCTCGGGCCGCACCGAGAGCCACGTGTTCCTGGTCGACCTGCGCTCCAAGAAGATCACCGGCAAGGAGGCCGAAGCGGTGCTCGGCCGCGCGCACATGACCGTCAACAAGAACGCGATCCCGAACGATCCGGAGAAGCCCTTCGTGACCAGCGGAATCCGCATCGGCTCACCGGCGATGACCACGCGCGGCTTCACCGAGATCGAGGCCGAACGCCTGGCTCACCTGATTGCCGACGTACTCGATGCACCCCAGGACGACAAGGTGATCGCGCGCGTGGCCCACGATGTCCAGGCATTGTGCGCGCGGTTTCCGGTGTACGCACCCGCGGCGGCGCAGCGCGCCGCGGTCGCGGCGTGACGTCCCGGGCTCGACCGGTCGCGCTGCGCCCCTTCGCATGAAATGCCCGTTCTGCGGCCACGACGATACGCAGGTGGTCGACTCGCGCGTGAGCGAAGAGGGCGAGAGCGTGAAGCGCCGGCGCCGGTGCCTGTCGTGCGACAAGCGCTTCACGACCTGGGAGACGGTGGAGCTGCGCATGCCGCAGGTCATCAAGTCGAGCGGTACCCGCACTGCCTTCGACGAGGACCGGTTGCGCACGAGCTTCACCCGGGCACTGCACAAGCGGGCGGTCGAGACGGAACTCGTGGACGCGGCGATCCAGCGCATCACCCAGAAGCTGCTGGCGCTGGGCGAGCGCGAGGTGGCCTCGCGCACCATCGGCGAGATGGTGATGAAGGAGCTCTACAAGCTCGACAAGGTGGCCTACATCCGATTCGCGTCGGTCTATCGCAGCTTCCAGGACGTGGACGATTTTCGCGACGCAATCGAGGCGGTCGCGAAGCCGCAGCCGAAACGTCGCCGCACGCCCGCGGGCCGCTGATGGCATTCACGGCCGACGATCACCGCCACATGGCGCGGGCGCTGCGGCTCGCGGCGCGCGGGCTCGCGACCACCACGCCGAACCCGCGGGTCGGTTGCGTCATCGTGCGCGACGGCGCGGTGATCGGCGAAGGCTGGCATCGCAAGGCCGGTGAACCTCATGCGGAAGTGCTGGCGTTGCAGTTGGCCGCGGCGGGGGCGGGTGCCCGTGGTGCCACGGTGTACGCGAGCCTGGAACCCTGCTCGCACCACGGCCGCACGCCGCCATGCGCGGACGCCCTGATCGCTGCAGGTGTGGCGCGCGTCGTGGCGGCGATGGAGGACCCGAATCCGCGCGTCGCTGGCGAAGGGATCCGGCGCCTGCGGGCCGCGGGCATCGCGGTGGACGTCGGCCTGCTGGAGGCTGAAGCGCGCGAGCTCAACGCGGGCTTCGTGTCGCGCATGACGCGCGGCCGGCCATGGGTTCGCGTCAAGATCGCCGCGAGTCTCGACGGCAAGACCGCGCTCGCCAACGGCGTGAGTCAGTGGATCACGGGTGCGGCGGCGCGCCGCGACGGGCATCGCTGGCGCGCACGGTCGTGTGCGGTGATGACGGGCATCGGTACACTGAAGGACGACGACCCGCGCCTCACGGTGCGTGACGTGCCGGCGGAGCGCCAGCCCGTGCGTGTGGTGGTGGACAGCCGGTTGCGCATCGGGCTCGACGCGAGGATTCTCGCAGGTGGCGGCGTGATCGTGGCGACGGCGACGAACGATCCGGTCAAGGCGCGCGCGCTGGCGGCAGCCGGTGCGGAAGTCTGGGAGTTACCGGATGCCAACGGCAAGGTCGAACTGGCGGCACTGGCGCGGCAACTGGGGCAGCGCGGCATGAACGAAGTGCTGGTCGAAGCGGGCATCAATCTCCACAGCGCCCTGCTTGCCGCGGATGTCGTGGACGAACTCGTGGTGTATCTCGCCCCCCATCTGCTCGGCGATGCCGGGCGCGGCATCATCCGGTTACCCGGCATCGAGCGAATGGACGAGCGCCTGGAACTCGACGTGCGGGACGTGCGGGCCTTCGGACCGGATCTGCGCCTGATTGCACGAGTGGTGAACCGCTGATGTTCACCGGTATCGTGCAATCGCTCGGTTCCGTGGCACGCTTCGAACGCGCCGGGCCGGGCGCGCGCATCGTGATCGATGCCGGCGGACTCGATCTCGCGGACGTAGCCATCGGCGACAGCATCGCGGTGAACGGCTGCTGCCTGACGGTCGTGCGGCATGACGCGCGTACGTTCGAGATGGACGTGTCGAAGGAAACGCTCGATTGCACCGCGGGCCTCGCCCCGAACGCCAAGGTCAACCTGGAGAAGGCGCTGCGCGCGAACGATCGCCTCGGCGGGCACCTGGTCACCGGCCACGTGGACGGCGTGGGCACGGTGGTGTCGATCGAGCCGGTAGGCGACAATCGCAAACTCGTCTTCCGCATCCCGGTGGCGCTGGCGAAATATGTCGCGCGCAAGGGCTCGGTGACGGTGCACGGGGTCAGCCTCACGGTCAACGCCGTGAGCGCGGACACGTTCGCCGTGAATCTCATTCCCCAGACCCTGGCGGTCACCAACCTCGGGACGCTCACAGCGGGCGATCCGGTCAACATCGAGATCGACCTCATCGCCCGCTATGTGGAGCGGATGCTGACCGGCGATCCCGAAGGCGAACATTCATGAGCATCAGTACCGTCCCGGAAATCCTCGCCGAAATCGCCGCCGGCCGCATGGTCGTGCTGGTGGACGAAGAGGATCGCGAGAACGAAGGCGACCTCGTCATGGCCGCCCAGTTCACGACGCCGGAGAGCATCAATTTCATGGCCAAGCACGGACGTGGCCTCATCTGCCTCACGCTGACCGAAGAGCGCTGCCGCCAGCTCGACCTGCCGCTGATGGTGTCGCACAACCGCTCGCAGCTCGGCACCAACTTCACGCTCACCATCGAGGCCGCCGAGGGGGTCACCACGGGCATCTCGGCGGCCGACCGGGCCCACACCGTGCAGGTGGCGGTGCGGCGCGACGCAAGACCGACGGACATCGTGCAGCCCGGGCACATCTTTCCGCTGATGGCACAGAAGGGTGGGGTGCTGGTGCGGGCCGGCCACACCGAGGCCGGCTGCGACCTCGCCCAGATGGCCGGACTGGAGCCCGCGGCGGTGATCTGCGAAGTGCTGAAGGACGACGGCGAAATGGCGCGCCTGCCCGACCTCGTGCCCTTCGCGCGCGAGCACGGCATTCGCATCGGTACCATCGCCGACCTGATCCACTACCGCAGCCGCACCGAATCGCTGGTGACCCGTGCGCATGAACGAACCATCCAGACGGCGCATGGCGAGTTCCGTGCCGTCGCCTACAGCGACAAGACCACGCGCGAGACGCATATCGCGCTCATCCGCGGTTCGCTGGCGGGCGACGAACCGGTGCTCGTCCGGGTGCACGAGCCGCTCTCCGTGATCGACGCACTGGACGCGGGCAGCACCACCCATTCATGGAATCTGCATCACGCGCTGGCGCACATCGCGTGCGCGGGCTGCGGCGTGGTCGTGCTGCTTCACCGCACGGAAACCGGAGAGGACGTGCTGGCGCGCCTGCAGGCGACTCACGACACGCCGGCGCCGGGACGGCGCAAGATGGACCTGCGCACCTACGGTATCGGGGCCCAGATCCTGCGCGATCTGGGCGTCAAGCACATGCGCCTGCTCGCGCATCCGCGGCGCATGCCGAGCATGGCGGGTTTCGATCTCGACGTGGCCGGTTACGTGCTGCCCGACGGTGCGGATTCGGAGGAACCATAGGCATGGATCGCGACGACGGCGTGAAACGGATCGATGCGGATCTGGACGGAGAAGGCCTGATGATCGGGGTGGTGGTGAGCCGGTTCAACGAGGCGGTGGTGGACGCCTTGCTGGAGCAATGCGTCCGCGAACTGGGCGAACTGGGCGTGCGCGCCGAGGACATCGCGGTCGTTTCGGTTCCCGGGGCCCTGGAAATCCCGCTGGCGCTGCAGGCCATGTCACAGACCGACCGCTACGATGCGCTGGTGGCCCTCGGTGCCGTGATCCGCGGCGAGACCTATCATTTCGAAGTGGTGTCCGACCAGTCCGCGGCGGGCATCCAGCGGGTCCAGCTCGACACCGGCGTGCCGGTAGCCAACGGCGTGCTCACGACGGAAACCGACGAACAGGCCGAGGCGCGACTCGAGAAGGGCGCCGAAGCAGCGCGGGTCGCCGTCGAGATGGCCAACCTGCTGCGGGCGATCGACGATGAGTGAAGCCGCCCAGCCGGCCGGCACGGCCAAACCGAAATCGGCGCGCCGCCGCTCGCGCGAATTGGCGTTGCAGATGCTGTACGGGTGGCTGGTGAATCCGGCGGATGCCGACAGCGTCAAGCGCGAAGGGCGCCTCGATCCGGATTTCCGCAAGCTCGATGCGGCGCTGTTCGATCGCATCGTGGACGGCGTGATCGCCGATGCCGAGGCATTGCGGGCCCGGCTCGCCACCCACCTGGACCGCCCGCCGGCGGAGCTGTCTCCGGTGGAGCATGCGATCCTGCTGATCGGCGCACAGGAGCTGTCAGCCCATCCGGAGACGCCCTACAAGGTCATCATCAACGAGGCGATCGACCTCGCGAAGAGCTTCGGCGGCACCGACGGGCACAAGTACGTGAATGGGGTGCTGGATCGCCTCGCCGCGGAATTGCGGCCAAAGGAAGTGAAGCGGTAAGGCAAACTCTTTCACCACCAAGGACACGAAGGACTCGAAGGGCACGAAGGAAGACGCGGAAGTACCTTTGTGTTCCTTCGTGTCCTTCGTGGTGAATGCGGTTGGGTTTTCACAATGGGGGAGGAGAAAAGCAATGGCACAACAGGCACCGAAGAAGCTCAGCATCTTCGATCTGCAGGCGAAGGTGGCCCGCGGCGAGAAGGTGTTCCAGGTCACCGCGGTGGATTTCCCCACCGCGCAACTGGTGGACCGCGCCGGCATCGACTGCATTCTCATCGGCGACTCGCTCGGCATGACCGCACTCGGGTACTCGAGCACCGTGCCGGTGACGCTGGACGAGATGATCCACCACGCCAAGGCCATCTCGCGGGCGGCGAAGTCGGCGATCCTGGTGGGTGACCTGCCGCTCGGGGCCTATCACGCCTCGACCGCTGACGCGGTGAACAGTGCCATGCGCATGGTGAAGGAAGGCGGGGCCGACGTCGTGAAGCTGGAAGGCGGCGAGGATTTCGCGCCGATGGCCGAAGCGGTGGTGAAGGCCGGCATTCCCGTCATGGCCCACATCGGACTCACGCCGCAGCTCATGTCGAAGCTGGGTGGCTTCAAGGTGCAGGGCAAGGACGCGACCGCCGGCGTGCAACTGCTGAAGGACGCGCTCGCCATGGAAAAGGCCGGTTGCTTCGCCATCGTGCTGGAAGCGATCCCCGATCGCGTCGCGCAGGTCATCACCGAACGGCTGCAGATCCCGACCATCGGCATCGGTGCCGGGCCCCACTGCGACGGCCAGAACCTGGTGCTGCACGACATGGTCGGTCTCTTCGACCGCTTCACGCCGAAGTTCGTGAAGCGCTACGCCAACGTGTGGGAGATCATCGAGAAGGCGCTCGCGGATTTCCAGGCCGACGTGCAGGCCGGTGGTTTCCCGAAGGCCGAGCACAGCTTCACGATGAAGGACGAGGAGTACGAGGGGTTTCTGAAGCAGCTGCCGAAGTAGGGGAGGGCAGGGGCTAGGGGCTTGGGAACTGCGACAAGCGCGATGCTCTAACCCTAGCCCCTAGCCCCTAGCCCCTAGCCCCTAGCCCCTAGCCCCTAGCCCCTAGCCCCTAGCCCCTAGCCCCTAGCCCCTCACGCCGACGCTGCCTCCGTGTTCTGCTCCGTAGCGCGGCGCGCCTCGAGCCACTCGACGAACTGCTGCGTGGGGAGCGGCTTGCTGATGTAGTAGCCCTGCACCTGGTCGCAGCCGAGGCGTTTCAGGAAATCCAGACCGGCGTGGTCTTCGACGCCCTCGGCGACCACCTCGAGGCCCATGTTGTGGCCCAGCTCGATGGTCGAACGCACGATGGTGGCGTCGTCCTCGTCTTCCACCATGTGCATGACGAAGGAGCGGTCGATCTTGAGCTCCTGCACCGGCAGCTTCTTGAGATAGGCGAGCGACGAGTACCCGGTACCGAAGTCGTCGACCGAGAGGCGCAGGCCGAGTGCGTGCAGGCGACCGAGAGTTTCGAGCGCTCGCGCCGGATCCTCCATGAAGCCGCTTTCCGTGATTTCCAGGCAGAGTTGCTCGGCCGGTACTGCATGCTTCTGGAGCAGCGCCGCAACGAGGTCCACCAGTTCGTTGCTCATCAGGTCGCGCGTCGAGATGTTCACGGAGATTGCGATGTCGAGGCGTTCCCGATGCCAGAGGCCCGCCTGTCGCACTGCGTTCTCCACGACCCAGCGCGTGACGCGCTTGATGTAGCCGGTCTGCTCGGCGAACGGGATGAATTCGATGGGCGGAACGAACCCGCGCGTCGGGTGCATCCAGCGCACCAGGGCTTCGACGCGGCGGATCGCGCCGGACTTCAGGTCGATCTTGGGCTGGTAGAAGAGGGACAGTTCGTCGTTTTCCACCGCGCGGCGCAGTTCGGAGAGCAGCGAGAGCTGCGTCTGGCGCCCTTCTTCGTAGCGCGGGTCGTAGATCGCATAGCCCGAGTTCGCGCGCTTCGCCACGTACATCGCGACGTCGGCGTGCCGCAGGAGCGAATCGCCTTCGTCGTCGTGCTCCGGAAAGCAGGCCACGCCGATGCTGGCGCCGATGTCGACCGGCTGGCCTTCGAGCACGATCGGAACCTCCAGGGTGCGCAGGATGCGCTGGGCGACGATGGCCACGCCGTCGGCGGTGCCGGTGGGCAGCAGCACGGCGAACTCGTCCCCGCCCAGGCGAGCGACCGTGTCCGAATCGCGCAGCAGTTCGCGCAGCCGGTCCGCCACTTCGCGCAGCACCTGGTCGCCGGCCGCGTGGCCAAGGCTGTCGTTGATTACCTTGAAGCGATCGAGATCGATCATCATGACCGACACCGGGTCGCTGGTGCGGCGCGCCGTGAGCACTGCCTGCTTCAACCGGTCGAGGAACATTGCGCGATTGGGCAGGGTCGTCAGCGTGTCCTCGTACGCGAGCCGCAGAATCTCTTCCTCGCGGGTCGAGATCCCGTCCAGCATGTGATTGAAGCTCGCCGCGAGTTCGCTGATCTCGTCCTGCCCTTCGACCTCGGCCTTCAGGCTGTAGTCGCCGTCGCGGATGCTGCGCGCGATGGCGGCGAGGCGGTTGACCGGGCGGCTCACGCTGCGGGCGATCAGCACGCTGCCGGCGATGGTCATGCCGATGCTGACCAGCGTCATCACGAGCAGGATGGTGCGCAGCCGCTCGAACGGTTCCAGGCCTTCGCGCAGCGATCGTTGCAGCAGCGCGACGACCCGGCCCTCAGGTCCCGCGCCCAGTACCGGAGCGAGCGTTTCGTATTCCTCGCCTGCGAGGTTCATGAAGCCCAACCCCGCCTTTCCACCCCCGGTATCGGTTTCGATCAGCGCCGCTCGCAGCGGGCCCGGGAGCGTGGAAGCATGGAGCGTCCAGCGGCCATCCTTGCGTTCCGACAGAAACGTCACATGCAATGCGGCGACCGCCTGCAGGTCAAGCGCCACGCGATCGTCGATGACGAAGCCCATGGCCACCCAGGCGATCGGCACCGGTGCCAGGACCGGCACCACGACCACCTGGTAGGGTTTGCCGTCGATCAGCACGATCGAAGAGGCCTGACGATCGCGTTCCGCCAGCGCGATCAGGTCGGGGAACGGAAACTCGGCGGCGCGTTGCTCGCGGTGCAGGGTGTCCGCCAGCAGCTTGCGGTCGAGGTCGGCCAGCATCACGACGTTGGCGTCGATACGGGCGCCGTGGTTTCCGAGCACCGATACGATGGTGCCGTAGTCGCGCGTGGCGATCGCCGTGCGAAAGCCGAAATCCGCAGCGAGAATGCGCGCAGCGTCGCCGAGCTGGCGATTGCTCTGTTCGATCAGGCGGCGGAACACGCGCTCGCCCACCAGCAGGTCCTGCGCGATGCGATCCTTGGCGATGCGCTCGCCGCTCACGCTGACGAGCAGGACCAGCACCGCCTGCACCGTGATCAGCAGGATCACGAAGAAGAGGGCGATGCGCGCCTGCAGGCTGCGCAGTCTGGGCAGAGCCATGCTAGTGCGGCGTCACCTTGGGCGGCGGATTGAGGTCGAGCTTGAAGCTCGCCTGGGTCTCGGTACCGCCGACCTTCACGCGTTGCGCCGGCAATTCCGCGCGCTGCCAGGGATGCCAGACCTTGAGGTCGTACTCCCCGTCGCTCAGATCGAGCTTGGCGGCGCCGGTCTTCGCTGTCTTCGCGAACCACGGCGATTCGACCACGTACACGAAGCCAACCATCCAGTCGTGGATGTTGCAGCCGAGCGCCACCGGGCCCGGCTTGTCGAAGACCACCGGGTTGGCGGGCTTGCCGGAGTAGAGCTTGAGGTCGAACGTCTTTGCCGGCGAGAACGAGTAGACATGGTGGCGGATGTTGTCCTTGTTGGGAAAGGTGACAGGTGCGCCAAGCTGAACGGGAATCACGAAGGGCACGAACTCCTTGTTGATCTGGTCCATCGCCGCCGGCCGCGGCGCGGCCGCGGGCGGCTTGCCGGACACGGGCATCGCGTAGATCACGGCCTCGGGCACGGCAGCCCCGGCAGCGTCCGTGACCGTCGCGACGAGGGCCGCAGCACCGGCGTCGCCTGCGAGCAGCATGAGCATCAGAGCCGAGCGCACACTGGTCATTTCGTCACCACGTCGCGCTTCATGGGTGCCAGGCGCTTCAGCAGTTCGTTCTTGTCTGCGGTCGCCACACCGTGGGCATCCAGGATCGTGCGCAGATGCTCCACCAGCCGGTAGAAGTCGGCCTGCGTGATGTTCTGGCCGGCATGCACTGCCTTCATGTCGTCGCCTTCGTAGACGCACGGCCCGTCGGCTACGGCGCACAGCTGGATGCCGATCTGCTGCTTCAGGCGTTTCAAGTTGACCTTGGCGAAATGGTGCGCGCTCACCGGATCGGTCCGCGACACTTCCACGAGCTCGTCGGCCACCTGTGCGAGAAGCGCCACTCCGCCCAGGCGGTCGCACAGCGTCCTCGGTTCGTCCGCCGGCGCGACGGGTGCAAGGGACCCCAGGACGAGCGCTGCGGCGACCCGCAGCTTCTTGAACTTCAGTGTTGTTTCAGCGGGGTTTTTCGGGAGCATTGCGTTCCTGCGAGGTGAGCCACGGGGTACAGGCGTTATCGGCATCCAGAGGACGATCTTGATTTCGCTCAACATCGTGGACCCCCTGCCGTTAAGCGCAGGACGATGCGAACTCCATGCCTTCTTGTCTTCGGTGCTCTCCTCGCTTCCACTGCGCTCGCTGCCGGACCCGGCGATCGGCTCTACGCCACCGGCGGCGTGACCCAGATCGAAGGCTCCGCCGGTGGGGGCCTGACGCCCTGGGCGGTCATCGCCGGCTACGGTACCGACAGACAGGTCGGTGCCACAGCCTTCTACACGCGCGCCGACCCCACCGACTTCGACCTGTCCGCCATGGGTGTGGCCGTGGGCATCTACGATCGCGTCGAGATCTCCTATGCCCGCCAGGAGCTTGGGCTCGGTACCACGGTGCCCGGTCAGTCCATCGCGATGGACGTCGTCGGCCTCAAGGTGAAAGTGCTGGGGGATGCGGTCTACGATCAGGACCGCTGGTACCCGCAGATCGCCGTGGGCGCGCAGTACAAGCACAATCTCGACATGGCCGTACCGACGCTGCTGGGCGCCAAGGACGGCACGGGTGTCGACTTGTACGTGGCGGCCACGAAGGTCTGGCTCGGAGCATTCTTCGGTCGCAGCCTGCTGCTGAACGGTACCCTGAGGTCCACGCGCGCGAACCAGCTCGGGTTGCTGGGTTTTGGCGGCGACCTGAACGGGGAGCGCCGCTACATGCCGGAGCTTTCCGCGGCGGTGCTGTTGACCGATCGCCTTGCCGTCGGCGCGGAGTACCGCGTCAAACCCGACAACCTGAGCGCGTTCGCCGAGGACGACTTCAAGGATATCTTCGTGGCCTGGTTCCCCTGCAAGCGGTTCTCGATCACCGCGGCCTACGTGCAATTGGGGACCATTGCGGACAAGCAGAACCAGAACGCGATCTACCTCTCCGGCCAACTCTACTTCTGAGGCTGCCGCAGCGCCCCCCTGGCGGCGCTATCCATGCCACACGGAAACCCACGGAGCTCAGGGTCGCACCGGTAGAATGGCGGCGTGACATCCGAGTTCGACCTGATCCGGCGCTACTTCTCGCCACCCACCCGTCATACGTTGCTCGCGGGCGGTGACGATGCCGCACTCGTGGCAGTCGCACCCGGGCAGGCGCTCGCGGTTTCGACCGACATGCTGGTGGCGGGTCGCCATTTTCATGCCGATGCCGATCCTGCCGGCGTCGGTCACAAGTCGCTCGCGGTGAATCTCTCGGACATGGCAGCCATGGGTGCGTTGCCGCGGTGGGTGACGTTGTCGCTTGCACTGCCGGATGCGGACGAACGCTGGGTGGGGGCGTTCATGAGCGGATTCCTCGAACTTGCCGCTCGGCATGACGTCGATCTCATCGGGGGCGACACGACCCGCGGACCGCTCACGATCTCAGTGCAGATCATGGGGGAGGTCGAGGTCGGTGCGGCCCTGCGTCGCGATGCCGCGGAACCGGGCGACGACCTGTGGGTGTCGGGCACTGTCGGTGACGCTGCCCTGGCCCTGGCGGCCCGCGGCGGCGAGATCACCTTGAGTCCGGCACAGCGCGCCTTTGCCGACGCCAGGCTCGACCGCCCGACACCGAGAGTTGCACTCGGGCGCGCGCTGGTCGGCAAGGCCAGAGCGTGCATCGATGTTTCCGACGGCCTCGTCGCGGACGTCGGTCACATCGCCGAGCGTTCCGGTGTCCGCGCCGTGATCGACTGGTCGCGTGTTCCCCTGTCCGCAGCGGCGAGTGCCCTGCGCAGCGAGCCGGTGATGCGCCGGGCCGCCTTGAGCGGCGGTGACGACTACGAACTGGCGTTCACTGCGGTGCCGGGCGCGCGCGCCGCGATCGAAGCCGCGGGTGCACGCACCGGAGTCGGCGTCACCCGCATAGGACAGATCGACGCGGGCGAGGGCGTGCAGGTGCAGGACGGCAGCGGCCGCGCCGTGGAGCTGGAGGAGGAAGGATTTGACCACTTCGGCTGAGGTACTCCCGATGCGCCCCGATGCGCGCTTCCTGATGGCGCATCCGGCGCACTTCATCGCGTTCGGATTCGGCGCGGGGCTTGCCCGCACCGCGCCGGGTACGGTCGGAACGCTCGTGGCGTTCCCGATCTTCTGGGTGCTGCACCCGCGCATCCCCGATGCCTGGTTCCTGGCGCTGTTGGTCGTCCTGTTCGCCGTCGGTGTCTGGGCGTGCGAGCGCACCGGCCGGGATCTCGGCGTGCACGATCACGGTGGCATGGTGTTCGACGAGATCGTCGCTTTCCTGATGGTGCTGTTCATGCTGCCGCAGGAACTCCCATGGCAGGCGTTCGGTTTTCTGCTGTTCCGCCTGTTCGACATCGTGAAGCCGATCCCCATCCGGTACTACGACCGCACGGTGCGCAACGGCTTCGGCGTGATGCTGGACGATCTCATTGCGGCGTTCTATGCGCTGATCGTGCTGGCGGTGTGGAAGATCACGACGACGACACCATGAACGATCCGGAATTGCTTGCATTGTCCGAACGGCTGGGCCGGGCGCTGAGCGCGCTGGGGGCGCGGCTGGTCACGGCCGAATCCTGCACCGGTGGCTGGATCGGCGAGGTGGTGACGATGGTCCCCGGCAGCTCGGGCTGGTACGACCGGGGCTTCATCACCTACAGCAACGTCGCCAAGCGTGCCGTGCTCGGCGTGTCGGCGCAGACCCTGCTTGCCCAGGGTGCGGTGTCCGAAGCCACGGTGATAGAGATGGTCGACGGGGCCTTGCGGCTGAGCGGGGCCGAGTTCGCGGTTGCCGTGAGCGGCGTGGCGGGTCCTGGCGGTGGTACGCCAGACAAACCAGTCGGCACCGTCTGCATCGCGTGGGGGACGCTCGGCGGTGGCCGCGAATCGCGCACCTTCCACTTTGCCGGTGACCGGGAGGCGGTGCGCCGGCAGTCCGTGATTGCCGCCATCGAAGGCGCGATAGGGTGGACCGAACGCCCGGTGGCGGCGTAGCAGCGGCGCGCATTCGGTTCGACGATGAGCGATACCGATCTCACGCTGTTCCAGAACAATCCCTATCCGATGTGGGTGTACGAGGTCGCGACGCGGCGCTTCCTCGTGGTGAACGCCGCTGCCGTGCGCCACTACGGATACTCCCAAGAGGAGTTCGAGCGAATGACCCTCGAGGACATCCGCCCCGAATCGGAGCTGCCGCGCCTGCGCGCGTACCTTGCGCAAGGGCCGTTGGGCGTTGTCGAACCGACGCTCTGGCGCCATCGGAAGAAGTCCGGCGAGCTGATGGACATAGAGATCGCCTCGCATGACTTCGCGTTCGACGGCAAGCCGGCGCGGATGGTGGTGGCCATCGATGTGACGCGACGGACCCGCGCCGAAGCGGCGTTGCGGGCGAGCGAGGAGCGCTATCGCAAGATCGTGGACCTGTCGCCCGACGCGATCACGATCCACGAGGAAGGGAGGTTCGTTTTCGCCAATGTGGCCGCGGCACGCCTGCTCGGCGTTGCGGATCCGGCGCAACTGATCGGCCGATCGCTGCTCGATTTCATGCATGCCGACATTCACGAACAGGTGAAGGCGCGCTGGAAACGGCTCTACGAGGATCGGGAGATGGTCGAGCCGACCGATCTCAAGATGACCCGGCCGGATGGCTCGGTGATCTACCTCGAGACGCGCGCGGCACCGATCGACTGGGAAGGGCGGCCGGCGGCGCAGGTGGTGGCCCGGGACACGACCGAGCGCCGGCAGCACGAGGAGAAGATCGCGCGCCTCAGCCGCATCCACGCCGTGCTGAGCGGCATCAACTCGGCGATCGTGCACATCCGCGAGCGGCAGTCGCTGTTCGAGGAGGCCTGTCGCATCGCGGTGCAACAGGGAGGGTTCTGCAGTGCGTGGGCAGCATTGCTCGATGCGGCCGGCAATCAACTGGTGTCGCGCGCCAACGCCGGGTTGCCGCTGCAGTCCGACGCGGCCGGCGGTCCGGGGCCTGTTCTCAGTTTCACGCCGGCCGGCACGGCCGCAACTGCGCTGCGCACTCATGCCGCCGCCTTCGACAACGACATCGAGAGTTCGCCCGAGGTGTCGTTCGTGCGACAGACTGCCATCGGCGTCGGCGCCAAGGCGGTGATCGCACTCCCGCTGATGGTAAGCGGCGATGCCGTAGGCGTGCTGGTGCTGTATGCGCCGCATCGCGGCTTCTTCGACGATGACGAACTCCGGCTGCTGAACGAGCTCGCGGCGGACATCTCCTTCAGCCTCGAGTTCATCGCCACCTCGGAGAAGGCCGACTATCTCGCCTACTACGATCCGCTCACGGGCCTGCCCAACCGCAGCCTGTTCTTCGATCGAATGACCTACCTGCTGGGCATGGCGGGACGCGAAGCGACCGGCGTGGCCCTGGTCCTGATCGATCTCGACCGCTTCCGCCAGGTGAACGACACGCTCGGCCGCAATGCCGGTGACGCCTTGCTGAACGCCGTCGCGCAGCGACTCCGGCAATCGATCCGGGATCAGGATACCGTGGCGCGGGTCGGCTCCAACCGCTTCGCGCTGGCGGTGGCGGGGGTTGCGGATGCCGCAGACGCGGCCCATTTCGTCGAGTCGCGTGTGCGCGCCTGCTTCGATCGCAGTTTCACCCTGAACGGGGAGGAGGTGCGCATCGCCGCGACCGCCGGCATCGCGCTCTACCCCGCGGACGCCGACGGTGCCGAATCGGTCTTCGCCAATGCCGAAGCAGCCCTGCGTCGCGCCAAGGCGCAGAGCGCGCCGTTCCTGTTCTACGGTCCCGAGATGAATGCGCGGGTGTCCGAATCGTTGCGCCTGGAGACCCGGTTGCGGCGGGCGATCGAGAACGACGAGCTGGTGCTGTGGTACCAGCCCAAGGTCGACCTCGCCACGCGGCGGATGACGGGTTTCGAGGCCCTGATGCGATGGCAGGATCCGGAGAGCGGGATGGTTCCGCCCGCGGTGTTCATCCCGGTGATGGAACAGACCGGCCTCATCCTCGATGCCGGTGCCTGGGCGCTGTCACAGGTGGCGCGCGACTGCCGCCTCTGCGGCGCACACGCATTCGCACCCATGCGGATTGCGGTCAATGTCTCGCCGATCCAGTTGCGTCAGCGCGACTTCGTTGCCGGCGTGCTCGCGGCGGCAGCCGAAATGACGCGTGCGGGCGGTCGGCTGGATATCGAGATCACCGAGAGCATGGTGATGGAAGACATCAACGCCACCGTGCGGGTGCTGCGCGAACTGGGCGAGAACGGCGTGCGCGTGGCCGTGGACGATTTCGGCACCGGCTATTCGTCGCTCGCCTACATCGCACGGCTGCCGGTGCACGCGCTCAAGATCGATCGTAGCTTCGTGGTGGGCATGACGCAGAACGAGCACAGCCTCGCCATCGTCCGCGCCATCATCTCGCTCGCCCGGTCGCTCGGCCTCAAGGTGATCGCGGAGGGTGTGGAGACCGAAGGCCAGGCCGGACTGCTGCAACGCCTCGAGTGCGACGAGATGCAGGGCTATCTGGTGAGCCGGCCGGTGCCGCCGGAGGAGGTCATCGAATTCCTGGCCCATTGGGGCGAGGCCAGCCCGGCCGGCTGATGCCGCGTTTCAGTCAGGCCGCGAGAAACGGCCACAGGCCGAATAGCGCCGCCACTTTTCCTCGAGGTAGGCGTCGAAGTACGCAGCGCGTGACAAGGGCGCCGTCGTTTCGCTGCAGGCCTGCGCGGCCAGGTACCGTTCGTAGGCATCGTCGCCCGACCAGGCGCGGGCGAAGCGCCAACCGCGGGCACCGAACCACCAGGCGAGATCGAGCAGCAATCGGATCATCGCAGCACGCCGATGAAGGATGCCGCGATTATGCGCCGTCAGGCCCGGTCACGCTGGCGCATTCATAGGCGAGCACGTTCGGGCCGGGGTCCGACACTTCGTCGCCGAATCCGATGAGGCCGCGACCCGCGAGCACGTAGTCCTCGCGCTTCAGCAACACCAGTTCGGCACCGGTCGGTCGCACGAAGGTGCCGTTGCTGCTCAAGTCCACCAGCACGAACTTGCCGTTGCGCACTTCGATGCGGGCGTGCTGCCGCGAAGCACGAGGTGCCGCGACCACGATGTCGCTGGCCGCATCGCGGCCGATGCCGAGCGCGCCCTGGGTGAGGCGCCATTCACGATCGCCGCAGGAGAGCATCAGCTCCCGCGCTGCCGTGCTGACCGCCGGCGCGACACCCTCCACCAGGGTCATGTCCTGGCCGAGATCCCAGATCACTTCGCACAGACCCACCGCCCCGCTGCGCCCTTTGAGGGCGGTCTCGCCCAGCGATCGCACGCTCATCCTTAGATAGCCCGGCAGGGTTTCGCAGGTGCTGTCGCTCGAGAGGATCTGATGCGCCTTGGCGAGCCCGGCAATACGGGCTGCCACGTTGACCGTGTCCCCGAAGACGTCGCCATCGCGCTCCAGCACCGGACCGGTGTGGAAGCCGATGCGCACCGCGGGTCGGACATCGTCCTTGCCCGGCAGCGCCCGCACGCTGCCCTGCATTTGCGCTGCCGCGCGCAAGGCCGTGCCCGCGTCGCCGAACACGCAGAGGACTTCGTCGCCGATGGTCTTCACCACCGTGCCGCCGAACTGCGTGGTTACGCTGCGCAGGGCAGAGAGGCATGCTTCCACGCGCTGCAACGCCTCGGCATCGCCGAGCGCCTCGTACAGGCGCGTGCTGCCGGCGATGTCGGCGAACAGGACGGCCCGTTCGGCGATCGAATCCGACGTGCTCATCCGCCGTGCGACTTGATTGCGAGGACGGCCTGGTTGCGCAGCGTCTTCAACAGCGCCAGCTCTTCGGTGCCGAAGCGCAGCGTGCGCGCACCGACGCTGTCGCCGTAGAACATGCCGACCGGCTTCTTGTTGACGATGACCGGGAACAGCGCCAGCGCGCGTGCGTTGATGCTCTTCCGATACCAGCCGGGAATGTGATCCCGGATCTTCTCGCCGTCCACGTCGTCGATATAGATGTCCGCCCCCTGGCTGATGGAGGCATGGAACACGTCCTTCGCCGCCGTGAGCGGGATCGTGAAGCCGCGCTTGATGATCGAATCGACGTCTTCGCCGAAACCGAAGCGGCCCTTGAGTCCGCCGCTTGCCGGATCGCGCACGCACAGCAGCACGCGCGTGAAGCCCATGCCGCGATACATGGTCTCGAGGATGATGCGCAGCACGTCGTTCAGCGCGAAGTCACCCACCAGCGCATTGGTGATGTCCTGGATGCCGGCGGTGAGGATCGCCTGGCGCTGGGTGGCATCCTGGGCGCTGTTGGCCTGCACTTCGCGCACCGGCTCCACCAGCATGGTGGACTCCATCGCGGTGGCGAGACTGTCTGTGGCCGACCCCGCCGGGTCCTGCGGCGATTCGCCGGACCACTGCTGCGCCTGACGGAAGAACGGGCTGTTGGCGGTCTTGAGGTTGAGTACGGCCGAATCGCGGGCGATCTCCTTGACCGCACTCTGCACCGCGCCCTTCAAATGCTGATCGGTCACCCCGAGGCTGTCGCCGAAGCGACCGACGAGCGACTTCAGCTGATTGGCGCGATCCTCCGGTGCGGTGTCGCGGATGACGCCGACGATCTGGGTGGAGAGTTCGGAGAGCGCGCGCAGCCGCTCGGTCTCGTTGGCCGGCTTGCGCACCTTGGCTTCCTCGATGGTGCGCATGCTGCCGATGAGTTTCTCGGGAAAATTCCAGGAGCGCGCGATGCCGATGCCCAGGTCGTCGAACGACAGGCCCAGCACCTGGGTCGCCGCAACGTTAGGGTGCGTGCCGCGCGCGGTGAGCTTCTGGATCTCGAGGTGCTCCTCGTGGAAGTAGAACGCCACGAGCAGCCGGCCGAGGTTGTGGAACATCGCGCAGATGAAACCCTCTTCCCCGTCGCGAATGCCGGCCTTGGACACCAGTTCCCGCGCCACCACGCCGCTGAAGAACGACGACAGGACTTCGTCCTTCAGGTCCGAGGCCTGCGCCTTGTTCTGCAGGTGCTCGAACAGCATCAGCGTGAGCGCGATCGAGCGGATCTGGTCGAAGCCGAGCACCATGATCGCGCGCGAGATGGTGCTGATGGTGCCGCCGAACTGGCCGAAGTACGCGGTGTTCACCAGCTTCAGGAGCTTGTTGGTGAGCGCGAAGTCCTTGAGGATGCTGCCCGACAATGCCGCCACACCTTCCTTGTCGGAAGCCGTCGCCTTGTTGACCGCGCTGATGGTGTTGGACAGCGCCGGGAAGTCGCTCTTGTGGCGCATGCGGCGCAGCAGGAACTCGAGCGTGCCCGGTGCGCCTTCGGCACCGGCCGCGGCCGCCGGTTCGGGCGTGAGATACGCCGACAGTGCATCGGCCATCTGCTGCGCCGATTCGAAGCGCTCGGCCGGGTCCTTCGCGATGGCCCGCATCACGATCGCCTCGAGCCGCTCGTCCACCTCGGAGGCGATCTGCGACGGCGGGGTGAATGGAATGTTCGCGAGCTTGTGCAGCACCTCGAACACCGTGTTGCCGCTGACGGCGGGGCGGCCGACCAGCATCTCGTAGAGCACCATGCCCGCCGAGAACACGTCCGAGCGGGCGGTGAATGCACGGTCGGTGGCGTATTCGGGCGCCATGTAAGCGGGGGTGCCGTGGAAACCCGCGTCGCCCGGGTCTTCGCCGGACAGCAGCGCGGCGATGCCGAAGTCCATCACTCGGGCGATGCCGTCTTCGGTGATCATGACGTTGCCCGGCTTGATGTCCCGATGCACCACCCCCTTCTGGTGGGCGAAGTGGATCGCTTTCAGGATCTGGATGCCCAGCTCTGCCGCGCGCGCCGGCGCCAGCTTGCCGGATTCGCGGATCACGGCGCTCAAGGTGCGGCCGGCCACGAACTCGAAGACCAGGTAGGGCTTGGGGCCGTCCTGGCCGGCGTCGAATAGGGTCACGATGTTGGGGTGGGCCAGCCGGCTCACCATCACCGCTTCGGCCAGCAGGGCCTTGACCGGACCCGCGTCGCGCTGGCCATCGAGGCTCAGGGTCTTGATCGCGACGTCGCGCTGCAGCTGGGGGTCGTGGGCCAGCCAGACCTCACCCTGGGCACCTCGGCCGAGCGCTTTGCGGACTTCGAATCGGGCGATTTTCGACGCGGTAACGGGGAGGGCGGCCATGGCTTGCGTCAACGGCAAACGGGCCGTCTTCTTTAGCCGGAACAGCCCCCGATCGCAGCCCGTTTTCAAGGGGCAGGTCGTTGAATAAAAGGGACAAAGCCGTCTCGTTCGGGCGCATGCCTTGTGCCATAATGCGGCCATACCTACAGGAGACCCGAAAACCCATGGACGACAACAAGAGCAAGGCGCTCGCGGCCGCGCTATCGCAGATCGAGAAGCAGTTCGGCAAGGGCTCGATCATGAAACTGGGGGAAAACGACGTTTCCCAGGACATCCAGGTGGTGTCCACCGGCTCGCTCGGCCTCGACCTGGCGCTCGGCATCGGCGGGCTGCCCCGCGGCCGGATCATCGAGATCTACGGGCCCGAGTCCTCGGGCAAGACGACCCTCACCCTGCAGGTCATCGCCGAGGCACAGAAACTGGGCGGCACCGCCGCCTTCATCGACGCCGAGCACGCGCTCGATCCGCAGTACGCCCGCAAGCTGGGTGTGAAGGTGGAAGACCTGCTTATCTCCCAGCCGGACAACGGCGAGCAGGCGCTCGAGATCGCCGACATGCTGGTGCGCTCCGGCTCGGTCGACATCGTCGTGATCGATTCCGTGGCGGCGCTCACGCCGAAGGCGGAAATCGAAGGCGAGATGGGCGACCAGCTCCCCGGTCTGCAGGCGCGGCTCATGTCGCAGGCGCTGCGTAAGCTCACCGGCAACATCAAGCGTTCCAACACCATGGTGATCTTCATCAACCAGATCCGCATGAAGATCGGTGTGATGTTCGGCAATCCGGAGACCACTACGGGCGGCAACGCGCTCAAGTTCTACGCTTCGGTGCGCCTCGACATCCGCCGTACCGGCGCCATCAAGAAGGGCGAGGAAGTGATCGGCAGCGAGACCCGGGTGAAGGTGGTGAAGAACAAGGTCGCCCCGCCGTTCCGCGTGGCCGACTTCGACATCCTCTACGGCGAGGGCATCTCGCGCGAAGGCGAGATCGTCGAGATGGGCGTCAACCACCGCATCGTCGAGAAATCCGGCGCCTGGTACGCCTACAAGGGCGACAAGATCGGCCAGGGCAAGGACAACGCCCGCGAATATCTCAAGGAACACCCCGACGTCGCGCAGGAGATCGAGGCGAGGATACGCGAGGCGGCCGGAGTTGGCGCGCCGGCACCGGCGCTCGCCGAGGCCGATTGAGCGGCGAGCCGACGCTCAAATCCCGGGCGGTGCGCATGCTCGCGCGCCGCGACTACGCGCGCGCGGAGCTGGCGGGCAAGCTGCAAGCCCATGTGGGCGAGGGCGACGACCTGCCGGCGCTGCTCGACGAGCTTCAGGCCCTGGGTTTTCTCTCCGACGCACGCTTCGCCGAGCAGCTGGCCCATCGCCACCGCGGGCGGCATGGACCGCTCACCGTCGAACGGGAGCTGCGCCGCCGCGGCGTCGCTGACGACGTGGTCGATGCCACGCTGGGTGCGGCCCGTTCCACCGAATATGCCGAAGCGCAGCAGGTCCTGCGGCGCAAGTTCCGCGAGGCGCCCGCGAACATGCAGGACTGGGCGAAGCAGGGCCGCTATCTGCAGGCCCGCGGCTTCAGCCTCGAAGTGATCCGCCGCCTGCTGCGCACCCCCATCGAACAGGAACTGTAGCTCCAGTTCCTCCGTCTTTCCCTTCCACGCACCGCCGAAGTCATCCGCATGAAAAGCAGCGAGATCCGCCACCGTTTTCTCGAATTCTTCCGCCGCAACGGTCACGCCGTCGTGGCCTCGTCGCCGCTGGTTCCGGGCAACGATCCGACGTTGCTCTTCACCAACGCCGGCATGGTCCAGTTCAAGGACGTGTTCCTGGGCCAGGACAAGCGTGCCTACTCGCGGGCGACCACGTCGCAGCGGTGCGTGCGCGCCGGCGGCAAGCACAACGACCTCGAGAACGTGGGCTACACCGCCCGCCATCACACGTTCTTCGAGATGCTCGGCAATTTCAGCTTCGGCGACTACTTCAAGCGCGAGGCGATCGAGTTCGCCTGGGGGTTCCTCACCAAGGAGCTCGGGCTGCCGGAGAGCCGGCTCTGGATCACGGTGCATTCCGACGACGACGGCGCCGAGAAGATCTGGCTGGAGGACATCAAGGTGCCGAAGGAGCGGGTGATCCGCATTCCCACCAGCGACAACTTCTGGCAGATGGGCGACACCGGTCCGTGCGGCTATTGCACCGAAATCTTCTATGACCACGGCCCCGACGTGGCGGGCGGTCCGCCCGGCTCCCCCGATGCCGACGGCGATCGCTACATCGAGATCTGGAACCTGGTGTTCATGCAGTTCAACCGCGACGACAAGGGCGTATTGAACCCGTTGCCGCGGCCTTCGGTGGATACCGGCATGGGGCTGGAGCGCATCAGCGCCGTGATGCAGGGCGTGCATTCCAACTACGACATCGATCTGTTTCAGGACCTCATCGGTGCCGCGGCACGCGCGACGGGGACGAAGGATCTCGAGGACAACTCGCTCAAGGTCATCGCCGATCACATCCGGGCGTGCAGCTTCCTGATCGTCGATGGCGTCATTCCCGGGAACGAAGGCCGGGGCTACGTGCTGCGGCGGATCATTCGTCGTGCCATCCGCCATGGCTACAAGCTCGGGTGCAAGCAGCCGTTCTTCCACACGCTGGTGGGCGAACTGGCGCGCGTGATGGGCGAGGCCTATCCGGAACTCCCGGCGGCGCGTACCAAGGTCGAGCAGGTCTTGAAGCAGGAAGAGGAGCGCTTCGCGGAAACCCTCGAGCACGGCATGGCGGTGCTCGACGTGGCGCTCAAGAAGGAAGACCGCATGCTCGACGGCTCCACGGTCTTCAAGCTCTACGACACCTACGGATTTCCGCTCGATCTCACTGCCGACATCGCGCGCGAGCGCGGCTTCACGGTGGACTTCGCCGGTTTCGAGGCGGAGATGGGTCAGCAGCGCGAACGCGCGCGCGCGGCATCCAAGTTCACCATGCAGTCGGGCGTGGAATACCGCGGCCAGCCCACCGAGTTCCATGGCTACGAGTTGCTCAAACTGGAGGCGCAGATCCTCGCCATCTACAAGGACGGCTCGTCGGTGCCGGCCATCGAGGCCGGGGAGAGCGGCGTGATCGTGCTGGACCGCACGCCCTTCTATGCGGAATCGGGAGGCCAGGTGGGCGATGCGGGCGAACTCGTTTCAGGCCACGGCGCCTTCGAGGTGGAGGACACGCAGAAGATCCAGGCCGAAGTGTTCGGGCACAAAGGCCGCCTCGATACCGGGCGGCTGGCGGTGGGCGATCGCGTCACGGCTCAGGTCAACGCGGTGTTGCGGCAACGGGCTGCGTACAACCATTCGGCGACCCATCTGCTGCACGCCGCGCTGCGCCAGGTGCTGGGGCAGCACGTCACCCAGAAAGGCTCGCTCGTGGATGCGCATCACACGCGCTTCGACTTCAGCCATGCCGCGCCGATGACGCCGGAAGAGATCGCGCAGGTGGAAACGCTGGTCAACCGCGAGATCCGGCACAACGTGCCGGTGGAAGCGCGCCTGATGAAGTACGACGATGCGATCAAGGCCGGAGCCATGGCGCTGTTCGGCGAGAAGTACGGCGACGAAGTGCGCGTGATCGGCATGGGCGCGTTCTCCACCGAACTGTGCGGCGGCACGCACGTGCGGCGCAGCGGCGACATCGGCTTCTTCAAGGTCGTATCGGAGACCGGTGTGGCGGCAGGCATTCGACGCATTGAAGCCATCACGGCCGACTCGGCACTGGCCTGGGCGCAGTCGCAGGAGAAACAGCTCGCGCAGGTTGCAGCAACTCTGAAGGCGCCGCAGCAGGAGATCGGCAGCAGGCTCGCGCAGATCGTCGACAACGTGAAGGCGCTGGAAAAGGAACTGTCGCGCCTCAAGTCGAAGATGGCCTCGTCGCAGGGCGATGACCTGTCGAATCAGACCGTCGATGTGAAGGGCATCAAGGTGCTGGCCGCGCGACTGGACGGTGCCGATGCGAAGGTGCTGCGCGAGACGGTGGACAAGCTGAAGGACAAGCTGAAGTCCGTCGCGGTCGTGCTGGGCAGCGTCGAAGGCGAGAAGGTGACCTTGATTGCGGGCGTGACGTCCGATCTTATTGCGAAAGTGAAGGCGGGCGAACTGGTGGGCCATGTCGCAGGACAAGTCGGCGGCAAGGGCGGCGGGCGGCCGGACATGGCGCAGGGCGGTGGGACGGAGCCGGCGAAGCTCGAGGCGGCTCTGGCATCGGTTTCGGGGTGGGTTTCGCAGAAGCTTTGAAGCTTTTCGCTCCATGCGCAGGGCAGCACAAGACAACAAGAGTCGGCACAGGTCGGAGACCACTGAAGGCGCGGCAGACCGCGTCACTTGCACATTCCGGGGAAGAAACATGATCAGAAGAATCATCATCACGATGTTCGCCGCGCTGCTGGCGCTGCCGGCGCTTGGCGTTGCGCAGGACAAGGAGCTGTCGACGACGCAGACCATCCACATCAAGGC
>JAIEQG010000074.1 GCA_019747905.1 Burkholderiales bacterium
CTGCGCCCGCACACCAAGGCGCCGATCGACGTGCACCTGATGGTGAAGCCGGTCGACCGCATCGTGCCGGATTTCGCAAGAGCGGGCGCGAACATCATCTCGTTCCATCCGGAAGCCTCCGACCACGTGGACCGCACGCTGCAGTTGATCCGCGACGAAGGCTGCAAGGCCGGGCTGGTGTTCAACCCGGCGACCCCGCTCGACTACCTCGATCACGTGATGGACAAGGTCGACCTGATCCTCATCATGTCCGTCAACCCCGGCTTCGGCGGGCAGGCGTTCATCCCGCGCGCGATCGAGAAGCTGCGGCTCGCCCGCGAGCGGATCACCGCGAGCGGCCGCGACATCTGGCTCGAAGTGGACGGCGGGGTCAAGGTGGACAACATCGCCGAGATCGCTCGCGCCGGCGCCGACACTTTCGTCGCCGGGTCGGCGATCTTCGGGTCCAAGGACTATCGGGCCACCATCGGTGCCATGCGCGCCGAACTGGCCAAGGACGCGTTCGCGCGGCGCTCAGGCTAACCTGCGCGACGGTGCTATAGTCCGGCCGTTTTCCGTAGAACCGTACTGATTTCCTTCGATGACTTCCGATCAATCGCAACCCGGGATTTCGATCTGCACGATCGGTTCGTGGCGCCGCTGGCGTCGCTCGACCGCAGTGCGTTGATGCGCGCGCCGCGCGCCTTTCGTATTCCCGCTGTCGCAATGATTCCGGAGCCATCATGACCGAACAGGAATTCACGCAGTTCGCTGCCCAGGGCTACAACCGCGTCCCCCTGGTGCTGGAAACCCTCGCCGACCTCGACACACCGCTGTCGGTGTACCTCAAGCTCGGCAACCGCCCCTACTCGTACCTGCTCGAATCGGTGCAGGGCGGCGAGCGCTTCGGCCGCTACTCGTTCATCGGGTTGCCCGCCGAGATCCGCTTCGAGGTGCGCGGTCGCGTGTGCAGCGAGTATCGCGGCAACACGCTCCTGTCGCAGACCGAACAGGCCGATCCGCTCGAATGGGTGCGCGAACATCACTCGCGCTTCAAGGCCGCGGTGCTGCCGGGGTTGCCGCGCTTCGCCGGTGGACTGGTGGGCTACTTCGGCTACGACACGGTGCGATACATCGAAGGACGGCTGGCCGCCACGGAGAAGCCGGACGTGTTGGGCACCCCGGACATCCTGCTGATGCTCTCCGACCGGCTGGCCGTCGTGGACAACCTGTCGGGCAAGCTCTACCTCGTCGTGTACGCCGACCCGCGCGAACCGGACGCCTATGCCAAGGCGCGCAGCCAGCTCGAGGTACTGCATTCGGCGTTGCGCATGCCGATCTCGATGCCGGCCGAGATGCCGATGTTGCCGGCGCCGGCCATGTCCGAGTTCAGCGAAGACGCCTTCGTGGAAGCGGTCGAGCGGGCCAAGCGCTACATCACCGAAGGCGACATCATGCAGGTCGTGCTGTCGCAGCGGCTGTCGCATCCTTATCCGGCCTCGCCGCTTTCGCTCTACCGGGCCCTGCGCGCGCTCAATCCATCGCCCTACATGTTCTATTTCGACATGGGCGGGTTTCACGTGGTCGGTTCCAGCCCGGAGATCCTGGTGCGCCTGGAAAGCGGCGTGGTCACGCTGCGTCCGATCGCCGGCACGCGCCCGCGCGGCGCCACGCGCGAGCAGGACCTCGCACTCGAGGAGGAACTGCTTGCCGATCCCAAGGAGCGCGCCGAGCACGTGATGCTGATGGACCTCGGCCGCAACGACGTCGGCCGCGTGGCCGAGATCGGGTCGGTCAAGGTGACCGACAACATGGCGATCGAACGCTATTCGCACGTCATGCACATCGTGTCGAGCGTCGAGGGCAAACTGAAGGAAGGTCTCGACGGCATCGCTGCGCTGCGCGCGACGTTTCCAGCCGGCACTTTGTCTGGCGCGCCGAAGGTGCGGGCGATGGAGATCATCGACGAGCTGGAACCGTCGAAGCGCGGGATCTACGGGGGCGCTGTCGGCTACCTGGGCTTCAACGGCGACATGGACCTCGCCATCGCCATCCGCACCGCCGTCATCAAGGACGGTCGGCTGTTCGTGCAGGCCGGCGCCGGCATCGTGGCCGACTCGGTGCCGAAATCCGAATGGACCGAAACCCAGAACAAGGCGCGCGCGATCCTGCGGGCGGCGGAGATGGCGCAGGCGGGGTTGAGCCGGGCCAGCTAGGGGGACACCCCCCGACAGGCCTTGCGGCCTCTCCCCCCAGAGGGGTCAGCCCGGACTTGTCCGGAATCGCAGCGTGACGGCGGCGCCGCCCAACGTGCTGCGCGCAATGGCAATCGAACCGCCGTAGGATGCGGCAACGTCCGCGCTGACCGCGAGGCCGAGGCCGTGCCCCGGCACTGACTTGTCGATGCGCACGCCGCGCTCCATCACCCGCTGCGCTTCGGTCTCGGCAATGCCGGGGCCGTCGTCTTCCACGATCAGTTGCAAGTTGCCGCCGTCGGCCGTGGCACTCACGCGCACGCGCGATCGGCACCATTTAAAAGAGTTGTCGAGAAGATTGCCGAGCGCTTCCGTGAGATCACCCTCGTCGCCGCGGAACTGCACCCCCGGCTCGATCGCGAGCTCGGCCGACACCGGTTTTTCCGCGTACACCTTGGCGAGTGCGTTCAACAACCGCTCGGCCACCGGCCGCACGGCATGCGCCGCGCCGAGTCCGGGCCGCCCCGACGTCGCCGCGCGTTGCAGGTGATAGCCCACGATGCGGTCCATCTGCTCCACCTGCGCGTCGATGACGACGGCGCGGTCTTCGTCCCGGGTGCCGGTGCGCATGGCACCACGCAACACGGCGAGCGGCGTCTTGAGACTGTGCGCGAGGTCGGCCAGCGTATCGCGATGGCGCTGCTGTCGCGTGCGCTCGTGCGCGAGCAGCGTGTTGAGGTTGGACGTGAGTCGTTCCAGTTCCTTCGGATACTCCCCGGTGATGCTCGTCCGGCGCCCGGCCTCGAGCTCGGTCAGTTCGTCCGCCACCCGCTTCAAGGGGGCAAGACCCCAGCGCAAGGTGAACCATTGCGCTACCAGCAACAGGACGCCCATCGCACCCAACCACCCGACCAGGCTGCGGCGATAGACACCCAGTTGATGCTCGTAGGCTTCCAGGTCTTCTGCAACGCTGAACGTGAACGGGAAGGCACCGCTCGGGGTGGTCCAACGAACGCCGAAGCTCTGCACGAAGTAGGCATCGCCCTCCGGGGTTTCGATCTGCTGGAAGCGTTGCGTGCCGGGGGGCACGGCTGCGTTGAGCGCGGGCACGCCGGCCAGCCCCGAATGCGTGTGCCAGACGGACTTTCCGGTGCCGTCGACGATCGAGGCATACAGATCGAGGCCGACCACGCCCAGGCGCGGCTCGGGGGAATCGTCGGCGAACGCGAAGCGCCCCTGATCGTCGACCTCGCTTGCCGCCATCAGCAGGTATACCTGGGCGAGCAGACGGTCCTGCCGGGCGCTGCGTGCACTGTCGCGAAAGGCGCGCTCGAGCGCGAAGGCCGACAGCGCGACGAAGATCAGCAACACCGCGCCGGCAGCGAACGTCAGGCGAAAACCGAGCGATCGCACGGCCTGCCTTCAGCCCTCGCCGGGCCGCCCCAAGAGGGCTGGCCCCTTGGGGGGAGAGGCCGTAAGGCCTATCGGGGGGAACGTCATCTCAGAACCTGTGAACAAATCGTCCTCCGGCTGCGATACTCGGTTCATGGACACCGACACGAAGCAGGGCAGGCTCGAACCGCGCGCCGGGGCGTTGTTCGACGAGGGGGAGTTGCCGATGCCGGCGAGACGCATCGAGGGCGAGCCGAGCACGCAGAGCGTGCCGCGACTGATGAGTCCTGTGCGCAACCAGGTGGAGTTGCGCGCCTGCGACCTGGACGCGCTGCTGCCCACCGATCACCCGGCGCGCACCGTGTGGGCCTTTGTGCAGTCGCTGGACTTGGCGGCGTTGTACGCGAGCATCAAGGCCGTGCAGGGCGCAGCCGGTCGCCCGGCGATCGACCCGGCGATCCTGGTAGCGCTGTGGCTGTGGGCCACGCTCGATGGGGTGGGCTCGGCGCGCGAGGTTGATAGGCTGTGCGAGCGCGACGATGCCTATCGCTGGCTGTGCGGTGGGGTCAGGGTGAACTACCACACGTTGGCTGATTTGCGAACCGAGCAGGCGCCCTGGCTCGATGCGCAGCTCACGCGCAGCATCGGCGCACTGCTCGAGCGTAAGCTGGTCAGTCTGAACGTCGTGGCCCAGGACGGCCTGCGGGTGCGCGCCGCGGCCAAGGCCGCGAGCTTCCGGCGCCGTGCACGATTGGAGCAATGCATGGCGCAAGCGCAGGCCCAGGTGCAGGCGCTCAAGGGCGAACTGCAGGCCGACGCCGCGGCCAGCTCCAGGCGCAAGCAGGCCGCTGGCGAGCGCGCCGCGCGCGAGCGTACTGAGCGCCTGGCTCAGGCGCTGGCCACGATGCAGCAGATCGAGCGCACCCGGCCGGCTAAGAAGAAACGCCCGAGCGACCACGAAGACCCGCCCGGTGGCGCAGCAGCGGCCAAAGCCAAACCCGAATCCGAACCCCGGGTCAGTACCACCGACCCCGAAGCGCGCGTGATGAAGATGGCCGATGGGGGCTTTCGTCCCGCGTTCAACGCGCAGTTGGCCGTGGATGCGCCCACCCAGCTCATCGCCGCGGTGCACGTGCTCAACCTGGGCAGCGACATGAATGAGATGGTGCCCATGCACGCGCAGATCCAACAGCGCTACCAGCGCACCCCCAACCACTGGCTCGCCGATGGCGGCTTCACCAAGCTGCAGGCCATCGAGCAACTCGCCCAGCAGGGCACCCAGGCGCTGCTGCCTGCACCCAAGAGCCGCGACCCGCACATCGATTCGCTCCTCCCCAAGAGCACCGACTCCGAGCCCCTGGCCCAATGGCGCGCGCGCATGGCCAGCTTGGCGGGCCAAGCCCTGTACCGGCAGCGCGCGGCTTCGGTGGAGTGCGCCAATGCGCAGCTGCGACGACGCGGTCTGTATCAGTTCAACGTACGCGGCTTGCGCAAGGCGCGCGCGGTGCTGCTCTGGCACGCGCTGGCACACAACCTGATGCGCATGGCGAGCCTGAACATCGCCTTCCAGGGCTGATTCCAGGCCCGCCATAGACCTGCCCCAGCGCCCATGGGCGGCTGCGTGGCGCTGCATCCGGCTTGAGCTCGCGATCGGCATGCGCACCTTAGCCACGCCAACCCCAGCGCCGTGTCGGACCAACACGCCTTCGTCGTATCGCCCCATGCGCGAGAAACGGAATTGGTTCACAGCTTCTCAGTGGCCGAATGCGTCGAGGACGAAGCCACGCTCGTCATGCTGCAATCGCTCGGCGTGGAGTGCGCCCAGGGCTATCACCTGGAGCGGCCGCTGGAGTTGCATCCGGCGCTGCGGGAGGGGCTAGGGGCTAGGGGCTAGGGGCTAGGGGCTAGGGGCTAGGGGCTAGGGGCTAGGGGCTAGGGGCTAGGGGCTAGGTTAAGAGCGTCGCGGTTGACGAAGTTCCCTAGCCCCTGCCTTTCCCTAGCCCCTGCTTCTCCCTAGCCCCTGCTTCTCCCTAGCCCCTGCCTTTCCCTAGCCCCTGCTTCTCCCCAGCCCCTCCCACGCGATAGACCTCCTCCCGGCGATTCATGATAATCACCGGCCGTTTGACGCGACCCCGGAAGGTGCGGGAGGTCCCATGGCCAGAACAGTGCAATGCATCAAACTCGGCCGCGAAGCCGAAGGACTCGATTTTCCGCCCTACCCGGGGCCGCTCGGTGCACGGCTGTACGCCGAGGTCTCGAAGGAGGCCTGGAAGGGCTGGCTGGAGCACCAGAAGATGCTGGTGAACGAAAACCGGCTCAATCTTTCCGACCCGAAGGCGCGCAAGTACCTCGAACAGCAGATGGAGCAGCACTTCTTCGGGACGGGTGCGGACAGCGCCAGCGGCTACACGCCGCCGCCCCGCTAGAGTCGCCGTGAACAAGCCAAAAGTCGCGCCGGCACCGGGCAAGGTGGCGGCGAAGACCAAGGGTGCCGCCAAGAAGTCGGGCGCGAAGAAGGCTATGGCTCGTCGCCGGGCGCCCGGCAAGGCCGCGAAGGTGGCCGTCGTCTCGCAGCACTTCCTCAACCGCGAGCTGGGACTGCTCGAGTTCAACCGGCGCGTGCTGGCGCAGGCCCAGGACCCGGCCATGCCGCTGCTGGAGCGGCTGCGCTTCCTGTGCATCGTGGGCAGCAACCTGGACGAGTTCTTCGAGATCCGCGTGGCCGGTCTCAAGGCACAGATGGAACTGGGCTCGGAGATCACCGGACCGGACGGCCTGTCGCCGGAAGAGGTCTTCACCCAGGTCTCGAAGCAGGCGCATCAGCTGATGACGCGCCAGTACGAGATCTTCAACGAAGACCTCCTGCCCGCGCTGGCGAAGGTCGGGGTGCGTTTCCTGCGGCGCCGTGAGTGGACCGAAGCACAGCGCGCCTGGATCCGCGAACACTTCGTGAAGGAAGTGATGCCGGTACTGACTCCGATCGGACTCGACCCGGCCCACCCTTTCCCGCGCCTGCTCAACAAGAGCCTCAACTTCGCCGTCGAGCTCTCGGGCAAGGACGCGTTCGGCCGCAATTCCGGCATCGCGATCGTGCAGGCGCCGCGTGCGCTGCCACGCTTCATCGCGCTGCCGCGCGAGATCGCCGGGTGCGAATACGGCTTCGTCTTCCTCTCCTCGATCATGCACGCCTACGTGAGCGAGCTGTTCGCGGGCATGGAGATCAAGGGCTGTTATCAGTTTCGCGTCACGCGCAACAGCGATCTGTTCGTGGACGAAGAAGAAGTGAAGAACCTGCGCACGGCACTCCAGGGTGAATTGCCGCAGCGCCAGTTCGGCGATGCCGTGCGCCTGGAAGTGGCGGACCTGTGTCCGCAGCACATGTCGGATTTCCTGTTGCAGCAGTTCGGACTCGCCCAGGACGACCTGTATCAGGTGAACGGGCCGGTGAACCTGGTGCGCCTCATGCAGGTGCCCGACTACGTGCAGCGGCCGGACCTCAAGTTCAAGCCTTTCAATCCGGGCACGCCGACCCAGATCACCAAGCGGCAGGATATTTTCTCCGCGATCCGCAAGAGCGACATCCTGTTGCACCACCCGTATCAGTCGTTCCGACCGGTGGTGAGCTTCATCGAGCAGGCCGCGGTGGATCCGCAGGTGGTGGCGATCAAGCAGACCGTCTACCGCACCGGCACCGACTCGGAACTGATGAAGCACCTGATCCTCGCGGCAAGCAACGGCAAGGCCGTCACCGTGGTGGTGGAGCTGATGGCGCGCTTCGACGAAGAGGCCAACATCAACTGGGCCTCACGGCTCGAAGAGGTCGGTGCGCACGTGGTCTACGGCGTCGTGGGACACAAGACGCACGCGAAGATGTCGATGGTCGTGCGGCGCGAAGAGAGCGGCCTCAAGCGCTACGTGCACCTCGGCACCGGCAACTACCACTCCCGCACGGCGACGCTCTACACCGACTTCGGCCTCTTCACGTGCAACGAGGACATGTCCGCGGACGTGAACGACGTGTTCCTGCAGTTGACCGGCATGGGCAAGGCCGGCAAGCACAAGTACGTGTGGCAATCGCCGTTCACGTTGCACGTGAAACTGCTCGAAGCGATCGCCCGGGAAGCCGAGCACGCGCGTGCCGGCAAGCCGGCCGGGATCAACGCCAAGATGAACGCGCTGCTGGAGCCGGAGATCATCCAGGCGCTGTACGACGCCTCGCGGGCCGGGGTGAAGATCAACCTGATCGTGCGTGGTGTGTGTGCGCTGCGCCCGGGCATTCCCGGTCTGTCGGAAAACATCCGCGTGCGTTCGGTGATCGGGCGCTTCCTCGAACATCATCGGATCTTCCACTTCCGCTCGGGCGACCAGGTGTTCCTTTCGAGCGCCGACTGGATGGACCGCAACTTCTTCCGGCGCATCGAGCTGTGCTTCCCGGTGCTCGATCCGAAACTGAAACGCCGCGTCATCGCCGAGGGCCTGAAGCGCTATCTCGAAGACAACAGCCAGGCGTGGGAGATGGATGCGGACGGCCGGTATCGGCGGCTCAAGGCGCCGTCAGCGGCAGATGCGCGCAGCGCGCAACGGGAACTGGTGGCGGAACTGGCGGCGAAGCCAGCGCAGCCGATCTAGGGCCGATCAGCGTTTCCCCCACCCTAGCCCTCACCCACCTCTGGTGGGGGAGGGGACGTACACCCCTTCCCCCAGCTGTGCTGGGGGAAGGTTGGGATGGGGGCGCTCAGCCCTACTGCCCCACCGCCTCCAGCACCTTCCACTCACCGCCGGCGACTTCGTACACCGTAATGGTGCCAGCGCGCAGATCGCCCTTCTCGTCATAGGCGATGTTCGCCGACGTCACACCCGCGCGTTGCGTGCGCGCGAGTTCCGGCAGGTAGCGCGCCGGTTCGGTGGAATCGGCGCGCTTCATCGCCTCGATCAGCGTCATCGCACCGTCGTACGCATAGGGTGAATACACTTCGACCTCGGCACCGAACTTCGCCTTGTACTTTTCGGCGTACTCGCTGCCGCCGGGCATGCGCTCGAGCGGCAACCCGGCGAGCGACGCGACCGTTCCATCGGCGGCGGGACCGGCCAGCTTCAGGTAGTTCGCGGACTTCACCATCTCGCCGCCCAGCAATCGCGCCTTCACGCCGAGCTGTTTCATCTGCTTGGCGATCGGGCCCGCCTGGGCGTCCGCACCACCGAAGAACACGGCGTCCGGCTTCTCTTTCTTGATGCTGGTGAGGATCGCCGCGAAGTCGGTCGCCTTGTCGCTGGTGTAGTCGCGCTTGACGATCTCGGCGCCGGCAGCCTTGGCCGCGGCTTCGAACTGGTCCGCGAGACCCTGACCGTAGGCCGTGCGGTCATCCACGACGGCGATGCGTTTCGCCCTGAGCTTCTCCACGGCGAAGCGCCCGAGCACGCTGCCCTGCTGCACGTCGTTGGTCATCATCCGGAAAGTGGTCTTGAAGCCGCTGGCCGTGTAGGCCGGAGCAGTGGCCATCGCGAGTTGCGGGACACCGGCGTCGGCGTAGATGCGCGAGGCCGGGATGCTCGTGCCCGAATTGAAATGCCCGAGCATGCCCTTGATGCCGGCATCGACGAGTTTCTGCGCGACCACGCCGCCGCGTGCGGGGTCGGCCTGGTCATCTTCTGCCAGCAGTTCGAATCGCACGGCCTTGCCGCCGATCGTCGGCTTCGCAGCGTTGACTTCGTCGATCGCGAGGCTGAGGCCGTTGCGCATCTCAGCGCCGTAGTGCGCCTGTGCGCCCGTGAGCGGCGCGGCAAAGCCCAGCTTCACGACTTCCTCGTTGGTCGCTGCCACCGGCGGTGGAGCCTTGGGCGCTTCCTCCTTGCTGCCGCAGCCCGCCAGTGCTGCCAGCGTCAACATCGGACCGATCCAGACCGCTACGCGTCGCAGGTTCGTCATGGCATTCCCTTCGCGAGTAGATCGGCCGGATTGTAGATCGACCCGGCGAGCATCTGCTCCGGTACACTCGATGGCCCCGTCGAAACAACGCTGTCCGCCGCGCCCGTGGCTACTGAAACCGAACTCAAACTCGCGGTCGAGCCTGCCGACCTCAACCGGCTCGGCAAGAGCGCGTTGCTGGCCACGGCCGCGCGCTCGAAGCCGACGCTGCGTTCGGTCTACAGCGTCTACTACGACACCCCGGAGCGCGATCTTGCCCGCCGCGGCATGGCGTTGCGATTGCGCAAGGTGGCAGGCCGCTGGGTGCAGACTCTCAAGACCGCGGGAACGACCCAGGCCGGCTTGCACTCGCGCGGCGAGTTCGAAGCCAACGCGGCGGCGCAATTGCTCAACTTCGTCGCGCTTGCAGCCACGCCGGCGCAGGACCTGTTCGCGGACCCGGACTTGCGCATGCGTCTTCAGCCGCTGTTCGTCACGGAGTTCAAGCGGTCCACGCGCATGGTGGAGATCCATCCGGGTGAACTCGCCGAACTGTGCGTCGACCGCGGCACCATCACGAGCGGTGCGCGCCAGGAGCCGATCAGCGAGATCGAACTCGAGTTGACGCAGGGCGACCCGGTGCATCTGTTCGATTTCGCGCGCCGCCTGATCGTCGAGGTTCCTCTCACCGTCGAGAACGCGAGCAAGGCTGAACGTGGCTACGCACTGCTCACCGGCGCCCGCTCGGCGCCGGCGAAGGCGCAGGCGCCCGCGCTCGAAGCGGCGATGCCGGTGCCCGACGCATTTCGCGTCATCGCCGGCGAATGCCTGCGCCAGCTCCAGGCCAATGATCGCGGCGTGCTCGCTGCGGACGATGTCGAGTACGTTCATCAGGCACGGGTGGCGATCCGCCGCTTGCGTTCGGCGTTCGGCTTGTTCCGCAAGGTAGTACCCAAGGCTGCGGTGGCAACGGTGCTCGGCGCCGTGAAGGAATTGGGCACGAAGCTGGGCGGCGCCCGCGACTGGGACGTGTTCGTCACCGAAACGCTGGCAGGGGCAGCGCACTCGTTTCCCGATCATCCTGGTTTCAGGATGATCGCCAACCTCGCGGATGCGGCGCGCGCGGCTGCACGCCAGCAGGCGCGATCCGCCATTGCCGCAACCGCCTATACCGTCCTGCTGCTGGACCTCGGCGCACTACTCGCCGCCCAGGCCTGGCGCACCAGCCTCGACGACGAAGGGCGTGCACTCGAAGCGATGACCATCGGCGGCTTCGCGGCCATGGTGCTCGATGCCCAGTGGCGACGGGTGCGGCGCGCCGGCAAGGGTCACCGCGATCTCGCGCCGGCCGAGCTGCACGCGCTGCGCATCGAAGTGAAGAAGCTGCGCTATGCGATCGAGTTCTTCCAGGCTCTGCATGCACGCAAGGCGGTACGATCGTTCCTGGATCACGCGGCCGATCTGCAGGAGATCCTGGGTGCGCTGAACGACGCCACCGTCACGTCACATCTGCTCGATACATTGAAGGCCGATGACCGTTCCGTCGTGGAAGCCGCAGGCATCGTGCGTGGCTGGGGCGCGGCCCGCGTGCACGACGGACGAAGTCGCTTCGAAGGCGCATGGAAGCGCTTCGAAGCAGCGCAACCCTACTGGTAGCACTTCCCATGGACCTCCTGCTCTGGCGTCACGCCGAAGCCTTCGACGGCACTCCCGATATCGACCGGCGGCTCACGCCGAAAGGGCACAAGCAGGCCGAAGCGATCGCCGCGTGGCTTGCCGACCGGCTGCCGAAGCAGACCCGTATCCTCGTCAGCCCGGCAGTTCGAACTCAGGAGACGGCGCAGGCGCTGAAGCGCCGTTTCGAGACCGTGGCTTCGATCGCGCCAGGAGCCGATGCGACTGCGGTTCTCGCCGCGGCCGATTGGCCGAATGCGACCGGCGCGGTCCTGGTCGTCGGACATCAGCCGACGCTGGGCGAGACGGCCGCGTTACTGCTGGCGGATGAGACGCGGGAGTTCAGCGTCAAGAAGGGCGGCTTGTGGTGGCTGAGCCACCGCGTACGCGGCGAGCTGGAGCAGGTGGTGTTGCGGGCGGTGGTGAATCCGGATCTGGTGTGAGGGTGGCCGCAGCGCGGGACTTGCCCCCGCCAAAGCCTGGGAAGGCGATGTACATCTCCTTCCCCCGCGACGGCGGGGGAAGGTTGGGATGGGGGTCGCAAGCGCAGCCCCGCGCGCGCTTGCCTTCGCTCCAGCGCTGCGCCTACTCCGTCGCCGGGTCGAAACTGCCCTCGATCTCGTCCAGCGCCGGTATCGCGAGATCGAACCCGATCGAGCGCCATTCGCGGATCTCGCTGCGCAACGCTGCCGCCGTCAGCGGATAGCGCGCCAGCCAGGCCGCCGGCAGGTCGATCTCGAAGGTACGTTCGCGGAAGGCCGCTTCGATCTTCGGCAACGCCACCGCACTGCGCGATCGATGGAACAGACAAGCGAGCCGCAACGCCATGATCATCGCCCAGTCGTGCGGACCGGTCACGAGCGGCCGCACTTTCTCGAGCGCGCCGCGATGCGCGAGCACGATCAGGCTCAGGTGCTGCTGCTCCATCTTGGAGAATCCCGGCATGTCGGCGTTGGCGACGATATAGGCCGAATGCTTGTGGTACCCGGTGTGCGCGACGGTGAGGCCGATCTCGTGCAGCAGCGCGGCCCACGACAGCAGCTGCCGCGAAGCCTCGTTCTCGTGGGCGTCCCCACCCGCGAGCGCCGCGTGGAACTCGAGTGCGAGCTTGTCGACGCGACGTGCCTGCAGCGTGTCGACGTGATAGCGCTTGTCGAACTGCCGCACCGTGGTGTCGCGCATGTCCTTGTGATGGAAGCGCCCGAGCATGTCGTAGAGAATGCCCTGCCGCATCGCCCCGGTCGCGAGGATCATGTCCTTCACGTCGAGTTCCTCGAAGATCGCATGCATGATCGCGAAGCCACCCGGCAACACCTGCGCGCGATCCGCCTTGAGACCGGGCAGATCGAGCCGGTCGATATCCCCGGCCTTCAGCAGCATCGAGCGCAGGCGCTCCATGCCATCGCGGGTGATGCCGCCGTTGGACCAGCCGTTGGCCGCGATCAGCTCGCCGATGGTGCGCGCCGTGCCGGACGATCCCACCGCCTGTTTCCAGTGGCCGCGCGAGAAATCGCGTTCGATGGTCTGCAGTTCGATGCGGGCGGCGAGCTCGGCCTGCTTCAGGCTGCCTTTGGTGATGCGCCCCCCCTCGAAGTAGCGCAGCGTGTAGCTCACGCAACCCATGTAGAGGCTTTCCAGCTTCTGCGGCTTGTAGCCGCTGCCGATGATGAACTCGGTCGAGCCACCGCCGATGTCCACCACCATGCGCTTCTCCGTGGTGGGCGGCAGGCTGTGCGAGACGCCCAGGTAGATCAAGCGCGCCTCTTCCTTGCCGGCCACCACTTCGATTGGGAATCCGAGGGCGCTTTGCGCACGCGCCAGGAATTCCTTCGCGTTCTTCGCCACCCGCAGCGTGTTGGTGCCGACGGCGCGCACCGAAGCGGGATCGAAGCCGCGCAGGCGCTCGCCGAACCGATGCAGCGCATCCAGCGCGCGCTGCTGGGATTGTTCGTCGAGCCGCTTGTCCGCGCTCAGCCCCGCGGCGAGGCGCACGGCCTCACGCAGGGAATCGAGCGGATAGATCTGGTCGTCGACGACGCGCCCCACCTGGAGGCGGAAGCTGTTCGAGCCGAGATCGACAGCGGCGACGACCGACTGCTCGGCAGTCGAGGTAACGGGACGGTGCTGTAGAACTGCAGCTTCTGGCATTCGACGATGTTAACGCACGTCCATCGGAGAGACCTTGGCCGTCGCCGGGCCGCCCCAAGACGGCCAGCCCCCTGGGGGGAGGGGCCGCAGGCCCTTCGGGGGGAACGTCACCTCTAGCCCATGATCTCGCGCTCGATTTCCTCGACGCTGACGTGGCGGACGTCCTTGCCCTTGACCATGTAGATCACGTATTCGGAGATGTTCTTGGCATGGTCACCGATGCGCTCGATCGCCTTCGCGATGAACAGGATTTCGATCGACGCGCTGATGGTGCGCGGATCTTCCATCATGAAGGTGATGAGCTGCCGGATCATCGAGCGGAACTCGTCGTCCACGTGCTGGTCCTGGCGCACCACTTCGGCGGAGGCCGACAGGTCGAGCCGCGCGAACGCGTCGAGCGACTTGTGCAGCATGCTGGTGGCGATGCCGGCCATGCGACGGATCTCGTTGAAGCGCGGCGACAGCAGGCGATCGCCCGAGCCGATCAGCTTGGCCATGCGGGCGATCTTGGCGGCTTCGTCGCCGATGCGCTCCAGATCCGTGATGGTCTTGACCACGGTCATGATCATGCGCAGGTCGCCGGCCGTGGGCTGGCGGCGGGCGATGATCGTGCTGCAGTCCTCGTCGATGGCCACTTCGAGCCCGTTCACCTTGTGGTCGTTGTTGACCACCGAGCTGCACAGCTCGAAGTCGCCGGACATGAGTGCCTCGACCGCGAGCTTGATCTGCTCTTCGACCAGGCCGCCCATCTGGAGCACCCGGGACCTGAGGGCCTCGAGCTCGGCGTCGAACTGCTTGGAAGTGTGTTCGGATGAAGTCATGGGTGCATCCCTCCGTGGGGATCGGGTTCGTGTTGTCGCCCGATCACGACACTAGTGTAAACGTGCTGCATGACAAAGGCGTGGCAGGAAGCGCTAGCCGCCTATCGCGTAAGGGTTTTCACGCCAGCCGACGTGCCGAGCAGCAGGACGTCGGCCGGTCGCCGGGCAAAGAGCCCGACCGTCACGACGCCCTCGATCTGGTTGAGTTCCCCCTCCAGGGCCGCCGGGTCGAGGATGGTGAGCCCGTGCACGTCGAGGATCGCGTTGCCGTTGTCCGTGGTGAAACCGGCCCGGAGTTCGGGCTGCCCGCCCGCGAGCTTCACGATGCGGCGCGCCACGTGGGACCGCGCCATCGGAATCACTTCCACCGGCAGCGGGAAGGCCCCAAGGGTGTCGACCAGCTTGGATTCATCGGCGATGCAGACGAACCTGGCCGCCACGCCGCCCACGATCTTCTCGCGCGTCAACGCGCCGCCGCCGCCCTTGATCATCGCCATGTGGCGGGTGATTTCGTCCGCGCCGTCCACGTAAACCGGAATTTCATCCACGCTCGTCAGGTCCAGCACCGGAATGCCGAGTGCCTTCAGCCGCGCCGACGTGGCTTCCGAACTCGCGACCGCTCCGGCGATCCGCGCCCTGATGCCGCCCAGCGCCTGGATGAAGTGGTTGGCCGTGGAGCCGGTGCCCACGCCGATGATGGCGTCGTGGGGGACATGGGCGAGCGCGGCTTCGGCCGCGGCCTTCTTCTGTGCATCCTGGTTCATTGAGTGCCCATTTCACAGCGCTTGAAGCAGCAAGATTCGCGCCGCGGAGCATAGCTGGAGCCCGCAGTGGACTCAACGCGCGTGGCGACTATTTGGCGCCGCTGTTACCCTTCACCGTTTCCCGGCGGCCCGACCCCGACAGACGTGAACGACGACTATCTCACCCGCATCCTCACCGCCCGCGTCTATGACGTAGCGGTGGAAACGCCCCTGGAGCGGGCGCCGTTGCTGTCGCGCCGGCTGGGCAACGACCTGCTCCTGAAGCGCGAAGACCTGCAGCCGGTGTTCTCGTTCAAGATCCGCGGCGCGTACAACAAGATGGCGCAGCTCACGACAGCGCAGTTGAAGCGCGGCGTGATCGCCGCCTCTGCCGGCAACCACGCCCAGGGGGTAGCCCTCTCCGCGCAGAAGCTCGGCTGCAAGGCAGTGATCGTGATGCCCGTCACCACGCCGCGGATCAAGGTGGACGCCGTGGCGGCGCGCGGGGCGAAGGTGGTGCTGGCCGGCGACTCCTACGACGAAGCCTATGCGCGCGCCCAGGAGATCGGCGCCAAGGATCGCCTTACCTTCGTACATCCGTACGACGATCCGGACGTGATCGCAGGCCAGGGCACGATCGGCATGGAAATCCTGCATCAGCACCCCGGCCCGTTGCACGCCATCTTCGTGGCCGTGGGCGGCGGTGGCCTCATCTCGGGCATCGGTGCATATGTGAAGCGCTTGCGGCCCGACATCCGTATCATCGGGGTGGAGCCGGCCGATGCCGACTCAATGGCGCAATCGCTGGCCGCCGGTCATCGGGTCAAGCTCGCGCAGGTGGGCCTGTTCGCCGACGGGGTCGCAGTCAAGCAGGTGGGTGAGGAGACGTTTCGCCTGGCCCGCGAAGTGGTGGACGAGATGGTGCTGGTGGACAACGATGCGATCTGCGCGGCGATCAAGGACGTGTTCGAGGACACGCGCGTGATCCTCGAGCCGGCCGGCGCGCTCGCCGTGGCCGGTGCCAAGGCCTGGACCGAACGCCACCGCGCCCGCAACCGCACCCTGGTGGCCATCGCCTGCGGCGCCAACATGAACTTCGACCGCCTGCGGTTCGTCGCGGAACAGGCCGAACTGGGCGAACGGCGCGAAGCCGTGCTGGCGGTCACGATTCCCGAACGCCCGGGTAGCTTCCGCCGCTTCTGCAAGGTGATCGGCAATCGCAACGTCACGGAATTCAACTACCGCTTCGCCGATGCCGCCCAGGCCCACGTCTTCGTCGGGCTGCAGGTGGACGGGCGCGACGAGATCAAGGACATCCTGCGCAGCCTGCGCGGCGCCGGGCTGGCGGCCCAGGACTTCAGCGACAACGAGATGGCCAAGACGCACGTCCGGCACATGGTCGGCGGCCGCGCCCCGGAAGTGGCGGACGAACTGCTCTACCGGTTCGAATTCCCCGAACGCCCCGGCGCGCTCATGCGCTTCCTCGAGGCCATGAGCCCCGACTGGAACATCAGCCTGTTCCACTACCGCAACCACGGCGCGGATTTCGGCCGGGTGCTGGTCGGCATCCAGGTGCCGCGGCGCACGCGGCAGGCATTCCGGCGTTTCCTCCGGGAACTCAATTACCGCCACTGGGACGAAACCGGTAACCCCGCATTCCGATTGTTCCTCTGATGCGTCTCGCCCTGCTACCGCTCCTGCTTGTCGCGGCGTCCGCCTTCGCGGCGCCGGGCGACATGGACTTTCTCGCCGCCCGCGATGCCTTCGCCAAGGGCAACATCGCGCGCCTGAACGAACTCGCCCCGGAACTGCGCAGCCATCCGCTCGCGCTGTACGTCGAGTACTGGCAGCTGCGCTCGCGTCTCACCGACGATCCGCGGGCCGACGTGCGCCAGTTCCTGGAAGTGAACGGCACGCAGCTCCTCGGCAATCGCCTGCGGGCCGACTGGTTGCGCCAGCTCGCGCGTCAGAAGGACTGGAACGAGTTCCAGAGGGAGTATCCGGCGCTGGTCGATCCCGAGCCCGACCTGCAGTGCCTCGCGCTGCAGTCCCGCATCGTCACCCGCGACTTCGGTGTGGCGCGTGACGCGAAGTCGCTCTGGCTCTCCGGCCGCGAGCTGCCGGACGCCTGCGGATCGGTGTTCGACGCCCTGGTCGGGGCCGGCGACATCACCGAGGACGACATCTGGGCCCGGGTGCGGCTGGCGTTCGAGGCCGGCAATGCGACCGTCGCGAAGTCCACCGCGCAGTACCTCCCGGCCGGGCGCCGGCCGGACCCACGCAGCGTCGACACGGTCGCGCGCAACCCGCAGCGCTACCTGGAAGCCAAGGGCCTCCCCGTCAAGACGCGCGCGCAGCGGGAAGTCGCACTGTTCGCCCTGGGTCGAACCGCGGCCAACGTGCCCCAGGCAGCGGCGGAGGCGTGGCGGCGCGTGCAGCGCCAGTTTCCGGAAGACGACCGCGCCTACGGCTGGAGCGTGGCAGCCACCGCCGCCGCCCGGCGTCATCAGTCCGACGCGCTCGACTGGTATCGCGAAGCCGCCAAGGCCCCATTGAACGACCACCAGCTCGCCTGGAAAACGCGCGCCGCGTTGCGCGCCGGCGACTGGCGCGAGGTGACCTCGGCCATCGAAGCCATGACCAGCGAAGAGCGCGAAAGGTCGGCCTGGCGTTACTGGCGCGGGCGTGCGCTCGCCGCGCAGGGCCGCGAGTTCGAAGCCAACGCCATCTTCGCGATCCTCGCGAACGAGCACGGCTTCCACGCCCTCCTCGCTGCCGAGGAACTCGGCGCCTCGCTGACGGCGCCGCGTCAGAACTACAAGCCGCTGGAGGGCGAAGTCGGTGCCATGGCGAATCACGCCGGCCTGCAGCGTGCGCTGGCGTTCTACCGCCTCGGCCTGCGCTTCGAGGGCAATCTCGAATGGCTCTGGTCGATTCGCGGCATGGAGGACACCCTGCTCCTCGCCTCCGCCGAGCTGGCCCGGCGCGAAGGCTGGTACGAACGAGCCATCGCCACCGCCGAGCGTGCCGAAGGGCTCGTCAACATGGAACTGCGGTATCCGACACCCTACGCCGAACTGATCCGTGCGTCGGCTCGCGAGGTGGACATCGACGAGGCCTGGGTCTACGGACTGGTGCGCCAGGAGAGCCGCTTCGTGCCCACGGCGCGCTCCACGGCCGGCGCCTCGGGCCTGATGCAACTGATGCCGGCCACGGCCAAATGGATCGCGGGCCGGCTGGGCCTCAAGGATTGGCGCCCGGCGCTGGACGAGGCTTTGCACGCGAACGTGAACTTCGGTTCGTATTACCTGAAGGAACTCCTCACCAAGTTCGAGGGCAGCGCGGTGCTGGCCTCGGCCGCGTACAACGCCGGCCCGCGCCGGGCGCAGGAGTGGCGCGCACCGGGTGCCATGGAAGCCGCCATCTACATCGATACCATTCCGTTCACCGAAACGCGCGACTACGTGCGCAAGGTGATGGCCAACGCCGTGCAATATGCGCGTGTCCTCGGCAATCCGCAGGACAACCTCAAGTCGCGCCTGGGAACCATTCCGCCAATCAAGGGCGACCTCAAGCTCGGTGCGCAGGAACCCTGAAGGGTAAGGTGGTCCCCCCCGAAGGGCCTGCGGCCCTTCCCCCCAGGGGGCCAGCCCGCTTGGGGCGGCCCGGCGCGGGCTGTGGTCCCCCCCGATGGGCCTGCGGCCCTTCCCCCCAGGGGGCCAGCCCGCTTGGGACGGCCCGGCGCGGGCTGTGGTCCCCCCCCGAAGGGCCTGCTGCACTTTCCCCCAGGGGGCCAGCCCGCTTGGGACGGCCCGGCGCGAAAAATTGCGCTGCAGCAACGTTCCCGTGACAATGTTTCGCTGAACACTCCGATCCCAGATCCCGACTCCATGACTCATCGAAACATCCTGGTCATCGGCGGCTCCGGATTTCTCGGCAGCCACGTGGCGCGCAAGCTCGTCGCGGCGGGTGCCTTCGTCCGCGTACCCACCCGCAATCGCGAGCGGGTGAAAGCCGAGCTGATCCTCCTGCCGACGGTCGACGTGGTGCGCGCCGACGTGCACGACGCCGGGACATTGCGCTCGCTCATGGCAGACACCGACGCCGTGATCAATCTCGTCGGCGTACTGGACGGCCGCGCCGGCGGCTTCCAGCGCAACCACGTCGAGTTGCCGATGCGCATCGTGGCCGCGTGCCGCGATGCCGGAGTGAAGCGCTTGATGCACGTGAGTTCCCTCGGTGCGACGGCCGACGCCCCCAGCGAGTATCAGCGCACCAAGGCACAGGGCGAAGCCGAGATCGCCGGAGCGGCGCGGTACGGCATCGCGACGACCATCTTCCGGCCCTCGGTCATCTTCGGACGCGGCGACAGCTTCCTCAGCCTGTTCGCGCAACTCGCACGAATGTTCCCGGTGCTGCCGCTCGGCTGTGCGGGTGCCCGCTTCCAGCCGGTGTACGTGGACGACGTGGCGCGCGCGATCGTCGCGAGCCTCGACGATCCCGATACGTTCGGCCAGCGCTACGAGCTGTGCGGCCCCACTGTCTACACGCTGCGAGAACTGGTGACATACGTCTGTGCCGCACTCGGCGTGGATCGCACCATCGTCGATCTGCCCGATTCCCTCGCGTGGCTTCAGGCGACCGTGCTGGAGCATCTGCCGGGCCGCCTCATGACGCGCGACAACGTGCTGTCCATGAAGGTCGACAACGTCTGCGCCTGCGCCTTTCCGGACCGATTCGGCTTCGCACCGACGGCACTCGAAACGATCGCCCCCACCTATCTTGCCGAACGCACGCCGCGCTCGCGCTACCGAGGATTCCGCTACCGTGCAGGCCGTTAGGCCGCGAGAACCCCATGGCAAACTACACCTTGGTCATCGGCAACAAGAAGTACTCGTCGTGGTCGCTGCGCCCCTGGCTGCTGCTGGTGCACGGCGGCATTGCGTTCGACGAGGTCCGCATCGCGTTGCGCAAGCCGGACACAGCCGATCGGATTCGCGAGCACTCGCCCTCCGGCCGCGTACCGGTGCTGCACGCAGGCAAACTCACGATCTGGGATTCGCTGGCGATCGCCGAGTTTCTCGCCGAGCGCCATCCCAACAGCGTCCGGTGGCCTGCAGATCTCGAAGTGCGCGCACGCGCCCGTTCCGTCAGCGCCGAAATGCATTCCGGATTCTCGGCGCTGCGGCAGAACATGCCGATGCACTGCGACGCGTACTACCCCGGCGCCGGTCGCACGCCGGAAGTGCTGGCTGACATCGCACGCATCACCGAAATGTGGAACGACTGCCGCGCCCGCTTCGGTGCGGGCGGTCCGTTCCTGTTCGGCGCCTTCTCCATCGCCGATGCGATGTATGCGCCTGTCGTGTTCCGCTTCCGCACCTACGGTGTCGAACTCGACGCCGTCTGCCGTGCTTACGTCGATACCATGACCGCGCTGCCGGCGATGCAACGCTGGCTCGCCGAAGCAACCGCCGAAATCGATACCATCGCCGAATACGAGCCGTGAAGGTGTATCGCGTCGGCGGCTCGGTCCGCGACGAACTGCTCGGTCTTGGCGTCAAGGACCACGATCATGTCGTGGTCGGCGCCACGGTGGAGGACATGGAGCGCCTGGGGTTCCGGCCGGTGGGCAAGGATTTCCCGGTGTTCCTGCATCCCGTGACACACGAGGAATACGCACTCGCCCGCACCGAGCGCAAGACCGCACGGGGCTACAAGGGCTTCACCGTATACGCCACGCCCGAAGTGACTCTCGAGGAGGATCTCGCACGGCGCGACCTCACGATCAACGCGATCGCTCGCGACGAGCACGGCGTGCTGATCGATCCGTTCGACGGTGCGGGCGACATCGAGCGCGGGGTGCTGCGGCACGTCGGGCCCGCCTTCATCGAGGATCCGGTGCGCATCCTGCGGGTCGCGCGCTTCGCTGCCCGTTTCGGTTTTGCCGTGGCCCCCGAGACCTTCGAGCTGATGGGCCACATGGTTGCCGAGGGCGAAGCCGATCATCTGGTGCCGGAGCGCGTCTGGCAGGAACTCGCGAAGGGCTTGATGGAAACGCATCCGTCGCGCATGTTCGAGATCCTGCGTGAATGTGGCGCGCTGGCACGGATACTCCCCGAAGTGGACCGTCTTCTGAGCGAAGCACCGAGGGAACGCCTGGCGGCACTCGACCGCGCCGCTGCCCGCGCTCGCGCGCTCGAGGTGCGCTACGGGGTTCTGTTCCTCGATGCAGATGCGCCCGCGACGGCCGTGCAGCTTGCGCGGGAAGCCTCCGAGCGTTTGCGCGCACCAGGCGAATGCCGCGATCTGGCAGTGCTCGCAGCCGAGCTGTACCCGGACGTGTGCCACGGGCTCGAACTCGACGCCACGGTCATCGTCGACCTGTTGCAGCGAAGCGACGCGTTCCGACGTCCCGAGCGTTTCGCACGCTTGCTGGAAGCCTGCGAAGCCGGAGCCTGCGACGGCACCGGCGCTGATTTCCCGCAGGGAGCCCGGCTGCTCAAGGCCCTCGACATGGCGCGCGGCGTCGATGCCGGCAGCATTGCGGCGCAGCCGGATCCGCGACCGATCGCGGAACGCATACGCGCGGCCCGCATCGAAGCCTTGGAGGCCGCATCGGGTCAACCGCATCGTCGAGGGCCGCGTTAGCAGGGCGTGCCGCTTGTCATCTACGGCCTTACCGGGCCGAGTTCCCAACCCCCACAAGGAGTCCATGCATGAAGAAGACCGCACTTATCGCAGCCCTCGGCGCTGCATTCACCTTCGGCGCCGCGACCGTATCCGCCGATCACCACGGCGAGAAGCTCGGAGATGCCTTCAAGAAAGCCGACAAGGACAACGACGGTTCGCTCACCAAGGAAGAAGCGAAACCGCTGAAGGGTGTGTCCAAGCACTTCGATGCGATCGACTTCGACAAGAGCGGCACGGTCACCATGGACGAGATCACCTCGCACCTCACCAGCATGCAGAAGGCCATTCTGGCCAAGGGTGAGGCACGGTTCAAGGCTGCCGACAAGGACAATGACGGCACTCTGGACAAGGAGGAAGCCAAGTCGCTGCCGAAGGTGTCCAAGAACTTCGACGCGATCGACACCGACAAGGACGGTACCGTTTCCCTCGAAGAGATCGCCGCGTTCATGAAATCGAAGAAGCAGGACAAGAAGAAATAGCACTGCCACTGCATCCGTGGAACGGGCGGGCCCCATGGGCCCGCCCGTTTCGTTTCATGGACGTCCCGTAGAATCGAGCGTTTTGATCCGCCGGAGGCGTCGATGATTGATCTGTACACGTGGGGAACACCCAACGGCCGCAAGGTTTCCATCATGCTGGAGGAGTGCGCACTGCCCTACCGTTCGCACCCGATCGACATCGGCAAGGGGCAGCAACACGAGCCGGCGTTCGTGGCGATCAATCCGAACAGCAAGATCCCCGCGATCGTCGACCCCGACGGGCCCGGCGGCAAGCCATTCACGCTGTTCGAGTCCGGCGCGATCCTGCTCTATCTCGCGAAGAAGACCGGGCGGTTCCTGCCGCTCGACGAGCGCCGCCAGTTCGAGACGCTGCAATGGCTCATGTTCCAGATGGGAGGTGTCGGCCCGATGTTCGGCCAGGCGCACCATTTCCTGCGTGCCGCGTCCGAAGCGGTGCCCTATGCCACCGAGCGCTACGTGAAGGAAAGCAGGCGTCTGTACGGCGTCCTGGACAGTCACCTGAAGCACCACGATTACCTGGCCGACGAGTACTCCGTGGCCGACATCGCGACCTATCCGTGGGTTGCGCGGCACGAATGGCACAAGGTGGATCTCGCTGATTTCCCACAGGTAAAGCGCTGGTTCGAGGCGATCAAGGCACGCCCCGCCGTGGTTCGCGGGATGCAGGTGCCGTTCCTCAACTGACGGCCTGGGGCCGGCTCAAGTTCGGTTGCGCGGGGCCGATATTCATAGGCCGCATTGCCCGAAGGCCGGGACGCCTCCCGTCCCCCCAAGAGCCGCTGTTTCGAACGAATGACCGCCAGCCTCCCTGAGAAGATCGGCAAGTATCGCGTGCTCTCCGAGCTGGGCCGCGGCGCCACCAGCCGGGTGTTCCTCGCGGAGGACCCGTTCCTCGAGCGCAAGGTGGCGATCAAGGTCATCAAGGACGATGCGCCCACCGATACGTACATGCGGCGCCGCTTCCAGCGCGTCTTCATGAACGAGGCGGCGCTGACCGGCAAGTTGGAGCATCCGCACATCATCGCGATCTACGACGCGGTGACCGAGGAGGACGAGGACAGCTACCTCGTCATGGAATACGTCGATGGCCAGACTCTCGAGCACTACTGCACGCCGGAGGCGCTGCTGCCGCTCGAGCGCATCGTGGAGATCCTGTTCAAGGCGAGCCTGGCACTCGACTACGCCTATCGCCACGGCGTGATCCACTGTGACATCAAGCCTGCGAACATCATGTTGTCCGGCGAAACCGACATCAAGGTGACCGACTTCGGCGCGGCCTTCTACGACGCGGCCGATCACACGTATCTCACCGGCGTGGGTTCGCCCGCCTACATGTCGCCGGAGCAGGTGCTGGAAAAGCAACTCAACCACCAGACCGACATCTATTCGCTCGGCGTGGTGCTGTACCAGCTCATCAGCGGCAAGCTGCCCTTCCAGGGGTCCAACCGCGGCAGCCTGCTCTACCAGATCCTCAACATCGAAGCGGTCGCCCCTTCGGTGCATCGCTGGGGCGTGCCGCCGGAACTCGATCGCATCGTGCTGCGTGCGCTCGCCAAACCGCTCGCCGACCGCTACCCGAGCTGGGTGGAACTGTCGCGCGATCTGGCGCACGTCTTCAAGCATCTCACGCTGCCCGAGGAGTCGGTGTCGGACACGGAGAAGTTCACCGCGGTGCGCGCCTTGTCGTTCTTCCAGGATTTTCGTGACATGGAGATCTGGGAAACGCTGCGACTCGGACTCTGGCATCGATACTCCGGCGGCGAAACCATTCTGCGCGAAGGCGAACAGGGCGACGGCTTCTTCATCGTGACTGCCGGCGAGGTGCGAGTCTCACGCAGCGGCAAGGTGCTCGACATGCTCAAGGCGGGCCATTGCTTCGGCGAGATCCTCTACTTCCATGAAACGCAGGCCACGCGCACGACGACCATCATCACGCACACGCCTTGCGTGGTGCTCGAGGTCAAGGCACGCAGCCTGCGAGAGGCCTCCGACGGTCTGCAGATGCAGTTCAACCGCTCGTTCATGGGCGTGCTGGTCAAGCGACTCGACCAGCGCGAGACGCGGCTGGTCGCACAAGCCGGAAACGCTCAGGCTGGCGCCTGAGCGTTGTTCGAGGTCGGCTGCGCCGACCTCTGCGAGGTGCAATGTGACTCCCCCTCATCCCCCATCCCCTTCTCCACCAGGGAGAAGGGGAGCTTCAGCACCTGTCCCTGGAGTGAGGGTGGCTTCGGTTCGCGTTACTTCAAAAGTACAACGGGTACTTCAGCGATGTGCAGCACCTTGGCTGCCACGGAACCGAGCAGCATGCCGGACACCGCGCCCAAGCCACGCGTGCCCATGACGATCTGAGCGCAACCCTTCTCTTTCGCCACGCGGGCGATGGTCTGGGCCACGTCGCCCACCAGGATGCGATGCTCGGCGAGCATGCCGGCGGCAGCGAGCAGGTCGCGGGCTGAAGCGAGCGCCGCCTCGCCCTCCTCGCGGTAGTAGTTCTCGATCTGATCGGGCGACAGGAATGTCTTCACGGCCCCCGACACGACGGGCGCCTGCACGTTGATGAGCACGGCGGAGAGCGGATCGCGATAGATGTCCTTCTCCGCGATCACGTGCCGGACCGCCCGCAGCGAGTTCTCGGAACCGTCGACAGCGATCAGGATCTTGCGCATGGTGTTCGGCCTAGAGAACGCTCTTCAGGAGTTTGCCCATCTCGGCGGGATTCTTCGTCACCTTGATCCCGCACGCGGCCATGACTTCCAGCTTCTCCTGCGCCGTACCCTTGCCGCCCGAGATGATCGCACCGGCATGACCCATGCGCTTGCCGGGCGGTGCGGTGACCCCGGCGATGAAGCCGACCACGGGCTTCTTCATGTGCTCCTTGGCCCACAGGGCCGCCGCCTCTTCGTCGGAGCCGCCGATCTCGCCGATCATCACCACCGCATCGGTTTCCGGATCGTCGTTGAAGAGTTTCAGCACGTCGATGTGCTTGAGACCGTTCACCGGGTCGCCGCCGATACCGACCGCGCTCGACTGGCCCAGGCCCAGTTCGGTCAACTGGCCCACGGCTTCATAGGTGAGCGTGCCCGAACGCGACACGACACCGATGCGCCCCTTGCGATGGATGTGTCCGGGCATGATGCCGATCTTGATCTCGTCCGGCGTGATGGTGCCGGGACAGTTCGGCCCGAGCAGCAACGTGCGGCGATTCTGTTTGCGCATGCGGTCACGCACTTCGATCATGTCGCGCACCGGGATGCCTTCGGTGATACAGATCACGAGATCGAGGTCGGCTTCCACCGCTTCCCAGATGGCAGCCGCGGCGCCGGGCGGCGGCACGTAGACCACCGAAACGTTGACGCCGGTCTTTTCCTTCGCCTCGCGCACGTTGGCGAAGATCGGAATGCCTTCGAAATCCTCGCCCGCCTTCTTGGGGTTGACGCCGGCGACGAAGCAGTTCCTGCCGTTGGCGTATTCGCGGCACATGCGCGTGTGGAACTGGCCGGTCTTGCCGGTGATGCCCTGCGTGACGACGCGGGTGTTGCGGTCGACGAGAATCGACATCTCAGTTCTTCCCCTTCGCTGCAGCGACGACGCGTTCAGCGGCTTCGGCCATGTTGTTGGCGGAGATGATCGGCAGCCCCGACTCGGCGAGGATCTTTCGTCCCAGCTCTTCGTTCGTGCCCTTCATGCGCACGACCAGCGGCACCGACAGTTTCACTTCCTTCGCGGCGGCGATCACGCCTTCGGCGATGGTGTCGCACTTCATGATGCCGCCGAAGATGTTGACCAGGATCGCCTTCAGTCCCGGATGGCGCAGCATGATCTTGAACGCGGCGGTCACCTTCTCGACCGTGGCGCCGCCGCCCACGTCGAGGAAGTTGGCCGGCGTGGCGCCATAGAGCTTGATGGTGTCCATCGTCGCCATCGCGAGGCCGGCACCGTTCACCAGGCAGCCGATGTTGCCGTCGAGCGAGATGTAGGAAAGATCGAACTTCGACGCTTCGATCTCGGCCGGATCCTCTTCGTCGAGATCGCGCATCTCGACGATGTCCGGGTGCCGGAAGAGTGCGTTCGAATCGAAGTTCATCTTGGCATCGAGCGCCACTACCTTGCCGTCGCCCGTGACGATCATCGGATTGATCTCGGCCAGCGACGCGTCGGTATCCCAGAAGGCCTTGTAGAGCGATTGCAGGATCGTGCGAGCCTGGGCAACCGAAGCGTCGGGCACGCCGATCTTGCGGGCGATGTCGTCGGCGTCGGCATTCGAGAGACCGCTCACCGGATCGATCATCACCTTGTGGATCTTCTCCGGCGTGTTCGCGGCGACCGCCTCGATATCCATGCCACCTTCCGAGCTCGCCATCAGCACCACCTTCTGCGTGCCGCGATCCACCACCATGCCGACGTAGAGCTCCTTGCGGATGTCGGCGCCTTCCTCGATCAGCAGGCGGCGTACGGTCTGGCCTTCGGGGCCGGTCTGGTGCGTCTTCAACTGCATGCCGAGAATCTTCGACGACCAATCGCGCACTTCGGCGATGGACTTGGCGACCTTCACGCCGCCGCCCTTGCCGCGACCGCCAGCGTGGATCTGGGCCTTCACCACCCACACTTTGCCGCCGAGCTGTTCTGCGGCCTTGACCGCTTCATCGACCGAGAAGCACGGCACGCTTTTCGGGGTCGTCACACCGTAGCGGCGCAGGATCTCCTTCGCCTGGTATTCGTGGATTTTCATGGTCCGTTCGGGATCTGGATGGGCGATGCTGCGCTGCGAAGCCGCGCGAGTATAGCGCAATGCCCCTGGCCGCCCTCAGCGCGAATCGCCACACCCGACGCAAAGCGGAGCCGATTCAGGGACTTGCCGTTCCCCGGCGAGACCTGCCAATGGCGGCCGCATTCTCCGGCATTTCCCGCGTTGTGCACCGCTCCTGGCAGATTCCATATCTATTTGATTCGCATGAGTAATGCCCAAGTGTCGCCAAGTTGGCACAGCTGATGCATCAAGACAGGGCGTAGCACGGCGTCATGCGCCGGGTTACTGCAGGTAGGTCTCCTCCCCCACTATGGGGAACTCCGGGCAGCCAGAATCTCCTCCCCCTTTGGCTGCCCAATTTTTTTGTCCCGCGCGAACCTGCTCCCGGCTTCTCATTTCCACCCATACGCCTCACGCATGACGTGGAAGATGGCGTTCTGCTCCATCACGCCGCGCACCAGGTGCGCGCCCGGGCCGGTGGCGTAGATGGCGACGTCCTCACCGCCATGAGTCTCGCTCTGCATCGGTATCGCGCTTTCCTGGAGAAAATCGGGGTCGCTCGTGTCGATGGCTGACAAGTTGGGTCGGCCGCTTCCAGGTTCCGTCTTGGCGGGCATGTGTTCGAATCGCTTGGTACCCGCCGGCTGCTTGTCGCTCGCGCCGGTGTACCCCGGGCCATTCGCATAGCCCAGCGTCGTATAGGGGAGACCCAGCAGATCCTGGGCATAGTCGGTATCCGCATGTCCCGGATGCACCACCTTGCCGAGGATAGGGTTGCCGCGCTTCGGGTAACCGGCCATCGTGAATACATGGCTGTGATCCGCAGTGACGATGATGAGCGTCTCCTTGGGATCGACGAGTTCCGTGGCCCGCCGCACGGCCTCGGACAGAGCAATGGTGTCGGTCAAAGCGCGCTGTGCGTTGCCGGCGTGGTGTCCGTGGTCGATCCGGCCGCCTTCGATCATGAGGAAGTAGCCTTTCGCATTGCGCGCCAGAATTGCAATGGCCTTCTGCGTCATCTCGGACAGAGAGGGTTCATCGCCGGTCTTGACGCGATCGAGCTCGAACTTCATGTGCGAGGGTTCGAACAGGCCGAGCAGTCGATCGGTGGTCGACGTATCGACTGCGTCGAACTGGGCCTTGTTCCACACATAGGCCGCACGCGGCTTCCCGTCCACCCACTCGCGCCAGAGACTGCGGCCATCCCTGCGCGTGCCCTTGCGTTTGTCGTATTCCGGATCGGTCTCGTCAGCGGTGTAGAACTTGGCGCGACCACCGCCCAGCACCACCTCGATCCCGTTGCCATGTTCGAAGTCGAGCAGCTGGCGCGCGATATCGGGCGCCGTCGTTCCGACCGGCAGATCGGCATCGCCTTCCCAATCCCGCTCCGATGCGTGGGCGTAGCACGCAGCCGGCGTTGCATGGGTCACGCGCGTCGTCGTGACCACGCCCGTGGACAGGCCACGATCCTCCGCCCACTCGAGAATCGTCCGTAGCGATCCTGAACGCACGACCTCGGCACGCGGCTCCTTGCGCGGCACGCGCGAGTTCACCGAGATCAATCCATCATCGGTCTTTACACCTGTGACCATCGCCGTCATGGTCGGTGCCGAATCGGAAGTCTGCTGATTGGCGCTGTACGTCTTCGACAGCGCCACGTTCGGAAACACTTCGAAGGCGAGCGCGTTGTCCTCGCCGGATCCGCCCTTGCGCTGACCGTCGAGAATGCGTGCCGCGGTGACGGTGGTGATACCCATGCCGTCGCCGACGAAGAGAATGACATTCTTGGCTCGCCCGCTCACGGGCTGCAGCCGCGCGTTGCGAGCCACGGCGGCTGCGCCCGCGTTGTACCACTCATCCGGAGCCGGATCGGCTGCGCACAGGCTTGCGCTCAGCAAAGCTACCGGCAGGACCACGAAAAGACGTCGGCTGTTCACTTGGCGACCTCGACGACGGTTACGGAGGACTCCAAGAATCGCACAGTTCGCCGGACCCCCTGCCGACGACAGGAACATTACAGGCAAAAAAAGGCGGAACCGAAGTTCCGCCTTCCCGCCGCGGGGCGACCACTTACATTTGATTGAACTTCTTCTTGGCCGCGTCCTGGCACTTCGCCTTGTCGGCGGCAGCGTCGCACTTCTTCAGCTCGGCCTGGTAGTCACGCTCGCGCTGCGCGTCATCACCCTTGCGATCACGCGAGTTCACGTCGCCGCCGCCGTCCTGCACGGCTTGCGGCGGATTGCCCGCGGGGTTTTGTTGCGACTGTTCGGCCGCGAACGCGGCACCGCTCAGGGCCAGCGCGAACGCGGACACGCCGATGATCGGAATGAGTTTCATGGGTCTCTCCTTCTCTGTCTGATGGTCGAATTGCACGCTGAGATCAACTAGGTGCAAGGCCATCTTCCGCGCGCGACGCCGCCACGCCTGTCGGCGGAGTCTCCAATCCGTGTCAGACACGGACTACGGTGTGCGTGCGGCGCGGGAAGCGCTTAGCGCGCGCCGTGCGCGGTCGCGGCGGACTTCGCCGCGAGTTGCGAACCCTCGAGGATGCGCAAGGCTTCGTCGCGCTGCGGGTCGACGTGGTCGTCGTCCATGGGATCGTTGCGGCCATCGTCCTGACCGTCTTCGACGCGAACGTCAGGCTCGATGCCCTTGCCGTGAATCGCACGCCCATTCGGCGTGAGGTAGTGCGCCACGGTCAGCTTGAGCGCGGTGCCATCACCGAGCGACACCACCGACTGCACCGACCCCTTGCCATAGGTGCGAGTGCCGACCAGCACGGCACGGCCATGATCCTGCAGCGCTCCGGCGAGGATTTCGGCTGCGGAGGCACAGCCACCATCCACCAGCACGACCATGGGCACCGATCGCGCATAGTGCGGTACCTCACCGAGAGATTCCCGCGCGGGTCGGCTCGGATCCTGGGATCGCGCGAACAGCTTCGAATCGGAACCGATGGACGGCCCGTCCATCGAGACCACCAACGTTTCGTCCGGCAGGAAGGCTGCCGCAACCGCCACCGCGGCGCGCACCGAACCGCCCGGGTTATCGCGCAGATCCAGCACGATGCCGGCGAGTGCAGGGGCATCGGACTCCTCGAGGCGCTTCAGGGCCCGCACCACCAGCTGCGGAGTGGCCTGCTGGAAGCGCTCGATGCGCAGGAAGGCGATGTCGCCTTCCAGGCGCCTCTCATGCACCGTCGCGCGCGGGACCAACGTGCGCTTGACCGTCACGACACGGGGGGATTTTTCGCCGGCCCGCAGCACGGTGAGGCTGAGGTAGGTGTCGACCTCGCCTTGTGCCAACCGCAAGGCCTGCTCGAGCGACAGCCCGGCCACGCTGACACCGTTGAGAGTCGTGATGCGATCGCCGGCACGGAGCCCGGCCTGATACGCCGGCGTGTCTTCCGAACTGGCCTTGATCGTGAGGGCATCGCGCTCCAGCGCGACCTCGACACCCAGGCCCACGTAGGTGCCCCGGATGTCCTGTCGCAGCGCACGGTTGGCCTGCTCATCCAGCAGCGACGAATGCTGATCCAACCCCTGCAGCATCGCCTGGATCGCGCGATTGGCGAGTGCATCCTCGTCGATGCGACCAGGGTAGCGCGCCCGAATCTCTTCGAAGACGCGCTGCACTTTCTGCCAGGCAGGGCTGGCGGGTTCCGCTGCGACGGTTGCGAGTGGCCACGCCAGCATGCCGACGAGCACCAGCGAGGTCCACGGCAAGACTGCCGATCGGCGCCGAGCGGGGGCGGACTGATTGCGGCTGGCAGGAAACTGGGATCTCATGTGCGGCAGGAGCAAAAAAAGAACACAGGCCCGGTTTCGGCATGGGCGACTGATTCTGAAGAACATTTTCCAAACGAGGCCATGGATGCGCAGGGAGATTGAGATCCTCGGCGGGGAACGATCGATAACAACGCATTGGCCGTGCCAGCGCCCGATCGGGTGTCGCTCAATGGCAACAGAGACAACGGGGCGCCCCTTCGAGACCACCACGGCCCGCGAGGAATCGCGCGTTTGAAGCTGCGCACGCTGCTCCGCAAGAACCGCGATGACCTCGCGCTCCTCGTAGGCAACGGCATCAACCGCTACGGCGCTGCGGGCACCACCAACTCCTGGAGCGACCTGATCCGCACACTCGCCCGCAAACGGCTCGGGCCGAGCGCGGGGCAACTCCCCGACGGAATCTCGCTGACCGAGTTCTACGATCTGCTCGACCTGGCGAAGCCGGGCCGCACACCGGTCGCGAGTCTGCAGCGGGAGTTCTGCGATCTCATCGGGCGGTGGCAGTCGCGCGACCAGCACCGGCGTGTGGCTCTCTGGGCGCTGGCCGCGGGGGTGCCCATCCTCACGACGAACTTCGAAAGCACGCTAGCCGACGCCGTCGACGGCTCGGTGCATCGGATGGACGGCATGCCGTTCACGGACTTCTACCCTTGGGATTGCTTCTATGGACTCTCGGACCTCGCGGATCCATGCGCCGGATTCGGTATCTGGCACGTCAACGGCATGCAGCGCTACCACCGCAGCATCCGCCTCGGCCTGACGCACTACATGGGTTCAGTGGAGAAGGCGCGTGGCTGGATCCACAAGGGCGGCGCGCGCCGGCTCTCCGCCGGCCGGGACGATCGCGCATGGGGCGGTGCAACCACGTGGCTGCAGATCCTCTTCCACAAGCCGCTGCTTGTTGTCGGGCTGGCGCTCGAGGAGTCGGAAGTGTTCCTGCGTTGGCTGCTGATCGAGCGAGCGCGGCACTTCCGCAAGTTCCCGAACCGAAGCAGGCAAGCGTGGTACGTGCACACCCCGGCGGAACGAGGCAGCGGCAAGCTCTACTTCCTCCGTGCCATCGGAATCGAGCCGGTGGAAGTGAAGGACTACGACGAAATCTACGGCGCGGCGACGTGGGAGCCTGCCACCTCCCCGACCCGGAGTCGCTAACGGAGTGGACCGACCCGCCTACATCAGCGAGTAGCGCGTATCGATGATCTCGCGCACCTCGGATTCCACCAACGCCTGCAGCAGGACCTCATCACGGGGCGGCGACGTGACCTTGCCGCGGTCCGTGCCGAGCAGCTCGTCACCGCGCCAGATCTGAGCCACCCAGTGCGCCGTATCGCCAGGAGCAACATCGATGCGATAGCGGTACTCCACATGTGGATCACGCTCGCGCCTGTAAACGGCCTCGATGAGGATCGCAGTCTCCCGGTAGCTGATTCGTGGTTTGTGCCGTTGGTTGCTCGGTCTTGATGCGGGACCGCGCAGGTTGGTCCGAACCACTGGCTGCCGGAGTGGACGCAACGGGCTGAAAGAACTTACTGCCGAATGCGAATGCTTCGCAAGCCCTGACCGGCAATCCGTAAGATCGCGGTTGGCTCTTGTCGCGACGGCCGCGGCTCGTTCGACTACTCCGCGGACGAAGAACGTGTCTGGAGTGCCGCTGGTGCCGGATACAGGAATCGAACCCGTGACCTTCTGATTACAAATCAGCTGCTCTACCAACTGAGCTAATCCGGCATGGCTGCTCGAATTATACGGGGGCCGCCTCTCGGGCCGCGCCCCGACCGGCTACTTCACGACCTGGAGCTTCGGCCTTCCGCCGGTGGGCGGCGTTGGTTTGTCGTCGGACTCGGTCGTGGACTCCACTGGAGCAAGGCTGCTCGTCACGGCGCCGGTCGCCGGCTGCTGGAACGCCAGACCTTGTCCGGATTCCTTTGCGAACACACCGCTCACGCAATCCACCGGCACGGAAAGTTCGCGCGACACGCCGTTGAAGCGCGCCGAGAACTGGATCACTTCGTTGCCGATGGTGAGGTCACGCGTCGCGTCGGCACTCACGTTGAGGATGATCTCGCCGTCGCGCACGTACTCCAGCGGGACCTTGGTACGGTCGTTCACCTTGACGGCGAGGTACGGCGTGAAGCCGTTGTCGACGCACCACTCGTAGATCGCGCGGATCAGGTAGGGTGTGGTCGACGGCTGCTTCATTTGCGCATCACCTTCTCGGCGGGTGTCAGCGCTTCGATGTAGGCCGGGCGGCTGAACAGGCGCTCGGCGTACTTCAGCAGCGGCGCGGCCTGCTTCGGGATCTGGATGCCGTAGTAGTCGATGCGCCAGAGGAGCGGAGCGATCGCGACGTCGAGCATGGAGTACTCGTCGCCCAGCATGTACTTCTGCTTCACGAACACGGGTGCTATCTGCGTGAGGCTGTCGCGCACCAGCTGGCGTGCCTTGTCGGCGACCTTCTGGTTGCCCTTCTCGAGCGATTCGATGTGCGTGAAGAGCTCGTTCTCGAAGCGGAACAGGAACAGGCGGGCCCGCGCGCGCATCACCGGGTCGGCCGGCATCAGCTGCGGATGCGGGAAACGGTCGTCGATGTACTCGTTGATGATGTTCGATTCGTACAGGATGAGATCGCGCTCCACCAGCACCGGGGTGCGGTTGTACGGATTCATCACCGCGAGATCTTCGGGCTTGTTGAACAGATCGACGTCGACGATCTGGAAGTCCATTCCCTTCTCGTAGAGGACGATGCGACAACGCTGGCTGAAGGGGCACGTCGTGCCGGAGTAGAGGGTCATCATTTGATCTGAGGGCTCCGGAGAGGGAAGACGACTCTAGTGGACGTCCTTCCAGTATTCCTTCTTGAGAAGGTAGGCGAACACGAACAGGACGCCGAGGAACAGCAGCGTGAGGATGCCGATCTGGGCGCGCTGCAGTCGGGCGGGCTCGCCCATGTAGACGAGGTAGTTGACGAGGTCGGCGACGAACGCGTCGTACTGCTTGGGCGTCATCGAACCCGCCTGGGTCAGCGTGAGTTTCGGCGCAGCGTGGCCGCCGTGCTCGCCTTCGGCGCCGTGCTTTGCTGCTTCGAGATCCTGCAGGCCCTGAAGCTCCCAAAGCACGTGCGGCATGCCGACGTCGGGAAACGCGATGTTGTTCCAGCCCGTCGGACGCGACTCGTCGCGGTAGTAGGTCCGCAGGTAGGTGTAGAGCCAGTCCGCCCCGCGGGACCTCGCGATCACCGACAGGTCGGGTGGCTGGGCACCGAACCATTGCTTGGCGTCCTTCGCCTTCATGGCGATGGTCATCGGATCACCGACCTTGTCGGACGCGAACATCAGGTTGTCCTTGATCTGTTGATCAGTGAGCCCGAGGTCTGCCAAGCGGTTGTAGCGCATGTACTGCGCTGAGTGGCAATTGAGGCAGTAGTTCACGAAGTTGCGCGCTCCGCGCTGGAGCGAGGCGACGTCGTGCTGGTCGATGGGCGCGGTGTCGAGCGCAACGTGACCACCGGCCGCGAACGCAGCGGTCGGTGCGACGAAGACGAGAACGGCGGCGAGACGACGAACTGAGCGCATGATGGTCATCCGGTCACCCGCTCGGGTTCCGGCTTCTCCTTGTCGGTGGCGGTGTACCAGGGCATCAGGATGAAGAACGCGAAGTAGACGACCGTGAACACGCGCGCGAGGAACGTCGCCATTTCGAGCGTGCTGCCCGGGAACTTGCCCAGGAAGTCGGTCGGGTTCATGCCGAGCCACGCCAGGATCACGAAGGAGATCACGAACAGCGTGAGCCAGACCTTGTACTTCGGCCCGCGGTAGCGGATCGACTTCACCTTGCCGCGATCGAGCCACGGCAACAGGAAGAAGACCATCACGCCCAGCCCCATCACGATGACGCCCGGGAACTGCGAACCGAGCATCGCCGGGACGGCACGCAACATCGCGTAGTACGGCGTGAAGTACCAGACCGGTGCGATGTGGGGCGGGGTCTTGAGCGGGTCGGCCGGGATGAAGTTGTTGTACTCGAGGAAGTAGCCGCCCACCTCGGGCATGAAGAAGATGATGATGGAGAACACCATCAGGAAGACCACCACGCCGACGATGTCCTTCACCGTGTAGTACGGGTGGAACGCGATGCCGTCCAGCGGGATGCCGGTCTTGGGATCTTTCTTCTTCTTGATCTCGATGCCGTCGGGGTTGTTGGAGCCCACTTCGTGCAGCGCGATGATGTGCGCCGCGACCAGGCCCAGCAGCACCAGCGGGATCGCGATCACGTGAAAGGCGAAGAAGCGGTTCAGCGTGGCATCGGACACCACGTAGTCGCCGCGGATCCACACCGACAGCTCCTCCCCGATGAAGGGAACGGCGCTGAAGAGGTTCACGATCACCTGCGCACCCCAGTAGGACATCTGGCCCCACGGGAGGAGGTAGCCGAAGAACGCTTCGGCCATCAGGCACAGGTAGATCAGCATGCCGAAGATCCACACCAGCTCGCGCGGCTTGCGGAACGAGCCGTACAGCAGCCCGCGCATCATGTGCAGGTAGACCACGACGAAGAACATCGAGGCGCCGGTGGAGTGGATGTAGCGCACCAGCCAGCCCGACGGCACGTCGCGCATGATGTACTCGACCGAGGCGAAGGCCTGCGAGGCATCGGGCTTGTAATGCATGGTGAGGAAGATCCCGGACAGGATCTGGATCACCAGCACCAGCAGCGCGAGGGAGCCGAAGTAGTACCAGAAGTTGAAGTTCTTCGGCGCGTAGTACTCGGAGAGGTGGGATTTCCAGTTGGAGGTCAGCGGAAAGCGGTCGTCGATCCACTGGGTGAGCGCGGCGATCTTGCTCATGACTTGTCCTGGCCGATGAGGATGCGGGAGTCGGAAAGGAAGGTGTACGGCGGCACCTTGAGGTTCACCGGTGCCGGCATGCCCTTCAGCACCCGGCCCGCGACGTCGAACTTCGAGCCATGACAGGGGCAGTAGAAGCCGCCGAGCCACTCGTCACCCAGACCGCTGTCGGCGCCGATCTTGAGCTTCTCCGTCGGCGAACAGCCCAGGTGCGAGCAGATGCCCACCAGGACCAGGTAGTCCGGCTTGATGGACCGCGTTTCCTTGTCGACGTAGGCCGGCTGCAGCGGCTGGGACGATTCCGGATCGGCCACGCGGTCGTTCATCTTGGGGATGTTCGCGAGCATCTCGGGCGTGCGGTGCACGATCCACACGGGCTGGCCGCGCCACTCCACCGTGATCATCATGCCCGGCTCCACCTTGGAGATATCCACCTCCACCGGGGCGCCGGCGGCCCTGGCCCGGGCGCTCGGGTTCATGCTGCGTACGAAGGGGACGGCGACCGCTACGGCACCGGCACCGCCGACTGCGGCCGTGGCAACGGTCAGGAGAAAGCGCCGTTTGCTGCCGCTGGGGCTCGAAGAATTGGCCATGCGCAATCCTTGCTCTGCGAAAAAGACGCAGGAGTATAGCGGGTGTCGCCGCGGATGTCTCGATATTCGAGGCTAAGCCACTGAGTGATTGGACAAATAAAGACCCTACTCGGTAACGTCCAAGGTAGCCTCGGCGCTCGTTCGGCGGCGGAGATCGTGCGGCGCAGCATGCCAGCCCCCCCGCAAGGTGGGGGCCAGCAATGCACTCCTTCCCCCGCGCGCAGCGTGGGGGAAGGTTGGGATGGGGGCAGCGCGATGTAAGCCACCCGGCCCACGCCCGCCTGCGGGTCGCATCCCTCGAGGGGGCCCCTGCTCAATCCTCCGGCGTGCCCCTCGCCAGATGGGGATCCGCCCGCCGAAGCGATCATCAGGGCGGCGATCTCCTGTGCGCCGGGACGGCGGCGTGGACGCTAGAATCCGCCTCCTCCCCGCCCCCGGAACCCTCCCCATGAAAGTCCGCATCAAATGGCTGGAAGGCGTCGCCTTCGTCGCCGAAACGGAAACCAGCCATGCCTTCGTGATGGACGGCTCGCCGGAAGGCGGCGGCCGCAACCTGGGCCCGCGCCCGATGGAGACCGTGCTGGCCGGGACCGGTGGCTGCACCGCCTACGACGTGGTCACCATCCTGCGCAAGGCGCGTCAGGAAGTGACCGACGTCGCCGTCGAAATGGATGCCGATCGCGCCACCACCGACCCCAAGGTGTTCACCCGCATCCACATGCACTTCGTCGTGAAGGGGCACAACGTCAAGCGCGATGCGGTGGAACGCGCGATCAAGATGTCGGCGGAAAAGTACTGCTCCGCCACGGCGATGCTCGCCAAGACCGCCGAGGTGACCCACGACTTCGAGATCGTCGAAGTCGGCAACGCGACCGAAGCCGCTTCGTAGCTATAAGTAGTAAGTCGATCCCGTCATGACTCGCGATGCGAGCTTCATCGCGAGTTTCACCGGCGGCGGCAGTTCCGCACCGCCATGGGCGGTGGCCGTGCGGGCGTGTGCCGCTTCGTCCTCGCGCATCTGTGCCACGACCGCTCGGCTTTTCGCATCGGCTTCGGGCAACTGCTCGAGATGACCTTCGAGATGGCCTTCCACCTGCCGCTCGGTTTCGGCCAGGAACCCCAGGTTCCAGCGATCACCGGCGAGGCCTGACAGCGCGCCCAGCGTGAACGCGCCGAAGTAGAACAGCGGATCGAGCCGGCTGGTGCGCCCGCCGAGCGCCTCGATGCGCGAGCGGGTCCAGGCGAGATGGTCGGTTTCCTCGTCGGCAGCCTTCGCGAGTACGGTCTCGATGTCGGGGTCGCGTGCGGTGAGCATCTGCCCTTGGTACAGGGCCTGGGCGCAAACCTCGCCGGTGTGGTTCACGCGCATCAAGGCAGCCGCGTGGCGGCGCTCTTCGGGCGCGAGTTCCGCCTCAGCTTGTTCGGTCGCCGGCTCCGGTCGAGCGGCACGCGGCGGCACGAACAGGGTTCTCAGGTCCCGGTCGAAGCTCACGATCAGCCGGTCGACTGGATGCATGTCAGCCCGCGCCGGGCCGTCCCAAGCGGGCTGGCCCCCTTGGGGGGAAGGGCCGCAGGCCCATCGGGGGGGAGGTCACCTCAGCCCGCGCCGGGCCGCCCCAAGCGGGCTGGCCCCCTTGGGGGGAAGGGCCGCAGGCACATCGGGGGGGAGGTCACCTCAGCCCGCGCCGGGCCGTCCCAAGCGGGCTGGCCCCTTAGGGGGGAGGGGCCGCAGGCCCATCGGGGGGAAAGTCATTTTTTGCGCAGCAGGAAATGGAACTCGCCGCCGGACTCCGACGCGGCGAGGAGGTCGTTGCCGGTCTGACGCGAGAAAGCCTGGAAGTCGCGCACCGAGCCAGGGTCGGTCGCCATGATCCTCAGCACCTTGCCGGAGGTCATGCCGTTCAGGACCTTCTTGGTCCGCAGGATGGGCAGCGGACAATTGAGTCCGCGTGCGTCGAGTTCGAAATCGTGGGCGATTGCAGTAGACATGTTCGGTTCTATGGTTCCAGCTCGGCGAGGGGTTCGCCCTCGCGCACCCAGGCGGTGACGCCGCCCTGAAGATTGTGCACCCGCTCGTAGCCTTGCGCTGCGAGAAAGCCTGCCGCCTGGCGCGAGCGGCCGCCCGATTGGCACACCATCACCAGCGCCGCGTCGCGCGGCAACTCGCCGGCGCGCTCGGGCAAGGTCTGGAGCACGATGTGGCGCGACCCCGGGATCACCCCGCGGGCGACTTCCGCATCCGTGCGCACGTCCACGATCACCACCGGCTCGGCTGCACTCAAGGTCTTGAACTCGGCCACCGAGATGTCGGCGAAATCGCTCATCGCACGCCGACGTTGCGGTCCAGCAGCAGTTGCGACACGCGGATGTTCGCCGATTCCAGGCGGGTCACCAGCAGTTCGAGGAAGGCTGCGTTGAAGCGGCTGCGGCACGACTCGGTCGATTGCGACAGGGCTTCGTCGGCGATCTCGATCATCGTGATGTCGGTCACCGCGGCGACCGTGGCGGAGCGATGGAAGTCCTTGGTGCCGAGGTAGCTCATCTCGCCGAAGCACTCGCCCGCCTTCAGCACGTTGAGCAGCTTGTCGTTCTTGGTCACGCGCACCTCCCCCGCGGCCAGGATGAAGAACGAGCGGCCGTCCTCGCCCTCGCGGATCACGGTGGTGCCGGCCGGGTGGCGCGACCAGGTGGAGATGCGCACCACCTGCCACAGGTCCACGTCGCTGAACTCGCGGAAGAAGGCGAGCCCGCGCAACGTGTTGAACTTCTCGGTCTCCGGCACGGCCTCGGCCGTGTTCTGCAAGTCGACGAAGGTGCTCGCGAGGTCGGCCGAGAATTCCGCCCAGCTCTGGTAGCGCTTCTCGAGGCTCTTCTGCAGCGACTTCTTGGCGATCACGTCGACGGCGTTCGGAATGTCGGGCCGATGCATCGACGGCGGCGGCGGATCGACGTTGATGATCTGGTAGACCATGCTGAAGTTGTTGGTCGCCTTGAACGGCAGCCGGCCGGTCAGCATCTGGTACATCACCACGCCGAGGGAAAAGATGTCGGTCTGGTGGTTCAACTGCTGGTCGCGCACCTGCTCGGGGGACATGTAGGCGGGCGATCCGACGCCGGTCACCTGCGTCGTCTCGGAGGCTAGCGAGAGCGCGGCGCCGAAGTCGGAAATCTTGATGTCGCTGCCGCCGGTCATCAGGATGTTCGCCGGCTTGATGTCGCGGTGAATGATGCCGTGGCGGTGGGCGAAATCGAGCGCCTTGCTGCACTTGAAGATGATTTCGATGATGCGGGCCACCGGCAGCAGTGCGTCGACGCGGCAGAACTGCTCCAGCGTGCCGCCTTCGACGTACTCCATCACGATGTAGCTGCCCTCGTCGTTGGCCTCGGCGTCGAAGATGGCGACGATGTGCGGATGCTGCAGCTTGCCCGCGAGCGAAGCCTCGGTCAGGAACAGCTTCTGGAAGCGCTTGCCGTGCTCCTTGTCGCCCAGGGCCTCCTGCTTCACCAGCTTGACGGCGACCTGGCGCGCGGCGAACGGATCGTTCGCAAGGTAGACGGCGCTGGTCGCGCCCTTGCCCAGTTCCTTCAGGATCTCGTACTTCCCGATCTTCTGCATGGAATGCGCGCACCGACGCGCTGACTTCACGACAAAACGTCCGGATTCTAGCGAATTTATGCGGTTGCACCACGTCTGCGCGGGGTGCCCGATCAGCGTTATCGGCCCGAATCCGGGGGTTCTGAACCACCTGCGGCCGCCCGAAGGGCGCTCGAGCCCGACGGGAGCAGCGAACGCCGCGCGCGATGGGGGTTACGCTATTTCTCCTGCCTGGCGACGACCGCCCGCAGCTCGCGCAGGCGCGCCTCGATGCTGGAATTCTCGTAGAAGTCGCCGTTGCTCGTGCGTTGCGCCTGCTGGAGCTGCTCGATGGCCGCCTGGACATTGCCGACGGACAGAAAGGCCTCGGCGAGCGACTTGTGCTTCAGCATGGTCTTGCCCTGGGCCTCGTAGGCCTTGGCCTGCAGTTCGTAGAGCTTGCCGTCGTTCTGGTCCTTGAGCAGCTGATCGTCCAGGGCATTGAGCGCGTCGGCCGGCCGCCCGGCGCCGATCAGCGCCTCGGCATAGTCGTAGCCGAGCGAGCGGCTGCCGGGGAAAGTCCTGACGCCGTCGGCGAAGATCTTCACCGCCCCTTCCTTGTCCTTCTGCGCGAGCTTCAACCGCCCCTCCAGACCCGTGATCATCGCGTTGGGCGGCGCAATCTTGCGCAGTGCCACGATTTCGGTGGCGGCGCGCTTCACGTTCTCGGACCGCAGGAGAGCCAGCACCAGCCCGTAGCGCACCCCGATCTCGCTGTTGAACTTGCGGTCGGCGAGCTGCTCCTCGAAGAACGTGATGGCGTCGCGCGGGTCGCCGATGGTCGCGCGCAGCTTGGCGCGGACCAGGTGGAAGTCGAGCTGGTCCGGCACCTGCCGGTAGGGCAGGTTCATGGTGCGGTTCTGGACGTCGGCGATCCGTTCGTAGGTGATCGGGTGCGTGCGCATGTACGACGGCACCGTGTTCGAATCGAGAATGCGCGTCGCGCGCTGCAACCGGTCGAGAAACACGGGCATGGCGTGCGGATCGAAGCCGGAGCGCTCGACGATCTGCAAGCCCACGCGGTCGGCCTCGCGTTCGTTGTCGCGCGTGAACGCGAGCCGGCTGTTGAGCGCCTGCGCCTGCGCGGCGGCGATGGCGCCCGCAGCCGCCTGCGGATTCGAGCGTGCCGCGAGAATGGCGATGGCGATCGCCGCGAGCGAGGTCATGCCGGCGCGTTGCTGTTGCGCCACCATGCGCGCGATGTGGCGCTGGGTGACGTGCGCGATTTCGTGGCCCAGCACGCCCACCAGTTCCGACTCGGTCTGCGCCGTCAGCAGCAGGCCGGAATGCACCCCGATGTAGCCGCCCGGCAATGCGAAGGCATTGACCGAGTTGTCCTTCAACGCGAAGAAATGGAAATCCATGCGCGTGTCGGGGCTGACCGACACCAGCCGGTAGCCGACCCGCTGCAGGTAGTCGGACACGTCCGCATCGTCGAGATAGCTGGGCGTCGCGCGGATCTGCCGCATGATGCCGTAGCCGATCGCACGTTCCTGGCCGATCGAGAGCGCCGCCTCGGATGCGTCTCCGAGTTCGGGCAGATCGTTTGCCTGCGCGGGAATCAGCAGGCAGAACGCGAGCAGAACGACGACGAGCGCGCGCATGACGATGCTATGATAGCTGCGATCCGCTCAAGTTCGTCCCGCGCAGCGCCAAGCACCTGCCGGAACCACTCCCGCTCTTGTGAATCCGCTCACCCATTTCGATGCGCAGGGCCAGGCCCACATGGTCGACGTGGGCGCGAAGGCCGAGACGCAGCGCGTCGCGGTCGCGACCGGGCGCATCTCGATGCTGCCCGCCACGCTCGCCCTGATCGTCGAGGGCACGGCCGCCAAGGGCGACGTGCTGGGCGTTGCCCGCATCGCCGCCATCCAGGGTGCCAAGCGCACCTCGGAACTGGTGCCGCTGTGCCATCCGATCGGCCTCACGCGGGTCGGGGTGGAGTTCGACGTCGATCGCGCAGCGTCGACAGTCACTTGCACTGCAACCGCGGAGTGCTTCGGCCGTACCGGCGTGGAAATGGAAGCACTCACCGCAGTCAGCGTGGGCCTGCTGACCGTCTACGACATGTGCAAGGCCGTGGATCGCGGCATGCGCATCGAGGCCGTGCGGTTGCTCGAGAAACACGGCGGCAAATCCGGCCACTGGCGCGCGCCGGCCTGACCGGCTCGCCGTGCGAACGGTTCGCGGGATCGGCAGTCGTAACCGGTATCGCCTCGGCCCGGAACGGGACACCCGCTTGACGATCCGTACTCGAATCCCCATGTTCGTCGCATGGGTTGCTGTGGCCGCCACGAGCAGCGCTGCGGCGGCCGACCTGCCGGGTCGAGCCATCGCGCACGACCAGGAAAAGGGCAACTGCCTCGCCTGTCATCGCATGCCGGCCGATCCTGGGGCGGAGACGGGTGCCACCCTGGGTCCGCCGCTGGCGGACATCAAGCGCCGCTATCCCGACCGTGCGGCACTTCGCGCGCAAATTTGGGACGCAAGTGTCAAGAATCCCGCGACCATCATGCCGCCCTATGGTCGACACCGCATCCTGAGCGAAGCCGAAATCGATCTCGTGACCGAGTACATCCATGGACTTTGACGTCGCCTCTCGTCCCCTGCGCCGACGCCTGCTTGCTACCTGTGCCGTGGCACTGGCAGCCCTGTGGCTGCCGCTGCGCGCCATCGCCGCGGACCGCAACACTTCCGCGTTCGACGCGAAGGCCATGAGCGATGCGCTCCGTTCGATCGGCGCGGCCGACGCGATCGAGAGCGATCAGGTGGTCATCAAGGCGCCGGACATCGCCGAGAACAGCGCGATCGTTCACATCGAGGTCGAATCGAAGTTGCCGGGCACGCAGAGCATCTGGGTATTCGCCGAGAAGAATCCACAGCCGCTGGTCGCTCAGTTCGACCTGCTGCCGGGCATCGATCCGTTCGTCGCGGTGCGCATCAAGATGGCCGAGTCCGCGTTCGTGCGCGCCGTGGTCAAGGCCGACGGCAAGTTCTGGTTCGCCCAGAAGGAGACCAAGGTGACTTTGGGCGGTTGCGCCGGATAGAGCCCAGTACCAGCCGATGGCCGACACGATCAAGATGCGCATCACGCTCGAAGGCGATACCGCCTTCGTGAAGGTGCTCATGCCCCATCCCATGGAAACCGGGCTGCGCACCGACCCCAAGACCAACGAACTGGTGCCGAAGCACTTTATCCAGCACGTGGTGGCCACACACAACGGCCGCCCGGTGCTCGATGCGCAGTGGAGCCAGGCGGTATCGAAGAATCCGTTCCTCGAGTTCCGTGTGCGTGGCGCGAAACCGGGCGACAAGATCGGCGTCGCGTGGGAAGACAATCGCGGCGAGAACAACGCGCTGGAGGTGGCGATCAAGTGAACGCCCGGTTTGCTCTCGCGGGCTGTGCGCTGCTCGCGTTCGGAGCCTCGGTCGCGGCGGCCTCGCCGGAAGAGGATCGCACGGCGTTCGTGCGCACCTTCCAGCAGCGCTTTCCCGGCATAGCGCTCGACGACTACGTGCACGGCGGTTTCATGTTCAGCCGCGCGAGCCGCAGCCACTACGACGACATCATGGCGTTCCCGCCATTCCTCGGCGACATCGAACGCGGCAAGGTGCTGTGGGATACCCCGTTTCGCAACGGCCGGACTTACGCGGAGTGCCTGCCCGACGGCGGCCGCAACCTCGCAGGGACCTATCCGCGGTTCAGCGCCGCCGAGAATCGCGTGATCACCTTCGAGATGCTCCTGAACCGCTGCCGCCGCGACAACGGCGAAGCCGAGTATCGCTACGACGACCGTGCCACCATGGGCGTGTTGACGGCCTACGCGCGCAGCCTGTCCGACGGCATGCGCATGGACATCAAGGTGGACGGCGCGGCGGCGCTCGCCAAGTACGAGGAAGGGCGGCGCCTGTTCTTCCGCCGCATCGGCCAGATGAACTTCGCGTGCTCCAATTGCCACCTCGACAACGCCGGGAAGGTGATGCGCATGGAGACCATTTCGCCGGCCGTCGGCCAGGCGGTGCACTTTCCGGTCTTTCGCGGCGGGGACGAGCTCTACACGCTGCACATGCGCTACACGCGCTGCATGATGCAGGTGCGTGCCCAGCCCTTTCCGGCGGGTAGCGAGGCCTTCAACAACCTCGAGTATTTCCATTCGTACCTGAGCAACGGACTGCCGCTCCAGGCGTCGGTATACCGGCGGTGACGCCGGCGGCTGCCGCGGCCTGAGCCAGCGATCGTCACGCCCATGGACATCGGTGCCCAGCTCGAACGCGCCATGGCATTGCAGACGGAGGGGCGCCTCGACGAGGCAGCTGCAATCTACGACGCGGTACTCGCGCAGGAACCCGGCAACGCCGATGCCACCTATTGCCTCGGGCTGATCGATCTCAACCGCCGTCGCTTCGACACCGCCGAGCGTCGCTTCGGCACGCTGATCGATGGCGGCATCCACAACGCCCGCGTGTTGAACGCCATGGGTGTGGCCACGCTGGCACACGGACGCTACCGCGATGCGCTCGCGTGGCACGACCGGGCGCTGGCGGCCGACCCCGAGTTTCCCGAGGCGCACGTCAACCGCGGCCTCATGCTGCTGCGCGCCGGCCGCTACCCCGAAGGATTCGCGGAGTTCGAATGGCGCTGGCGCATTCCGTGGCGCCGGCCGGCGCCGCGCGACCCGCAACGATTGCTCACTGCGCAGACCCTGACCGAAGGCAAGACGGTGTTGATCCACGTCGAGCAAGGCCTCGGCGACATGATCCAGTTCGCCCGCTATCTCACCCTCTTGCGCGAGCGCGGCATGACCATCGTGCTGGAGGTGCAGCCCGAACTGGTGGGGCTGCTGGACGAGAGCGGCTGCGCGGACTGGGTGGTGGCGCAAGGCGAGCCGCTGCCGGACTACGACGTGCATTGTCCCGTGGCGACGTTGCCGCTGGTGTTCGGCACCACGGTCGAGAGCATTCCGGCCGCGGTCCCGTATCTCTACACCGACCCAGAGCGCGACCGCCGCTGGAGCGATCTGCTCGGTCGCGAAGGGCCGCGCGTGGGGCTGGTGTGGGGCGGCAATCCGAACAACCCGACCGATGCGGATCGCTCCACCACGCTGGAGGAACTCAATCCCCTCGCCACCGTGGCCGGCATTCGCTGGTTCTCGTTGCAGAAGGGGCCACAGGCAGCCACGCTCGCGCAGAATCCGCAGTGGCGCTTCATGGTGGATCTGGCGCCGCAGCTCACGGATTTCCGGGAAACCGCATCGGCCCTGCGCAACCTCGATCTCGTCATCACCGTCGATACGGCCGTGGCGCACCTCGCCGGCGCGCTGGCGCTGCCCACGTGGCTGCTGATCCAGAAACCGTGCGACTGGCGCTGGCTGGAGGCAGGCGGTGCCACCGCGTGGTATCCGTCCATGCGCATCTTCCGCCAGGACGAGCCGCGTCAATGGCAACCGGTGGTGCACCAGGTCCGCGCGGCACTCCTGCAGTTCCAGGACGACTCGAGCCGCCTGCCGTGAGCAGCGTGCCGCCATGCTGAGCTGGCTGCGCAGAAAGTCCGCGCCCGCCGCGATCCGCGCGAGCGTCGAAGAAGCCGGCCGTGCCTTGAACGCCGGGGAGGATGCGCACGCGATCGAACTGCTCGAGGCGCACTTGCGGCGCCATCCCGGTGATCCGCAGGCACTGCAGTTGCGCGCCGTGGCCGCCTGTCGCGCCGGCGATTTCCCGTTGGCGGAACAGCACCTGGCGGCCGCCACGAAACTCGACCCGAACTGGCCCGACCCGTCGCTCACCCTGGCGGAAGTCCATCTGCACCACGCACGCTACGACGCCGCCGTAGATGCGCTGCGCGCGGCGCTCGCCGCGGCCCCGCAACGCATCGATGCACGCCGCCGGCTGATGTTCGCGCTCGGCATGGCCGGCCGGCAGTCGGAGGCCTTGCAGGTCTACGTGGCGTTGCGCCTGCGCGCCCAGGGTTTCGATCCGCCGGACAATCCGGCTGCCGCATTGATGGCGCAGGCGCGGTTCGTCGACGCCGAAGCGTTTCTCGAAGGCCAGTTGCGGCACCAGCCGAACGCTGCGCGGCTGCACCTTTTCCTGGGCATCGCACGCGAAGCACGCGGACAGCGCGGCCCGGCAGCGCAAGCGTATCGCGAGGCCTTGCGGGTCGACCCCGCCTTCTCGCCCGCGCTGCGCCGCCTGGGTTTCGCGCTGGAATCGGACGGCCGCATGGACGAAGCGATGCAGAGCTATCGCGCCGCGGTGGAGCATGCCCCCGACGACCCCGGCGCGCTCAGCGACTACCTGGCGATCCTGCATTACCTGCCGGACATCCCGCGCGAGGAATTCGAGCGCTCGTATCGTGCGTGGGACGAGCGTTTCGCGCGCCCGCTGATGCACGACCTGCCGAAACCGGCCAACACGCCTGTTCCGGATCGCCGGTTGCGTGTCGGTTACGTCTCAGCCGACTACTTCAGTCACGTCACCCGCCACTTCATCGAGCCGGTGCTGCAGCACCACGATCGGCTGCAGTTCGACGTCTACTGCTACGACAACAGTCCGGTGGACGACGCCGTCACACAGCGCCTGCGCGCTCTGCCACTGGCATGGCGTGCCTGTCAGGACATGGACGATGCCACACTCGCCCGCACCATCCGCGACGACGGCATCGACATCCTCGTGGATCTCAACGGTCACCTGCCCGGTCATCGGCTGGCTGCGTTCGCGCGTCGTCCGGCACCGGTCCAGATGACCTGGCTCGGCTATCCCAACACGACCGGGCTCACCGCCATCGACTACTGGATCACCGACAGCGTGATCGCGGACGATCTGGCGCAACAGCATCACTCGGAGAAGCTGCTACCCCTCGGTGGATTCTTCATGCCGTTTCGTCCGGGACCATTGCCAGAGGTGGCACCGGTTCCGCCGTCGGCGCGAGGCGCCGCGACGACCTTCGGCAGCTTCAATCTCTATCCCAAGCTCAACGCGCGCGTCTTCGACACCTGGTCACGCATCCTGCTCGCGCTGCCGGATTCGCGGCTCGAACTCTTCGCCATTCCCTCGACCGCCCACGACGTCGTGCGCCAGGCGTTCGCCGAGCGCGGCATCGACGCATCCAGGTTGAGCGTCCGCGACCGCATCGACCACGACGCGTTTCTCACCGCCCATGGTGACGTCGACCTCGCGCTCGATCCGTTTCCCTGCGTCGGAACCACCACGACGCTGTTCACTCTGGCCATGGGCGTGCCGCTGGTCACGCTGGCGGGTCGCACGCACGCCTCGCGCGTATCGGCGAGTGCGCTGGCGCAGGTGGGCCTAGAGCGGCTCGTCGCCCGCGACGTCGATCACTACGTCAGCCTGGCCATCGAAACGGCGCGCGATCCGGCGTTCCTGAAGGAATGCCGGGCAACGCTACGCTCGCGACTGGCCGATTCGTCCATCCAGGACGAGGCCGGGTTCACGCACGGCCTGGAACGTGCCTACCGTGAGACCTGGCGCAGCTGGTGCCGCACGGAGGTGTGACGTACCCCCCGTTGGGCCTGCGACCTCTGTTGTGCTGAGACCTACTTCTTCTTCGCGAGCCGGACCACCAGTCCCTTGGTCACGTTCTCGATGAAACCGGCGCTGTACCCGAGCTCC
>JAIEQG010000019.1 GCA_019747905.1 Burkholderiales bacterium
TGCCGGTTGGGCGAGCGCCGCGCCGAAGGTGGCGAGCAAGGCGCCGGCGAGCACTCTAGCGGCGGTCCTCCGAGGGGAAAGCGGGGTGGTGGCGAAAGCCGAATTCGTGTTCATGTTGTCCTCCGTTCGTTGGGTCGCCGAGCCAATGCGGCCTGCGATGGGAGACAGTTTTCACGGCGAAACTTAGAAGACGCTTAAATCGATCCGCTCCCCAGCCGGATCTGCGCCTGCGGGCGGGAGCATGTGATCGGGCCTGCACTTTGTCCCGACCGCACGATGTCGCCAGCTCCTGCGGCGCCCGTTCTTCCCTGGAGCGGAAGAGTTGCGTCCAAAGAGTTGCGTCCAACCTTGAGCCCGCTCTGAAGTCGTGATACGTTGAACCTCGAGACCGGTGCTTTGCGGGACCGGCGAAGGCGGCCCCGATCGTGCGAGCCGGACATGCGCGCTCGTACCGTCGGTCCGAGCCATTGTCCCCGTGGCGCTGGTTGGTCGTGAGGTAACCGACGTAGCCAGTTCAACGTGGTGCGTTCGTGGTGACCAGACACGTTCCGACGCTCGCCAAGCTGACGCGACCCCGCGTGCACGACGCGGTGCCCCGCGAACGCCTGTTCGCCCGGTTGGACCAGGAGCGCTCACGTCGGTCGGCCCTGTGCGTCGTTGGACCTCCGGGCGCCGGCAAGACTACGTTAGTTGCGAGTTGGCTGGACGCGCGCCAGCACGACGGCATCTGGTTCCAGGTCGATCCAGGCGATGGTGACCTCGCTACTTTCTTCTACCACCTTCGCCTCGGCGCGACGTCGTTTGTTCGCAAAGGGCAACGGACATTGCCCCTGCTGACGCCCGAGTACCTCGCGGACATCGAAGGATTCGCGCGGCGCTTCTTTCGCGATTTTTTCGCCCGATTGCCGGACGGTGCCACGCTGGTGTTGGACAACTACCAGGAAGTTTCCGCCGATCAGCGCTTTCATGCCCTCGTCGCGCAGTCAGTCGATGAGGTTCCCCCCGGCATCACCGTCATCGTCGTGTCGCGGCGGGATCCCCCCGACGCTTGCGCTCGATTGATCGCCAACGAGAACGTGAGTTTCATCCAGTGGGAAGATCTGCGACTCACACCGCAGGAAGCCCGGGCCATCAGTGCGAAGCGCACCGCACTGACTGAACAGGAGTTCGACACGCTGTACCGAGCGAGTGATGGTTGGGCTGCAGGCCTGACCCTCATGCTCGAGCGACTCAAGCGCAACGGTATCGTCCCGGAAGCGGTGGCGGCAGAAACGCGCGAGGCCGTGTTCCACTACTTCGCCGGTGTCATATTCGACCGATTGCCGGCCCAGACGCAGCACGTTTGCCTGACCACGGCGCTGCTGCCCCAGATCACCGCGAGCGGTGCGGAGCTTCTTAGTGGGCTGACGCAGGCAGCGCGTTTTCTGGAAACGCTCTATCGCGATCGCTTGTTCACGGATCGCCGCATGGTCGTCGCGGCCGATCGCTACGCTAATGCTGGTAGTGAGACCCTGGTAGCGACGTATCAATACCATCCCCTGTTTCGCGAGTTCCTGCTCGAGCGCGGGCGCCTCGCCTGGTCGGTCGAAGTCCGCCGGAACCAGCTGTTGAAGGCGGCGTCGCTGCTGGAGGTGAGCGGTCAGGGGGCCGACGCGATCGCGATCCTCGTCGAGATCGAGCATTGGACGCGGGCCTCCGAACTCATCGTGGACCATGCGCCCAGACTCATCGCGCAAGGCCGTTGGCAAACGCTGCACACGTGGCTCCAGCGCCTGCCCGACGCGCAACTTCGGGAAACCCCATGGCTGGGGTACTGGTGGGGTGTTTCCCTGCTGGCTGTCGACCAGGACGACGCACGCCGGCTTCTCGAGCGTTCGCATGGGCTGATGGTGGCCGCCGGGGATGTCGTCGGTCAGCTGCTGTCGGCCGCAGGCGTGATCGACAGCCTCTACTTTCGGTGGGCCTCGTTCACGGAGATGGATCGCTGGATCACGATCATCCAGACACTCCTGGATTCGCGGCCCGCGTTCGACTCGGTCGAAGCTGAACTCCATGTCCTATCGAGCTTTCTCATCGCCTTGTCGTACCGTCAACCGGCAAATCCGCTTCTGCCTGAATGCGTTGTACGGGTGAAGCAGTTGCTGGATATGGAGATCGACGTCAATCAACGCGTGACGGCCGGCACGTTTCTGCTGGGTTACTGCTATTTTGCGGCGGAGTACGATCTGGCGAAGGGCGTTATCGCGACGATCGAGCCGCTCGTGGCGAACGCCGACGTCACGCCGCTCAATCGAGTCTGGTGGCGGGCGCGGGTGGGCTACTACGGTTACCACGTCGCGGACTATCCAGGGGCGCTACGGAATCTGGGCGAGGCTGCCAGCATCTCCAGAAGCCATGGGCTGGCCGGGCTGCATTCTGCCGAACCCGCGCTCGCCTACTTCAGCTTTCTGGTGGCGCTAGGTATCCGGGACCTGTCGGCCGCGCTGGAGTCGGTCTCCACTTTGCGCCGTCTGGCGAATCCGCGGCGTCGCTTCGACGTGTGGTACCTGCAGTTCGTGGAGAGCGTGATGGCGCTCCGCGCCGGGGACCTGTCTCACGGACTGGCCTTCGCGGAAACCAGCATCCGGACCGCTGTCGATACGGGGATGCACTACATCCGGCAGCTCAGCCTGACGCTCACATCGCATGTGCACGCCCGCATGGGGAGGTACACCGAAGCACTGCAGAGCGCGGCGGAGGCAAAGTCACTGTCAGCAGGCACCGTCATTCACAACATGGCGTCGGAACCGATGTTCGTGGAAGCCTACGTTGCGCTGCGGAAAGGCGATCGCGCACAGGCTGTCGAGCGGACCGCAGCCGCTTTCGAAGCGAGCCGACGAACACATTATGCGTTCTGGTTCAGGTTTGTTCCTGAGGTGTTGCCGGAACTCTGCTCTCTGGCCCTCACCGAAGGCATCGAGCGCTCGCACGTCACCGAAGTGGTCAGGCGCTATGCGATAGCACCCCCGCGCCCGCTCTTGAGATCCTGGCCCTGGCCGCTTCAGATCTCCACACTGGGTACGTTCACTATCGTCAAGAAAGGCATTCCGATGGACCTCACGAAGAATGCAACGCGCAAGCCCATGGAGCTCCTGAAAGCGATCATTGCGCTAGGGGTCGAGGGCGTATCCGTAGCGGCGCTGATCGACCACCTGTGGCCCGATGCCGAGGGGGATACGGCCCACAAGACCTTCGCCATCACCTTGCATCGACTGCGGCGACAGCTGGGTGACGACCACGCTCTGGTCATGAAGGCGGGGACGGTCGGCATGAACGTGAGCACATGTTGGATCGATGTCGCCGCATTCGAACGCCTTGCCCTTGATGCCGATGCGACGGGGTCGGCGAACATGTTGATCATTGGCGAGTTGCGCGCCAACGTAAGCGACTTGAAGGCGCTGTATCGGGGCCCCTTCCTTCCGAGCGAAGTCTCGCAGTCCTGGGCCATGGTGCCGCGTCAACGATGGCATACGCGATTCCTTTCAACCGTATCGCGCTGGGGTGGTTCTCTGGAGGACCTGGGCGATATGGAAGGCGCTGGGGCGCTCTACCGCCATGCCCTGGAGATCGACGGCTGCGCGGAACCGGTCTGCCAGTGCCTGATGCGCTGCCTCAAGCGGTCGGGTAAGTCCGCGGAACTGGACGATGCCTTTCGAATGTGCTGCAACGCATTGAAGGCGGCCGGCCGTTCCGGGCCATCGATCGAAACCGAGGCGCTCTACCGTTCCCTTCGATCAAGCACACGCCCCTCCCATCACGCCTGAGTCGCACAAGACGCCTGTATCCGTTTTGTAGGCGCTCGTCCAATAAGGTCGACAACGACGGCTGAGCGCCAATTGAAAGGTCCGGCTGTCATGCCTTGCGCCGGCACGGCGCCGGCAAGGACGGGACGCGCCGACCGGCACCGGGCGCTGGAGAGCAATACGACGGGAGGGGAGTCATGAAGAAGACCATCGCACTGGTAGTGTTCGGGCTGGCGGCATCGACGTTCGGGTTGGTGGGCGGCGCACAGCAATTGCCGAAGTCCGGAACGATCTCCGTCAACAGCGGTTGGAAAGCGAACGGCGAGACGGTTCAAGTGGGCGAAGGCCGGGTGTTCGGGTGGGGTGGTTTTTACGGCGTTACCTTCAATTCGCGCGGGAGCGGGCCGATGCACATGGGCACTGCGGTCTGCCCGTATTACCTGGATCTCACAGGGGGGGCCGGGCCGGGCGGAGGCAGCTGCGCGTGGACCGATGCGGACGGCGACAAGATCTATACGCAGTACACCGGCACGCTGGCCACGAACGGTGTGTTCGACGGGTTGAACCAGATCACCGGCGGCACTGGCAAGTTCAGCGGCGTCACGGGCAAAGCGCCGTTTCAGTGCAAGGCATTGTCGGCCCAAGGTCATTTCGGGTGCTCGCAGCAGTTCGAATATCGGCTGCCCTGACCGCGATCGAGGAGCCCGCCCCGGGCTCCTCGCTTCCACTCGCGATTGCCGCGAGGGCCGGTCCCACACGCATCTGGGTCTCGGGCTCCAATACGCCGCCCACGAGACCGGCGCGTCGCTGCGGAACCGCCGATCGCTACGGCTTCGCGGGGGTAGGGCTCAACTGCCGCATCACGGTCGCCCAGTCGAGGTAGTCCACCTTGTGCTTGATCTTGCCGCCCTCGAACCGATAGATCGATGCGCCACGCACGTCCATCCGCTTGTTCGCCGCAGGCATGCCCGGCAGGTCGCCGACCTGCGTTCCCGAGAACCGCCACTCCGATGCCGCGCGATTGCCCGAAATCACCGTCGAGACGATGACCGCCTTCAGGTCCGGGAACGCATCGAAGTACGGCTGGGCAAAGCCTCGGACCTGTTCCTTGCCATTCAGCAGGAGGCCGATCCCGGGGTCTTCGTAGATCACGTCGTCGGCATAGCTCGCCATCAGCCGGTCCATGTTCCGCGACCAGCCGGCCGCCTCGTTCTCGATGAGCCGGATCTTCTCCGCGTCGCTCTGCGCGTGGACAGGTGCAACGCTGATCAGACCGAACAGAATCCCGAGCGTCACCGCACGCTGAATTGCTGAAGCCATCTTGCCCTCCACACTCGATAGGTTGGTCAAACGCACCGTCCAATGCGGGCTCACCGCACTTCGGCACGAGACCAGCTTAGCGGGAGGGTGCTTTCCTATTCACTTCAGATTGCCCGGACGAACGTCCGTCTGCCAAGCCGCGAACGGCCTCGGCATGCAGTGTCCGCAGTTGCTCGCGCATGGGAAGAATCCATGGCTCCTCGACCTCGTCTTCCAGGAACTCGCCGCGATACAGCGTAGCGACGGTTTCATGGAGCATGCGGCCCGCGAGACACTCCCGCGCCTGAGTCACGCACAATGCGTCCACCCAGACCCGTTCCGGATTCAGACTCACCTTGCCGCCACTCATTCGAACCGACCCGTGGTCACCCAGAAGCTGGCGCAGGCGATGCAGATTCAGCGTCAGGCGACGATAGCCTTCATCGCCGTCGGCGGCGGGCCAGAGCGCATCGGCCAGCTTGTGTTCCGCTACTTCACGCCCGCCCAGTGCGATGAGGCACTGCAGCAGCGTCAGCAGACGTTTCGGCGTCTTGCGTCCGAAGCGCAGCGGCTGTCCATCGACTTCGACCGCGAAAGTCCCCAGGGTCCGGACCTTTACCGGCCAGGGCCACGCCTCGAGCAGAGGATCGGGCGAAACGTAGCGGAAGTGCCGGACCATCCTGCCGACTGCTTGCGTGCGAATTCCTCGACGCAACGCTTCTGCCAGCATCTTGCGACTGCCCTGCAGCAACCAGCGGAAGTATCGAAAGGTCCCGTCCTCTCCGACTTCGATCGCCTGGTCGAGCAGGCGCTCTGCTTGCGCACTATCCCCTTGCTCGTGCCGGCACCACGCCAGGATCATCACGAAACAGGCGTCCCAGGTGTGGAGCTTGCACTGTCGAGCAAACCGCAAACCCTCGTCCGCGACCGCGATGCCATCCGTTACGCGTCCGGCCAGTACCAAGGGAGCGCTGTAGAGGATCAGGCCGCTCAGCTTGTGGGCTGCCCCGCCGATCGCTTCGACCGCGAGCAACGCACCCTCATGTCGCGCGATGGCGGCCGTGAAGTTGCCGGCCACGGTCTCGACCATACCTTCGCCCCAGAGCTGATGTGCGCGCTCGAGGGGTCGTGAGGAGTTGACCACGCGCTGCAGTGCCTGCATCGCGAGCCGGGAGCGCTCGACGTCGAAGTAGCACGACGCATGCATGGCGATGAAGAAATGGCACAGGACCTCGATCGGCCGCAGGTTGAACTGCGCGCCGAGCCGTGCTCCTTCCTCGAGCTCCCGATACGATTCCTCGAACTCGGCATGCAGGCACAGTTTGGTGCCGTTGGTCATGTGCCACGCGGCGCGGTTCAGCTCGGTCAGTCGGCCGTCCTCGAGCAGCGGCAGCAGCATCTTGCGGACGCGATAGAACAGGTCGAAGGCCCCGAGCATGCACACGACCGGTCCGGTGATCGCCAGTCCCGCCAGCATGCGGGCATTGGTGTCGAGATCGTCTTCGATCAATGCGACGGTGCGCTCGATGCAAACCGGAAGCAGCGGGTGATCGGGGCGACGGATCGCGATGCCGTAGAGCATCGCCGAACAGACCGTCAGCTCCAGTTCGCGCGACGGGAACTCGGGCTGGTCTTCGAGCAGTTCGCCGAGCCGCAGGATCCATGGTTCCGCGGTGTCCCAGTTGGCATACTCGAAGTAGAACCCCGCCAGGATGGACGCCGCTGTGAGCATCTGCCCGATGCGATCGCCGGTCGATTCGAACTGCTCGAACGTCCGGGCGAGAGTGTCGCGGGAGACCTTCTGATCGAACTGGAACTGTGCCACCCCCACCCAGTATCCGAGCCATGGCTCGAGCCGAACCCGCTCGGGAGGCACGCATGCGCCCCAGTCGAGGATGGTCCTCCAGCGTCCCTCGGCGAACAGTCGCTGGGCGTGAGTCAGCAGGATGCGCACGACGTCGTCCCACTGCCGGCTGCCCACGAACATTGCGTAGGCCTGCTCGACGTCGCCGGCCGCTTCCACGATCCTCGCGGCGCGCGCATTTGCGGAATTCATCTCATCCTGCGAGAACGCTCTCCGCGCCCGGGCTTGCAGGAATTCCCGCAACAGGGAGTGAAACCGATAGGTCGGCTCGGTGCCGCTGATCCGCTGCACGAAGAGCTGGCGCCGGAACAAGTCGTTCATCAACTCCGCTGCGTTGCCGTCCCCGCTGATTTCCCGCGCCGTCGAGCCGGTAAGCGTCGGCACCAGAGCGCACAGCATCATCGTCCGCTGGGCAACGGGCGGTGTACTGTCGAAGAAGACCGACGCGAAGTATTCGAACACGGCCTCGCGCGAAGCAAGTCCGATCCGATCTTCATCGGCCGCATCGGCCTCGGCACGCTCCAGCATCAGCACCAGCCCCGCAGCCCATCCATCCGAGCGCTCGTACAGTGACTTCAGCGACGAGTCCGAGAACGCGTGGCGCGCGTGCGAAAGGACACGAGTCTCGTCCAATGAAAGACGCAGGTCGCTCCAGCGCAGTTCTGCGATCTCGCGGCTCGCGATTCCGCGCGTATAGGCGAGGGCGGGCTCGGTTCGACTGATGACTACCAGATTGCGGCGCGGCGGTATCTCCTGGATCGCCGCGAGCATGGCTTGGTGGAACAGCGCGTCGCTCGGGATCTCCTGAACATTGTCGAGCACGAGCACGGCGTCATTCGGCAGGCGAGCGAACAGTTCGCGAAAGTACCGTCTTGCGAAACCGGAAAGCTCCGGCAGATACTCGGGCGTGAACAGCGCAAGCTCCGGCTTGCCCCGCGAAAATGGTTGGGCCGCCCGGTTGAGGTAGTAGAAGAACGTCGAAACATCCGCGTCGCCGGCGTCTGCCTGGTACCAGATGCATACGGCGTCTCGCTTCTCGAGATAACTGGCCACCAGCGTCGTCTTGCCTGCACCTGGCGGCCCGGCCACCCAGACCACCGGGTGCCGCCGCAGGTCGTCGATGCGGTCGAACAGCCGTCTGCGCTCGAGGGCGTCATAGAGGCGTGGGCGCGAGAGCTTGGCGAGATCGCCGGGCGAATGCTCCGACCGTGCGCCGTCCGGGGCAGATGTCCCGGATGTACCACCGCGGCTAGACCTCCTGGAAGCTGTCATCGTCTTCCTCCCGGAACGAAAGCGGTAACGGCGGCAAAATTCTAAGCCTCTGAGACCGATGGGGCAACGATCGCTCGGTCGCTGCGGCAGTTATCGCTTACATGCCGCGATGCGGCCGTCGTGGCAGAGTACGGATACACCGCCTTCATTTTGCTTTCGGATTACGCGGCCCCCGGCGATCGGTCACGGGCGACGACCGGGTTTCGTGCCCACCGCGGAACAGAGCCCGCGCAATCCCGGGCGCTATGGAGTTCGCGCTGTGCGACCACGTACGCACAAACACGTACGTGTGCCCTACGCATAAACCGCCATACTCGGGGAAATCGAGACCGCCTAGTCTTTCCCCCACGGCGCAGCTTCGCGCCGTGCCGGTTGCAGTGGAACCATGGAGGAAAGATCATGCGCGTGCTTCTGCTTCTGATGACGCTGGTGGTGCCCACAGCGGTGCATGCTGCGGGCGAACAGTTCAAGGGTAGCTGTGCCTACGGCCTGTCGGAGTTCGGCGTGGACGTGAAGACCGATTGCTCGATTCGGTGGGCCGACCCCGCCACGGGGAAGATGTATTGCTTCGGCAACGAAGAGGTGCTGGGAAAGTTCCTGAAGGATCCCGCCACGAACATCCGCAAGGCGGAGCAGACTTACGTCAGGTACTCGAAGTAGAGTGCAATGGGTCCGGGTCCGTCCCTGACGTCGGATCCGGACGCGCGCCAGCGACGCGGAGGTGGTCATCGATGAGCTCGAACCCACGACGCGCGGGAATTCCCGCGCAACCCATGGATACCACCACGGTGTGCGAGGCGCTCAAGCGGGCACTTCTTACTCGCGATGCCGAACTCGCCGGGAGCCTGTATGCCGATGACGTCGAACTCGTGATCGTCAATCGAAACTTCCCGCCGAGCCAACCATTCATCCGGCGCGGGCAGGCTGCCGCACTGGAGCTGTGGCGGGATCTCTGCGCCAAGGAGATGACGCATTCGGTCACGGCTACGGTGGTCGGTGATACCAGCTTCGCGATTCGCGAGTCGTGCATCTATGCCGAAGGGGGCCGCGTGGTCGCACACGTAATTGCCGAACTTCGCAATGGTCGCATCGCGCGGCAATTCAGCGTCGACTGCTGGGACGAGTGATGGTCGAGTCAAGGTTCGCGCGACGGCGATGGCCGACCACGCGCGCCCATGTCCTCGAAGCGGCTGACCTGCCATGCCTTCAGGATGGCTCCGGTCCGGCTTTCCACGCCGAGCTTCATGAATACGCGTTCCAGGTGCTTCTGAACCGTACGTGGGCTCGTGTCGAGGATCAGGGCGGTCTCCCGGTTGGTCTTGCCCTGGGCGATCCACGCGAGTACTTCGGCTTCGCGTGGCGTCAGGCCCAGGCCGACCAGCAGATCGGGGGGCGTGTTCATCGCCACCTCTTCCATCAGAATCAGGTGTTGTCCGCGGGCGTGGTCTGGCACCAGGCGCATCGCCAGATACAACTCGTCCCTGCGCACGATCAAGGGCGCGGATGGGTCCGGGATGCCTCGTGACTGGAGCGTACGATCGCCCAGTGACGCTGCGACCCAGCTCGCGACCGGTTCTGTCAGAGACCGGATCTGGCGTTGCGAGATCCCGAAGATCCCATAACGCACGAGCCAAATGCGCGCCTGCTCGGTGCAAAGCTCTACCTGCCCGTGGCGATCCAGGATCAGAATCGCACGTCCGCTGGAAGATCCGTCCAGGTCCGGCAACCCTCGTTGCCGGTTCGCCGACCGCGATCGGCGTAAAGCTTGCGTCAGATGAGGCCACAGCAACTGCAGGATATGGCGGTCATGCTCTGAGAAGGGTCCGTCGCGGCGATGCAGCGCCAGAACCCTCGGTGCCCGATCGGGGCAGGGGACAAGCATCGCGAGCTGGAATTCGATGCCGAACTGACGGTACAGGGTTCGGTACAGCCGTGTGTGGCGGAATGCCTCCCTGGAGACAAAATCGTCCAGGCTCCATGCCCTCGCGTCACGTCGCCCGACGAAATGACCCACGAGGGGGTGGTCCTGGACATGCAGCGCGACGGCGTTGTTGTGGTCGAGCCCGACAAACCGATCCGGTGGCCAGGACGAAAGCGTGAACGCCATCGCCCGTGGTTCGACGCGCACGAACACCGCACTGTCGCAGGCGATCGTCCGCGCGACCACCGATGCGATCGTTTGCCCGAGGGCGCTCGCGTCGCGATGACGACCGAGATCGTACACGGCTTCGGAGAATGCCGAGAGCGTCTCGCCGCTGTCGACAAAGGAGAGGGCGGGACCGTCCGTGTACGTCTGCGCAACACTGGTCTTGGCGCTCATCCGCGACCTCCGGTCTCTTGGTGGCGAGAGACTGGAATCATAGCGGCGCTCTGGTTTGCGCGGGGCGTGCGGCGGGGAGCTTCCGCTCGACACTGGAGCGCAAGGGTTGCGCGGAGGGGCGCCGACCGGTACGGATTGTGTCGTGCGCAATGGGCGACCAACACAACCAGACCAGGCTCGTCTTCTGAGAGGAGTAACTATCGTGCTGCGAGAGATCGACTTCTTCTTCTATATCGGCAGCACGTACACGTATCTGTCCGTCAGTCGGGTCGAGAGAATTGCTGCACGTGAAGGCGTGTCTCTCCGCTGGCGACCATTCCACGTTCGCGCCATCATGATCGAGCAGAACAACCGCCCTTTTGTCGGGAAGCCCGTGAAGCTGCAATGCATGTGGCGCGACATGGAACGCCGTGCCAACCGCTATGGCATCCCCTTCAAGTCAATCCCGGACTACCCGGTGGATCCGGAGGGGCTCGCCAACCGCGTTGCCGTACTTGCCTCGCTCGAGGGTTGGTGCCCGGAGTACACCAAGGCAACTTACCGCGCCTGGTTTCTGGAGAACAAAGCCCCGGAGGACGCCCAGCACCTTCGATCCATTCTCTCGCGGCTTGGGAAAGACCCGGACGCGACGATCTCCCAGGCCGACAGTCAGAAGATTCGCCAGCGGTACGACTCCGAGACCGAACAGGCGAAAGAGCTCGGCATCTTTGGGTCACCCACTTTCATGTGGGGCGCGGAGATATTCTGGGGCGACGATCGATTCGAGGACGCGATTGACTGGGCCAAGTCCCACCCGAGTTAACGCGGTTTTTCGTGAGCGTGCCGAAACGCGGGGTTGAGGGCGGGTGAATGCATGCTCGTGGGGTTTTGATCGAATGACGACTGCATAGGCGTTGGCCAACGCGGTGCCCTGAAGCGCCAGGCTCCGTAGTCGGTCCATCAGGGGATAGGCCAGCGCGGCGAGCAGCAGACGAAACTGGTCGGCGAGGAACTTGTAGCAACTGGCCCGCGTGCCGAACAAGTCGAGCTGGGCTTCCTTGATGCCCCCAAACTCGATCCGGTCTTCAGTACACTTTGGCATGGCGAAGCCTCCTTCCAGATGTGTGCAAACACTTGGAAAGCGTCAGGCTTCGGAAATCTCGCCTCCCTGCCGATGAAGTACCTGGGTTAGCATGTCATTGTACTGGCGCGATCGACAGGCGCCGCCGCCAAGTATGCGCAAAGGACGAACGATGCGGGAACATCTCGTACCTGACAGGTCACTCCTCCGGCACTGCTCCCGGGCAGTCGCGGCGGCCGTACTCGGCGCCTTGTCCGCCACGGCGAGCGCCGGCTTCGTTTCGTCCAGTCTGGAACGGTACAGCTATCAGACCGGCGATTCGGCGCTGACCATCCGGAGCTACGACGCGTTCGACGAGATATCCGGCCCGGACCAGTTTCCCGCAGTCACCGGACTCACCGTACAGGTCGACGGCGGACCCGAGGAAAGCGTAGCGTTCGATTCCTTTTACAACGCATTCAAGCGTCGGCAGAGTTGGGGGTCGGCGGCCGAGATGGTGGCGGCCCGGCCGGTGGACGCGACCATCGTGCACCGGTTGCAGGGGTCGCCAGCGGGCGCGGTGTCCATCATCGCGCCCGGGGTCGCGTTCGCCGACGCCGTGCCGGTCAGTCCCGTGTTCGAGGTCATCGGCGCCGACGGCTATTGGACCTACAACGCGCAGGGCGAGGGAATCTTCAACTTCCGTGCGGCCAACGTGGACTCCTTCACGGTTCGGCTCAACGGATACGCGACGAGCGCGGCGGGCCCGCAGTTTTTCTACCTGCTCTCGGTGGCGGATGTTCGGGGCGGCTACTCGCTGGTCGACCGGCAACATTCCGGGTTGCTCCCGGGGGGGGCGGCTGCCCCGTCGTTCTCCGCGACCTTGACGCGCGGCCTCCCGCCGGATGGCGGCGACGCGGACCCGACCACCTTCGGCTTCGACGCCGGTTCCTTCCTGCGCCTGGAGGGCGAGTTCGGGAACGTCTTCGGCCTGGCCGACGCCGGCCTGGGCGAGGGCAGCCTGAAAGCCTTCGTCTACCAGAGCAACACCAGCTTGCTGCTGCAGGCTGTGCCGGAGCCGTCCAAGAACTCGCTCCTCGCGATCGGCGCGCTGCTGGTGGGCTTTGCGGTGATTCGCCGCGCGCGCTCGTGAACCACGTTCCCGAGGGACGTCCGCTTGTGGACGCGCCGGAGCTGTCGCGACCGGCCGTGCCGAATAGCACCGGGTAGCGGAGCGCGATTCGGCGCCGCGGGATCGGTCGAAGGCGGGCGAATCCTGATGCGATCAGCATGCGATGCGTTGGCGACGGGCCCCACCGCATCGGTAGAAGTTTCGGAAGGTCCGTTCCAACCAAGGGAGAACAACATGAAGCGTGATCTTTCGAGAGCCTTGTGGGCGGGGGCGGCAACGTTGCTGCTTGGTCTGCCAGCCCAGGCGCACGACGTGGTCAAGGTGCAACTGCGCGCGTGTCCCACCGGTACCGCGGTGGGAGAGGTCGGTTCCTGCGGCAAGATCTGGAAGCTGGGCGCGGGCGACGCCTCGCTCGACTCGGCGGGTAACTTCAAGGCGATGGTGAAGGGGCTGGTGCTGAACGACCCCACCACCGCCGAATTCAACGGCACCGCCGACGGCGTCGCGCACGTGGTCGGGGCGGTACTTTGCGCGGGCACCGTCGCGGGTCAGACCGAATGGGTGCCGCTCACCAAGTCCGGTGACGCCACGATCAAGGCGAAACTCAACCTGCCCGCGACCTGCATCGCCCCGACGCTTTTGGTGCGCGAGGTCTGGGACGGGAAGGTCGGCGGCTGGCTCGCCGGCCCCGGCTACTGAGGCGGGGGCGACCATGCGCACTTCACGACTTTCACTGGCCGTCTCGGCGGCGATCCTCCTGGCGGCCCTGCCCGTACACGCGAACGAGAACCTGGCGCTCGATCGCGTGGTTGCGCCCGCGGCTCCGGCAGGCAGCGCGCTGCCCTGGGTCAACGTGAGGATCTTCGACCTGGAGTTCCTGGCCGGCGGACCGTTCGCGTCGCTGGCGCCGACGGTGGAGATGCAGGTGAGCACCGTGCAGACGCCGTTCGACGATCCGAATACCGGCGACGCCAGTTGTTGCGTCATGCCCGGGCGCGGCAACCTCGGGGCGGGGGAGAACCTGCGGGCGCTGTTCATGACGGTCAACCCGGCGCTGTTCACGGTGCCGGGGGCCGAACTGCTGGTCGAGTGGGCCGGCGGCGCCCCGGGCTTCCCCGACGCGGGTCAGGCACCGGCGTCGGTGGTCCTGTCGCCGAATCCTGCGGTCGATCCGTTCGACCTGACGATCCGATGGGACCCGGCGGTCGCGGTCACGCACTCGAAGTTCCTGCTGACCTACAAGGTGGGCGGGGTGACCACCGACATCGACGCGGCGGACTTCATGATGGCCAACCCGACGGGCTACTCGGCGATGGCCTTGGTCGAGTACGCGAACGGCAGCACTGGTCTGGTGGGTGCGGTGCCCGAGCCGACGACCTGGGCAACTCTGGGACTCGGTCTCGCGGCCATGGTGCTCATGCGCGCGCGGTGGCGAACACGGGCCTGAGCGGCACCTCGGAACCGCGTCGCCGCGGAGTGCGGCGGCGCGGTTTCCCGAACCCCGGCGGGTCTGGATTCTCATTGCGCAAGCCTCCAAACGCGTATAGATTTCGTCGTGCCCGTCGGATGCAAGGAGCCACCATGGATAACTTGGCAGGCAAGTTGTCGGCATTGCTGCTGGTGACCAGTTCGATGCTGTTGGCATCCGCGCAGGCCGCAACCTTCTCCGTGTCCACGGTCGCGTGCGGGCCTCAGGGCAATTGCGACTACGGGCCGTTCCAGTCCACGGCGCCCGGCGCTCCACCGGCCAACAGTGCCGTCGCCAAGAGTTACGTGTTCGTGCCCCCTCCCGGCAGCGGCGGCGGCTACAGCATTGGGGTGAACAGCTCCGTCGCCCTAGACGCTCCGGACACCTGGCGGGTGTATGCGCAGGCAGGCGGTTACATCAATGTCCAGGAACCCTTCGCATCGAGCGCCGTCAGCGCCTATGCCGGAGGCGGCGCCGGGATGTTGGATACGTTCACGCCGCAGTCGACGCCCACGTGGAACACGACGGGGTTTCTCCGTTTCAGTTGGCTGGTGGAAGGGTCGGCATCCGTCACCTACTCGGCCCCCGGGACGCCGGACCAGGCCAATGCGGCCGTCACCCTGGGCTTCGACTGCTCCTATTCCTCGGTCGCCGGGGCCGCGAGCAGTCCCTGCGCTTCGCCCGACTTCGCACCTGCCCCACCCGGCGCGTACACGTTGACCGGCAGCCGCAGGTTCGGAAGTTCCCAAACCTTCAACGAGGTGCTCGACTTCGATGTGTTCGTCCAAGCCGACCGGCCCGTGACCGTGAGCATGGGCGCGGGACTGTCCGCGGGCATCGGTCTGCTCTACGGCACCCCCGTCGGCGTCCTCAACGGTCTGGCGTTCGGGGATTTCCTCAACACGGGCCGGCTGGTCGCGGTGACGCTCTTCGATTCAGGCGGCAATGCGGTGCTCGACGCTGTTCTGCGATCCGAGTCGGGTTTCGACTACCTGGCGGTGACCGCGGTGCCCGAGCCGTCGGCGATGCTGCTGTTGCTCGCGGGTTTGGTGGCGGTGGCGGCTCGCCAGCTGTTTGTTGGACGTGCGCAAATGAGGTTCGGGTGAGGTGTGGATGGTGGAACTGAAGCTGCTCGCTACCGCATTGGCGCAGTATTCCTCGCAGAACTCGGCGATAAGACTCAACCTGTGACCATGCGCTTCGTCTCGCGTGAAGGTGCCAGTCTGGTCGCGGTCTTCGTCGCAGCGTCGCTCGCGCTAATCACCACGTCCGCAATAGGTGTTGCGGCAGGGGCGACTGTTTCGACGCTCATTCCGCCCGAGCTGCTGAGCCACGTCGCAGGAGCTGGGTTTATCCTGGTTGGGGTATGGACCATATGGAGAGCATGATCAACCGCACGCCCGACTTGCTCAAACCAACCGCCGCGGGCTGGCGGTGCCCTCGGCGCGAGCGTCAAGACGGCGCCGAGGGCGCGTGCGCATGCACTGATCATTCGCTCTGGCCACTGATCTTCCCAAAGGGGAGTCTCCTGTGGTTGGTTGCCATCGTTCGCTCTACTCGGCAGATAGTTCAGCAGGTTCACACGCAGTGAACAAACAAGTTTCGCCGTACTTCGCACGAAGAAAGCCGATCGCCATCTAGGTGTGATGTCTTGGTTCGTCACTACCAGCTCGAATCTTTTGCTCGCAGCCGGTAGATCGGGTCATGCGGCGCTAGAGCGCTGCCTTACGCGTAGTCCGCAGCCCGTGCACTCGGGCCGACGCATCGAGCTACGACCTATGCGCTCTGAAATACATCCACGACCGAGGAGGGAAGTCATGAACTTCAATCAGGGAGAGTCTTGCCGAGCAGTTCCACTGGTGGTGACTGCCACAGCACTGATCTGCTTCGCGTTCGCCCCGTACGCGGCAGGCGAACCGCTAAGCAAAAGCGGTTCGGCGAGCGTCCACAGCGGCTGGAGTGCTGCCGGACAGCTGAAGGACCTGGGCGAGAAGCGCGCTGTCTGGACCGGCGTGTACTCTGGTACTAGCTTTAGTGATGGCGGGAAGGGGTTCCTCCATAAGATGGCTTGGATTTGCCCGGGTGCCACCATGATTAACGGTGCCTCGTATGTTCACCATGGCTACTGCTTTCTCACAGACTCCGACGGCGACAAGATCTATGGCACGTCCGAGGCGAAGGGGCCGGCCGAAGGAGTAGATCTAGTTGGCGTGGTGACCTACGAGGCTGGCACGGGAAAGTACCAAGGAATACAAGGGAGTCACACATTCAAGTGTAGTGGAATCGGTACGGACGGCCAGGCGTTCTGCCGCCAAGAAGCGAGCTACAGGCTTCCGTAAGCAGCACGGAAGCCTCGCAGGGCTGCGCATCGCCGTACCGTGAGGCTGTCTCACTTCGACATCGACTGGACGCCCACACAGCGGCGCTTCGCTTGCTGTTTGGGCGCCGGTCATGCCGGTTGAGGCTGTAGAAAAAATCCGCGAACTGCCTTGTCGCAAGAAGTCGGCGACGGCATCATCGATGCTACGTCGTAGCAGCGAGGGTAGTGACGATGGCGCGATTCCGAGACGTGGACATGCGGCCGAAGTTGATCCCAGTGGGCTTCGCCGCACAGATCCTGCCGGGGACCTTCGAACACGCGCTGAACGTGTTGGTCGACGACGATCTGGACCTGTCGGCCTTCGAGGGCAGCTTCAAGAACGACGATAAGGGTGCACCGGCCTACCACCCCGGGGTGCTGCTCAAGATCGTGTTAGGCGGCATTCGATATTGTGCGACGGTAACCAACCGGGAGGAGCGCTATGACTTCGAGCCAGTACAACGCCGACTATCTGCTCGATAGTGACCAGGAGACCCTTCGCCTGGAACGGCAAGCACGCATCTACGGCGTGGAAGATGACTTGAGATTCATGGCGCCCTCCTCGCATGAGCAAGTCCTCGACGTAGGTTGTGGCTCTGGCAGTATTACCCGGGTCATCGCGCGGGCGTTAGGAACGGGCGTGGCGACCGGCTTGGACCGACAACCTAAGTACGTCGACTTCGCGCGCCGAAAAGCTGCCTCCGAGGGTATCTCGAACATCCGCTTTGAGACGGGAGATGCGACGAAGCTCCCGTTTCCTGACAAGAGTTTCGATGCCGTGTGGTCGAAGCACTTGCTCCAGTGGGTCCCGCAGCGAGAGCAGGCGGTCCGTGAGTTCGTTCGAGTGACTCGGGCAGGTGGTAGGGTAATCGCCTGCAACTTTGACCTCTTCGGCGTATGCCACTATCCGCAGGACTCGACGTTTCAGGCGGACGCTGAGCGATGGTTTGAGGCGGCGCGCGATGAACTTGGCTTCGACAATCAGCTGGGCAGAAAGCTCCCTCATCTCTTTCAGATGGCAGGAATGACAGAAATCACCGTCAATGTCATCGCAGATCCCTGCTTTGGCGGATTTGGAGGCGACCCCGAAAAGCGTTGGAACTGGGAAACGCAATTCCAAAGTGTTCTGGGCTTCAGTGCGAAGGTGTTTGGATCAATAGAGCGAGGCGAAATGTTCAGGGACAGGATCGTCGAGCTATTCAGCCGCCCTGACATATACGTTTTCTGTCCGCTGTTCTACGTCTCGGGCCGAGTAGCATAGCCGAACTGCCAGAGGCGATCTTTGCGCGAGCAACCGCTTGGGGATCGAAGGTGCCAGTGGCTACGTCGAGCAAAATGCCGCATAACGTGTTGATGGACTACAGCCTGGGTCTGGTGAACTCGCGCGCGATCGAGGCAGCCTGCCGGCAGAACATCGTGTTCATGGCCCTGAGCGGATCGGTTTTTTCGACAACCTCGGTGGGCGTCATATGCGGTGGGAGGCGGATCACTTTGGCTTAGGGCACATGACGACGTCTTGTCGAGCGAGGCGGGAAAGCTGTAATGTTTATTCGCGGGATGCGAGAGCATCCCGTTGTCTCGCTGTTCCCCAACAAACAATACGGGAGGAGTCATGAAGAGATCGCTTGTGATCGGACTAGGCTGTCTAGTCTTCGTCGCTGCACCAAGCTTTGCGCAAACGCCACCGCAACTGGACGACTATCGGTGGCAGGTCGGGTCTTACAGATGCGTTGGAGAAACTGCCGGAGAAGGGGCCCATCCTTTCACGGCCACGTACAGCCTGACCCGGGACTTGGACGGCGGAGTTTATCTCGAGCGCTATATCGAAGCGAAAACCGCTCAGCACCAACAACCCTTCTCGATCATCCATCTCTATACCTACGACACCAAGAACCAGCGGTACGTACGCAACGGCGTCGATGGAAACGGTGGGCGACACGAGCATACCTCGACTGGCTGGAGCAACGGGGTATGGATCTGGGATGCAGGTGGGTTCCGGATCCCGATTACCCGTGGCGAGAACCAGTTTAGTTTCAAGGCCGAGTTGATGAAGGATGGCAACTGGGTGCTCCTTGCCAGCGGTGTTTGCAAGAAGTAGTACGAGGTATCGGCAAGGGGCACGCTTCAACGCGGCTCCCGTTACCGCTCGGCGATGACGCCGAGCCCCGCGTTGCAGGGGAGCCGCAGCGGCGGCGCTGCGCTTGCCGCTCTGTGGCCCCCTGGACGCGGTCGTTCGCGAGCGTCGAGCGGGCGTCTCTGGCGAGGGTGGTTTTCAGCAGAGGCGGGGCGAGAGGGCGTGCCACGAGCCACTCGGGTCCGAAGGCGGTTCTCCACGGGGCCGATCCCACGGCCGGCGTGTCCGAATCGCACCATCGGTTCCCACCAACCTACACCTTGGAGGCGGTGGCTGCATCGGTTGCGCCTTGTCCTACGACGATTCCATCCCGTCCTTCGAAGTGGTACGGCGGGATGTCGAGGTTGCGCGGCGCCGGCATGTCCCGGACTACCCGCCCCGCCAGGTCGAAGTGCGAACCGTGACAAGGGCAGACGAACCCCCCGGGGCCGCGCAGTTCCGCGTTGAGGCTCGCATCGTCCAGCCGCAATGCCGGGGTGCAGCCCAGATGGGTGCAGAGGCCGACCGCGACGAACCAGTCCGGTCGCTCCGACCGGGTGGCGTTGACGCAGGACCCCGGCTGGTTCGATCGAGCCGAGAGCGGGTCGGCCAGCACGGCGCTCCGTGTGGCGAGTGCGGCGATCATTTCCGAGGTCCGCCGGAGTACCCAAACCGGTTTGCCTCGCCAAGCCAGGACGGCCATGGTGCCCGCCTCGATGTTCGACAGATCCGCCCGAACGGGGCCGCCCTCGGCGCGGGCTCGGGCCGAGGGTCCGAGGCTCGCCAGGAAGGGATAGGCGGCGCCCGACAGTCCGGCGGCGCCGAGCGCGCCCGTGGCGGCCCCGAGAATCCGGCGCCGCCGGAGATCGGGCACGGCGACGGTCGGGTTGCGATGGGTCTTCATGAAACGTCTCCCGGCTGCGCGCGTGGCCGTGTCAATCGACGAAGCAGGTCAGCGCCACCGCGCTCAGTGCGAGCAATGCCAGCCCGGTGAGGAAGATCGTCTCGGCCCTGCGTTCGAGCTCCGCAACACGGCGCCCCGTTCGCATGGACATGAACGACAACAATCCGCTCGCCAGAAAAACCAGCGAGTCGATGGCGACGAGCTTGTCCACCAGCATGCGCCAGTACCCTGCCGGTGCGAGCAGACTGATTGCGAGCACCGTCATGCATACGCCGACCATGGTGGCCGATGTCGGCAGGATGTGCGTGGACAGGCGGGAGTCCGGCGCTTGCGCCCCGGACTCCGGTCGGCGGCCGAGCGACTTCAGCCGCGTTCGCCGCATCACCCGATCCGGATCGGGATGAAGATCTGGTTGCCATCGCGTTGGATCAGCAGAGCCACCGACTTGCCCGCCTTCGACACCAGTTCCCGGACCTGCTCGACGCTGGAAACCGCGGTGCCGTTCACGGACAGCAGCACGTCACCCGGCATCACGCCCGCGTTCGCGGACGCGCCCACGGCACCTTCCACCACCAGGCCGTTCTGCACGCCGGCCTCGCGTTTTTCCTCGGACTGCAACGGACGCAGCGCCAATCCCAGCTTGCCTTGACCGGCCCCGCCGACGTCGCGCGCCGCCGCGACGGATTTCTCCGCCGCGTCGCCGAGAGTCGCCGTCAGTTCGATCGGCTTGCCCTGCCGCGACACTTCCATGGCCAACCGGTCGCCCGGCTTGCCTTGGCCGACGAGAGCGGGTAGGTCGCCGGAGGCCACGATGGCACGGCCGTTCACCTTCAGGATGACGTCGCCGGCCTTCAGTCCCGCACGCGCTGCCGGGCCGTCGCGTTCGACCGTCGAAACGAGCGCGCCCTCGGCCTTCGCGAGCTTGAAGGAATCGGCGAGCGTCTGGTTCATCTCCTGCACCGTGACGCCCAGTCTTCCGTGGACTACCTTGCCCGTGGTTGCTATCTGATCTCTCACGCGTTCGGCGACGTCGATCGGAATGGCGAACGACAGGCCCTGGTAGCCACCGGTGTGACTGAAGATCTGCGAGTTGATTCCGATCACTTCGCCGTGCGTGTTGAACAGCGGTCCGCCGGAGTTGCCGGGGTTCACCGCGACGTCGGTCTGGATGAACGGCACGTAGCTGTCGTCCGGAAGGGAACGGCCTTTTGCGCTCACCACACCGGCGGTCACCGAGTTTTCGAAGCCGAACGGCGAACCGATCGCGAGCACCCATTCACCCACCTGAAGGTCGCCGGCCTTCCCGAGGGTGACGGCGGGCAGGTTCTTCGCGTCGATCTTGAGTACGGCCACATCGGTTTTCGGATCGGACCCCAGCACCTTCGCCACGAACTCGCGCCGGTCGGTGAGCTTGACCGTGACTTCCTTGGCGTCGCGTACCACGTGGGCGTTGGTGAGGATGACGCCGTCCGGGCTCACGATGAAGCCGGAGCCCTGGCCGTGAGCCGGCATTTCGCGCTGGCCCGGCATGCCGCCGTTGGGGCCCTGGAAGCGCCGGAAGAACTCGAAGAACGGGTCGTTGGGGTCCATGCCCGGGAAGCCCCGCCGCTGCAAGGACGGCGTGTCCGTGGCGGTGTCGGCGGGGGTGACCACGCTGACGTTCACGACGGCCGGGCCGTTGCGCGCGGTGATCTGGGTGAAGTCGGGCAAGGCGGCCGCGCTCTGCGTCGCGACTGCTTGCGGCGTGTCGGTGCGAGTCGTGGCGGCATGTTGTGCGTTGACCGCCGTCAGTCCGGCGGCCCCGAGAATCCCCGCGGAGACCATGACGAGTACGATTCGCTTGATACCTGACGATGAGGTGTTCATGAAGATTCCTTGGTTGAACGTGGATGTCCCACGCCTGCAATATGTACCCCATTCCTTAAGCAAGACTTAACGATGGCTCCCGCGCCAGATCCCGTCGGCGATGCTGAACCGGAACCGTCGCGGCCGCGCGGCAGTGTCGTCCGCACCGTCGAGTTGTGGATGGCCGCCGCGTTCGCCGGTCTGCTGGCCGCTGCCGCAGTGGTCGGCTTCCGGACGCTCATCGACGCCGTGGAGTGGGTCGCCACGGGTCGAACAGGAGGTCTCGTCGCTGTTGCGAAGACCATCGGGCCGTGGCACAGGGTGCTCGTGGGTACGCTCGGCGGGCTCGGCGCGGGGCTGGTGCTGCAATGGGGTTTGCGCTGGGCCGCGCACGGCCCCCGTGGTACACGTCACATCGATTACATCGATGCGGCCCGCCACACCGACGTCGCGTTGAACGACCGGACGACACTCGCGCGCAGTCTGTCCGCACTGCTTTCGGTCGGCACCGGTGCGTCGATCGGCCGCGAAGGACCGATGGTGCAGGTCTCCGCATGGCTCGCGTCATGGCTCGCTCGAATCGCGCCGCTGAAGGGGGACCAATGCAACGCCGTGCTCGTGTGCGGGATCGCCGCGGGTATTGGATCTGCGTACCACGCCCCGATCGCCGGTGTCGTGTTCGTGCTGGAGCTGGCACTCGGCTTCCTGGCGACGCATGCGGTCGCTCCGGTGCTGATCGCGTCCGCCGTGTCGAGTGCGGCCATCTACTGGATGGTCGAACCCCGTCCGCTGTTCGTGATGCCGGCCGTGACGCTGATACCCATGTCCCTGGGAACTGCGATGGCGGCCGGTGTCCTGTGCGGAGTCCTGGGATGGATGCTCCTTGCCATGTTGGAGGGGGCCCGCGCGGGGTTCGCGCGGATAGCGTCGCTGCCGTTGCGATTGGGCGTCGGCGGTGCGATGGTCGGCGTGCTGTCCGCCGCGGTGCCCGAAGTGTGGGGTAACGGCTACAGTGTCGTGTCGGAGATCCTGCAGGGTTCATCGCCCTGGGAGTGGGTCGCGTTGCTCCTCGTGGCGAAGATGGCGGCGACGGCGGTGAGCACCGGATCGGGTGCGATCGGCGGCGTGTTCACACCGACGCTGTTCGTCGGCGCGGCGGGAGGCTGCGTGATGGCGCAACTGGCGAGCGTGTGGCTCGACCCCGCGATCGCGGGCGACCCGCGCGCGGCGGCTGTGATCGGCATGGCGGCGGTACTGGCCGCGGTGACCCATGCACCGCTGATGGCGATCGTCATGGCATTGGAGACGACGAACCAGTTCCAGTTGACCGTCCCGGTCATGCTCGCCAGCGGTTTGGCTTACGCGGTCAGCAACGGGTTCGGGGCGAGGCCGCTGTACGGCAATCCGATCGAAGGGTTCCGAACGAAGGTGGGTGGGCGCGTCGACACATCCTGAACGCGACCGGGAGGCGAACCCGTGTGGCCGCGCTGCAAGGGCAGTGCCCATGCCGGATTTCTCAGCCGTGACACCCGGCGGTGTGCGATGCCGGTTCGACCGCTGATCTCGTTCTTCCGGGGTCGCCGTGCAGCCCGCGAGCGAAGGGGCTACAACACCGGTGCGAAGAGACGGGCCACGTGCATGGCAGTGCGCCGCAGGCGCGGAGACGATTCATATTCGTCGACGCTGATGCGGCGAGAGCCGGCGAAATCCCGCTCGAACGCATTCACCAACGATCGATGGAAGGTGCCATCGCCGGTCAGCAGCATCAATTCGAAGTTGAGTCGCAGGGATCGGTAGTCGAGGTTCGCTGAGCCTATCGATGCCAGGTCGTCCGTCACCATGGCTTTCTGATGCAGGAAGCCGTCCGCGAAACGGTAGACCTTCACACCGGCCCGCATCGCTTCGTGCGCGTAGAGCGTGGTGGCCAGGAACACCGAGCGATGGTCGGGCCGGTCCGGCAGCAGCAGGCGCACGTCAACGCCTCTCAGTACCGCGAGCTCGAGGGCCGTGGCGATGGCTGGGTCCGGAACGTAGTAGGGGGTTGAGATCCAGAGGCGGTACGTCGCGTGGTTGATCGCATGGACGAAGAACAGGATGCAGTGGTCGGCCGGATCCGCCGGCCCGGTCGCCAGTATCAGCGTCGGCTCACGCGGTGCGGGTTCGATGGTGCATGACACGGTCGGGTACCTTCCCACCGGATGTCGGCCCGTCACCCAGTACCAGTCCTCCGCGAATGCCCGCTGCAGGTCGGCGACCGCCGCGCCACGGACGTGAACGAAGCCGTCGCGCCACCGTCCGTAGCGTGCCGACCGGCCGAGATACTCGTCGGCCGCGTTGAGCCCGCCCATGAAGCCATGCTGACCATCGACGACGACGAGCTTGCGATGATTCCGGAAGTTGAGCTGGCGCCGCGCGAACAGGCCGCGGCGGGGTGCGAAGCTGCGCGCGTCGCCTCCTGCCTCCCGCAGGGGGCGCCAGAATGCGGACGGAAGACCGTGCGAACCGACCCCATCCGTCAACACGAAAACGCTCACCCCGGCCCTCGCTCGCGCGGCGAGTCTGTCGCGCAGCGTCCTGCCGAGGTCATCGTCCCGAACCAGGAAGAACTCCACGATGACGAAGGTGCGTGCCGCGTCGATCGTCTCCAGGATGCGCGAGAACGTGGCGTCACCGTCGATCAGGAGATCGAGCTTGTTGCCGTATGTCGCCCGGCCGGCCGCCAGCCGTTCCACGACCTGGAATCCCGACGGAGCTGGAGTTCCTGCTGCGGCCCTGCCTGCGGTGTCGGGAGAGAACGAAATGTCACTGTCCCGGCGCGCGGCGCGGTAGGCGTGGAAGCGGTGCGGGCCGAGCACGGCGTACGGCACCAGGGCCGCATAGGGAAGAAACACGAGCGCCAGTGCCCATGCGATGGCACCCTGCGGTGTGCGGGCGGTGAACGCCGCGTGCACCGCGGCGACGGCACCAGCGGCATGGGCGGCAAACACGGCGATCGACAGTACGCCGTGAGCAGACAGTGTCGGGGTCAAGCGCAGGCGGCCTGAATGTCGGCGGTGCAGTGGTCGGTCAACACGCCGCGATGCCGGTCACGACCCGGCAGGCCGACCCCGGGGACGCCGGCTCATCGCAGGTCGTTTCGTCGCCGATAGGCACGGTCCAGCCGCCGGCGCGCGCCCTCGACTTGATTCTCGAGCCCGCGCAGGCGGTCGAAGTAGGCTTGCGTGAGCCGGGTCTTGCCGTTCGCCGTTCCCAGGCGCTCCCCCGGCAGCGGTTCCCGTCCTGATGTCAGCGCGGTCTCGGCGTCGGTCAGCGCGGAGGTGGCCGCGCGAACTCCGCGGTCGGCATCCGACAAAGCCTGCTCCCGCGCGTCGGCCGCCGCGTTCGCGCGTTGAGTGTCCGTTCCGAGAAGCCGCCGGGCGGCCCGTACCTGCTCCGGCGACAGCGTCTTCACGTCGACGCGCTTCACGTCGCGGGCGCCGGCATCGGGCGGGTCCTGGGAGTAGGTCACGGTGCCGTCCGCGGCTTTCCATCGGTACACGGGTTGCGCGTTCGCAGCGGCGGCGCCGAGGCAGATCGCGATCGACAGGATGGCGAGGAGAAGCTGAATTCGACTCATCAGAGAGATCTCCGGAACGGGGCGAGGGATGCGAAGCGCTGCAGGACCGTGAATACCACGGGCATCACGAGCAGTACCAGCGGAAGTTGTATCAGCAGGCCCGACACGATCGCGACCGCGAGCGGCTGCTGCATGGCCGCACCTTCGCCCCAGGCGAATGCCAGAGGCAGCAACGCGAGGATCGCGGCGAACGTGGTCATCGCGATGGGCCGCATGCGGCTGCGCCCGGCAGCCACCAGCGCTTCGTGCTCGCCGGCGGCGCCGCGGCGACGAATGGACTCGTACTCCGAGAAGAAGAAGATGGCGACTTCCGTCACGATACCCACGATCATCGTCATCCCCATCATCGACGATATGTTGAGTTCGACGTTCGCGACCCGCAGACCGATGAACACTGCGGCGATCGAGAGCAGCGGCATGAGCAGGATCGCCCCCGCTATCGTGAAGCGTTCGTACAGGTACAGCAAGAGCAGGAACACCAGCACTACCGCAGCGGCGAACACCATCATGAGTCCCTTGAAGGCTGTCCGCTGTTCCTTGTAGAGCCCGCCCAGCTCGTAGTACACGCCCGTCGGCAGCAGCCCGGGCCTGTCGAGTAGCGCGCGCACGTCGCTCGTGGTCGACCCGATGTCGCGGCCGCTGATGCGGCCCGTGACGGCGAACATCTGCTTGAAGTTCTCGCGCACCAGTTGCGGTTGCCCCACCTTGCGTTCGATCGACACTACGCGCCGCAGCGGCACCGGATGCCCGTCGGGGGCGCGGATGCGGATGCCGTCGAGAGCCGCGATGCGATCCCGCTGGTCGCTCGTGGTCCAGACGCGGACGCCGATCATCTTCTGCGCCGAAGGGATCTGGGTCGTCACGAGCCCCGTCAGCTGCGCCGTGAGCTCGCGCGTCACAGCGTCGGGATCGAGGCCTTCGAGCGCCGCCTTGACCCGGTCCACATGGATCTCCAAGGCGTCGCCGGCAGGATTGATGCCGTCGCGGACATCGACGACACCGCGCACCGACCCGATGGCGAGTGCCACGGCGCGAGCTGTTCGCTCGAGCGTAGGCAGATCGTTGCCGAAGAGCTTCACTTCGATCGGCTGGGGTACGGACGTCAGGTCGCCGATCAGGTCGGCCATGAGCTGGGCGAGTTCGACCTTCAGTCCCGGCACCTCGGATTCGATGCGGCCGCGGATCCCGTCCATGATCTCGTCGATCGGCGGACGCGGCATCGGTTTCAACCTGACCATGAAGTCGCCCTGGTTGGCCTCGGTCAACCCGCCGCCGAGGCCGGCACCGGTACGGCGCGAGTAGGCAGCCACCGCGGGATTCTCGCGGATGATCGTCTCCACCTGGCGCAGCAGCCGATCGGTCTCCGTGAGCGACGTGCCCGGAGGCGATCGGTAGTCGACGACGAATCCGCCTTCGTCGATCGTCGGCATGAAGCCGGAACCGACCTCGCGGTACGCCATGGTGCCGGCGGCGAGCAGGGGCACGAGCACCAGGACCGCCATCCAGGGCCGTCGCAGAAGAGTGTACAGGCTCCGAGCGTAGGTCGTTCCGATCGCCGCGCCGAGCCGGCTCTGGGGCGGATCCGCCAGATCCCGCTTGCGCAGGAGTCGGTCGGCGAGTACGGGGACAACCAGCCAGGCGAGGAGGAAGGAAACGGTTAGCGACACCACGATCGTCAGCGACAACGCCTTGAAGAACGCGCCCGTGACGCCGCCCAGGAACGCGAGCGGCGCGAACACCACCAGCGTAGCAGCGCTCGAACCGGCCAGCGGGCGGCTGAAGTCCGCAGCCGCGGCGATGGCGTCCACCGGGTCGTCGGATGCGGCTTGCGACAGACGATGGGCGACGTGCTCGATCATCACCATGGCGTCGTCGATCACGAGTCCCACCGCGGCGGCGAGGCCTCCCAGGGTCATGATGTTGAAGCTCTGACCGAACGCGAACAGGAAAACCACCGCGGCGCTCAGCGTCGCCGGTACGACGAAGATCGCGATCAACGTGATCCGCAACTTGCGCAGGAACGCGAACAGCACGGCCGCGGCCAGAGCGACGCCGACCACGATGGCGTCGCGCACGCTCGCAGCCGAGGCCACCACCAGGGTGCTCTGGTCGTACCACTTGGCGAGCCGCACACCCTGCGGGAGGGCGGCACCCGCGGCGGCGAGGGCGCGTTCCGCGTCCTGCACGATCTGAACGCTGTTGCCGTCGGGTTGCTGGTAGACCATGAGCAAGACGGCATCCTTGCCGTCGGCATTCACGCGGATCCATTGCGGCACGGTGGATGCGGTGACCTCGGCTACGTCCTCCAATTCCACGACGCCGTTGAGGCCCGACCGGACGACGGTATGGCGAATCCGGTCCAGGTCCGCGAGACGCGTGTCGGACACCACCAGGAAAAGCTTGTACTCGTCCTCGAGGCGGCCCACGGCGGTGATGACGTTGGACGCGCTCACCGAGTTGGCCACGTCTGCGATCGACAGGCCGAGTGCTTCGAGCCTGGCCGGGTCGACCGAGACCCGGTACTCGTCCATGGTGCCGCCGAGTATCGCCACGCGAGCTACGCCCGGCACGGCGGACAGCAGCGGCCGCAGCTGGAACTGGGCGAGGTCGCGCAACCGGTTGAGCGGCACGGCTTCGGCCGTCAGGCTGTAGGCCAGGATCGGGAACACCGTCGGGTCCATGCGGCGCGTCAGCGTCGTGGTGCCCGCCGGCAGCGTGGGAAGGATCTGCGCGATGGCGGAGTTGACCTGAAGCGTCGCGGAAGCCATGTCCGTGCCCCAGTCGAAGTTCACGGAGAACTCCGCACTGCCGCGGCTGGTCTTCGATCGAACGTTGCGCACGGCGGGCACGCGTCGTATCGCTTCTTCCACCGGGATCGTGGTCTGGAACAGCATCTGCTCCGCCGGCCGGTCACCCGACTCGGCGCTCACCACGACCCGCGGAAAACTCACCTGGGGAAACAACGAAACCGGCATGCGGAACGCCAGCGCGACACCGGCTGCCGCCAAGGCCGTGAACAGGAACACCAGGGAGCGGCGGTGATCGCCGACCCACCGTGTGAAGTTCACGGTGCCTGCTCTCGGACGGCCATGCCGTCACGCAGCACGTAGTTGCCTTCGTGGATGATGGGCAACCGGGGGTCGAACGCGCCTCCTATCTCGACGCGATCGCCCACCTCCAGGCCCCGAAGGACGGGAACGCGCCGGGCGCGTCCGGACACGACCTGAAAGACGTGCCATCCCGCGCTGTCCTTCAGCACGGCCAGCCTGGGGACCGTCCAGGCGTCGCGGCGCTCGATCTCGACTTCGCCCCTGAGCCGAAGGCCGAACGGCACGCCCGAGCGCGGCGGGCGATCGATCGACACCAGCACGTCCACCAATTGCGTCTGCGGATTCACGATGCCGTGCACCTGGGCCACATGACCCTCGAAGGCTTGAAGTCCTTCGAACAACGGCGTCAGCGTCACCTTCGCCGCGGGGCGGATGCTGCCGCTTTCACCGGGTTCGATGCCGAGGTTCACGCGCAGCGCCCCGTCGCGCGCGATCTGCACGACGACTGCACCCGCGCCGAGCCGGTCGCCCGGAGCCGCGGACACGGTCATGACGACACCGCTCACGGGGGCGCGCAGTGTGTGTGCGGGCCGATCGGCGCCGATGCGACGTTGAGCGGCGAGCACGGCCTCCGCGTCGCCGAGCGCCTTGCGCGCGGCGGCGAGCTGCGATTGCGTCGCCAGCCGCTCCGCCAGAAGACGCTCGATGCGTCCGACTTCCCCCTGCGCCAGGTCGACGGCGTTGCGGGCCTGCGCGTACCCTTGCGTGACGGAGGGATCCGTCTCCATCGCGGCAAGTACCGCACCGGTCTTCACCATGCTACCCGCGACGACCGAGAGTTGCCGGACCACCGCTGCGTGCGGGATGGTGACGTCGATGGTCTTGCCGGCTCCGGCCGCCACCACGCCGTAGCCCGTCAGCGTGCGCGACAGGGTCATCTTGACCGGTTCGGCCGCGCGGATGAGAGCACTGGGTTCGGCTGCGTTCGCTGCCGTGGCTCCAGCGCACAGGCAACCGACCACGAGCATCGACCAGCGGCCCAAGGTCATCGGCTTGCCACCGGATCCAGCGTTCGCTCGACCAGCGGGTCTCCCGCGAGCAGGGTCTGCAGTGCAATCCGTTGTTCGAGCAACGCCTGGCGGAACTGCGCTACCTCCAGACGTTTGGCGTTCGCCGTCGTTTCCAGCCCGACGTAGGTGAACCCGTCGATGTCGCCTCGCGCGAGCGCGCTGCGAGCTGCGAGCGCCGTCGCTTCGAGTTCCGGGAGGCTGGCGACAGCGTTGCGCAGGAGTTCGTCCAGCAGGCTGCCGTCGGCGGCGAGGGCCGAGGCTTCCGACGCACTGGCGTCCAGGCGCGCCTGGTACTCCTGGTACAGGCGCTCGCGCGTTGCCTTGGAGATGGCGATGTTGCCACGGTTGCGATTGAAGATCGGCAGCGTGATCCCAGCGGAGAAGCCGACGGTCTCGACGCCTGCGGTGTCCTGCGCGCGGCGGATGCCGATCGAGACTGCGGGAAACTGCGCCACGATCGCGCGCCTGACGTTCGCTTCCTGCGCTGCGTACCCTGCGGCCAAGCCCAGCAGGTCGGGGCGTCGGGACGGCAGGGAGGCGAGCGCCCGTCGCACGGCGACGACGTCGATCGGCGGCGGAAGCTCCTCGGGCAGCGGCTTCAAGGCCAGCGATGCCTCCGGCGCCAAACCCAGCACCAGGCGCAGGTCGCGACCTGCACGCTCCGCGAGGCGTCGAACTTCCCCGAGTTGCCGGCTCGAATCCCGCAACGACGCCAGAGCCCCGGCGGCCGCGATGCTGGAAACGCCGCCCTCGCCCAGGGCCGCGGTCAGGCGCCGGTACTGCTCCTCGTAGAGCCGGACATCGAGGGCCCGGATGTCGGCCTGCCGACGCAGCGCCAGCGTTCGTACGAACAACAGGCGCGCCTGGCTCGCCGTCAACCATTCCTGCCACACGAGTGCGAGCCTCGCCCGATCCCGTTCGGCCCGCGCCACGTCGATGAGCGGCCCGCGCACCACCAAGCTACCCACGTCGTAGGAGAGGCCGATGGCGACGCCGTCGATCACGCCGGGCACGTTGCGGGTGGGGTGGTCGTCGCTCAACGAGAGCTGCGGGTCCGCGAACAATCGGGCCGCGTCGAGCTGAGCGACCGCGATGTTCGCGGTCGCGCGCGCGCTGCGCAGATCGGGATTGTTGGTCAGCGCGAGCAGGGTGACCTTGGCGAGGTCGAGTTCATCGCCCGGCGCCACTTCGAGCGCCAACGGACCGGGCGGGGGCGACGCACCTTCACCTCGGGTGACGGCCGGCACGGCGCGGGCGAGATCGCTGGCCGGTGGCAAGGGCTTCGGTCCGTAGCTCTGGCAAGCGACCAGCAAGATCGCCGCCGGGATGGCGAGCGGAAGTCTGCGCATCTACGCGTGCCTAGTCGACAGGCGGTATTGCATGCAGCACATCCGCCGAGCGCATGCGTGAAAAGCGGATGTCCACGGACAGTCCGCCCAGCGGACTTCGGGCGAGGCTGACGCGCGCTTCCAGTCGAGCGGCGACTTCCGCGACGATCGCCAGGCCGATGCCGCTGCCCTCGCCGTCGGTTCCGGGGACACGGTAGAAGCGGTCGAACACGCGCCCCCATTCGCTCTCGGGAATGCCCGGGCCACTGTCGCTCACCGTCAGGCCGGGCGCCGAGTCGATCCAGTCCACCCGGACGTCCACGATGCCGTTCGTCGGGGTGTACTTCAGTGCGTTGTCGATCAGGTTGCGGAGCAACGAGCGCAAGGACGATTCGTCGCCCTTGACCAGCACCCGCCCTGGTGCGACGACGCCGAGGTCGATCGAACGTTGGATCGCGACGGGGGCGAACTCCGCGACCACGTTCCGCGCAAGGTCGTCCAGGGCGACCGCCGAGACCGAATCCCGCGGGACCGGAGGGCGTTCCTCCCGTGCGAGCGCGAGCAACTGCTCGACCAGCCGCTGGCCGCGCTCCAGGCCGCTCTCGAGTCGATCCAACAGCGGAGCCCGCAGGCTGTCCGACTCCGCCCGACGAACCGCCCGCAACTGCAGCTTCATCGCGGTCAACGGTGATCGCAACTCGTGCGAGGCGTCCGCGACGAAACGCCGGTGACCTTCGATCACCTCCGCCACCCGGGCCAGCAAGGCGTTGAACTCCTGGATAAGGGGACGTAGCTCGTCGGGGATCTGCTCGATGGGCAGGGGGCTCGGGTCGGCGCCACGCCGCTGTGACAATGCGCGACGGATACGCTCCACGGGGTGGAGGCTGGCGGTCACGATCCACCAGACGGCGATCATCAGCAGCGGTGCGAAGCCCAGGATTGGCCACGAAGCGCGCATCGCCATCTGCGCCGCCATTTCGCGACGTGCCTCCAGATGTTGTGCCACCTGGATGAGCCGTCCGGCCGAACGGATGGCGAACACGCGCCAGCGGCCGGTGTCCGAGTTCTGAACGGAGAATCCGTCGCCAGCGGCCGACGCCGGAAGGTTCGCGTGCGGGTGCGACTGATACACGCGGCGTCCGTACGCATCCCAGATCTGGACGACGACGTCGAGTTCGGCCTCCTCTCCGGGGCTTGCGTTCCCCAGCAACGAAACGGCTTCAGCCACCCCGCCGCGGAAGGCATAAGCGATGCCCCGCATGTGCAGATCCAGCAGTTCGTTCGCTTCCTCCCGCGCCGTCCGGTAGCAGACGAACGCCTGAACCAGCGCGATGGTTGCGATTGCCGTGACGAGCAGCAACAACAGGCGGGCCTTGATCGAATTCATGGTTACTGCGGCACCATGTAGCCGACTCCGCGCACGTTGACGATCAGTTCGTTGCCGAGCTTGCGGCGCAACCGGTGCACGAGCACGTCGAGCGCGCTCGATGCGGCTCCCTCCGGATGGCCGAAGACCTTCTCCTCGAGGCGGGGGCGCAGAATCACCTGTCCCGGCCGCGCGATCAACGCTTCCAGCACTGCCCATTCGCGCCCCGAGAGGACCACCGATCGGCCGTCCACGGAAACTTCGCGGGTCACTCTGTCGATCCGGACCGATCCGCGCTCGAACAGCTTTTCCGGTCGGCCTACGCTGCGGCGAACGACGGCGTGTATGCGGGCCAGGAGTTCGTCCATCTCAAAGGGCTTCAGGACGTAGTCGTCGGCCCCTGAGTTCAGACCCGAGACGCGATCCTCCAGTTCGTCACGGGCAGTCACCACCACGACGGGCGTTCGGTCCTGGCGCGACCGCATCGCGCGGAGCACGGCGGTGCCGTCCTTGCGCGGCAGGCCGAGGTCGAGCAGCATGATGTCGTACCGCATGCCGAGCAGTGCACGATCCGCGGACTCGCCATCCCTGAACCAGTCGACCACGAATCCGTCCGCCATGAGGGCCTCCATCAGGCTTTCGCCGATCATGAGGTCGTCTTCGATGAGTAGCAAGCGCATGAGATCGATTTGGTCGCGAAGTGCGACCGATGGAATGCGAGAGAGGCGACTTGCGTCGCCCCTCGATGTGAGTCATCCGCGGCGGTAGCCGGGTCCCCTCGGCTTGCCGACGTGGTGTCCGCCCATTACTTCTCCGGAAGATGCGTCCACCAGCACTTCGCGGTGGTTCGAACCCGCCGCCAGGTCCACCCGGTAGGCGAGGGCCCCAGCGTGCCGATCCAGCACGACACTATCGGCCTTGCCGCCGTAAGTCCATTCTGCCGTGGCTTTCGCATCGGCCGCACTGACGGCTGGAGCGGCCCCGATCTCGGGGCCTCCGATCATCTTGGGTTGATGCCCTGCGAACGCGGGCGCGGCGCTGGCCATCAACAGAGCCGTGAGCGCTAGTCCGCGAATGTCGATCGTGATCATGAGCGTTTCCTTTCAGAGAAGGGGCGATCCGGACGATCGCCCCAGTGGTTGATCCCTACTTCATTTCCTTGCGATGCTCGTGCCGGTCGTGCCGGTCCTCCTTGCTGGACAGAACCTTGCCGTCGGTCGCGTCCACGCGAACGTCGAACACCTTGTCGTTCGCGACCACTTCCACGCTGTAGACGGGGCCCGACTTCTCGCTTTCCAGCTCGGCGCGTGCGGCGCGCCCCTGAGCGTGCTTCTCGGCGGTGCCGATCGCGTCCACGAGGGCGATCTTGGCCTTGGCCAGTTCGGCGACGGCGTCATTCTCATGGCCGTGATGGTTGCCCGCGAACGCAGCGGCCGACAAGGCCGTGGCGGACACGAGAGTGGCGATCGTGAGGTAGTGCTTGGTCTTCATGGTCATCTCCTTTGGTTGATTGGCGGTGGGCTCGATGCCCGACCACGATTGCCATCATCCGCGCCGAAACTTAAGTGATTCTTACGGTTCGCGAGAGGCGGGGTCGGTGTCGGGTCGGTCGCTTCCACGGCACGAAGGGGCGCGCGTTGTCTCATGCGCTGCGTCAACCGGCCCATGTCACGACTCCGTCGGGCCCCAAGGGGAACACCAATCCATTGAGGCGCTTTGCTCGATCACGACTTCCAACTCGAGGCCGGATCGCGGGGATCTGCGCGCGGCGTCAAGCTACGGCGCGAACGCGCAGCAAGGCGAGCGTTCCGGCGAGCATCAGTACGGCCGCGAGACCGAAGCCGGCCGTCGGCGAGACCGTGGTCCATACAACGCCCACTGTCGTGCTGGAAAAGAACTTTGCGATGCCATTGATCGATCCGAGTGCCCCGAAGCTCATCGTCAGCGAGCCGCCGTGCACCATCTCCGCCGTGACCGTGGACTCCAATGTCTCCTGTACGGCGACGTAGAGTCCGGCAACGAAGAACACGCCCGCCAGCATCACGACGCTGTCGGTTTGCGACCAGAAGGCGACCACTGTGAGAACCGCGGCCAGGGCTCCAAGCGCGTAACCGGCGCCGAGCATCGTCAGGTGGCCGATGCGGTCCGCCAACAGGCCGACCGGGTACGAGGCGGCGACTTGCACCAGGTTTCGCCACACGTAGAGCAGCCCAGCCACTTGGGCTGCATGCACGATACCCAGTGATCGCGTGAGCAGCGTGGTAGCCGCCAAGATCAGCAGGGAATGCGAAAAATCGCCAATGCCGAAGAGGCCGACTGCGCCGAGATATCGCTTGAAGCGCCGGGGTAGGCTTCGCAGCGTACCGAAGAACTTCAACTCCGGGTTCGGGGAATGTCCCGGATCGCTCACCAACGCCAGGAACGCAAGCACCGCCAGCGCACCCGGGAGGACGGACAACCAGAGTACTAGACGGAACGGGGCGGCCGCATCGACGCCGTGCAGACCCTGTGCCCACTCCAGCAGGCCGACACCTAGCAGCGGTCCGACGACGGCACCGACGGTGTCCGCGGCTCGGTGGAAACCAAAGGCGCGACCGCGCGTTTCGGCCGTCACCGCTTGGGTCACGATGGCGTCGCGCAAGGGACCGCGCAAGCCTTTTCCGAACCACGAGACGACGCGGCCCAGAAGCAGCAGCGGCCATCCGGCGGCGAGGGCGATCAGGACCTGGCCGGCGGGTGTCATCCCGTAACCGACCAGCACGAGCAACTTTCGGTGGCCGACCTTGCTCGCGACGAAGCCGGACACCATCTTGGTGAGACTGGCGACGGCATCGGCAACGCCTTCGATCAACCCGAGCGCAGCAGCCGGAATGCCAAGCACCGCGAGAAAGCCAGGCAGAATCACGGTTGTGGTCTCGTAACAGAAGTCGCCCAGCGCGCTGGTGATGCCCGCACCCGCCACCGTGGCGTTGAGCCATCCGCCGGATGGCGCGGGCACGCCGGGTGGAGATCCGATCTCGCTTTCAGGGCGCGGATCTGGCATCTCGTCGTGCTCCGGATTCGATCGATGCAACGAGCCACTGACGTCTGGGAGCGTCGGCAGCGATTTCGCGACATCTCGAGTTCATCCCGACCCCTTGAAGGCGACACATGCGGCACAGTGGTCAGGGGCACACGATGATGACGGTGGGCACGCCCGCACTGCGTGGTACCACCGGCCAAGGACTGAACATTGTAGGTCGATGTCGTTGGCTCCGGGTGACCACGTGAGCAGCTTCGGCATCCGCCGGGATGAGAATCGGCATACACCGGCCGAACGCCGCTTGCTGAGTTGGCAGTAGCACGAATAGTCCGGGGTATTCCAAGGTGCGATCACCAAGCGCACCCCAAGTCTGTCGCCCCGATTTCGCACTTGCTTCTTCCTAAGCGAGCGCCGCAACGGCAGCCGCTACCAGCGTATACCGTGCGACCTTTGCGATGGTGACCAGCGCCAGGAATGTGGTTAACCGCTCGCGCAAGACACCGGCGATGACCGTGAGCGGATCGCCAATGACCGGCATCCAACTGAGCAGCAATGACCACTTGCCCCAACGCCTGTACCAGCCTTCGGCGCGTTCCATTTGAGGCGGCTTCACCGGAAACCAAGACCGGTCGCGGAAGTGCTGGATACTTCGACCCAGTATCCAGTTGACCGTTGAGCCGAGCACGTTCCCAGCGCTGGCGATCGCCACCAACAAGAGCGGAGAGCCAGCGTCGGCTAGAAGCAGGCCGACCAAAAGTGCTTCCGATTGAAGCGGCAGCAGAGTTGCCGCTGCGAAGGCAGTGCCGAACAACGTGAGATACACCGCAAGGTCGCTCACGGATCTACATCCTTTCGAGGTGCTCGGTCTGGCTGTGGCCATTCCGGGTGATGACTGTCGATTCCGTACACGTGACGGTGACGGAAGGAAGCACCGACGCGGACCGCGTCCGAGATGTGCGGATGGTCGTCCGACAGATTTGCGTGCTCGTGTTCCACCTCCGCCGGGTTGCTACGCGGCCAGAACCGGCAGGCGGCTACCGTCGCGGCCGCCGCGATGGCTGCCAGTAGGACAAAGGTGGGCGGCATCCCCATCGTGGTTCCGAGCCAGCCGGCGGCTGGATAGGTCACGAGCCAGCAGGCGTGCGACAACGCGAACTCGGCCGCAAACAGTGCGGGCCGGGCTTCGGCATCAGACGATCGACGCAGCAGCCGTCCCGAAGGTGTCTGGACGAGCGAGTAGCCGAAGCCGATGCTGAACCAGATAGCGAGAAGATACCCGTACCTGAGCACGGCGCTGCCCGCAACAAGGGCCAAGACCATCAGAACGGCGCCACGCACCATGAGTGTCCGGTCGGTCATGCGCTCCAGAAGTCGAGGTAACAGCAGCGCTGCGACGATCGAGCCGCTGCCGAATGCCGCCAAGGCTATGGCGGTCGCATGCTGCGTCAGCGCCATGTGTGCCTGAACGAGTACGACGGTGTTGACGATCACCATCGCACCGGCGGCGGCAGCCGCGAGGTGCAGTGCCAGAAGGCCGCGCAACCGCGGCGTGGCCAGGTAGATGCGGATCCCGCGCGTCGTTGCGTCGTAGATGCTCCGCCGCTCGCTCGATTTCACCCTAGGCAAGTGGACGGACAAGACCAGGGCTGCAGACAGGAGAAAGCCCACGGTCGTTCCGACGAACAACCCGCTGAAGGTCATCATGGATAGCAACGCTGCGGCCGCAAGTGGGCTTGCCACGCTCTCGAGATCGTAGGCGAGTCGCGACAGCGACAGCGCCCGCGTGTACTGGACCTCGTCCGGAAGTACCTCGGGGATGAGTGCCTGGAAAACCGGCGTGAAGGCGGCCGAGGCCGCTTGAAGGAAAAAGACGACCAGATAGACCTGCCAGATCTCGGTAACGAAGGGCAGAACCAGCACCACGCACGCCCGGACCAGATCCAGCGACACCAGTAGCGCCCGCCGAGGCAATCGCTCTGCGAAGGCGACCGCGACGGGCGCTACCACGACGTAGGCCACCATCTTGATGGCCAGTGCTGTGCCGAGAACCATGCCAGCCTGCCCGCCCGCCAGCTCGAACGCAAGTAACCCAAGCGCCACGGTCGCCAACCCCGTACCGAGTAGCGCGACGACCTGTGCCAGGAACAGATGCAGATAGACTCGATTGGAAAGGATCGATCCCGACGTAGGTGTCATGGGCGTACTCCGTACCGCCGTTCGGGCCGAAACAGCTCTGCCGTGCGATCAGGCGCCATGGGCCGACGGGGTCGCCGTTGGCGCATCGAGCGGGCGCGCATACTTGCGCAGCGCGACGGCGGATATCGCAGGCAAGACGAACAACGTGAGCAGCGTGGATGTGATCAGTCCACCGATGACTACTGTTGCAAGCGGGCGCTGGACTTCGGCTCCCGTGCCGGTCGCGATGGCCATTGGTACGAAGCCCAGGCTCGCGACCAATGCCGTCATCAGCACCGGACGCACGCGCTCCAGCGCTCCTGAGACGACGGCAGCCGGGACGGCTTGGCCGCCGTCGATGCGATGGCGGATCGCGCTCATCATGACGAGCCCGTTCAGCACGGCGACGCCTGAAAGCGCGATGAAGCCTACGGCGGCGCTGATCGAAAACGGGATTCCACGCAACCACATGGCGAAGACACCTCCCGCCAGTGCCATCGGTACGGCCGTGAACACCACCAGCGCGGGCGCGGTGCCGCCAAGAGCCATGAAGAGCAGCGCGAAGATGAGCACGAAACACATGGGCACGACGATGGCCAATCGCGCGGACGCGGACTCCAGGTTCTCGAACTGCCCGCCCCAAGCCGAGAACGTGCCCGGCGGTAGGGGAACCTCGGCGATGCGGGCCTTCGCTTCGGCGACGAACCCGCCCAGGTCGCGCTCACGGACATTGGCCTGCACGATGACCACTCGCCTGCCGTTTTCGCGCCGTATCTGGTTGAGACCTTCGGTGTAGTCGAAGCGCGCCACTTCGCGCAACGGAATGGAGGAGGCGGTCGTACCGCCATTCGATGGCAGCATGACCGGAATTGTCCCGAGAACCTCGACATCGTCGCGCAGCGAGTCCGGCAGGCGGACTACCACGTCGAAGCGACGATCGCCTTCGAACAGCACACCGGACTGCCTTCCCCCGAGCGCGGCAGCGATGGTCGCTGCAATCTCCTCCACCGGCAACCCGTATCGTCCGGCAGCCTGGCGGTCGACGCGGATGTCGAAAGTCGGCGCTCCAAGGGTTTGTTCAGCTTGAACGTCCGCGCCGCCCGGAACAGCCTTGAGAATGGAGGCAATGCGGATCGCCGTCGCGTTCATGGCTTCCAGATCCTCGCCGTAGAGCTTGATGGCGACGTCCGACCGAACCCCGGCGATCAGCTCGTTGAAACGCATCTGAATCGGCTGCTGTATCTCCCAACGGCTGCCGATGAGCGGCCGTGTCTTCTCCTGCATCCGGCGGAGCAGGTCCTCCTTGGTCCGCACCCCAGGCGGCCATTCACTTTCGTCCTTCGGGATAACGTAGGTGTCCGACGCGTTCGGGGGCATCGGGTCCGTCCCGAGATCGGCGTTGCCGGTCTTGGAGAACACGAACGCCACCTCCGGAAGGCTTGCGAGAGCCTTCTCGATTCGAAGCTGCATGTCTTTGGACTGCTCGACCGACGTTGAGGGAACCCGGAAAGCCGTGACAATCACGTCCTTTTCGTCCAGCTGCGGCATGAACTCCTCTCCGACGGTGGTGAACAGCGCGACGGCCAGTCCAAACGTCGTCGCGGCGACGGTCACCACAGGAATCGGGTGTGCGACCGCCCATGCGAGCAGGGGCAGGTAGCGCGCCTTAAACCAGCGTATGGGCTTCACCTCGGTCTCCGTGATGCGTCCGCGCACCAGGAGCGCGACCATCGCGGGCACGAACGTAATCGAAAGTACGAAGGCGCTTGCTAGAGCGATCATCAGCGTGATGGCCATCGGGCCGAACGTCTTGCCCTCCACGCCCTGGAAAGTGAGCAGTGGCACGAACACGAGGAGGATGATTGCCTGGCCATACACGGTGGGGCGTACCATCTCGCGTGCAGCCAGCGTCGTTTCTTCCAGGCGCTCCTCGAGGGCCAGAGGCCGACCTTCGATTGCTTGACGTTCGGACAGACGACGCAAAGCGTTCTCGACGATGATCACTGCCCCATCGACGATGAGTCCGAAATCGAGGGCGCCCAAGCTCATGAGATTGCCGGACACGCCAGCCCGGTACATGCCGGCGGCGGTCATCAGCATGGTGATGGGAATGACCGCCGCCGTGATCAGCGCCGCGCGGACGTTGCCAAGGAGCGCGAACAGGACTGCAATCACCAACAACGCCCCTTCCACCAGATTCGTTGCGACGGTCTCTATGGTGGCATTGACCAGTTTGGATCGGTTGTACGCAACCTTGGTCACCACGTCCGGCGGGAGTGACGCGCTGATACTCTCCAGTTTGGCCGCGACACGAATGGCCACGGTGCGGCTGTTCTCACCGGTCAGCATCAGGATGGTCGAAATCACTGCTTCCGAGCCCATCTGGCTGCCTGCGCCGGTGCGAACGGCGCCGCCGACGATCACACGGCCCACATCGCGAACGCGGACAGGAATGCCTGCCCGCGTCGCGATCACCGCATCTTCCACGTCCGTCAGCGAGCGGAGCCGCGCATCGGCACGGATCAGGAAGCTCTCGCCCGCGCGGCGCACATAGTTCGACCCGACCGAGAGGTTCGATCGGGCGAGTCCTTCGGACAGCTCGACGAATGACACGCCATAGGTGCGAAGCGCAGTCAGATCGGGCTCCACGACATACTGCTTCACGTAGCCGCCGTTCGAATCGACACCGGCCACACCCTTCACCGTGCGCATCTGGGGGCGAATGACCCAGTCCTGGACCGTTCGCAGGTACCCGGCCAAGGCCACGGTCGTTCCGAGGTGCTCGCCTTCCGGCGTCAGGTACGACCCATCCGGCTGCCAGCCCGGAACGCCGGCACGCGCGTTTGCCCCGACCCCGCCCGGGTGGGCAAAGGCGACGCTGTACATGAAGATTTCGCCGAGGCCGGTCGTGACGGGTGCGAGTTGAGGCTGCACGCCGCCCGGCAGCGTCTCGGTGGCGCGTATCAGTCGCTCGGTAACTTGCTGCCGCGCAAAGTAGATGTCGGTTCGGTCGGTGAACACCGCCGTAACCTGGCTGAAACCGTTTCGCGTGATCGATCGGGTCATCTCGAGCCCGGGAATGCCAGCCAATGCCGTTTCAATCGGAAACGTGACCTGTTTCTCCAGATCCTGCGGGCCGAATCGCGGTGCGAAGGTGTTCACCTGCACCTGCTTGTTCGTCACATCCGGCACCGCGTCGATCGGCAGCAAGGTCGCCTGCCAGAGTCCGAATACGACGATCAGGACGGTGAGAAAGGCAATCAACCAACGTCGTCGAACCGACACCGAAAGGATGCGATCGATCATTGCGACGTCTCCTTGGCCAGTTCCGCCTTGAGCAGGAACGCGTTTGCGCTGGCGATCGGCGTACCCGGCTCTATTCCGGCGAGGATCTCCACCATGCCCGCGCTCCGGCGGCCAAGCTGCACGTTTCTGGCCTCGAAACCTTGTCGAGTACGTGCGAAGACGACGCTGCGCCCTCGCAGCGTCTGCACGGAGTCCTGCGAGACGGTGATGGTCGGTGAGCCGTCATTGCCGCGAGCCAGGATGCGGACACGCACCAACTGACCGGGCACGAGTGCCGATGCGCCATCGGCAGGCAGGATCACGACGGTGGCTTGTCGTGTCGCCGGGTCGACAGCCCCGGTCGAGGTAACCACGCGACCTTGAAGCGTCGGGCTGCTCGCCGCAGAGACCTCCACCGGGTCACCGGCTTGGATTCTCGCTGCATCCGCCGGCGGGAGGCTTGCTTCGATTTGCAGCCTGCGCGCGTCGACAACACGGAACAGCTCGACGTCGGCTTGCACGTAAGCTCCCAGGTTGCCGAAAGCACGGGTGATCCGGCCGTCGATCGGACTTACGACTGCTGCCGAGCGACCATCCGACGCCACGCCCGCCACCCTTTCGGCGGCTGCAGCGCGGCGAGCCTCGGCTACGGCCACCCCCAGGTTCGCCTCTGCAGTTTCGTAGTCGGCGCGGGGCGACACACCTTGCTGCAAGAGTCTTGTCTCGCGCTCCAACTGCCTGCGGGCAAGTTCCACGCGAGCGTCCGCTGCACTGCGCTCGGCGGCGATCGCCGCAGCATCGCGGCTTTCGACCAGGGCGATCACTTCGCCTTTGCGCACCGGATCGCCGATGCGCTTGCCGACACGTACGATGGTGCCGGCAGCCCGCGTGGTCAACACGGCCTCGGCGCCCGGGGTCGATGCGACGGTACCGGATGCAAGGATGTTCGACGTCAAGTCAACCGTGGTTGCGGGCACGACGCCGATCTCCGATGCCGCAATCTCGGCATCGGACATCGACACCGCGTCCGTCGATGCTGCGGCTTCGAGCTTGTCTACGGCAGGCGCGACCTCGTCCCGTGGCGATGGCGGAAACGACACCCATGCAACGCCAATACCCGCGGCGAACACCGCCACCAGCAGCAATGCGAACGGTATGAGGGAACGAATACGGGGCATCTTCAAGGGATCGGATCTCCGAGAACGGTTCGGTTCTGCAACCGCGCCAATGCGGCGATGGCTTCGAGGCGAGCGAGTCGTGCGTCGAGCACCATCCTGCGTGCCATGCCGAGACTTCGGCGGGATGAGACAAGCTCCAGCAAGGACGACTTGCCGGCGTCATACGCGATTCGCGCGAGGCGATAGGCTTCCTGTGCCGTGCTTTCGGCAAGGAGCGCGGCGTCGAGGCTCGCCTCCGCCGCACCGAGCTGCAGGGGGACGGAGCGGGCTTGTGCTTCCGTTTCATTTCTGGCGATCGCGGCCCGCGCCTGAGCGGCGTGGTAGTTTGCCAACGCTGCGGCGATGTTGCCTTCATTGCGATCGAGGATACGAAGTGGGATCGATACACCGGCCACCAGGGCGTTGTTGTTGGTGAAGTCGCTGCGCACGCCCACGGACGCGGTCAAGTCGGGGAGGGTGCGTTTGCGTTCGGCAACAACCCGTTGTTCGGTTTCGTCCCGTTCCGCGACGGCCGTAAGGTAGGCAGCACTCTCGGATGGGTTGACGGTGCGCATGCCGCGATATGCGCCCCGATCGAGCAGGGTGTCGGCAACACCGTCGTACTGTGCGCCGCCCCCGACGAGGGCTGACAGGCGTGCCAAGGCACCTACGCGTGCAGCCCTCGCGCCGTCGAGTTCGGCCTGCAGCGCGTTGACCGCCGCTTCGGCCTGCAGCGACCGCAGCCGCGCCTCGCGTCCGGCATCCACCAATGCCCGCGCGGCACGCAGGTCGTTGTTGGCATTGGCAACTTCATCCTCGATCAATGCGATGCGTCCGCCGGCATGCTCGGCAGCGCCATAGGCGCGCGCAAGTTCATGGGCGAAGGCGATCCTCACCTCACGGTAGCGCGCCTTTGCCGACCCTACGCCGGCCTCACCGGCTGCGATGCGTGCCGCGCGCTTGTCGCCCAACTCGATCGGCTGACTGTACTGAAGAGTGGTTTCGGCAGGTGCGATGCGGGCGTACGGGCCGGTGGCCGCGATGTTGTCCGTCAAGGCGCCGACCCAAGGGTTCGGGCGCGCTGTCGCCTGGCGAGCGAACCCTTCGGCACGCCGGATGTATTCCTCGCTCTCCAGCAAGCGCGGCGAGGTCCCGGCCTGCATCAATAGTTGAGGAAAGGGTGGAGCCGGTTCGGCCTGAACCGTGACGCTGTAGACAGCAAGCACAACCGAAATCAACCGCACAGACCGCGCGCGGGATCGCAAAACGCGAAGCAACAGGCGTCGCATGGGCGTCCTCGTAACGACGAACCGCGAATCAATACGGACTGCGGCGATCGATCTCGCGACCGATGCCAGGCAGACCGCTGCCGGCTACCGGATCGACGGCCCTACGGGTACGGACGAATCGTCAACCAGACGAAGCGACCGCAATAGACCGTCGATCCAGGTCGTCTAGCGACCGTCGGCAGGCGGGCGGTCGAGCGGGGGCGGTACGCGCGAGCGGAAGAACGACGAGCCGCTTGCGAGCCGTCTGTCGCTCGCAACGAGAATCGAACACGAATGCGGTTCAAGCCCGACAAACGAGAGAACCGGATGGTAATGGGCGCTATGTGGACTCGTAGAGCTGCCCGCGTCATCACCCGAGGAGTAGGTGTCCATTGCACCAACGTCGTGCCCGTCGGAATCGCCAGGCGCTGCGTCGCCCACCACCGGATCCCAATGCTCATGGACCCAGAGGTCTGAAACGGATGCGTCCGTATGCGGCAAGCCTTGTACCACCGCCCATGTGGTTTGGGTGGGTAGGAGAATCGTCAGCAGCAGTGCAACGAAGAAGCGCATGTCTCAACGGGCAATCCGACCGACTCATGCTAGCACACGTGCTCAAGTATCGGCCAGAACGCGAAGACCTTTAGAATTCAACGTGAAACACTACGATTTGCTGAGCATGAGGCAGCGCGCGGTTGCGCGCTGTCGCGCTGGAGTTTGCGCCGGAAACCGGGGCGTCGGTCGGGCCTCGCGTGCTCGAGCGGCCACTGCCGCGATATCGAGGCTACTCGCCCTTGATGGCTGTCCTGACGTGGCTGATCTCTTCATTGATGAACGTCAGCGCCGCCCGATACCGCAGTGCATTGTCGGAGTAGCGACCGACTTCGGCGTCAACCTCGACGGTGTTGCCGTCGATCGACGCCTGGGCCGGTATGCGGTACTGAAGTCTGAACGAACCCGGGGCCGCTGGGCGCGGATCGAGATGCGCATCATGGGTTTGCGTCAGGAGGAGGTCGGATTTCTGCATCGCACTCGTGAGCGCGGAACGGAAATCGAGGTCCCGTGCCTTGTAGTGCGGCGTGTCGGCGTTCGCGATGTTGCTTGCCAGCACTTCGCTGCGCCGGGCGCGCAAATTGAGTGCCTGAGTGGACTCGGAGAAGTAGCGGACGATCTTGTCGAGAATCATGATGTACGGCCTCCTTCCCTCCAGCGTCTGGGACCGGTGGTGGCAAACGCTCGTGATGCTTCAATCGCGATACGCGAGTAGGCGCAGTGCGTTGAACACGACGAGCAACGTCGAACCTTCGTGTACGGCCACCGCCGGACCGATCCCCAGGCCCAAGATCGTCGCCGGTACCAGCAGTGCGACCACCCCCAGGCTGACGAACACGTTCTGGCGAATCACCGAGCGGGTCCTGCGGCTGAGTCCGACGGCGAATGGCAGGTGCTGCAGATCGTCGGCCATAAGGGCCACGTCTGCGGTCTCCAGTGCCACATCGGAACCGGCTGCACCCATGGCGATCCCCACCGTCGCATTGGCCATCGCCGGCGCGTCGTTCACGCCGTCGCCTACCATCGCGACTTTGTCCTGCGCGCGCAGGTCGCGGATTGCCTTGACCTTGTCCTCCGGCATCAGGTCGCCCCAGGCCTCGTCGAGTCCGACATCCTTCGCAATGGCGTCGGCAACTTTCTGGTGATCCCCGGAGATCATGATCATCCGTGTGATCCCAAGCGCGCGCAGCCGTTTCAACGCTTCGCGTGCTGCCGGCCGCGGTGTATCCATCAAGCCGATTGCCCCGAGGTCCTGGTCGCCAAAGCGGACAACCATGGTCGTGCGGCCGCCGACACGCATTGTTTCGATGGCGCTGGCCGACGCCGCGGTCAGCGGTGCAATGCCATCTACGCCGAACATCTCGGCCTTGCCGATCCAGACCGGCTTGTCATCGAGGGTGGCCATTACGCCACGTCCGGTGAGGCTCTTCAGATCCCGGGCCTGCGCAACGGCACTGCCGCCCAGCCGCTCCCGCCCATCGCGAGCGATCGCCGCCGCAAGAGGATGATCGCTGAGTTGCTCCACGGCCACGGCGACCCTCAGCAGCTCTTCTGCCGAGACACCTTCAGCCGGCACCACGTCGGTGATGCGAGGTCGGCCTTCCGTCAACGTACCGGTCTTGTCGAACGCCATGGCTTTGAGGGAACCCAGGTCCTCGAGCGGCGCACCACCCTTTACCAAGACCCCACCCCGAGCCGCGCGCGCTACGCCAGAGAGCACGGCGCTGGGCGTCGCGATCGCGAGCGCGCACGGGCTGGCTGCGACCAACACCGCCATGGCGCGATAGAAGCTCGCACTGAACGGCTCATCGATCACGAGCCCGGCAAAAAGCAGGACGATCGCGAGCGCCAGGACGACCGGCACGAAGATGCGCTCGAACTTATCGGTCAAGCGCTGAGTCGGCGATCGCCGTGTTTCGGCTTCACTGACCATCTGTACCACCCGGGCCAGCGCGCTTTCGCCGGATAGGCGGGTGACCTCTACCTCAATCGCGCCCGCACCGTTGATCGTGCCTGCAAAGGCACGCGACGCGGACTCGACGGAATCGGGCTTGCCGCGAGCGGCCTCGACATCGTCGACGGGGCGTTTGTCGACAGGGATGCTCTCGCCGGTCACCGGCGCTTGATTGATGCTGGACGTTCCCTTGACGACAAAACCGTCCGCGCCGAGCCTTTCATTGGGCCTGACGAGCACGACGTCGCCCACGACGAGCTCCTCCACGGGCACCTCACGTGTTTCGCCGTTGCGGCGTACGGTGGCGATCCGCGGGGTGAGTTCGGCCAAGGCTTCGATCGCCCGTTTGGCACGACCCATCGCGTAGTTTTCGAGTGCGTGACCGAGGCTGAACAGAAACAACAGCAATGCGCCTTCCGCCCACGCGCCGAGCGCCGCCGCACCTGCGGCAGCCACCAGCATCAGCGTGTCGATCTCGAACTTCCTGAGACGCAGGTTGTCGCCCGCTTCGCGCAGCGTGTAGAACCCCCCGAACACATAGGCTGTGATGTAGCAGGCGGTGGGCAGCCACTGCGGCGCTGCAACGGCGAACTTTTCGACCGCGTAGCCGATCGCCAACAGCGCGCCGCACAACACGGAGAAGATCAGTTCCGTGTTGGGGCCAAGCAGGCCGGCATGCGCGTGCCCATGTTCCTTGTCGTCGCCCTTGTGCTCGCCGTGGCCTTGGTCGTCGCCTCCGGGCGCGGCGGTCGCGACGCTATTTGTCGGTGCTGTCGGCGGGGTGGCATTTGCCGGGTGGATTCCGAGTCCGGCCAGCGCGGTTTGGATCGCCTGCTCGGAACTGCGCTCACGGTCGAACTCGACGCGCACCAAGCCAGTAGCGCCCGCTTGGGCTTCCAGCACGCCCGGGAGCGAACGAAGACGTTCCGAAACCATACGCGCACGACGCGGATGCGCAATACCGTCCACCCGCCATAGCACGTGGCCAAACCGTTGCGTGATCCGCGCCCCGGCACGCATCGCAATCTCGCGGATACGAGAGAGCGACATGCGTTCCGGGTCGTAGTGGATACACAGTCGTGCGGCCTCGCTGGCGATGGCGGGGATGACGTGAACCTCTTCGATCCCTTCTCGGCCGCGCAACTGCGCAATGAGCCGTTTCACACAGCCGTCTGCGGCGTCCGGGGAATCCGGCAACAGGATCGGAACATCCAGGCGAAGTTTGTCTGTCACAGCGAGACCTCCTGATCTGGCTGGGATGAAGCGCGGGAACGATAACTCCCCAGGCGCAGGAACTCCTCTACGGTGTCGATCCCGCGTGCAGGTGCCATTCTCGATCTCAAAGCGAGTTCGTCATCGTAGTCGATCAAGTTCAGCGTCCTGCCTCGGTAGATCGAACGGCCCACTTCACCGATTCCGTCTTTCGTCGATCGGGAGAATCCCCATGGCACGATCGGTCAACGGCGCTGCTCCGTGTCGTCGGAAGTCCGCGATCGTTTCGCTTCTTCGTTCTGCGCGGCCATCGGGTCGTTGGACATCTTCAAGCGCGACCAACCGGGCAGATGATGCGCGCTCAACAGTGCGAACACGATCATCGCGACCAACAACGCAAGCGTATACATCCCGTATCCGGTGGCGAGGCCCACGGAGGCCGTTGCCCAGAGGGTCGCAGCCGTGGTCAGGCCGAGGACGTTGCCGCGATCGTGCATGATGACGCCGGCGCCGAGGAAGCCGATGCCGGTGACCACACCTGCGGCGATCACATGCGGGTTGTTCCCGCCGGAAACATGGGTGGACAGGAGCGCGAAGACACATGCGCCGAGGGATACGGCACCATACGTGCGGACACCGGCTTCGCGCCTGTGCCACTCTCGCTCAAGGCCAATGAGTCCTCCGAGCACGACAGCAAGGACAACGCGCAAAGCCATTAGTCCTTCCTGATTCCAATCCACGTCTGTTCCTTTCTTGGTTGACGTTGGCTTCGTGGGCATGATGCACGCACGAGTACTTGAGGCTGCGATTCACCGTAGTGGCGAAGCGCCCACCGCACGAGGTGATGGCAGCGACGTATCTGACTTCGCCTGATACGCCAGCCGCAAGCCGTTCGCCACCACGATCAGGCTCGCGCCCAGGTCCGCGAAGATCGCCATCCAGAGGGTGGATTTGCCCAGGACCGCCAGCACCAGGAACACGAACTTGATGCCGAGTGCGATCGTGATGTTCTGGATCAGGATGGCGTGGGTGCGCCGGCTCAGCAGGATCAGTTCCGGAATCTTCCGCAGATCGTCGTCCATCAGCGCCACGTCCGCCGTTTCGATGGCGGTGTCGCTTCCCGCTGCGCCCATGGCGAAGCCGATGCCCGCACCGGCCAGGGCGGGTGCGTCGTTGATGCCGTCGCCCACCATGCCGACCGTGCCGTACTCGCGGACGAGTTCCGACATCGCCTCGAGCTTCTGTTCCGGCAGAAGTCCGCCGCGCACGTCGTCGATGCCGACCAGGGCGCCCACCACACCAGCGGTCCGCGGGTTGTCACCCGACAGCATCACCGTGCGCACATTGAGACCATGCAGCGATGCAATCGCTTCGCGACTCGTCTCGCGCACCGGATCGGCGACGGCGATCACGGCCACGGCGGCACCATCGCGCGCGAGGATCACGGTGGTCTTGCCTTCCGATTCGAGGCGCTCCAGCGCCGCTTCCGTGGCCGGCGAGCACGCGTTAGCTTCTTCGATGAACCGGTGGTTGCCGAGCATCAGCCGTCGCCCATCGAGGAAGGCCTGGATGCCGCGGCCTGGAATCGCCTCCACCGTGTCCACTGCCGGCATCGGCCAGCCGTCCGAGTTGGCCGACCAATATTCGGCGATGGCGCCCGACACGGGGTGATCCGAGCGTGT